>CAZRFU010000030.1:0-56547 GCA_964599475.1 uncultured Thermoanaerobaculia bacterium
GGTCGGTGATGCCACACCCCCACCCCACCATCTCGAGCGAAATCTCGCCCAGTCCCAAGACCCGCGTGCGATCGCGCACCTCGAGCCCGCGCTGGGTCTGGGTCAGTTGGTAGAAGGCGTTCTCCTGAGCGACCCAATGGGTGATGAACAGATCCGGCAGTCCGTCCGGAGGAAAACGCCCGGCGCCCAAGTCCCCGATGCAGAGCCCCATCGAGCCGCGAGGATCGGCCGCACCCATCGCCGCCGACACGTCCTCGAACAACACCTCGTTGTCCCCGAGGTCGCCGAGGCTGCGGAAGATCGCATTGGGGGACACGTCGTTGTTGACCACCAGGTCGAGCCACCCGTCGCCGTCGAGGTCGATCCACGCCACGCCGAGACTACGTCCACCAGGATTCGACACGCCACTCGGCAGCGCCACGTCGACGTAACGCCCATCGGCTTCGCGCCGGTAGAGGCGGTTGTCGACCGCATCGAAGGCGTTGGGGTTGAGGGAAAAGGGCATTCCCTCCCACGCTCCCTCGGCGGACACCGGCCCCTCCTCCGCCGCACTCGGGTCGACGTAGCTTGCGAGGTAGAGATCGAGGTCGCCGTCGCGGTCGTAGTCGGCCCAGGCGGCGCCGGTCGCCCACGCCGGATCGGCCAATCCCACCGCCGCGGCCACCTCCTCGAAGCGCCAGTCGCCGAGGTTGCGATAGAGACGATTCGGCCCCTGGCAGGTGACGAAGAGATCGAGGCGGCCGTCCTGGTCCTCGTCGACCCAACTCGCCCCCATGCCGAGGCAGTCCGCGGCGAGCAGGCCGGCGTCGAGGGTGCGATCGACAAACGTTCCATTCAGGTTCTGCCACAGGCGCCCCAGCCGCCCCGAGCCTCCCGCCGGCGGCGCGACGCCCGCGGCGAAGAGGTCCGGCCGGCCATCGCCGTCGACGTCACCCCACGCCAAGCCGCCGGAGGTGTCCTCCGCCAGCAAACGCTGCCGCGGCAACTGCGGCACCCCGCCGAGGCCCACCTCCGCCGTGACGTCGGCGAAGTGCAGCGCCGGCGCTGCTTCCGGGCGCTCGACGGCGATCTCCCCGGCGGTGACGGCCCCTCCCACTTCAGCGAGGTCGGTGTCGCGCCGCCGTTCGAGGATCACGCCGACGGTCAGCAGCAGGACGAGACTCGAGCCACTCACCCACCAAACCCGTCGTTGTCGGCGCTGGCGACGCGTTGGCGGAGCTTTAGCCACTGCTGGCGGGCCCGATCGCGATGGCAGTTTCGGCTTTGGCCTGAACGGTGGTGCGTTGAATGCGGCCCGAGGCGGTCGCCAGCGTCGGCACCATCAGCTCGAGGAAGTCCTGGCGATAGCGGCGATAGCGCAGCTCGGCTCGAATGGTGATCGGGCCGACCTCGTCACCCCGAAGGCGCAGGCGGTAACTCTGGGCATCGGCGGTACCGGGGTAGATCACCCGTTTGCCGAGCCCCCCGGCCGAGCGCCACAGCTGATGCCGGTCGAGGATCTCGCCGTGCTCGTCGATCGGCATCGCTTCGAGCACCAGCGTGCCTTCGTCGCGCGCGTTGCCGAGGCGATGCACGTCCTCCCCGGAGTCGAGGATCTCCTGGGTACTCGGATCGATCGCGCCGAACTCCGCCAGACGGGTGCCGCTCGCATCGAGCGCTTCGAGGTAGATCCACGAGCGGACGAAGTCGAGCGGGCCGGTGACGAAGTTGTGCCCGGCCTTGCGGTTTTGGACCACGATGCGGACCAACACCTCCCCTTCTCGCTCGACCTCGGCCGGAGCCTCGAGCACCAGCGCCGCCACCGGCCCCTCCGGCCACAGGTGCGCAATCTCGGGGATCACCGTTTCGCCCCGCATCCACTCCTCGGTCAGCTCGACGTGGCGCTCCCAGCCCGGGAACTGCAACACCTCGGCCATGAAGGCGTTGGTGGCGATGAAGCCGTGGTGGCGGTGGCGCCGATCGTCGCCCTCGCGCCAACGGTCGTTGCGCTCCCCCGCCGACGGGTCGTCCGACTCGACCAGCCGCATGTGGCAGTCACGACAGCTGAGATCGACCTCCGGCTCCTCCGAATGCCAATGGGAGCGCCGCCATTCATCGAACTGGTTTTGCCCCTCGACGAAGCCGAAGCGATTGAGGGCTTCGGGGATGAACTGTTTGTGGCAGGCGCCGCAGTACTCCGGCGTCCGCAACACCGGGCGGTCGTAGTCTTCGAGGTGGCGTTGCGGCGCCGAGCGGATCAGGAAGTCCGAGACCTGCTTGCGCCAGCCCGCTTGCCCTTCCCACAGATAGGGGCGTGGCGCGACCATGACGTAGTCGGCGTTGCCGCGGCGATCGACGGCGGCAATCGAGTGGCAGGCGCGGCAGGAGATGCCCTCGACCATCCCGGGTGCCGAGAGCTCGAGGTTGTGCAGATCCTTGGCGCCGGCGAACAAGGAAATCGGGTCGTGGCAGCCGCCGCAGTAGCGGGTCTCGGCGGGCCCACGGTCGAGCGAAAACGCCTTCTGCACCGCCTGGAATGGGTCGTTGATCGCCGAAAATCGGTGCGCCGAAGGCGACCACTCCTGGAGAATCTCCGAGTGGCACGCGGCGGTGCCGCAGCTCTCGGACCCCGCTAGGGTGTCGCCGACGATCAAGCCGCCGTGGTCGGTGCGCGCGAAGCTCGGCGCAAAGGGGCTGCCGCGGTACTCGTCGAACGCCTGCGCGTATTCGGGCAACGAGTAGTCGGCCGGCAGAGCGGTCGCCACCATGCCTTCGGGAATGGCCGCACGGACTGCAATCACCAGCAGGCCCGCCACCGCCACGGCACCGACCAGGCGTCCCGACAGCGTCCAGGCCCCGGCCCGGATGGTGTCACGGATCTCCGCCGCTCCTCCAGCCTGCGCGCGACGACGCCACGCGCCGACGAGGTGCGCCAGCAGCACCAGCGGCAATCCCAAGCCGAGGGCCCAATGCGCCAGATGCCACCAGCGGCCAATTCGCGGACCGAACCACGACTGCCAGGTCAACACCAAGCCACTTGCCACCAGCACCAGGGTCGCCCCGGCGAGGATCCAGCCCAACACCGACTCCGCCGTCGAGCGCTGGCTGCCCCAGGTCCGCACGTGGCGCGCCAGGTACCACACCAGCGGCCCCACCAGCACAAGGCCAACCGCGGTGTGCAGCAGCATCTGCACCTCGGCCCAGCGATCGAACGCCGCGAGCTCGAGCCACAGGCCGGTGATCGACTGGATCACCAGGCCGGCGACGACGGCTGCCGCGAGACGCGAACGCCAACCCCGCGCCGCCCGGCTCGCCGGATCGCTACGCAGCTCAGCCGCAGCCACTGCTCGCTCCACACTCGCCGCAGCGGTAGCAGGTTCCGGCCGGCACCATCAGCGCGCCGCAGACGTGACAGATCGGCGCGTCGAGCGCCGCGATCGGGCTAAGCTCGGCCGCGGTCGCCGACGAGGCCGAGTCCTCGAGGCTGGTCTCGACCACCAGCCGTTGGCGCTCCTCGCCCTTGAGAAAGCGCCAACCGAGCCAGCGGAAGAGGTAGTCGGTCACCGATCGTGCGAAGGGGATCGGCGCAAAGCCGGTGAAGCCGGACGGCTCGAAGCGGGTGTGGGTCAGCTTGTCGACCAGCACCGACAACGGCACGCCGTGTTGCAACGCCAGCGACACCGTGGTGGCGAGAGCATCGAGCAGTCCGGCGATGGTCGAGCCTTCCTTCGACATCACCAGGAAGATCTCCCCGGGCGAGCCGTCCTCGAACAGCCCAACGGTCACATAACCCTTGTGGGGGCCGATGCGGAACTTGTGGGTCAGCGCCGGGCGCTCGACCGGCAGGCGCCGTCGTCGCGGCGAACCAGCGCCGGTGGACGTCGCCGCCGCAGTCGGAGCAGCGGTGGCGGCCTGAGCACCGGTCCCCGCGGTCAGCGGTTGGCTGCCCTTGCAGCCGTCGCGGTAGACCGACAGCGCCTTGAGCCCGGCGCGCCAGGCGTCGAGGTAGAGCTCGACGATGGCGTCGACCGAGGTGTCCTGGGGCACGTTGACGGTTTTGCTGATGCCGCCGGAGACGAACGGTTGCAGCGCTGCCACCATCAGCAGGTGCCCCCGCGGCGCGATCGCCCGCCCGCCGGGCTGCACCGGCAGCGCACAGTCGAAGACCGGTAGGTGCTGCGGGTCGAGCTCGCTTGCGTGCTCGAGGGTGCCCTCACGCTCGAGGTGGGCGACAAGAGCGTCGCGTTGATCGGGCGTATACCCGAGAGCCTCGAGCGCGCGGGCCACCGTGCGATTGACCAGCCGCAGCGACCCCCCACCGACCAGCTGCTTGTGTTTGACCAGCGCCAGCTCCGGCTCGACCCCGGTGGTGTCGCAGTCCATCATGAACGCGATCGTCCCGGTCGGCGCCAGAGCCGTGACCTGAGCGTGGCGGACGCCGTGAACCTCGGCTTCTTGCACCAGCTCGAGCCACACCCCCTTGGCGTAGCTCGCGATCGGCGGTGCCAGCGTCCCGTCGAGGTCGAGATGCTCGAGGGCCGAGCGGTGGCGTTCGAGCACCCCGAGCACGCTCGACCGGTTTTCGCCGAAGGCCTCGAAAGGTCCACGAACCGCCGCGATTCGCGCCGAGGTGCGGTAGGCCGCGCCGGTCAACAGCGCGGCGATCGCGGCGGCGGCCGAGCGCCCGGCGACGGAGTCGTACGGCAATCCCGCCGCCAGCAACAACGCGCCGAGATTGGCGAAACCCAGGCCGATCGGGCGGTAGCGGCGGCTGTTTTCGGCGATCGCGGGGGTCGGATAACTCGCCCGATCGACCAGGACCTCCTGCGCCAACACCAACACCTCAACCGCGTGCACGAAGCCCTCGACGTCGAAGCCGAGCGCTGGATCCCAGAACCGCAGCAGATTGAGCGAGGCGAGGTTGCAGGCGGTGTCGTCGAGGAAGAGGAACTCGGCGCAGGGGTTGCTCGCGCGGATCGGCCCGCCGGCCGGGCAGGTGTGCCAACTGTCGATCGTGCCGCGGTAGAGCAAGCCGGGATCCCCACAGTCCCACGCCGCGGCGGCGATCTGATGCAGAACCTCGCGCGCCGGCACACTCTCGGCAACCGCGCCGTCGATCCGCTGCCGCAGCGCCCAGTCGTCACCCCGCTCGGCTGCCTCGAGCAGAGCGTCCGAGACCCGCACCGAGTGGTTGGCGTTCTGGAATCCGAGACTCTCGTAGGCTCCTCCACTGGCGGCAAAGCCCCCGTCCCAGCCAGCCGCGATCAAGGCGCGGGCCTTGGCTTCCTCGATTCGTTTGGACGCGACGAAGGCCAGGAGATCGGGATGATCGTCGTCGAGGATCGCCATCTTGGCCGCGCGCCGGGTGCGGCCACCACTCTTGATCGCACCGGCGAGGGCGTCGAGGCCACGCAGGAACGGCAGCGGACCCGACGCCGTCCCCCCGGCCGAGAGAGCCTCAGCCGAGCCGCGCAGGTGGGAGAGATTGCAGCCGGCGCCGGACCCGTGTTTGAACAACATCCCCTCGGTCTGGGCGAGGCGCAGAATCGAGGCCATGTCGTCCTCGAGACCGAGGATGAAACAGGCGCTGCACTGCGGGCGCGACTCGGCGCCGACGTTGAACCACACGGGAGAATTGAAACTCGCCCGCTGTTCCAGCATCAGCACCGCGAGCTCGGCGGCAAGGTCCGCGCCGGTGCCGGCCGGGACGTACCCGTCCTGCTCCGCCCAGGTGCCGATCGTCTCGACCACCCGGCTGACCAGCTGGCGCACGCTCTGCTCGCGCAGCCCGTCGGCACCGACGCGAAAGTACTTGCTCGCCACGATCCGCACCGCCAGCTCCGACCACGCCGCCGGCGCCTCGACGTCAGCCTGCTCGAACACGATCTCGCCGCCGGCACTGCGGATCGCGGTGTCGAGATGGTGCCAACGAGTGCGCTCGAACACGCCGACAGCTCCCTCGCCGGGGCGCGACCAACGGGCGGTGAACGTCGGGGCTGGTACTGCCGCAGTCGTCATCGAGTCACCTGAGTACCGCTAGCTGGGTCGTCGAGCCACCTCATCACCATACTCCTCCGTGGGTGCACTCACCCTACCCGCGCGGGTGGCGTCGGGTCTTTGCGCTCGCGCAAAGATCTGATGACGGCCAGCCTCTAGGCTCGACCCCATGACGACCGCGCTGCAACCCCGAGGATCCTCCATCGTGCTCGAACAGCTCCGCTCCAACCCCGCTCTCTTGAAGCTCGACCTCTACTGCAAAGGCGCCCGCATCGGCGACACCGCCTACGTCGAAGAAGACGGTGGTCGCAAGATCCTGCGCACGCGGGCCGGCCTCGGCAGTGGCCTCGAGGTGATCCTGCCCGGGGGACTGTGGACCAACATCCCGGTGTCGGAGCCGTTTGCTCAACTCTCCCCCTACGAGGTCCATCGCCGCCAGGGCCGCTGGTGGATCGATCTCGACGGCAGCCCTGTTACGGAAGTGCAGCTGTCGCCCCGCCCGGACTGGTACGACGAAAACACCGCCAGCGGCAAGAAGATGACCCAGATCGGCACTCTCCAGGGCACCTACCTCGGCATCTACCAGGCCAAGGTCTGCGAGTACTGGACCCAGAAGCCCCAGAAGGTCAACTGCAAGTTCTGCTCGGTCGGGCTCAACCTCGGCATCGACGACGCCGACGACAAGTCTCTCGACGAGGTGATGGAGGTGATCCACGCCGCGCGCCTCGGCTCCGGCATCACCTACGTCGACTTCAACACCGGCCACTACGAAGGCGACACCTATCTCGACATCCTCATCCCCTTCATCAAGCGCATCAAGGCCGAAACCGGCCTGATGATCGGCGTGCAAACGCCACCCCACCGAGACTTGTCGCGTTACGACGAGTTGCGCGAGCTCGGCGTCAACCGTGTCTCCTTCTGCTTCGAGATCTGGGATCGGCAGCTGTTCCAGGAAATCTGTCCAGGCAAACACGACGAATACGGCCTCGACCACTACCTTGCGGCGATCGAATACTGCGCCAAGCTCGGGGCCAAAGGCCCGCGTTCGGAACCGTGGGTCACCAACGGTGAGATCATCGCCGGGCTCGAGCCGCCGGAGTCGTCGATCGAGGCGATCAACTGGATCACCTCGGTCGGCGCGATCCCCACCGTGTGTGTCTTCCGCCCCCTGGTCGGCACCGACCTCGCCGACGCTCCCCCACCCCGCACCGAAGATCTCGTCCCGGTCTACGCGCGGCTGTGGGAAGCCTGCATGGAACAAGGTCTGCCGATCGGCTGCGCGCCCAACGTCCACGTCAGCCTGGTGATGTTGCCGGAAGAGTGTGCTTCGCTGTCGTCGCGCTCCTACCCGTTCAAGGAGCTCAAGCGCCGCGCGTTCAAAGCCTTCGCCGGCAGAATGATCAACCGCCGCCTCGCAGCCGCCGACGCCCGCCACTACGCCGCCGTTCGGGCTGCCGGCAGCAGCGCTGCGTAAGCCACCTGCAGCTCGGGTTCCCTCTGTGTAGGGGCAGTGGAAGCGCCCCAGGTGCGCGTGGCAGCGCTCGCCATCCTCGTCCCCCCAGCCACTGACGACCAATTCTCCGAAGCGCGACCTTGTTGGCGGGATGACCGTCCCGATGTCTCGGTGGGCTCTGCGACAGTGCCGGCTGGTACCGTTCCCTCCGACGTAGGGGCAGCGGAAGCGCCCCAGGTGCGCGTGGAAGCGCGCACCGTCTTTGTCCCCCCAGCCACTGAAGACCACCGTCGGCGGCTCGCCTGCGCTTGGTCGTGAGGTCGTGCGCTCCGCTTCGCTCGGCTCCGTGGTCCTGGGAAGGAATGGCCTCGCTGCACGCGCGCGCGCCGGACCAACTGTGGTCACCGTGTCGCGCTCGACTGCGCGGCGCGCGACGCCGCTGCGCACACGACCTCACGTCTGATCCGCTTCGGCTCGGCGACCGCCTGCGGTGTCTTTGGCGTCTCTACGCAGAGCCCGTCCCGTATGAGGGCCGCAGCAATCTGATCGCCCGACCAGTGTCGCGTAACCCAGATCGTCAGGGATGCACCCGACAGGTGCCACCAAGCCATTCCGCCCGAGAGGTGTTCGTGGTTGTGGGCTCAGGCGATTTGCCAAGCAGAACGCTCGCCGCTTCCCTCGAACTCCGGCCCCCCCAAGACTACCTTCATCGCGTATTGCCAAGGGTTGACCAGCCAGAGGTTCAGCTGCGAGGCCAGCGCGCCTTCTGCAAGCAGTATAGCTGCGGCAAACCCAATCATCCGCAAGGGGTCAGTCGTGCGCTACGCCTCGCGAGAAGCCCTCTCGAGCTCGGCCACGTCGAGTTTCACCATGGTCATCATCGCGTCGATCACGGCCTTCACCTTCTTCGGGTCGGGATCCGCGATCAGCTCGGTGAATCGGCGCGGGACGATTTGCCACGAAAGGCCGAAGGGGTCCTTGATCCAACCGCACTGCGTGGGCGTCGCGCCTGCCTCGACGAGCTTGTCCCAGTATTCGTCCACTTCAGCCTGATCCGTGCAATCCACGGAAAGCGAAACGCCTTCCGAGAAACTGAAGTACGAACCACCGTTGTAGCCCATGAAGCGTTGACCACCAACGATGAACTCGGCGGAATTGATCGGGCCGTCGGTACCCGTGCGGGCGACGTGACGCACTTCGGAGTCCGGGAAGATCGAGGTGTACAGCTCGATCGCCGCTTCGAGCTGGTCGTTGAACATGAGAAACGGCGTCACTTTGTTCATTTGCGGTTCTCCACTGGGATAGTCCAAGCTGGGTCGTAGCGGGTCAGCGCGAGCGAAGAATCAGGCCACGTCGCGCTTCGGGAGGGCTTGGAAGAACATTACGAGGTCGCGAACGGTTTGCACCGAGGCGAAGTGCGGGTTCGTGCCGGCACCGTCCAGGCTCCTGCCGGTGCGTTGCTCCACTTCGAGCGCCACGTCCATATCCACGTCGTCGTCGTCGAGGTGGAGATCCTCCTTGAGCCTGTCGTCCGCGCGCAGCGGGAACGCCGGGTGAATGTGCACGAGCTGCCCCTGGACTTGTTCATAAACGGCGCGGACGACCCACGGGTCGACAGCCCTGAGATCGAACGCCCGTGCGAAGTCACCGATCGATTGGCCCTCGCGTGCTGCCGCCAGCCTGCGAAGCTGTTCCTCCTGGCGCCTCATGCCAGGACGAGCCAACACGTACCAGACCAGGAAGATCCCGATGAACACTGCGCCGGCGGCTGGTTTCGCGACGACCAGGTAGACGAAAGGGCTAGCCAGTGCAGCAAGGATGATCCCACCCAGCAGCCCGATGGGCTCGGGTCGGTACTTGGGCATGTGGCGTGACGCGATGCGCATGGCGTGCAGGCTAACGCTGTCAGGTGCTTGGCACAAGATCGGCCGCGCGCGAGGCTGATCAAGACCGGCCGGCGCAACCGGCCGGCTGGGGCGGTTCCCCGGCCCCTACGGAAGACGGCGGCCGCGCCATAATCCCCGGCCAGGCGGCTTCGGCTGCTCACTCAGCCGACCTGCTGGAGGTCAGGGATTCTTCAGCCAGCCGAACCAGCGGGCGGGCCAGGTGGGAGCTGGTGCAGGAACTCGCGGGCGCAGCGCTCGATGATGTCGCGCGCGTCGGCCAGCGTCATCCAACTGGCTTCCGACCGCGTGGAGCCGTAGATTCCCTCGCGCAAGAACCCCTGCGTGGGGTGCCTGATGTCGGCCGGATCAACGGAGGGAGAGGGCGCCACCGCGAACGACCACCCTTCATGCCTCGCTCGGAAGAAGAACGCGCTCGAGGCTACGCTGCCCTCGGCTTGGACCGGGGCGGCGAGGCATGTGAACCGGCCGATGACCTCAAGCTCCGGGATTTCGAACCGGTCTTCCGTGCGCACTATCGAGTCCCATGATCCGCGTGGCGAGTCTTCACAAGACGGATCCGTGGTGGTGTTGGCCGCTAAACCAGCCCAGGAATGGTCGATGGCGCGCAAAGGCATCACGGACCCTTGCGAGCTGGGCGGATTCTTCCGGCGGTTCGGCTATAACGCAGTACTCGCTGCTATCCCCGAAGGGTTCGATGACAAGGAACGTCTTCCCCTCAACGACGAACTCGCAGAAATCGTCGGGTGCGAACAGCACAAATCGCTTCTGCTTCCTCCGAATCACGACCCCTGGGATCGTGGCCACGACTCTCGGTACTCCATGGCGACCGAGGAAGAGATTGCTCACCGTGAACCCTGTCAGTCGGCCATCGCTCGCGCGCTGGTCCGTAGTCTTCATACGGCGGCTACCTTCGAGTCCGCCTGGTGGCGCCCCGACCGGCGCCCCTGGCTGACGGTCGATACGGAGCGCGAAGAGAGTGGCCGGCGCAAGCGGGCCGCCCGCACTCGTCAAGTAGGCGCTCGCCAGCGGCTTCCAGGATACCCACGGCGCGCTCGCGCGAGACCGAGGGAAAGTCCTCCAAGAAGTCCTCCAGCGAGGACGACCCTTCGAGGTAGTCGAACAGGTTCTTCACGGGGACCCGAGTTCCGGCGAAGCACAGAGCGCCGCTCATGATCTCCGGATCGCGACTGACGAGGGCAGGGTCCATGATCACCTCCTGGCGACAGTCTACCCGCGGAGGGAGCGGCTGGGCACTGCTGCCCACCGTCACCCGACGGTCTGCCACGTCGCTGCCCGCCGCAGACGCCGACTTGGGCCGAGAGCCCAGGCGGTCGAGCAGAGTGGCGGTCGGTTCCGTTGGCGAACACGTGGGTGAAGGCTGACACCAGTCGGTCGCCGAGCCGGAGCGTCCAGGCGTGAGGTCGTGTGCGCAGCGGCGTCGCGCGTCGCGCAGTCGAGGGTGACACGGTGGCCACCGACGAGGCGGCGCGCGCGCGTGCAGCGAGGTCGGGAGTGCCCGACCTCGGAACCGAGCGTAGCGGAGCGCACGACCTCACGACCAAGCGCAGGCGAGCCGCCGACCGTGACTCGTCGGTTCCCGGTTCCGCCAGCCGAGCGCGAGTCTGATCAAGACCGGCCGGCGCAACCGGCCGGCTGGGGCGGTTCCCCGGCCCTATGGAGACGCCAGCTGGTCTCATGGTGCCAGCGAGCCCTGGATGGCTGCGAGCCGCCCTGCCCGGATTCGCTGACCGCCGGTCGGTACCGGTGGGCCGGCGTACTGCGATCCCTCGCCGTGGAGGTGGTGGCGGTCAACCGCGACGAGCGACGCTGTGTGGCGCCTCGCTGCCGTTGCGCGTTGCGCTCCATGGTACGTTTCGGGACGGCGATGCATTCATTCTCGACTACGAGGACTATCACTGATGGCTATGCACAACCCCCCGCACCCCGGCGAGTTCATCGCTGCAGCCTACCTCCAGCCCAATGGGCTGAGCGGCCGCGAGCTCGCCGGCAAACTTGGTGTTTCGCCTTCGATCCTGAACCGCGTTCTCAGGGGCGCGAGCGGCGTGAGTCCGGAGATGGCGCTGCGATTGGAGAAGGCCCTGGGACGTTCGGCCGAGTCTTGGCTGGGTCTTCAGGCCAACCACGACCTCTGGCACGCCAAGCAACAAGTCCGGCTCGACAACGTGTCACGCGTCCCGCTCACGGCGGCCTGACGCCGGTTCTTGTCCGGGCACCCAGCCGAGCATGCCGAGGATCCGCATGGCGTGGTCGATGGTTTCGGCCTCGTCGTCGTCGACACGACCGTTGATCGCACAGCCGGCGAGGAGGGTTGCGAGCACCGATGCGTGGACTGCCCGCGCCTGGTGCTCGGGCACGTCCTCGCGCAGGGTGCGCAGCACAGCGAGCTCGGCCAGGTCGACCTGGCAGTCGGCCATGGCGGTGAGCAGGCCCTGCCAGTAGAGCGTCGTAGCGTCGCCGACCGGGGCACCGTCGCCGCTGGCGAAGAGCTTGCGATCGAGTAACCCGGAAAGGCCGGAGCGGGCACGGCGCCGCGACTGGCCGGCGGTGGCGATGGGACCGAGCGGTGGCCTGGCGAGCTCCGGCAGGCCTGCGGGCCCGAGCCGCTCGAGCTGATGCTCGAGCACCCATGCGGTGATGACGGCATCGTCGGCCGCCACGTGGCGACTGCCGCGGCGGCCAAGGCCGATATCCGAGGCAACGGCGTCGAGCGAGCGACTCTTTCCACCGCCGCGGATGTGGCGATCGAGCGCCATCGTGCACAAGCCCGGCGGCGCGAACCTGGCACCGAGGCGATGGTAGGCGTTCGCGAGGAACGGCAGGTCACACGCCTCGACGTTGTGGCCCACGAGCACGCGGCCGGCACAGGCATTCCACAGGTCGGCGGCGATTTCGCCGAAGGTCGGTGCCGCGTGCAGATCCTCACGGCCGATGCCGTGGAGCTCGTCGAGACCAAACCGACCTTGCGGGTCGATGAGCGTCTCGAAGACCAGCTGGGGTTGGTCCCCGGGCGACCAGTGCACCACCGCGATCTCGAGGATCGCATCCGTCGCGGCGCAGAAGCCGCTCGTTTCGAGATCGAGCACGGCGTAGGCGGCGTTCATCGCTCCCCCGGTTCACCCCTGGGGACCTCATAGCGCAGCTCGGCAAAGCCCGAGCCGACCTGCCTGACCGAAACCAGGGCCAGTGGCGGGTTCGTGAGCCGGCGCGGGAACAGCGGCTTCCCTTGCCCAAGGGTGACCGAACCTACTTGAACGATGACTTCGTCCAGAAGGCCCGCGTCGTAGAACTGACCCGCAAGATCGCCACCACCAACGATCCAGATGTTCTTGGATCCGGCCGCTGCGCGCATGGCCGCGTGCACCTCTCGAACGTCGCCGCTCGCGAAGCGCAGATCGGCCCCCGGAACCGCAGGCAGCGTTCTCGTCGTGAAGACCCACGCGGGTTGGGTGTAAGGCCAGGCCGAGCCGGTCTCGGCTGCGACGGTCTGCGCATGACGCAGCATCCACTCGTACGTGGCCGATCCCATAGCCAGTGCGCCGACACCAGCGATGAAGGCCGGGTAGCTCGTGTCGTCGAGGTCACCGAGCGGGAAGAGCCAGTCGATTGAGTCGTCCTCGGTTGCGATGAAGCCGTCGAGGCTGGTGGCCGTGTAGTACTGAGTCTTCATGGGCTCGACCGGTTGTGGTGGCTGGGCTGCGCTTCGCCGACCGGGCCTCGGAAGGGTCGGAGCGCCGTGGCGGGAGGATATCGAAACGCTCGGCCCGACGAGGCTGACGGCTACTCGGCGATTTCCACTCCCGCGGCCGCGCGCGATGCTGATCGGACGGTCGGCCGGCCGCGTGCTCAGCCGGTAGCCGATCGCACCACCGACCAGAGAACGAAGGCTCCGAGCACGAGTGACGCCACGCCGACGAGCGGGAGGTACCGAAGCGCCTCGGGAACGGCGCGCTCGGCGAACCTGCGGTGCACCTTCCACGGAACGAGGAACAGCACCGCTGTGGTACCGACGAGCACCCAACCGAAGCAGGCAAAGACGACCGAGAGCGGAACGACCGGCGCTGTGAGGATGAATGCCGCACCAACGATCACCCGAACTACCAGCTCGAGGTAGTGCGTCGACGCGGAGGACGCAAAGCCCATCAGAAAGCCCGAAACGCGCGCTGGCGCTGTGAAAGCCAACACACCAAGGGCCAAGAAGTAGAAGCCGGCCAGAGCGACGACAAGCGCCGCGAGGCTGCTCAACATGCCGGTTCCGAAGGCATCGATCGCTTCCAACTTCTCACTCCCCTCGAATCCCTGTCGCGCCCTCGGTGGTCGAAGCGCCAGCCATCAGGCGCAGGCCGGTGCTACAAATGGTCAGCGGCGAGACGCATCAGATATGAGATCGCCTGGGCCGAAAGGTAGAGGCCAAAGCCGAACACCGAGTGTGTCGCGAGGCTCTTGAGGCGGGCTGCCGCTGGGCTCTTGGTTCGCGCAGAGGCCACGCCAAAGCCGAGCGCGGGCTGAAGTACCAGGAATGGCAACACCACCGTGACGGCGCCGAACGCTAGTGCCGGCAGAACGGTGGGCGCAACGATCCAATCGCCCGCCAGGAGCACGAAAGTCGCACCCATGACCAAGCCGATCAGGTAGTGGGCGCACCAACCGAGGGAGCATTCGAGCGGCTTCGGCTGAGCCAGCGCGATGTTGGAGTGCCGGAATTTGCCCGAGGGCATGTGCCGAATCCAGCGGCCCAAGAAGCAGAAGTTGAGCGACGGGATACCGAAGGCGCGCTTCAGAAACAGGTTCCAAAGATCCATCAGGACCGTCGCGCCGAGACCAACGCCAATGACGTGAATTGGATGCACGACTCCGTCTCACCGCCAGCCGAGGGCCAGGAACTTGACCCTCACGTCGCTCTTGCGCGGGGCGATCTCGACCTTTTCGATCGGCAGCAGGTCGGCATCCCACCGCTGCGCGATCTCGGCCGCTTGGGTTTCGGTCTCGTCGCGGAGCCGCTGCAGCTCGGCCTCGAGGCGCGCCACGTCGTCGGCGGCCCGTGCCACGTCGGCTTTTTCGTCGCTGATCTTCGACGCCTTGCCGAGCGCACTCGTCACCGACGACAACCCGCGCCGACGGCCGCCGAGCAACCCACCGAGGACCGAGGCACCCACCGACATCCAGGTGTCGCGCTGCTTCTGGTCCACGTCTTCCTGCTCCTTGGCGAGGCGTTGCCGAGCCTTGGCGATGCGTTCTTCGATGGTGCGGACCTTGGCGTCGAGCTTGGTGCGCAGCGCTTCGACCTCGGCGTCGCGTTTCTCGCGCGCGAGGTCGCGCATGCGGATGCGGAAGCTGCGTTCGTCCTCCGCCGGCGCGCCCACCAGACCGAGGGCCGCACAACTCGGGATCGCCAGGGTGCGGCCGCGATAGAGGGCATCGGCGAGGTCGCGCTCCCACGTGCGCCACAGCTTGGGATCCCCGGCACCGGCCGGCAGTGGCGCGTAGGCGCCGGGGTTGCGTTCGTCGCGGTCGAGCCGATCGGCGTCGACGTCGAGCTCCTCGGCCCTGCCCCAGTCGGGGCCGTGAGGCAACTCCGGCAACTCGGTCGCGAGCAACACCTCCTGGGTGGTGTCGACGCCGCGGCGCCGATCGACGAAGCTGATCGCCGCGGCGCCAAGGATCACCGGTTCGTAGGCGTCGCGGGTCGGCGCGGCTGGGAGGTAGAAACACGGGATCGAGGGGTCGAGCACCGGCCGGCTCGCCCGCTCCGGCGTCGCACTGGCCCGAGCGGTTGGCGTCGCCGCCGGGCCCGGCCCTACCGGCGACGGTTGTTTGGGCTGGAGGCGCGTGATCTCGGGCCGGGTCAGCGGACCTTTGAGGTAACTCATCGCCCAGCGCGAGCGGAACAGCCGCGGGGCGTCGGCGTTGACGTCGTGCAGCAGGAACACGCGCTTGTCGAGCTTGTTGAACAGGTCGCGGGTTGCAGCGTCCTGCTGCGGCAAACCCTGGAGCACGCGATCGCGGTCGCGGTCGGTTTGCAGTCGCCCGATCATCCAGGTGCCGCAGTTCGACAACGCCTTGTAGTCGAGGTCGACCGGATTCTGCGTCGCCAGCACCAGCCCCACACCGTACGCGCGAGCCTGCTTCAGCAGTGTCAGCAGCGGCCGCTTGCTCGGAGGCTCGCCGAGCGGCGGCAGGAAACCGAACATCTCGTCCATGTAGAGCAACGCGCGCAGACTTTCGGTGCCGGGTCGGGAACGCATCCAGCCGAGCAGCTGGGCCAGGAGCAGGGTGACGAAGAACATCCGTTCGCGATCCGACAGGTGGGCGATCGACAACACTGCCAGCCGCGGTTTCCCGTCCGGACCGTAGAGCAGTTGGTCGATGTCGAGCGGGTCGCCTTCGAGCCACGCCGCGAAGGTCGGCGAGGCGAGGAGCGTGTTGACCGACATCGCCAGGCCGAAGCGATCCTTCTGCGGAAAGAACGCTTCGAGATCCATCACCCCGAGGCGCGAGAAGGGCGGGTTCTGGATTCCGGTCACCAGGCCCGCGAGGTCGAGGTCCTGCCCTGCCTCCCAGGTGTGCTGCAGCAGGGACGACAGGAGAATGTGCTCACGCGACGACAGCGGGTCGGCGTCGATGCCGAGCAGCCCGAGCAGGCTCCCCGCGGTGCTGGCGATGCGCTCGCGCAGGACGTCGCCGTCGGCCATCACCTCGGCCGACGGGCAGGCGAAGGAGCCGAGCACCGACACCGGCCGCCCCGCGCTCGATCCCGGCGTGTAGATCACCACTTCGGCGGCATCCTTGAGCCGCTGGATCCGGGCGCCATCCTCGCCCCACTCGGCCAGACCCTTCTTCCAGCGCTCTGCCGTCGCCGCCGCGAGCTGCTCGACGCTTTGGCCCTGCCGCGCCGCCTCCTCGGCATCCATCCATGGCTGGAACGATGGCGCCGAAAGGTCTGGGAAGGTCAACGCGAGGTTGCCGAGGTCACCCTTCGGATCGATGATCAACGCCGGCACACCGTCGAGAGCGGCTTCCTCGAGCAGCCCAATCCCGAGCCCGGTCTTGCCGCTCCCGGTCATGCCGATGATCACCCCGTGGGTGCGAAAGTTGCGCGACGGGTAGAGCAACGGCTCGGGCTCGAGGGCACCGGTGTTGGGATCGAGCTCGCGCCCGAGGTAGAAGACGCCAAGCTTCTCGTAGGTGTTGGGATCCATCGGTTCCTCCAGGTGGCGCGATCCTATCGGGAAGCGGGAAGGCTCGGTCCCCTGCTACTCTCCCCCTCCATGGGCGATCAACCCCTCGAGGCCGTCCGGCTCGACATCTGGCTCGATGTCGCGTGCCTGTTCCCGACTCGCTCGCAGGCCCAGAATGCCTGCAAAGCCGGCAAGGTCGACGTCGCGGGCCAACGCGCGAAACCTCATCGACTGATCCGTCCGGGTGAGGAGATCGTAATCAGCCGCAACCACGGTCTGCGCCAGGTGGTGCGGGTCGTGGCGTTGGCCGAGCACCACATCCCCAAGGCCGAAGCGCGACTGCTCTACGAAGACCGCACGCCCGAGCCCACGCCCGAGCAAAAGGAGCTGCTCGAGCTCGCTCGGCTGGCGCGAGTGCGTCACGATCCCCGGCAGGACGCGGCGCCGGATCGGCGCGAGCGGCGGGAGTTGCGGCGGTTGAAGGGGATGGAAGACTGAAGGGGGCCGGGGACCGGGGACCAAGAGTGGGAGGAGAGGTGTTGGGTATTGGGTATTGGGAAGTCGAAGAGGCACCGGGTATTGGGTATTGGGTATCGGGTATTGGGAAGTCGAAGAGGTACCGGGTATCGGGGGGCAGGGATCGGAAGATTGCGAGCGAGGGGGGTGCGGGAGTCGCTCTGAGCGCGTGACGGGGTGTTGCCACCCGTTGGGATAGTGCGGCTCCCTGCCCCTGCGGCTAGGCTCATTCCAGCGAGCGCTGTGCGGCAAGGCTCGTATGGGTGGGACTGGTGTTTGGGCAAAGTGCAGGTGGAGACTCGACGCGGTGGCAGTGGCCCTGGGAGACCCGGCGGCCGACCTTTGCCCACGGCGTGCATCCAGCCGAGCACAAGGCGTCGACCGCGGCCCTCGCGATCCGGCAGTTCCCGTTTGCGCCGCTGATCACCGTCCCGCTGCGCCAGCACCTCGGCGCGCCGCCGGTTCCCTTGGCGAAGCGGGGCCAGTGGGTGGATCGCGGCGTGCAGCTCGCGCGCGCCATGGAGCCTCTGGCCGTTGCCCTGCACGCTCCGGTCTCCGGCACGATCCGCGACCTCGCTCTGGTGGCGATGCCCAACGGTTCGATGACCGAGGGCTACGTCATCGAAACCAGTCCCGACGCCACCCAAGAGGTGATCGAAGGCACACCCTGCCCTTCCGACGCCGAGCCCGAAGCCATCGTTCGCGCGATCCAGGAGGCCGGCATCGTTGGCCTTGGTGGTGCGGCCTTCCCCACCCACGCCAAGCTCATCCCGCCGGCCGGTGTCCGGCTCCACACCCTGATCGTCAACGGCGTCGAGTGTGAGCCCTACCTCACCACCGACCATCGGGTGATGCTCGAGCAGACCGCGGACATCATCACGGGTATTCGCTACCTGCTGCAGGCGACTGGGGCCACACGGGCGGTGATCGGCGTCGAAGCCAACAAGCTCGACGCGGCTGCAGCGCTGCGAAGCGCCATCCCCAGCGAGCTCCCGCTCGAGGTCCAGGTGGTTGCGGTGAAGTATCCGCAGGGCGCCGAGAAGATGCTGATCGCAGCGCTGCTAGGGCGCGAAGTCCCCAGCGGCGGCCTGCCATCGGCCCTGGGAGTGGTCAGTGTCAACGTCGCCACCGCCGCCGAGATCGGCCGACTGCTCCCCCACGGCCGCGGCATTCAGGAGCGTGTCGTCACCATCAGCGGGCCGGCCGTGGCCAGACCCGGCAACTACCGCGTGCCGATCGGCACACCGCTCTCGTTCGTCTTTGACACCGTCGGGCTGACGGCGCCGGAGGTCCACGTGGTCCTCGGTGGGCCGATGATGGGCGGTGCGGTGTCGAGCCTCGCCGTGCCGATCTTGAAGGGGACCTCGGGTGTCCTGGCATTTCCGGCAACCGCACCCACGGCTCGAAGCCTCCCCTGCATCCGCTGCGGCGACTGCCTCGACGCCTGCCCCCTGTCGCTGAATCCCTCCGAGCTCGGACGACTCGCGGCGATCGGCGATCACCAGGGGATGGCCGACGACTTCCACCTCTTCGACTGCTTCGAGTGTGGTGCGTGCTCCTACGTGTGCCCCTCGCGCATTCCCCTGACCGAACACTTCCGGGTGGCCAAGGGGGCCCTGCGTCGCACCGCCGGCCGCCGAGCCGCGGCGGGTGGGCGATGAAGTCCACCTCGCTGCTGGTGCTGCGGGCCGCTCCCCACGCACACGCCCGCCGTTCGACCGAGAGGATCATGTGGGATGTCGTGCTCGCGACGCTGCCGGCGCTGGTGTGGGCGGTGTGGAGCTTCGGGACAACGGCGCTCACCTTGCTGGCCGCCTCGCTTGCCGGAGCCATGGGTGCCGAATGGCTCGGGCTGCGCCGCGGTCGCTCGACCGCCGCCGGCGGGTCTCTCGCCGACGGTTCGGCGGTCGTCACCGGGGTCTTGTTCGCCATGACCTTGCCGCCGAGCCTGCCGCTGTGGATGGCGGCGCTCGGCGCGGCTCTCGGCGTGCTGGTGGCCAAGGTCGCCTTTGGTGGCCTCGGCTCCAACCTCTTCAACCCCGCGCTGGTCGGAAGAGCGTTGTTGCAGGCCGCCTTCCCCGCCGCCATGACGACCTGGATGGCGCCGTTTGGCTCCGATCGCTTCTCGAGCCTTCCGCCCTCGACCCTCGCCTGGCCGCTGATGCAGCCAACGTGGGACGGTACGAGCGGCGCTACCGCCTTGTCGGAATGGAAACTCGCCGGCAGTGAGGTGCCGAGCAGCAACCTCCTGATCGGCTTCGCCAACGGTTCACTCGGCGAGACCTCGGCGGTGCTGCTCGCGCTCGGCGGGGTGTATCTGTTGTGGCGTCGGGTGATCGGCCCGGCGATTCCGCTGGTGATCCTGGGCACTGTAGCCGTCCTGTCGGCCTCGATCCATGCCATCGCGCCTTTGCGCTGCCCAAGTCCGCTGTTCATGCTCGGCGCGGGCGGGCTGATGTTGGGAGCGGTGTTCATGGCGACCGATCCGGTGGCTTCGCCGATGACGACGCGGGGGCGACTCGCCTACGGGGGGCTGATCGGCGTGTTGGTGGTGGTGATCCGGGTCGCCGGCGGGCTGCCCGAAGGGGTGATGTACGCGATCTTGTTTGCCAACGCGGTGTCTCCCCTGCTCGATCGGCTGTGGCAGCCGCGGGTGTTCGGAACCGGGCCGCTGGGTGGGCCGCGAGGTGCCACATGAGTGGGACGATCTCCCCTGCGGCCCCGATCTGGCCGCTCTACCGGGCCTTTGTCGGCTTCGGTGCGCTGGCCGCCGCCCTGGTGGCGATCGCTTGGCAGATGACTGCCCCGACGATCGCTGCCAAGAGGCTTGCCGCCAAGGAGGCCTTGGTCCGCGAGGTGATCCCACGGGCCACCGCGGTTCGGGGTTTGCGCTGGGATGGCAGCCTGGTGGCCGCGGTCCCCGCCGAAGCCGAGCTGTGGGCCGGCTACGATGCGGCCGATCACCTGCTTGGGGTGGCGTTCGAGAGCTCGGCGATGGGCTATCAGGACCAAGTCCGCGTCCTCGTCGCCTACTCGCCGAGCGACCGGGCGTTGTTGGGGCTGAGGGTTCTCGAGAGCCGCGAAACTCCGGGCCTTGGCGACCGCGTCGGCAAGGACGAGGCGTTCCTGTCGGCGTGGGTCGATCGGGTCGTGACCTTCGACGCCGACGGCACCCCGCGGGGCTTCGACCTGGCGGGACGCGAACCGGCGACCGAGCTCTGGCAGATCGACGGCATCTCGGGCGCAACGATCTCGTCCCGTGCGGTGGTGGCAGCCGTCAATCGGGGCGTTGCCACCTGGGTTCCCCGGGCTCGGGAGATGCCGGCGCCGGAGCCTGGAGGCCCACCGTGAGCTCTCCCACGACCTCCGAAGTCCGGGCTCCCCTCGCCGACGACCTGCTGCGCGGCCTGGTTCGCGAAAACCCGATTTTCGTCCAACTGCTCGGCATGTGTCCGACGCTCGCCGTAACGGTGTCGGCGATCAACGGCCTGGCGATGGGCGTGGCGACACTCTTCGTGTTGGTGTGCTCGAGTGTGCTGGTATCGCTGGTGCGCCACCTCGTCCCGCGGCAGGTGCGGATTGCCACCTATATCCTGTTGATCGCTGCTTTCGTCACCATTGCGGACCTGCTCATCCAGGCCATCTCCCTCGAGCTCCACGCCGCCCTCGGAGCGTTCATCTCGCTGATCGTGGTCAACTGCCTGATCCTCGGCCGCGCCGAAGCCTTCGCCTCGCGGCAACCGGTCGCGCGCGCCGCGGTCGATGCGATCGGGATGGGGCTCGGGTTCACGGTTGGGCTGCTGGCGCTCGGGGGAGTGCGCGAGGTGCTTGGCGCGGGAACCTTGTTCGGCGCCGCCGTGCTGCCGGCCCAGTTCCAGCCGTGGGTGGTGATGCTGCTGCCCAGTGGCGGGTTCTTCACCTTGGCGGCCCTGATGCTCGCGGTCGCGTGGGCCCGACGGCGCAAGGAGGTGGCGACATGAGCACACACTTTGCCATCCTCGTCGAGGCTTGCCTGGTCAACAACTTCGTCCTGGCCTACTTTCTCGGAATCTGTCCGTTCCTGGGTGTGTCGAACCGCCTCCCGACCGCCGCACGGATGGGCGCAGCAGTGACCTTCGTGATGATCGTCGCGGCGGTGGCCACTCGTGGTGTCGATCTGCTGCTGACCGCGCTCGGCGTGCCGTTCCTGCGCCTGATCGGCTTTATCGTGGTGATCGCCTCCGCCGTGCAGCTGGTCGAAATGTTCGTCCGCAAGGTGAGTCCGGCGCTGTTCGCCGCTCTCGGGATCTTCCTGCCGCTGATCACCACCAACTGCGCGATCCTCGGGCTGGCCTTGTTCTCGTCGAGCCGCGGATATTCCCTCTCGGAAGCCGTGGTGTTTGCCGTCGGCGCCGGAGCCGGCTTCACGCTGGCGCTGGTGTTGCTCGCCGGCCTCCGGGAACGCCTGCGCCTGTCGGCGGTCCCCGACCTGATGCAAGGCGCTGCGGCAACCCTGCTGCTCGCCGGAATGTTGTCCCTCGCCTTCATGGGCTTCGCCGGACTCGGGGGTGGCACATGACACTCCTCGTGCCGATCGCTGTCGGCGCGGTTCTGGCGGCCTTGTGGCTCAGCCTCGTTCGGCTGGGAGGAACCTACGAGGCGCCCGCCGCCGCTCGGGACTCCTCTCTTCCCGGATCCCGGGTCCCGGATCCCGGGTCCCCTCTCGCCCATCCGTCCCAGGCCTCGTGCTGCCAACCCGGCGGGTGCGGCTGCGGGCGCCGCCTTTTCGAGGAGGATTGCTGATGCGACTCGACGACTACGACCTGACCAGCCGCTATCCGGCACGGGTGATCTCTTCCACCGAGCTTACGGCTTCGGACGCCGACGCGGAGGTTCGCGAGCTCGAGCTCGACGTCGAAGACCCTGCTTTTGCCCCACACGGCGGCAGCAGCATTGCTGTGATCGTGCCCGGGCCTCACGAGCTCGGGCAACCTCACCACGTTCGGCTGTACACCGTCGCCGACACCCCGCGCCGCCTCGCCGATGGTCACCTGCGCTTTCCGATCGCCGTGCGACGCTGCACCTCGATCGACCGCTACAGTGGCGAAGAGACACACGGGATCGCCTCGAACTATCTCTGCGATCGCAGGCCGGGGGACGTCATCGAGATCGCCGGGCCCTACGGACTCGCCTTCCCACCACCGGAGGAGAGCAACGCCCACCTGGTGCTGATCGGTATGGGCACCGGCATCGCTCCGTTCCGTGCCTTGGTGCGCCACCTCCACGACGATCCCGAGTGGCAGGGCCACATCACTCTGTTCCATGGCGCCCGCTCGGGCCTCGAGCTGCTCTATCGAAACCAGATCCGCGACGACTTCGCCAAGTACTACGACCGGCCGACCTTCGAAGCCATCGCCGCCCTCTCGCCCCGCCCGCATTGGAGCGACGCCATCGCGTGGGACCACGCCATCGGCGCCCGCGGCGAGGAGATCTGGCGGTGGCTCGCCGAGCCCGACACCTACGTCTACGTCGCCGGGCTCGAAGAGATCCGCGACGAGCTCGACCGGGTGTTCGTGCGCATCGCCGGCTCCGAGGCGGCCTGGCGTCGGCGCAAGGCCGAGCTCGTTGCGGGTGGGCGGTGGGTTGAGCTGTTGTATTGAGTCTACGCCGAACGCCCCGCCCGCCCCAGGCCGTGGCGCACCAGCCACACGCCGAAGATGAACAACACCACGAAGGCGATGGTCAGAATCCCGAGGTACTCCTCGATGAACACGCGCATCGGTGCGCCCCAGATCTGCATGATCGCCGCGACCGCGAAGAACCGTAGACCGCGCGAGATGACCGAGGCGATCATGAAGACCTTGAAGTTGACGGCGAACACGCCGCCGCCGATGGTGAAGATCTTGTACGGGATCGGGGTCAGACCGGCGATACCCGTTGCCCAGGCGTTGTAGCGATCGTAGTAGGCCTCGACCGCCTGCACGCGTTGTTCGTTGAACAGGCGGCGCAGTACCGGTCGGCCGCCCCACTTGCCGATGCCGTAGCCGAGCGCGCCGCCCAGCACGGAGCCGACGGTGCAGACCAGCGCAAACCACATCGACAGCTCGGGCGCCCCCAGGCACAGGGCGATCAACAACACGTCCGGGGGGACCGGGAACAGGCTGCTCTCCACCAACGCGATCCCGAACAGGGCCCACACCCCGTACGGGGTGGCCGCAAAGCTCTCCACCCACAACAGCAGATCGTGCAACCAGCCGCGCGCGGTCGTCAACAGTTCGCCCACCCAGCTCATGTCACGCTTCCTCCCTCTTCCAACCGTAACGACCCACCAGCGGCACGAACGTCGCCGACTCGATGTCTTCCCGCACGAAGGTGCCCTGCTGCTCGTGGCTATAGAGCACCAGCCGCTGGGCAGTCCGCTCCCCTTCCGGAATCAGGAGCTTGCCACCGACCTTGAGCTGATCGAGCAGAGGCTCGGGGACCCGGGGAGCCGCCGCCGTCACCATGATGCGGTCGAACGGAGCGACCTCGCTCCAGCCGACGCTGCCGTCGAAGCACTGGATCTTGACGTTTTCGACCCCGAGATCGCGCATGCGCCGAATCGCCCGCTGGGCCAGCTCGGCGATACGCTCGAGGCTGAACACCCACTGCGCCAGCAACGCCAGAATGGCGGTCTGGTAGCCGCTGCCGGTGCCGATCTCGAGCACCCGATGGTGTGCCTGGATCTCGAGCAACTCGGTCATGCGCGCGACCACGTAGGGCCGCGAGATCGTCTGCCCTCCGCCGATCGGCAGGGCGTGATCCGAGTACGCCTGCTCGACCATCTTCTCGGCGAAGCGATGCCGCGGAACTCGCTCCATCGCATCCAACACGCGCCGATCGCGGATTCCCTGCCGCGCCAGCGCCTTGACCATCTGGCGGCGCTGCAGGTCGAGCTCGCGGGCAGGGTCGCGCATCAGCCGGAGCTGCCGACCAAACCTGCGAGTCGCGTGCGCAGCCCTCCGAACCCTTCGAGGCTGCGATAGTCGGTCAGGTCGAGGTGCAGCGGGGTGATCGACACCCGGCCTCCGCCCACCGCCGAGAAGTCCGTGCCCTCGCGTTCGGTCCACACCGGGGTGCCCGCGATCCAGTAGTACTTGCGTCCACGCGGATCGACCTTCTCGACCACCTGCTGTTGATAGCGCCGATGCCCGAGACGAGTCCATTCGACCCCGCCGAAGGGGCCGGCGGGGAAGTTGACGTTGAGCAGCAGGTCCCGGGGCAGCTCCGGCTCGGCGGCGAGCTGGGCCACCAAATCGCGTGCAAAGCGTGCGCCGGGCTCGAACGAGAATCCCTCTCCGATCTCCTGCGAGAAGGCGACCGAAGGTATCCCCAACAGGGTCCCCTCGAAGGTCGCACTGACCGTGCCGGAGTAGGTGACGTCATCGCCCATATTGACCCCGAAGTTGATTCCGGAGCACACCAAATCGGGTTGGTGCTCTTTCATCAAAACCAGGGAAGCGAGGTTGACGCAATCGGTGGGCGTGCCGTCGACCGCAAACCAGCGTTCGTCGATCTTGCGCATCCGCAGTGGCCGATGCAGGGTCAGACTGTGGCCCGAGGCGCTCTGTTCGCGATCGGGGGCGACGACCCAGACCTCCCCCACTTCGGAGAGGGCAGCTGCCAGGAGCTTGATCCCTTCGGAGTAGATCCCATCGTCGTTGGTCACCAAAATCCGCACGCCTCAGACTCCTCTCATCGACTCGACCACGGCAAGCGCCGTCGCCAGCGCCCGACGCCCTTCGCTTCCAACCACGATTCCCGATCGATCACCGCGACACGCTCGGAGAAACGCCCGAAGCTCCCGCTCGAGCGGCTCGGCCTTTTCGACCGCCAGGTCGAGAGGCACGATTCCCGGCAGACCGGCCGGGTCCGAGGCGGCGGTGCGCTGCACGCCTTTGATCTCCTGTTCGCGGTAGTCCAGCGAGTAGTAGGCGTCCTGGACGAACACCCGCAGCTTGCGGACACGTTCCGCTGAAACCCGCGACGCCGTCAAGATGGCCACACAACCCGACTCGAGCTCGAGGCGTACATGGGCGATGTCGACCCGCGGCGACAGGACGTCGATCCCGGTGGCGCGAATCTCGCGAATCGGCGACGGATCCAACCGGTGCAGGATCTGCAGATCGTGGATCATCAGGTCGAGGACCACGTCGACATCGAGGCTGCGCGGAGAAAACACCCCGAGGCGCTCCGCCTCGACGAAGCGCGCGCCGCGAGCCCGCTCGAGCAGCACCGTCACCGCCGGATTGGCGCACTCGACGTGGCCGACGGCCAACACCGCGCTGCCCCGCTCGGCCGCCTCGATCTGCCGATCGGCCTCGGCCAGCGACGCCGCAATGGGCTTTTCGACCAAGACGTGGATGCCCCGTTCGAGGAGAGGAACGGCGACCTCGGTGTGGCTCACCGTGGGAGTCGCGACCACTACGGCCTCGGCCAGCTCCGCCACCTGCTCGGGCCGCTCGAGCACCACGGCCCGATGCTCGGCCGCGATCTCCCTCGCCCGCTCGCGGCTCTCGTCGAAGATCCCGACGAGCTCTGCACCAGGCAGCTGCGACAGAATCCGTACATGGTGGCGACCGAGGGCACCGGTCCCCACCACGGCGATCCTCACGGGCGAAGATTGGTCAGTCAGCGGAGCCTCCCCCGCGGGCGCTGCGTCGGCCGGGAGCGGAACGCACCACCCCGCGCTTCGAGCCTTCGAGGTACTCGATCAGGTACTGCACGAAGTCGTCGGCGGCGATGTCGCTGCGCAACCGCTCGAGCGCCGTGCCGAGAGCCAGCCCCTCCCGCACCAGGATCCGCATCGCCTTCTCCAGACGATCGATCGAGTCTGCCGGCACCCCCTTGCGCTCGAGGCCGATCCGGTTGAGACCGTACACCGCCGGCTTCTGCCCCACCGTCTTGGCAAACGGCAGGGCGTCTTGGACCAAAACCGTGTACCCGCCGATGTAGGCGTGGCGGCCGACCCGAGTGAACTGATGCACCGCGCTGAAGGCCGAGATGGTGACGTCGTCGTGGATCTCGACGTGCCCCGCCAGCGTCGCAGCATTGGCGAACACCGTGCGGCTGCCGACGAAACAGTCGTGCGCCACATGGGAGTAGGCCATGAAGAGGTTGTCGTCACCGATGCGCGTGAGCCCCCCGCCCTTGCCGGTCCCACGATGCACCGTGCAGAACTCACGAAAGTGGTTGCGATCGCCCACCTCGAGGACTGTTCGTTCCCCGGCGAATTTGAGATCCTGCGGCTCGAAGCCGATACACGCCAGCGAAAAGATGCGATTCTCACGACCGATCGTCGAAGGACCGTAAACCTGGGCACCGGAGCCCACCTCGGTACCTTCTCCGATCTCGACCTCGGCGCCGATAACCGCGTGAGGGCCAACGACGACGCCGTCGGCGAGCTTGGCTGACGAATCGACGACCGCCGTGGGATGGATCGAGACAGCCATGTCAGCGTGGCGCCATCGCGGAGGAGATCGTCGCCTCGACCGCCAACTGTCCATCGATCATGACGCGGGCACTCTGCCGACAGGCGCGGTGACGCACCTGCAGGTTCTCGACCTCGAGGATCGCCTGGTCACCGGGGACCACGGGCCGTCGGAACCGCGCCCGGTCGATTCCGGTGAAGTAGAACAAGGCATCGTGGCGATCTTCGCGTTCATGGAGGATCAGCAAGGCCCCGGCCTGCGCCAGCGCCTCCAACAGCAGGACTCCAGGCACCACCGGGTGCCCGGGGAAGTGACCCTCGAAGAACTCCTCGTTGGAGGTGAAGTTCTTGTAGGCCTTGATCCTCTTGCCCGACTCGAGCTCCAGCACCCGATCGACCAACAGGAATGGATACCGATGCGGCAGGATCGCCCGGATCCAGTGATGGTCCATCTTCACCTTTTCGCTCACGACTCCTCCTCGGGACCCTCACCCGTCTCCAGACGGCGTACTCGACGGAACAGCTCTCCCAGGCGCGCCTGCCACACTCCATCGCGGCGCCACTGCGGCAGGGGACGAGCCGGGTAGCCACCCAACTTCGCCCCGCGCTCGCTCACCGACTGCAACACCACCGATCCTCCGGCGACCTGAACCCCATCGGCCAGGGCGACGTGATCGGCGACACCGACCTGGCCTCCGAGAACCACACCGGCGCCGAACTGCGAGCTTCCGGCCACTCCAACCTGGCCGCAAAGCACACAACTCGGACCGATCTGCGCATTGTGCCCGACCTGCACGAGATTGTCGAGCTTCGAGCCGGCGCCGATGCGAGTGTCGTCGTAGGTCGCCCGGTCGACCGCAGAGTTGGCGCCGATCTCGACATCGTCGCCGACCTCGAGCCCACCAACCTGCGGCACCTTGACCAAACCCTTGCCATCGCTGACGTAGCCGAAGCCATCCGCGCCGAGCACCGCTCCGGCGTGAACCTCGACCCGCCGGCCCAAGACCACATCGTCGTAGAGCACCACCCGCGGATGCAGGCGCGCCCCGGCACCCACGACGCAGCGACGACCGATGACCACACCCGGCCCGACGACCACATCGTCGCGGATCTCGCTGTCTTCGCCGATCGCCACGAACGGGCCGATCGAGGCCGAAGGAGCAATCCGCGCAGAAGCCGCAATCACCGCCGAAGGGTGCACCCCGGACGCACCGGCGGCACGCGGGTGGAAATGACCCGTAATCTTCGCCATCGCGAGACCCGGGTTTGGGCTGAGCAGCACCGGCCGATCGACGAGGTCGGCGAGGTCCAACGGGGCGACGAAGGCCGCCGCGCGACAGGCCAGGGCTGCCTCTCGCACCTTGGCACTGCCGAACAAGGCGATCTGGCCCGGCCTCGCCCCTGCCAGAGAACCAACTCCTCCGACGACGAGTCCAGCGTCCCCCCGAACCTCGGCGCCGACCAGCGTCGCGAGCTCACCGAGGGTGGTCAAGGCGCTCAGGGCTTGGCCGACTGGTTGAACCGCGCCAGCACCTCGTTGGTGATGTCGACGCTGTCTGAGGCGAACACCAGCCCGCTGCGGAACTTGTTGAAGATCATCGTGTAGCCGCCTTCCTTGCCGACCTGGTCGATGACCCGGATGATCTCCTCCTCGATGCCGCGGAAGGCTTCGGCCTGGGCCGCCTCGAACTCTCGCTGAGCATCGTCCTGCTTGCGGCGGGCGGCGATGACCTTGTCTTCCATCTGCTTCTGGAGCTCTTTGAGGCGATCCTGCGCGAGCGCCTGCGCACCGTCCTCGATACGCTTGCGCAGGTCGGTGATCTCCTGCTGAATTCCGGAAAGCTCGGCGCGCTTTTGCTCCTCGAGCTTCTTGAGAGAGGCGATCGCCGCCTGGCCCTTGGTCGACTCGGCGATCACCCGATCCGAGTCGATGATGGCGATCTTGAGATTCTGGGCCTCGAGCGTGGGTGCCCCAGCGAGCACCGCGAGAACCGCGCTGGAAACGAAGAGGCGAAGCGAAGTCGACATGGAAACTCCTTGCATGAAAGTTGGGAGATGGCCGGTGGCCACCGAACCCGTGAAGCCTGCCCGGTTTCGGGGCGGCGCGTCAAGCGTTCAGAAACTGGTGCCGATGCTGAAACGGAAGGACTCGAAACTGTCGCCGGGGCGTTCGTCGAGGTTGGTGGCGTAGATGAAGCGCAGCGGCACGCCGAGCATCGGGGCGAAGATCCGTAGCTCGAGGCCGGCGGTTTGACGCAGGTCGTCGAGGTAATACGAATCCTCCCACACGTTGCCGGCATCCCAGAAGGTCACCAGGCGGAAGGGCCCACCGAGCAGGATGTGGTACTCCAGGCTCATCTCGAGGCGGGTTCGACCGCCAAGGCGCGAGCCGTCGACCGGGCTGCGTACGATGTTGCCGTCGCGATCGCGCAAGGTCAGGGTGCGGCTGCGGAACCCACGAATGCTGGTGTCGCCGCCGATCAGGTAGCGTTCGAAGCGGTTCAGCGGCTCGTTCGAATGTGGCTCGATCCAGCCGGCCTCGAGCTTGAATCCGGCCACGGTCTGCACCGGCAAGCGCGTGAGCGTGCGGAACATCGAGAGCTCGAGCTCCGGACGCCAGAAGTTGTTGTCGCCGCCGAGGAAACCGCCCGCGTATTCGGCCGACAGCGCAAAGCGGGTGCCGGTCGTGGGCTCGAGTCGGCTGTCACGGCTGTCGTAGGCGAAGATCGGTCGCAACGACGTGTTGTCGATCTCGAACTCGCTGGTCAACGGCTGGCCGGTGGCATCGGTCGTCACCGTCTCGTAGTTCAGGAAGGAGCGGTTGAGACTCAGCGACAGCGACGAAAACAGCCTCAGTGAGCGGCCATAGGTGATGACGCCGCCTTCGGTCTGGTAGAGGTAGCGTTCGTTGTCGGTGAAGCGAATGTCCTGATCGCGCACGAAGATCTGCGCGCCGAAGCTCTGGGGCCGGTCGAACAACCACGGGACGAAGTAGGAGAGGTCGTAGAGATCGCGCCGACCGCCCGCCTGCACGTTGATGCCGGCGGTTTCGCCACGACCCATGAAGTTGCGGGTCGACAGCGACACCTGTCCGAAGAAGCCGTCGATCTCGGACCAGCCGCCGCCGAAGAGTACCTCCGTGCGGTCGGACTCGCGCCCCTTGATCACCAGGTCGACGGTCTTCTTTTCGGTGTCGAGGTTGACGAACTCGACTGGATCCTGCTCGTCGACGGTGAAGTACTCGAGCTGCCGGATCTTGAACAGGCTGCTCTTGAGCGCGCCGAGGTTGACGACCTGCCCCTCCTGCACCCGCACCTCGCGGCGCAGGACCTTGTCGCGCGTGCGGTCGTTGCCCTGGAACTCCAAGCGTCGCACGGTGAACTGGTCACCTTCGTAGACCTCGATGATCACGTCCGCGACATCGTCGCCGCGCTCCTCGATGCGAGCATCGACCTGGGAGTACAGGTAGCCGGTGTTGCGGTAGACGTCGGTGATCTGCTCGACGCCCTTCTCGACGATCGAGGCCTTGAGCCACGAGTTCTGCGGCCGGGCGAAGGCCCGCAGCAGCACCTCGTCGCTGTACTTCTCGTTGCCTTCGATGGTGATCTCGCCGAGGCGCCAGCGCTGGCCTTCGTCGATCGGAATGGTGAGCTCGAGGCGTCGCTTCTGCTCGTCGATCGGCCGGTTCGGCCGGCGGGCTACGATCTCGAGGCCGGGCTCGGCGATGGAAACGTCCTTGTAACCCTTCTCCTTGTACAGGGCACGAACACTGTCGAGATCTTCTGCAAAGGTGGCGGGGTTGTAGACGTCGCGCTTGAGCAGGCGGGTGACCAAGTTGGTCTCTTTGGTCTTCTTCATCGCCCAGCGCAGGCGCATGTCCCGAAAGAGCTCGTTGCCCTCGAACTCGATGTCGCCGATCTTGACCTTGTCGCCCTCGTCGACGGTGAAGACCACCCGCACGTCGCCACGGCCCGCGTCCTCGAACTCGTAGCGCACGTCCGCAAAGCGGTAGCCACGATCGCGGTAAAGCTCGACGATCGCGTTCTTGAGCCGTTCGATCTCACCGCGCTGCAGCGCCCCTCCCTCGTCGGCCCGAATCCGCTCGAGATCCATCCTCTCGACGATCGCCGTCCGATCGAGCTTCTTCAAGCCCTTGAAGTCGAGCGAGCGCAGGGTCTGGCGCTCCTTGACCCTGACCACCAGCTTGATCCCGCCGGAATCGCCGGGCTGGCGTTCGATCTGGAGGTCGTCGATGACTTGGCGGTCCCACAACTTGCGGATCGCCCGGGCAAGCGCGGCTTCGTCCAACGGGCTCCCCGGGGAGATCCCGAGGTAGTACTGGAACGTCTCTTCCGGGTATTCGGCCAAGCCGATCCACTCGATCGACTCGATGATCGGCGCGGGCGAATCCCCCTGGGCGAGACTCGGTTCGGCTACCAGGCACACCGCTGCGGCGAAAATCCCAAGCCGCATGAGGCCCCTTCCACTGGTGTTCCTGGTCTTCACATCACTCTCCCTGGTCTCATTCCACCGCCCAGCGCCGAGTTGGCCGGTTCTCCCCGGGGAGAACCACTTGCAGGATCCCAGCTGGACCGACCGCCGATGCTAAAGCAAACCGCAGGCCAGTGGGGAGACTCGCAGCTCGATCGGTCACATCACGGTGCCGAGCGGCTCGAGCTCGCGCGCGATCGCCTCGAACGACAGGGCGCCGTCGACGACCGTCACACGAATGGTCTGGATCATTTCGTCGCGGCGATGGATCAGGATCTCCGACACCGCGTCCTGAATGTGCCGCTGGATCGTCCGCCGCAGGGGTCGCGCGCCGGTGGAGGGATCGACCCCTCCACGGGCCAACAACCAGTCCCGCGTGGCGGCATCGATCACGACCTCGAGATTGCGCTGTGCCAAGGTGGCATTCACATCGGCGAGCTGGATGCCGACGATCTCGCGCAACTCTTCCTCGCCGAGCGGGTTGAAGACGATCACCTCGTCGACGCGGTTGATGAACTCGGGGGTGAAGGTGCGTCGCAGCTCGGCCAGGATCTCGTCTTCCAAGCGCTGAAACGCAAGCTCGCGGTCGGCCTCGCCGAAGCCCATCCGCCCGCCACGAACGACCAGCTTGCTGCCGATGTTCGAGGTCATCAGCACGATCGTGTTCTTGAAGTCGACGAGGTTGCCGTAGGCATCGGTCAGTTGGCCGTCGTCGAGGATCTGCAACAGCAGATTGGTCACGTCGGGATGGGCCTTCTCGATTTCGTCGAAGAGGATCAACGAATACGGTTGCCGACGAATCCGTTCGGTCAGCTGCCCACCCTCCTCGTGACCGACGTAGCCGGGCGGTGAACCGATCAGCTTGGAGACTGCGTGTTTCTCCATGAACTCGCTCATGTCGAAGCGCACCATGGCGTTCTGGGTCCCGAACAGGAACATCGCGAGCTGCCGCGCGACCTCGGTCTTGCCCACCCCGGACGGTCCCAGGAAGATGAACGAGCCCATCGGCCGCTGGGGGTTGGCCACCCCGAGGCGCGAGCGCCGGATCGCGCGCGAGATCGACTCGATCGCCCGATCCTGCCCCACCACCTTGGTCTTGAGGATGTCCTCCATCCCGATCAGACGCTCGGCTTCTTCGCCGCGCAGGCTCGAGATCGGGATCCCGGTCCACGCCGCCACGATCTCCTCGATGTCGGCACGCGTGACCTCGAGCGGCGCGGCCTCCTCGATCGCGCCCAGGCCTTCCAAGTCCTCGCGCAGCTCGACCTCGCGCTCGCGCAGGAACACCGCCCGTTCGAAATCCTTGGCAGAAATCGCCGCCTTCATGTCGCGGACGATCTGTTGGATCTCGCGTTCGATCCGCCGCAGATTCTGCGTGTCGCGCACCCGGCGGAGCTTGACCTTGGCGCCCGCCTCGTCGATCACGTCGATCGACTTGTCGGGCTGGAAACGATCGGTGATGTAGCGACCGCTGTGGTAGATCGCAGTCTTGAGGGCATCGGTCGTGTAACTGACCTTGTGGAAATGCTCGTAGCGCTCCTTCAACCCCTCGAGGATCGAGAAGGTCTGTTCGGGCGTCGGCGGCGGCACCTGCACCGCCTGGAAGCGCCGCATCAGCGACCGATCCTTCTCGATGTACTTGCGGTATTCCTTGAGCGTCGTCGCTCCGATGCACGCGATCTCGCCCCGCGACAGCGCCGGCTTGAGGATGTTCGCGGCATCGAGCGAGCCCTCCGCGGACCCGGCGCCGACCAACGAGTGGATTTCGTCGATGAACACCACGATCTCGGGGTTGTCGCGCAGCTCCTCGAGGATGCCTTTCAGTCGTTCCTCGAACTGGCCGCGGTACTTGGTGCCGGCGACCACCAGCGACAGGTCGAGGGCGACGACACGGCGGTTGGCGAGGAAGATCGGTACCTCGCCGCGGACCATCCGCTGCGTCAGCCCTTCGACGATCGCGGTCTTGCCGACACCGGGCTCACCCAGCAGAATGGGGTTGTTCTTGGTCCTCCGCGAGAGGATCTGGATGATGCGCTCGACCTCCTCGTCGCGCCCGATCAGCGGGTCGAAGGCGCCTTCGGCCGCCAGCGCGCTCAAGTCGCGGCCGTATTCGCTCAAGAAGGGCATGTCCTTCTTTTGCTGGCTCGCGTCGCGCTCGCGCACGATCGCCAGCACTTCCTCGCGCACACCGTAGACGTCGAGGCCCTGTTGTCCCAGCACGCGGGCCGCCGCCGAACCCTCGACCCGCAGGAGGCCGAGCAGCAGATGCTCGGACCCTACCGCTTGGTGCATCATCGCTTCGGCTTCGTGCACCGCGTAGGCCAGTGCCTTCTTCGACTCTTCGGCCAGCGGCAGCTCCGCGGTCGAGGAGATGCGTTCGACGAACACCCGTTCGCCTTCGATCTCGCGGCGGATCTCCTCGGCGCGCACTTCGAACCGCCGCAGAATCTCGATGATCGAGTCCTCGCCTTCGCGCAACAAGCCGAGCAGCAGGTGCTCGGTTTCGATCACCCGGCTGCCCAACTTGCTCGCCTCGTAACGAGCGAAGAACAGCGCTCGGCGGGCTCGTTCGTTGTACTTCTCGAACATCGCGCCTCCTACACGGCCGGCAGCGAAGCCGATTCGAGATGCCCACCGGCCAGCAGCAGCAGTCTAGCAGAGCGCTTGGCTAGGTCCCGGTTGTGGGTGACCACCACCACGGCCGTGCCGCGCCGCTGCGCGAGCTCGAGCAACACGTCGAAGACCTGAGATCCCGTGTCGGGGTCGAGGTTGCCGGTCGGCTCGTCCGCCAGGACGAGGCGCGGTGAGAGCACCAACGCGCGCGCCAGCGCCACTCGCTGCCGCTCGCCGCCGGAGAGCTCCGCGGGGAAGTGATCGAGCCGTGCCTCCAATCCGACCTCCGCGAGCAGCGTCGTGGCCAGCCGGCGGTTCTCGCGCCAGTGGATCCCGGCGATCCGTCCCGGAATCATCACGTTCTCGAGCGCGGTGAAGTCCGCCAGCAGTTGATGGAACTGGAACACGAACCCGAGCGAGCGGTTGCGGAACGTTGCGAGCTCCGCAGCGCTCGAGCGCGACAGGTCGCGGCCGTCGACGGTGACGGATCCCGAGTCCGGCCGATCGAGCCCACCGAGACAGTGCAGCAGGGTGCTCTTGCCGGACCCGGACGGACCCACCACCGCCACCAGCTCTCCAGCCTCGACCTCCAGATCGACGTCCTTCAACACCTCGATGCGACGCGTCGCGTCCGAGTAGGCCTTGTGCAGACCACGGGCAACCAGGACACTCACGGTGCTCCTCCCTCGAGCGCTCCGGCTCGCGTCACCCAAAGCCCACTCCCCAGGGCCAGCACCATGGTCAGGCCAAGAATCGCGCCGACGTCACCCGCCTCGATCCGGAAGGGCACGTGGTCGAGGAAGAACGCCGAGCTCGACAACGCAACGACCTCGGTCCGATCGAGCACCAGCGCCGCCGCCACGCCAATCGCCCCTCCCCCGAGCGCCGCCACTGCGGCCACCAGCAACCCCAGCCCGACGAAAGCCTTGCGCAAGGTCGCACGCGCCGCTCCGAGGGCAAGCAGCGTACGGATCTCCTCGCGCCGGGTCGCCACCAACAGTGCGAGCTCCGCCACCAGGCCAAGGGCCGCCACCACCACCACCAATCCCACCGCGAGGAACAGCACCGTCTTCTCGAGCCGCAGGGCGAAGAACAGGGGCCGGTTGAGGTCGCGCCACGTCGCAACCTCGACCCCCGGTTCCGCGGCCCGGATCCGTTCGGCGACCACCAGCGCCTGATCGAGCGAGGTCGTGCTCACCTCGAAGCGGGCGGCCTCGGCGCCGAACAGCCCCCGTGCGACCTCGAGCGGCACGAGGATCCGGATCACCTCCTCGGTGCGGCCACCTTCGAAGCTGCCGGCGTACCGGACCTCACGCGTGCGCGGCACCGGGCCGAGCGGACCGAGCGTCGGCTTCGGCCCCACCGCGCGCACCGGCTGATCGAGCTCGAGCCCCCACCGCACCGCCACGTGATCGGGCACGTAGAGGCCTGGACGATCCGAGGTCGGCCGCGGGAACGATCGAGGGATTCCGCCCCCGGCGCCGGTGACCTCGACGGGTTCGACGCCGTCACCCACCAGCAGCCACCCACGGCCTCGAATCAGCGGCTGCACCAGCTCGACACCGGCGATCTGCGCGAGCTGCGCCTCGATGACCGCGGGATCCGCTGCGCCCACCCCGACCTCGAGGTGCGGGGTCCGTTCGAGGATTTCGCCGGTCAACGCCTCCTGCAGACCCGCCAGCGCCGCGAGCGCCACCACCAGCGCCGCGACGCCGACGCCGATGCCACCGATCGCGGTCGCGGCGAGAAAACTCGAGAACGCGTCGCGCCGAGCGCTGCGCACCCCACGCAGTGCCAACACGACTGCCAGAGGCAGGCGCCACAACCAGTTGGGGGCTGCCGTCCGCCTCACTCGCTACGACTCGTTCCGGGGCAACGGGCGCATCAGCGGGAACAGGATCACATCGCGGATCGATGGCCGGTTGGTCAAGACCATCACCAGCCGATCGATGCCGACGCCGAGGCCTCCGGCCGGCGGCATGCCGTAGCTGAGCGCCTCGACGTAGTCGGCGTCGAAGGCGTGGGCTTCGGCATCGCCTGCGGCCTTGGCCGCCAGCTGCTCGTGGAAGCGCCGCGCCTGCAGCTCCGGGTCGTTCAGCTCCGAAAAGGCATTGGCGATCTCCATGCCGGCGAGGTAGAGCTCGAAGCGCTCCGCAAAACGTGGGTCGTCGGGCCGCGGCTTGGCCAGCGGCGAGACCTCGACCGGGTGATCGGTGACGAACGTCGGCTGGATCAACTTGGCTTCGACCAGCTCTTCGAACAGGTGCACCAGCAGCTGCCCGTAGGTGCGCCGGCGCGGCTCGGGCAGGGTGACCCCCAGGCGCGAGCACGCCGCCAGCAGCCCTTCCAGGCTGTTGGCCTCGGCTTCGAGCACCCCGCCGACCTCGATCGCCAACTCGAGCATTGGTCGTCGCGGCCAGGGGCCGCCGAGATCGAGAGTGTGCTCGCCGAAGCTGACCGTGGTCGATCCCGACACCGCCTCCGCAGCGCCCCGGATCATGAGCTCCGACAGCTCCATCATCCGCCCTACGTCGACCCACGCTTGGTACAGCTCGAGCATCGTGAACTCGGGATTGTGACGGGTCGAAATGCCCTCGTTGCGGAAGTTGCGGTTGATCTCGTAGACCCGATGCAGGCCGCCGACGATGAGGCGCTTGAGATAGAGCTCCGGAGCGATGCGCAGGAACAGCTCCAGGCCGAGCGCATTGTGATGCGTCACGAACGGCCGTGCCGTGGCGCCGCCGGCGATGGGATGCATCATCGGCGTCTCGACCTCGAGGAAACCCTCGCCGTCGAGGATCCGGCGCAGCGCCGCAACGATCCGCGATCGCGTCTCGAACACCACCCGCGACTCTTCGGTGACGATCAGGTCGACGTACCGACGGCGGTAGCGGGCTTCGACGTCCGCCAGCCCATGCCACTTCTCCGGCAGCGGGGTCAGAGCCTTGGCCAGCAGCACCAGCTCCTCGACGTCGAGGGAAAGCTCCCCTGCCCGCGTCCGCATCAGCGTGCCCCTGGCCCCGACCAGATCGCCCAGATCGAGGTTCTCCAGCACCAGCAGGGACGTTGCATCGAGGCGCGGCCGCCGCACGAACAACTGAATCCGCCCACCGCTGCCCTCGAGATCGAGGAACGCGAGCTTGCCGTGCCCGCGCATCGCGCGAATGCGCCCAGGCACCCGCAACGCCAGGGCCGCCGCCTCGAGCTCCTCGGCGCTCGCGCCACCCCACGTCGCCACCACCTGCCCCGGCTCGAGGTCGTGCTCGAACTTCGTCGGCCACGCCCGGACGCCGGCCTCGACCAGTGCCTCGAGCTTCAACCGACGATTCTGCTGTTGTTCTTCGAGCTCCGACATCACCGTCCCCCCAGTCCGAGCATTCTCGACCGGCGGGACATGCGGGTCAAGCGATCAGCTCCCAACGCACCCGTCCGAGCATCGCGCGCACCGCAGAGAGTCCCGACGCACCCTGCGACGGATCCCCGATCCCGGTTCCCGGATCCCGTTCCAGCGGCTACGAGCCCGGGTGCTCGAGTCGCTGCAGGAGCTCGAGAACCCGCTCGACCTGCTCGGGGGTGTCGCGCACCACGACCAAGGGGGGCGCGGCGCTGACGGCGATCTTGGCCGGGTTGATGGTCTGGCGCACCAGGGTCATCGCCTCGGCTCCGCTCGCTCGGACCAGTCGCACGGCGAGAATCTGGGTTCCGTCAGGTGTATCGATTCGAGTCGTCGCGGCGGCGGTCGCGAGGAGATCCCTCACTTTGCGGCACAGCTCGAGGCTCGCAGCAGGGGCCCGTACCGTCACGGTCCGCTCGTCGGGAAACTCGACTCGCATCGGTCCCACCAGCGTCCGCAACATCGTCGCGAGCTCGCGAGAGTCGAGGTTTCCGGCCAGCAGCTCGAGAGAGTCCGCCGGAGCCGTCTCGACATCGCCTGCGTGCACCGCACCTGCCGGGAGGATGAGGAATGTCAAAGTCAGAAAGAAGTTGCGCATCGTCTGATCTCCACGAGGATCCAGGGCGGCCCTCAGTCGTTCAGAGGATGTACGCCCGCCTCAGAGTCGGCGTCTACCTCGAGGGACCACTGCCGACCAGCTGGCCGTCCCTCCGCTCAGCTCGGGGATTGCTCGTCGACTCGAGGCAAATCCCCGGCGGGGTGAGGCCAAAGCAGGTCCTCGGTCGACCTCAGCGTGGTTCCGGCACGGGCTGCCACGCGCGGCCGCGGCGATGGGCGCGAATCGGAAGCCGGGCTCGGACACTGCGCACCCGCTCGAGATCGACCTCGGCGAGTACCACCCCCGGCCCTTCGGCCCGCATCGCCAACACCTCACCCCAGGGATCGACGATCATGGAATGGCCGAAGCTCTCGCGCAGGCCGCCATCGTCGTGCCTGCCCACCTGGGCCGGCGCGATGACGAAACACTGGCTTTCGATCGCCCGCGCCCGCACCAGCACCTCCCAGTGGGCGCGGCCGGTGGGCGCCGTGAAGGCCGCCGGCAGCACGATGGCTTCAGCCCCTCGCTCCACCAGCGAGACGAACAGCTCGGGAAAGCGCAGGTCGTAGCAGATCGCCACACCGAGCGCGCCGATGCCGGTTGGCGCCACCACCACCTCGGAGCCGCTGCCGACCGTCGCAGACTCCCGAAAGACCACATGCGGCGGGTAGTCGACGTCGAAGAGGTGGATCTTGCGGTACCGAGCCACCACCTCCCCCGTCCGATCGAAGAGTACACAGGTGTTCCAGCACCGCCGCCCCGCCTCGTCCTCCCAGCGTTCCGCGAACGATCCCAACACGAGCTCGACGCCGAGCGCGCGCGCGAGCTGACCGGCCCAGCGCAGCGTAGGACCGTCGATCGGCTCGGCGCGGCGGACCTTCTCGTCGTGAGGCCCGAGATAGGTAGCGTTCTCGGGAGTAGTGACGAGGACGGCTCCGGCGGCGGCCGCCTCGGCGGCGAGTGCCTCGATTTGGGCCCGATTGGCGACCTCGTCCGAGGTCGAGGTCAACTGCAGCGCGGCGACGACGGCTCGGCTCATGGGCGCACCATACCCCAACTGCCCCTGTGGTAGCCTCTTCATCTGCCGTCGGGCAGAGCCTCGATGACCACCTCCCTCGATACCACCTTCGCGTCGACCGTCAGCCGCCATCCCCATCGACCCGCGATCCTGCAGCGAGGTTCGCCCGGCCTGACGTTCGGGCAGCTCGACGAGATGGTGAGTCGAGTGGCTGCGGCCCTCGACAGCCTCCAGGCCGGCCCTGTCGGCCTCGCGATCCAGTCCCGCGCGCGGCTGCTGGTTGTCGTCCTCGCGGCGTGGCGTGCCGGCCGCCCGGTGGTGGTGCTCGATCCCGGCACCCCCGCCGGCGAGCTGCTGCGGTGGGCGCCACGCCTCGGCGCCCGCTGGCTGATCCACGAGCCCGAAGGCGACCCGGCAGCTCCGGATGCCTCCCCACGAGGACGAGCGCTGGATCCCCTGGTCGCGCTGCCGGCCGACGCCGTGCTGGTCAAGGTCACGTCCGGGTCGACCGGCGAGCCGGTCGGAGCGGTCCTCGACACACGAGCCCTGCTCGCCGGCATCGACCAGATCTCGCGGGGAATGAGCATCACCACCGAGGACCGGATCGTGGTACCGCTACCCCTCAGCCACTCCTACGGTTTCGACAGCGGAATCCTCTCGCTCCTGGCGGTCGGTACCCCGCTGATCCTCGAGAGCTCGCTCTACCTTTCCTCATTGGTCAGCGGGCTGGGCGAATCCCAGGGCACGGTGCTGCTGCTGGTACCCCCCCTGGTGCGGGCCCTGGCCTCGACGCCGTGGCCCACCCACCACCACCTGCGCCTGGTGATCTCCGCCGGCGGCCCCCTCGAGCCCACCTTCGCGGCGACCTTTGCCGCAGCCTCCGGGGTTGCCGTCCACCAGTTCTACGGCTCCACCGAGACCGGAGGAATCTGCTTCGAGCTCAACCCGCACGACCCGGACGCGAACGGCACGGTGGGATCCCCGTTGCCCGGGGTCGAGGTCGGCCTCGATAGCGACGCCCGCGTCACCGTCGCTTCTGCGGCGAACGCCTCGGCACTGCTCGTCGGCGGCGTCGTCACGCCGATCTCCGGCCCGATCGCGACAGGCGATACCGCCGAATGGACGAGCGCGGGGCGACTGCGGCTCACCGGCCGGGTTGCCGGGCTCCTGAACGTGGCCGGCCGGCGCATTCAGGCGGCCGGCCTCGAGCACGAGATCCAGCGGCTGCCCGGGGTCCGCGAGGCCGCCGTCGTCGGCGTGCCGGAGTCGGTGCGCGGCGACCGCGTGGTGGTCTTCGTCGTCACCGACGGCAGGCGTCTCGAGGCCAACACGCTGCCCCGCGGCGTGCGGCCGCGCGAGGTCCGCTACCTCGATGCCCTGCCCTACACCGAGCGCGGGAAGCTCGACCGACGACGGTTGCTGGCGATGGTCGATACCACCCGCCCACAGGAGCAAGAATGACGAACATCGTGGTGACGGGACTGGGTGCGGTCACCGGCTGGGGGATCGGGGTCGAGAGCCTGTGGTCCGCGATGCTCGGATCGCAGCGGGCCTTCCGGCCGATCGCGCGGTTCGATGCGGCACGCCATCGCACCGGCCAGGCAGCGGAGATACCCGATCTCACCACCCTGCCTCGCCCCGAGCGCCGCCTCACCCTGGCGGATCGCTTCGCCCTCGCCGCCGTCGACGAGGCGCTTGCCGGCGCCGGCCTGGTAGGGCCCTTGGGGCGTCGAGCCGGGGTCTTCTTCGGTTCGAGCACCGGGGGCATGTGGGAAGGCGAGGAGTTCTACCGTCGACGCAGCGCCGGGGAGCCGGCGCGGCTGTCCGATCTGGTCGCCCAGCAGTACAACGGCCCCGGCGACGCCGTGGCGAGAGCCCTCGGCGTGGCTGGGCCGGTCGAGTCGGTGTCGTCGGCCTGCACCTCCGGCGCCCTTGCGATCGGCGCGGCCCTCGACGCGCTGCGCAGTGGCGAGATCGACGTTGCGATCGCCGGCGGCTCGGACTCCTTTTGCGCCCTCACCCATGCGGGCTTCAACTCGCTGCGGTCGATCGATCCGGACGTCTGCCGCCCGTTCGGTGCCGAACGCGCTGGACTGACCTTGGGCGAAGGTGCCGGCGTCGTGGTGCTCGAGACCTCGACACATGCCCACGCCCGCGGTGCCGGGGCCCGGGTGGCGCTGCGGGGCTTCGGCTCGACCTGTGACGCCCACCACATGACCGCCCCCGAGCCAAGCGGCCGAGGCGCCGCCGCCGCGATTCTGGCGGCACTCGCCGACGCCGACTTGGATCCCGACCGAGTCGACTTCATCAACGCCCACGCCACCGCCACACCGCTCAACGACGCCGCGGAATGGGCAGCCCTGGTGGCGGCTCTTGGTCCGCGTGCCCAGGAGATCCCGATCATCTGTCCCAAGGGCTCGATCGGCCATCTGCTCGGCGCCGCCGGTGGGATCGAAGCGGTGCTGACGGTCTTGTGCCTGGAGCGTGGAACGCTCCTGCCGATTCCAATCGAAGCGCATGATCCCGCCCTGCCGGCTCGCGTGATTCGTGGTGTGCCGCACCACGGTGAGCCGGCTGTGGGCATCAGCACCAATCTCGCCTTCGGTGGCTCCAACACCGCCCTGGTCTTCAGCACCGAGGGGGTGCAGGCGTGAGCATCGTCATCAGCGGCTGCGGCACCGTGAGCGCCTTCGGATGCGGCACCGCGCGCCTCGAGGAAGCCCTGACGCACGGCCGGCCACATTTCTCGGTTGCTCCCGAACACCCGCTGATGCGCAGCCGGGGCAGCTTCCCGGTGGCCCTCGCCGACGAATCCGAGCTCGGCCAGTGGGTCGAGCCGCGGGTGGCACGGCGAATGAGCCGACCGTCGAAGCTGATCCTGGCGGCAGCCAAGATGGCCGTCGCAGACGCCGGGCTCGACCGTACCTTCATCGAGGCGGGGACGACCGCGAGCCTGATCGCCACCGCCTTCGGCACCGCTTCGTTTGCGGAAGAGTTGGTTCGGGCAATCGGTCTCGACCCGCAAGGCGCGTCGCCCTTCCATTTCTCGGAGAGTGTGGCCAACGCGCCCGCTGCGCAGGTGGCAATCCAGCTCGGGGCCCGCGGCAGCAACGTTGCGATCACCCAGCGCGAGGCCGGCGCGTGGCTGGCTCTGGCTGCTGCGGCCCGCGAGGTCCGCAACGGCCGTTCACGCCTCGCCCTCGCCGGGGGCGTCGACGAGATCAACCCGCTGGTCAGTGCCGTGCTCGAGCATTTCCGGGCGGTCGCGCCGATCGAGCCGGACGGATCGATCGCGAACCTGCCGTTCGCACCGGCTCGCCGCGGCTTCCTACCCGCCGAAGGGGCGGTCTGCCTGATCGTCGAAAGCAGGGACTCCGCCACCTCCCGCGCGGCGCCGATCCTCGCCGAGGTCTTGGCAACGGGTCGCGCTTTCGATCCGTCTGCGTCCCCCTGGGGCTGGGGCACCGGGGTCGACGCCATCGCCGAGGCGATCGTCCAGTCTCTCGACCGCGCTGGGCTTGGCCTCGGCAACCTCCGCGGCTGGTCGGCGTCGGCGAGTGGGTCCCGCGCGGGAGATGATCTCGAGGCCGCGATTCTCGAGCGGCTCTTCCCGAGCCGCCGGCCGAACATCTTCACGCCCAAACGTGTGGTCGGCGAATACGCCGGCCTCGCGCTCGGCGCCGCGGTGCTGTACGCCCGACGCTCCGACGGACCCATACTGTCCCTGTCGCTCGCAACCGGTGGTGCCGCCGCTTGGGTGGTGATGGGACCAAACGACCGGGTTCTGCGTATGTAGAATCAGGAGGCGACGACGCAAGAGGCCGATGACCAGCACCGACGAACTGCCCGAGGTCATTCCCGTCTTCCCGCTCCCCGGAGCGGTGCTGCTGCCCGGCACGCATCTGCCGCTGCACATCTTCGAGCCCAGGTATCGCGCCATGGTGGAGGACGCCATCCGGGGCGACCGTTTGATCGGCATGATCCAGCCCCGTTCGGCTCTGGGCGAAGGTGGCGGCCCGCCCCCGCTGGATCTCGCGAGCGTCGGCTGTGCCGGTCGGCTCGCCCAAGTCGGAAGCACCGACGATGGCCGCTTCCTGATCGTGCTGGAGGGTGTCCGGCGCTTCGAACCCCTGGCCGAAGAGCCCGGCCGCTCCGGCTATCGCCTGGTGCGAGTCGCGTGGCGCCCCCTCGAAAGTGATCGCTATGACGCCTCCGTCGGCGTCGACGCCGGGGAAGTCCACCGCCGACTCACTCGCTGGGTCGAGCCCGGACCGGGAGTCGACGCCCTGGCCGAGCTCGAGCCGGCTCGGCAGGTCAACGTATTGTCGGCCTCCCTGCCCTTCGGCGAGCTCGAAAAGCAGGCACTGATCGAGGCTGCCGACCCCACCGCCCGACGTGAGATCCTCCTTGCTCTGCTCGACATGGGTTTCGAAGAGAGCCCCGGGGATCACCAGACTCACTGACGAGGACAGGCACTATGGAACTCGATCGACCCGACGCCACCGCGGCCACCGTCATTCGCGAGCCCCAAGAACCTTCCTACGAGCCCGACCGCGGCCGTGGCGGCGGCGGCATGGGCCTCGCCATCGCCGCCGCAGTCGCTCTGGTGATCGCCGGCGGCGCCGGGCTGTGGTGGGTGTCTCGACAGCCGCCCGATGCTCTGGAGCCCGCCGCACCCACCGCGTCGGCCCCCGCCGCCTCGCCGCAGCCACCCCTGGCCGCGCATGTGGCCCCGGACGCCGGACTCCCGGCGCTCGACGAAAGTGATGAGCTCGTCGCCCGCCTCGCGCTGGGCTTGACCTCCCACCCGCAACTCGAGCGGTGGCTCGGCGTGGGCAGTTTCGTGCGTCGGCTGGTCGTCACAGTCGACAATGTCGCCGAGGGCGTGAGCCCGCGCAAGCACTTGCCCTTCCTCGAGCCGCCGGCAGCCTTTGCGGCGATCGAAGGTACCGACGGACTGCGGATGGCGCCCGAAAGCATGGCCCGCTACGACCTCGTCGCCGAGGTCGTAGCCTCGATCGACATGCAGGTGGCCGCGAACCTCTACGGGCGTCTCAAGCCCCTCTTCGTCGAGGCTTGGAAGGACCTCGGCCATCCGGATGGGGACTTCGACAGTCGACTGATCCGGGCCATCGACCGGCTGCTGGCAACTCCCAATCCCGCCGATCCTCCGCAGCTGATCGCCAAGGTCGCGTCGTACGAGTACCTCGACCCGTCGCTCGAGGCGTTGGCACCGGCGCAGAAGCACCTCGTTCGGATGGGTCACACCAACGCGGAGAAGATCCGCGGCGCCCTCATCCGCCTGCGCGCTGCGCTGACCGCGCGCTGACAGGCAACGGCCTCATGATCGGTGGTGGCGGCTCGCGTGAGCCTGCGCACGTCGTCAGTGCGTTTAGATCGGTGTGGACCAGTCACGCCCAGGCTCCAACCGACCCAAGTTCCTCGTCGCCACCTGGCACTGTGCCGGTGGGCGACCCTGCCTCGATCGCGCGTTGCTCGCCGAGCTGCTGATGGGCCTGCTCACGACACATCCGGCGACGGTTGCGGCCTGTCTGCTCCCCGACCACCTCCACTGGCTGCTGGCGCAGAGCGATGTCGGCTGTGTCGGCCGCTTCGAGAGCTGGAGCTCCTCGTGCGCCGCGCGACTCGGTCTGCGCGGCCCACTCTGGTCGGGCCCGGCACACTCGGAGGTCGTGGTGGATCCCGCGGCAACCGCCGCACACATCCTCGCCAATCCGGTCCGCCTCGGCCTGGTCTGCGAGCCGCAGCGGTGGCCCTGGAGCTACCACTCAGTCGCGTCCGTGCGGGAGATCTTCACGGGCTGCCAGCTAAGATCGACGGCGGAGGTGCTGCGATGCTCGCATTGAAGACGGCTGGATTCCTGGTGTTCGGCGCAACGGTGGCAGCCTCGGCGACAGAGCTCGAGGTCCAGGCTCTGCGCGAGGCCGCGCTCGGCGACCGGGTGCCGAGCTTGGCGCTCGCGCATCTGGCGCATCAGACGCAGCCGATCGAGCTCACGCGCGTCGAGCTCCGAGCGCCCGCCGCGAGAACCCACGTCATCGCCGGTGGCTCCACGACGGTGCAGGCCTCCTCGCGACTGCTCTACCTCGGGCACGGTGCGGACGGAACCCGCGCCGCGCTGGCGCTCGATGCCGACGGGACGAGCTGGGCGCTGGTCGTAACCCCGGACCTTGGCACCATCGAGGCCCGCGGCAGCGGCGGCGTGCTGACGCCGGTCACGAGCGACGACGTGGCCGACGGCCTGACCATCGCCTGCGGCGGCACCCCGATGGCTCCGGGGGAGGTCCCGACCTTCTTCGCCGAACCTCCGGCCTCGAAAGCCACCCTCGGTGGCCCTCCGGCCTACCAGGCGGTTATCGCGGTCGATACCGACAACGAGTTCCACCACAAGAAGTTCGCCAACAACACCGTCGCCGCAGAGACCTGGATCGACGAGTTGTTCCTGGCGATGAACGTGTTCTACGAACGCGACCTCGATCTGCGGCTGCTGCGCGGCGACACGTTCTTCCGCCTCGACCTCGACGTCCCACCAACATACGACAACGACCCCTGGACGCTGACCGGCTCGCCGGCCAGCAACGCTCTGCTCAATGAGTTCGGGACGTGGTGGTCGGTACATCAGGGCTCGGTCGATCGAGTCTTTGCCGCGCTGCTCTCAGGGAAGTCTTCGGCATCCAACCAGGCCTCTGGCATCGCCTGGCTCGATGGCTACTGCGAGAACCAGAATTCCGGTGGTGGCTACTCGGTCAACCAGATCTTCACCGGCAGCTTCGGCACCGCCCTGGACGCCAAGCTGGTCGGCCACGAGCTCGGCCACAACGCCGGCTCGCCTCACACCCACTGCTACAACCCCCGCATCGACACCTGCTTTAGCGGGGAGGCAGGCTGCCATGTCGGCGCCACCTCGTGTCCCGGAGGCGGTCCGGGAACGCTGATGAGCTACTGCCACTTGACCGGCTGCGGCTCGAGCCTCGCCGAATTCCATCCGACGGTGATCGCCAACATCAGCGGCTTCATCAACGCGCATCATCCAGGGTGTGTCGAGGACTTCGCCGGGCTCTTCGACGATGGCTTCGAGACCGGGAATACCTCGCAGTGGTCGAGCACAGTGCCGTAAGAGGGGAACCGGGGACCGGGTACCAGGGACTCGTTCAGCGGCGCTTCGGGCCACGGCCTGCGTGAACCACACCAGGCGCAACTCTGCGCGTGCGGTGGCGTATCCTCTGCATCCACTGACCAGGAGTGTTGGATGCCACGATTTCCCCTGCTGATCGGCCTCTCGTCCATCGCTGTCGTTTCGGCGACTGTGTGCTACGCCCGCGCCGCCGAGGACGACACCAAGGCCGCGCCAAGCTGGAACGTCGAGGAGCCTCCCGGGCCGACCTCGAGCGTCGCCATCGATGTCGACGAAGGCACCTGGATGAGCGTCGATCTCGCCCCCGACGGATCTGAGATCGTCTTCGATCTGCTCGGCGACATCTACACGATTCCAGCGGGCGGAGGAGCTGCCAAGGCGCTGACCAGCGGCTGGGCCTGGGACATGCAACCCCGCTTCTCCCCCGACGGCCAGTGGATTGCCTTCACCAGCGACCGCGACGGCGGCGACAACCTCTGGATCATGCGCCGCGACGGCTCGGAGCCGCGGCAGGTCTCGAAGGAGACCTTCCGGCTGGTCAACAGCCCTGCTTGGACCCCCGACGGCGAGTGGATCGCGGGGCGCAAACACTTTACCGCCGAACGGTCGCTCGGCAGCGGTGAGATCTGGCTCTGGCACCGGACCGGCGGCGAAGGCCTGCGACTCACCGACAAACCCAACGACCAGAAGGACGTGGGCGAACCCGCGTTTTCTCCCGATGGCCGTTACCTCTACTACAGCCTCGATGCCACACCAGGGTCGGTGTTCGAGTACGACAAGGACTCCAACGCCGGCATCTACGCCATCCAACGTCTCGACCGCGAGACCGGCGAGTCCGTTCGACTGGTCGGCGGCCCGGGAGGTGCGATCCGTCCGACTCCCTCCCCCGACGGTCGGTCGCTCGCCTACGTCAAACGCGTCCGGTTCCAGTCGACCCTGTTCGTCCAGGACCTCGCCTCCGGCCATGAACGGGCGGTCTACGACCAGCTCGATCGCGACCTCCAGGAGACCTGGGCCATCCACGGCGTCTACCCCGCCTTCGCCTGGTCTCGTGACGGGCGCGAGCTGGTGTTCTGGGCCGGTGGCAAAATTCGGCGGCTGGCGATCGACACCGGCACGGTCACCGACGTGCCCTTTCGCGTCAGCGACAGCCGCAGCGTGACGGCGGCTCTGCGCTTCCCGGTCGAGGTGGCCCCTCAGCACTTCCCGATCAAGCTCGCGCGCTGGGTCGAAACCTCACCCGACGGCTCCCAAGTCCTGTTCCAGGCACTCGGCAAGTTGTGGGTCAAGCAGCTTCCCAACGGCAAGCCCACCCGTTTGACCACCGACGAGGTTGGTTTCGAGTACGAGGGCAGCTGGTCCCGCGACGGGCGGCGGATCGTCTACACCCACTTCGACGACCAACAATTCGGCAGCGTCCGCGTCGTCGCGAGTGCCCCTGGGTCGCAGCCGCAGGTCATCACCACCACACCGGGTCACTACTTCGAGCCGGTGTTTTCGCCCGACGGCGCCGCGGTGGTCTACCGCAAGGACGGTGGCGACTTCCTGCGTGGTCCGTTCTGGGGCCGCGATCCAGGCATCTACATCGTGCCGGTGGGTGGTGGACCCAGCCGGCTGGTGACCACCGACGGCCTCGAGCCCCAGTTCGGAGCGAAAGCCGATCGGCTCTACCTGCGCCGGGTCGGTGAGGCGGACCAGCGATCGTTGGTGTCGATCGAGCTCGACGGCAGCGACGAGCGCGTGGAAGCAACCTCCGAGGCCGCTACACGCTTCGCGCTATCGCCCGACGGTGCATGGCTGGCCTTCATCGAACGCTGGAACGTCCACGTCACGCCCTTCGTGCCCACGGGTCGCCCGCTCGAGCTCGGCCCCAAGATGGCCTCGATGCCGGTCACTCGGGTCTCGTCCGACGCGGGTGAAAACGTCCACTGGTCGGGAGACTCGAAGCGGCTCCACTGGTCGCTCGGCGCGACGTTGTCCTCGCTCCGGCTGGACGACGCCTTCGATGTTCTGGGCGGGACCGCAGGCGAGAAGAAGATCGAGCCCCGCCAGACCTCGATCGGCTTCGAGGTCCCCTACGGCGCTCCCAGGGGTGAGCTGGCGCTGATCGGAGGCCGGGTGATCACCCTGCGCAACGGCGAGCAGGAGATCCTCGATCCCGGCGTGGTCGTGATTTCGGGAAACCGCATCACCGCGGTCGGCCGGGAGGGCGAAATCGCCGTTCCACCGTCGGCACAACAGATCGACGTGCGTGGCAAGACCGTGATCCCCGGGTTGATCGACGTCCACTGGCACGGCGCCCAGGGCTCCGATCAGGTGATCCCCCAGCAGAACTGGGTCAACTACGCCAGCCTCGCCTACGGCGTCACGACTTTGCACGACCCGTCCAACGACACCTACGAGATCTTCGCGGCGGCGGAGCTCCAGCGAGCGGGCCTGATCGTTGCCCCGCGGGTCTTCTCCACCGGAACTATCCTCTACGGCGCCAAAGACGCGGAAAACGCCCAGATCGAATCGCTCGACGACGCCCGGCAACACCTGCGCCGGCTCCAGGCTGCCGGAGCGTTTTCGGTCAAGTCCTACAATCAGCCCCGCCGCAACCAGCGCCAACAGGTGATCGCCGCGGCCCGCGAGCTCGGCATGATGGTGGTGCCGGAGGGTGGCGCGTTGCTCGCCCAAAATCTCACCCAAGTCGTCGACGGGCACACCGGGGTCGAGCACACCGTGCCGGTCGGCGCGATCTACGACGACGTTACCCAGCTGTGGGCGGGCACCGAGGTCGGCTACACCCCCACGCTCGGCGTCGCCTACGGCGGGCTCTCCGGCGAGCGGTACTGGTACGCCACCACCGACGTCTGGGCCGAGGAGCCCCTCTCCCACTTCGTACCGCGCCAGATCCTCGACGCACGATCCCGGCGACGGGAGATCGCTCCGGAGGAGGAGTACAACCACATCCGCCAGGCCGAGGTGGCCAAACGCCTGCTCGACGCCGGCGTGCCGGTCCAGCTCGGCGCCCACGGGCAACGAGAAGGCCTGGCCGCGCACTGGGAGATGTGGATGTTCGTGCAAGGCGGCATGACTCCCTTCGAGGCGCTGCGAGCCGCCACCCTCGACGGGGCCAAGTACCTCGGTCTCGATCGCGACCTCGGCTCGATCGAGGTCGGCAAACTCGCCGATCTCGTCATCCTCGACGCCAACCCCTTGGAAGACATCCGCCTCTCGACCACGATCCACCAAGTCCTCGCCAACGGTCGCCTCTACGATGCAGCCACCATGAACGAGCTCGCACCCGAGCCACGGCCACGCCGACCGTTCTGGTGGGAAACCCCAGCGACGCAGTGAGCCGGGTAGGTCTGGGAGCAACGGGTATCGGGTATCGGGGCCAGGGACCCGAGCTTTCATCGCCGGGGTGCACCACCCGGGGTGCATGGGGAACTGCTCAGCCAATGGCCCTAACCGCGCTCCGACGAGTACCCGATACCTGATACCCGATACCTCCCCTACGGCACCGTCGCCGACCACGCAGCGGTGTTGCCGCCCTCAAAGCCGTCGCTGAAGATCGCGGTGCTGCAGTCGGGCTGCTGGTCCGGGCCGGTTTCGACGACATCCGTGACCGTGACGCGGTCGAAGCGGAAGCCGTCGGGGTGCACGGCCGTGTCCGTGCCGTAGCGCACCTCGATCTGCACCGGACGGCCGGCGAGACCCGCGGACCCAAGCGCAGCCGCGCTGAAGGTACTGGCTGCCCATGCGGGATTCGAACCCGCCCAGCCGGCCTGGTTGGCGGTACCGCAGGTGCCGTTGGCGCTGCCGTTGGGCACGTCGTAGAGCCGACCACCGCTGGGCGCAACGACCGTGGCCACCCCCGCGTCGACGACACGCACGTTGGCGCGATCCCACCACGGCGTGCCGTCCTCGATCTGGTACGCCGTGTCGAGCTCGAGGGTGGAGGTTGGCGAGAGCACCAGTTCCGGCGAGCGCACCACGTCGCACTGATCAGCGAGGTTCGAGGACGATTGCAGGTACCACGAGCCGGACGGCGGTGATGCCGCAGTCGCTCGGACGAAGACTCCCGAGCTGACCGTCCAGTCGTCGAGGTCGGACTCGAAGTCGAATACTCGGCTGGCCACCACCAGGTCGTCGCTCTCGGCATCTGGGACGGCAAACGAAGCCGTCGCCACCACCGGAGCGACCTCGTCGTGGGTGAGCTCCACTTGGATCGTCACGACGTCGCCCGGAGCCAGCCCAGCCGCTGCATCGATGTCGACGAAAGCGGTGGCCGTGCTGCAGGCCGGCAGGGACGCGACGCTCCAGCTCGGGGTTGCGAACTGGATCGCCGGATGGCTCGGGGAGGTGACTGCAACCACCCGAGCATTGGTCGCTGCGCTCAACCCGAGATTGGTCACGTCGAATTCGAGCTGTCCGCCCTCGCAGTTGTCGAGGTAAGCGTCGCTGTCGCCGCCCGATGGAGTGAAGACCCCCGAGCCCGCGACCGCGGTAGCAGTGGCTGCGCCGGCGCAGGCGCTCAGCCGGCCACTCGCGACCAGGGCAAACGGTTGTAGCCCCTGCGGAATCGTGAACGCCGAGACCGTGACGGTCCAAGTACCGGGGGTGGGGTTCGGCACCAGGATCGTCTCGACGGTGTTGAGCCGATCGGCCGAGCCACCGGTCGTCGACACACCGCCGGCAAAGACGTTGCCGCGGAAGGTTCCATCGGGCCCGGTGATCTCGAGATCGAGGTCGTTGACGAGGTTGGTCGAGGCCGCAGGCGTGGAGGGAAAGTCGGTCCAGGCCAGGGTGAGCTCGAGTGCTTCACCGCCCTCTACTGCGAGGGTGTAGCTCGTCGACTGCCCCGCCGACGCGAACCCACTCTGGTCGTCCTCGACCCACATGCGCCGGATGTCGCCGTCGAGATACAACGAACGGTCGAGCGTAACCCGGCCCCACCCCTGAGTGGCGTTGGGAATGGCGCCGGCGTTGCTCATCGACTCGGCCGAGTTGACCAACACGGCTTTGACCAGCGCCGCCGAGGGGGCCATCGCGTCGGCTGGAGTCGCGATCCCAGTTGGATAGAAGCCGTCCGCGAAGTACTGGCGCACCAAAGCGGCCAGCCCGGCTACGCCCGGCGTCGCCATGCTGGTCCCGCTGCTCGAGGTGGTAGTGCAGTTGAAGTTGGTGATGTTGCCGTTGTTGGCCGCAGAAATCACGTTCGAGCCCTGGAAGGTGACGTCGGGCTTGATGCGACCGTCGTCGGTCGGGCCGCGGCTCGAGAAGCCCGAGATCGACCCGGCGCTCGCGCCGTGAAGGGTCGAGCCGACCGACACCACACTCTTGGCGGTCGAAGGGCTGTCGACGGTGTTGGTGGTGCCGCCGTTGTTTCCGGCCGCAAACAGCAGCAGGAAGTCCTTGTGGTTCCACATGAACTCGTCGGCGTCCTGGCTGCCGGCGGTGTACTGACCGTAGCTCGGGTCGTTCTCTTCGTCACCCCAGGAGTTGGTGTGGATCCGAGCTCCCTGATCGTAAGCCTGTTGGAAGATCGGATTGAGGTCGACGACGGCGCAGCCGATCCCCGGACAGTCGGCGCAGTTGTCGGTCTGATAGCCACAGTCCTGGACCACCAACTTTGCGCCCGGCGCCATGCCGTCCTGCCCGTTGTGAGCTCCAAGCACGGCGAAGTCGTCACCGGCGACGGTGCCGGCGACGTGGGTTCCGTGCCCTTGGGTGTCCCACTCGGTGTTGCTGATCCCTCCGGCACACTCGTTCGCCCACAAGAAGTCGACCGCCAGCACCTTGCGCTGGTCGAGATCGACCTGGATGCCACCGTCGCAAGGATTGGTGGCGGGGAGGCCGTTGGCGGCATCCCAGAAGTAACACGAGTCGATGTCGACGCCGGTATCGAGCACTGCCACGATTTGGCCGGTGCCGAGCAGGCCGCGGTCGAACAGCGGCGTCGCCCCACTGCCCGCGATGCCCGCCTGTCCCAACCACACCCCGTCGGCGTTGCTCAAACTCTTGCGAGCCTCGCGCTCGAGCCAGAACACTCCCGGCAACGCAGCCAATTGATCACGCAGCTCGACCAGCTCGGCGTCCGAGATCAGGATCCGCACGCGCCCGAAGTGTCGGCGGCTCGCCCGTGCCTCGACAGGACGGCCCACCAACTCGACGATCGCGGCCTCGGCACTGACGACATCGACGGTCGGCAGGAGGTGCACCAGCAGCGGTCGGAGCGTCGTCGATGCCGGCTGCGCCGCTTGCACCTCGGGCGAAATTGCCATCCATGGCTCGAACGGCCTCGACCACGCCGCCCCGGTCTGCGCCAGCGACTCGACGCCGGCTTCGAGCCGGACCAGGAACGCGTGATCGGGAAGGTAAGTGAAGACCGTGGCTCCGGCCCGCAGGGCGCGGAGCTGCTCGGCGCTTGGTGGCCCCGCGAACTTGACGATCTGCACGGAGTCCGAGCGGAGCACGACGCCTTCGGCGGCAGACACCGACCCTGACCGCAGGTGGACAGCGTCACCCCCGAGGGCGAAGGCCGCAGAAGCGCACCAGCATCCAATCAACGACACGATCCGCATCACGCCCTCTCCTCACTCCACACTGCGTCCAGGGGTCCAGGGTGCCCGCGCCTGATCGAGGGCTTCTCCCAACGTCTCGAGGTCGGCGAGAGCCGCGTTCAGGTCCGCTGCGAAGCCCGCAAAGGCTGCCTCCGCCATCGTCACGCTGCGAACCAGAGTCGCCGGTGGCGCAGCGGTCGAGGTCGCCCACGCGCTCCCAATCGCGACATCGACCCGGTCGGCCAGCGACGGCGTCGTGGGCTCGTTGCGGCGTGCCACGGTGCGGTCTCCGTTGAGCACCACATCGAGGTCAGCCAGACGATGGCGCAGCGCGAGGGCACGCTCCACCAGCGGCTGGTGGTCGCCCGAAACAGCGCGCGCTGCGACGAGGGCCAAGGCCACCCGCTCCTGCGCCGACGCCAGCTCCTCGCGGGCACCACGGACGCGTCGCTGCAGCTCAGCCGTGCGCCGCTCGAACGCCACCCGTTCGGTGACCTGGTCAGTTGCACCCAAAGCCCTCACCTCGAAGCCCTGCGGCTCGCCGAGCAACTCGACCTTGCCGTCGACCTGAGCCGCGAGCTGGACGCGGTAGCGGCCCGGGGGCACCAACGGGCCGGTGTCGGGGTTCCCGAAGAAGTTCGGGCGCGGCGGCGCCAGGCTGGCCGGGTTGGGGCTAGGCTCGCGCAGATCCCAGCTGACGCGGTGCAGGCCCGCGGCAGCCGGCCCCTCGAGGCGACGCACCACTCGCCCACTCTCGTCGGTAACGGTCAGGATCATCGTCGGTGCGATCTCGCGATCCTCCGCGCGCAGAGCCTCCCAGCTCGGAATCGAAACCGCCTTGCCGGCTTCGAGCAGCTTCGCCTCGCCGGCGCGCCGTGCCTCTGCACGACTCTCGAAGCCGTCGGCCAGGTGGTAGACGAAGCGTGGACCGGCGGGCAGGTTCTGCCCCAGGTAGAGACTGTCGCCGAGGAAGCCCGGGCCTGGGAAGCCGAGCTCGTAGCGCGGCACGAAGATCCAGTCGTCCTCGACCGGGAACAGCCGGGCCTTGTCGTTCAGTGCAGTTTCGGAGAGCCCGCGCAAAGGCGTGAGGTCGTCGAGGATGAAGAAGCCGCGCCCGAACGAAGCGACGACCAGGTCATCGACATCGGTCTGGATGGCGAGATCGAGCACCGGGGTGGTCGGAATACCCCCTTGGAGGCGAATCCAGTGGGAGCCACCGTCCGCGGTAAAGAACACGCCGAATTCGGTGCCGACGAACAGCAGGTTGGGATCGCGATGGTCCTGGACGACCGTATTCACCTGACCACGCTTGGGCAGATCTCCCGTGATCGAGGTCCAGGTCCGCCCCCGGTCGGTGCTCTTCATCACGTAGGGGGTGAAGTCCCCCTCCTTGTGATTGTCGAGCGCGGCAAACACGGTGTTGGGATCGTGCGAGGACGCCCGCAGATCGTGGACGTAGGTCCGCGCGGGCACCCCTGGGAGTCGATCGACGCTGCGCCAGGTCGTGCCACCGTCTTCGGTGATCTGGATCAGCCCGTCGTCGCTGCCGGTGTAGATCAATCCCTCGACCAGGGGCGACTCGGTGAGCGCGACGAGCGTGCCGTAGAAGGAGGTCGAATTGTTGCGGGCGACCGCATCGACACCCCAAACGCGCCCCATCGCCTCGAGCTGGCCGCGATCGAGGTCACGGGTGAGGTCGGCCGAGATCGCCGTCCACGAGTTGCCACGGTCATCCGAACGGTAGAGGCGATTGGCGCCGTAGTAGAGCCGCGTGGGCGAATGCGGCGAGAGCAACAGCGCCGCGTCCCAGTTCCAGCGCAGCGCTTCGCCTTCCTCCGGCTGCGGGACGATGCCGACCGTTTCGCCGCTGCGATGGTCGTAGCGCACCAACGCGCCGTATTGTGCCTGGGCATAGATGGTGTCCGGGTCGTTGGGATCGATTGCCGGCTCGAAGCCGTCGCCGGTGGTCGCGACGAACCAATGGCGCGAGAGGATCCCGTGTCCGGAGTCCGAACGCGCCGGGCCACACTGGGTGTTGTTGTCCTGCGTGCCGCCGCAGATCCGATAGAACGGAGCGCCGGGGCCGACCGCAACCTTGTAGAACTGGGTCAGCGGCAGGTTGGGGAAGTGGCGCCACGTCTGGCCGCGATCGAACGACTCGTAGAGCCCGCCGTCGTTCCCGGTCAACAGGTGGTCGGTGTCGCGAGGATCGATCCACAACGCGTGCTCGTCGACGTGTTTGGTGTGCCAGGGCAGATCGACGAACGTCGCGCCTCCGTCCTCCGTCACCTTGAGGAAGGTGTCGACCATGTAGACCCGATCGGCGTCGACCGGGTCGGCGATCAGCTCCTGGTAGTACTGCGGGCTCGAGGCGATCGTGCTCGAACGCTTCTCCCAGCTCGCCCCGGCGTCGGTCGAGCGGTAGAACCCGCTCCCGTCGAGAGCGGCCTCGACCGTGGCGTAGACGATCCACGGCTTGCCTGCGGCGAGGGCAAGCCCGATGCGGCCGATGTCACCCTTGGGCAGGCCCTTCTTGAGCTGCGTCCAGGTCGTACCGCCGTCGGTGCTCTTGTGGATGCCACCCTCGGGCCCGCCATTGATCAGGGTCCAGACGTGGCGGCGGCGCTGATAGGTCGCGGCGTACATCACGTCGGGATTGCCGGGATCGACGACCAGGTCGGTGACGCCGGTCGCCGGACCACCACCCAGTACCTTGGTCCACGTGCCACCACCGTCGGTGCTCCGGAACAAGCCGCGATCGCCGCCGTCACTCCACAGGGGGCCCTGCGAGGCGACGAGCACTCGCTTGCTGTCGCGTGGATCGATCCAGATCTTGGCGATGTGCTCGCTGTTCTCGAGCCCCATCTTGGTCCAGCTCGACCCCCCGTCGGTCGAGCGATAGACCCCGTCGCCGTAACCCACCGAACGTTGTGAGTTGTTCTCGCCGGTGCCGACCCACACCGTCAGCGGATCGTTGGGATCCAGGGTGATGCAGCCGATCGAGGCCGAGCCCTCGCCATCGAAGATGGGCTCGAAGGTCGTGCCGCCGTTGGTGGTGCGGAACACACCGCCGTAGGAGCTCGCGACGAAGTAGCGCGAGGGCCGCGTCGGGTCGACGGCGATGTCCGAGATCCGCCCCGAGCTCAAAGCCGGGCCGATCGACCGGAAGCTCAAGCCCGCGAGCGTTTCGGCCGAGAGCTTCGGTTTCGGCTCATCCTTCTTCTCGGCCTTGGACGTGGCGGCGAAAGTGGGCGTCGACGACAGCACCACGAGCACGGACAAGGAAACAAAGCGGTACGACATGAAGAGCGGTCCTCCCGAGTTGGCGACGGAGGACCACTGCCCTGCCGAGCGCTGCTTGGTGCGAGGGGGAGATTCTAGCTGGGTACCGGGCTGGAGGTACCGGGCAGGAGGTACCGGGCACTGGGAGCCGGGTACTGGGGATCAGGGAGCAGGGAGCCGCGGGGGTCAGCTGGTGCGCCGCGCCGCCGTCACTGGATCCCGAATTGCACGGTCAGGATGAAGCGGACCGCGACGGGCTCGCCGAGGCGTGTGGCAGGCTTGAACTTCCAGGTCTTCACGGCTTCGACGGCAGCCTCGGACAAGCCGTGCCCGAGTCCCTTGAGCACCCGCACGTTGTCGACATTGCCGTCGGTGTCGATGATGGTCTCGAGGACCACCACACCCTCGAGACGGGCGCGTCGGGCGTCCTCGGGATAACGCGGCCGGGGCTCGTAGACCTTGACCGGCGGCAACACGTCCCCGCCGACGTTCATGACACCTGCGCCCGCAAAAGGCGGGCCGTCGGGGATGCCGAACACCGCACCGGCGTCGGCAACGACATCGCTGACCTCGGGCAGGCTTTCGATCTCGATCTCGCGAATCGGCTCGGGGTCGTCGGGGGTCGGATCGGGCACCGGGATCTTCCTGGCCTTGGGCTTCTGGACCTCGATCGGCTGGGCAGCCTTGGGCTTGGGCTTCTCGAACCGCGGCTGGTTGAGCACGAAGACCTTCTGGCCGCCGCCGACCTCACGCGGCGGCTCCGCAGACGCCGGCCACTTCACCGCGAAGATCACCAGGTGCACGATCGCCGCCAGCAGGAACGCGAGGCGCAGGCGCCGATCGTCGCGATCGGTCTCGGAGGTGAGCTCAACGATGGTGGGATCGAGCGGATTCCAGCCGCTCCCGATCACGCGGTCGCGATCCTTGCCCACTTTCACCTTGGTCGAG
>CAZRFU010000031.1:0-54112 GCA_964599475.1 uncultured Thermoanaerobaculia bacterium
CCGGTCAGCGAGCGAGGTGGTGGACGGGTGGGAGCTCGCGGATCGGTGGAATGAAACCGCCCCATCGCAGCACCGCAACTGCCATATCCACCCAGCAAGGCGACCCAGAGAGAGCAAGCGGCGCTGACGGCACTCGTGGGAGCGCCAGGGGCCTCGCTGCCGACAGGAGCCTCACTCGGCAGGAGCTCCGCCCGCCACCAGCCCCAAGAGCTGCTCGAGGCGATCCGCGTCTTCGGGCTTCTTGTCACGCCGCCACCGCACGATGCGGGGAAAGCGCACTGCCAACCCGGACTTGTGGCGCGATGACGGCTGAATGCCCTCGAACGCGATCTCGAACACCAGCTCCGGAGTGACCGACCGCACTGGCCCGAACTTCTCCCGCGCGTTGCGGCGGACGAAACGGTCGACCTCGGCAATCTCGGCGTCGGTGAGGCCCGAGTAGGCCTTGGCGATCGGCACCAGCTCGTCACCCTTCCACACCGCGAAGGTGTAGTCGCTGTAGAGCGAGGCCCGGCGGCCGTGACCGCGCTGGGCGTAGACCAACACCACGTCCGCGGTCAGCGGATCGAGCTTCCACTTCCACCAGGCACCGCGCACGCGGCCGACGCCGTACGGCGCCTCGGCGCGTTTGAGCATCAGCCCTTCCGCTCGCTGTTCACGCGAACGAGACCACCAGCGCTCGACCTCACTCCAGTGCTCGACGCCGAGGAGCGGCGCCGGTCGAATCCGTCCACCCCCAGCAAGCGCCTGCTCGAGAACCTGTCGACGCGCCTTCGCCGGGTGCTCGCGCCAATCCTGCCCCTGCCACTCGAGCAGATCGAAGGCGAAGAAAGCAACGGGGGCCTCCTCGAGCAGCACCCGGCCGACCTTCTTGCGCCCGAGGCGCCGCTGCAGGCTGGCAAAGCTGCCGACCTGGCCGTCGCGCATCACCAGGATCTCGCCATCGAGCACGGTGCCCTCCGCCAGGGCCCGCGCGGCCTCGGTGATCTCGGGGAACCGGTCGGTCACGAGCTCCTCCCCGCGGGACCACAGGAACACCGAGGTCCCCCGCCGAACCAGCTGCGCACGCACGCCGTCCCATTTCCATTCGACCAGCCACTCCCCGCACTCCCCAAGGCTCGCGACGGATCCTCCCTCGAGCGGGTGTGCCAACAAGAAGGGGTAAGGACGCGAGAGATCCGCATCCCGACCGTCGCCGCGGATCAGGTCGCTCCACGCCGACGCGGTGGGATGCCACGTCCCCATCAGCCGATGGGCGAGCACCGGGGAGCGCACGCCGGTCACTCGTTCCAGCGCCTTGAGCACCAACCCCTTGGCCACGCCGACCCGGAACCCGCCGGTGATCAGCTTGTTCCACAAGAACCGCTCGGTGGGCCCGAGCTTCCTCCACGAACCGACCACCAGCTCGCGCTGCTGTTCCGCATCGAGGTCCGGCAGCGGCAGGATACCGTGCTCGACCCACCACGCCAACCCCCGATCCTCGTCGCCCGGCCCTTCGCCGGCCCACGGGGCGATCAGCAGCGACAAGGTCTCGGCGAGGTCGCCGACCGCGGCGTAGCACTCCTCGAACAGCCAAGGGGGGATCCCGGCGATCTCGCTTGCCCACTCGCGCAGCCGGGCACTCGGAATCAGACGCTTGGGCCGTTCGCCGAGCAGGTACGCCAACGCCCATGCTGCGTCGGCCGGTGCAGCGGCAGCGAAGTACTCCGCCAGCGCCGTGACCTTCGCCGAGGTCTTGGTACTACCGTCGAGCCGCTCCCACAACGAGGCGAAGGACTTCACTCAGCGGTCTCCCCAGACTCGCCCTGGTCCTCGCCGCCGGCCTCGCCGACGAAGCGGGTGGCGATGGCTCGCGCCCTGGTGCCGTTTTCTGCCAACCAGCGCGCCAGCGCTTCACTCGACCCGTGCGTCACCCACACCTCGTCGGCGCCGGTCGCCGCGATCGCGGCCACCAGGCCCGGCCAGTCGGCGTGATCCGACACGACGAAGCCGCGGTCGACCGCACGCCGGCGCCGCGTGCCACGAATTGCCATCCAGCCTGAGGCAAACGCCACCGACACCTCGCCGAGCCGCCGCGCCCAACTCGATCCGCCGGCCGACGGTGGTGCCACCACCAGAGCGCCGGCGAAGTCCTGTCTGCGACCGGCGGCGGTCAGCAGGGTCGTCGACGGCAGGGCGATGCCCTCTTCGCGGTAGGCCTCGTTCATCACCTCGACCGCACCGTGGGTGTAGATCGGCCCGATCGCGGGGTCGACTGCCGCCAGCAACCGTTGCGCCTTGCCCAAACCGTAGCCGAGCAACAGGCTCGCCCGACCCTCGGCGGCGTTACCGTGCCACCACCGGTTGATTTCCGCCGCCACTGTTTCCGGAGCCGGCCAGCGGTAGATCGGCAAGCCGAAGGTCGACTCCGTGACGAACAGATGGCAGGCCACCGGCTCGAACGCTGCACAGGTGGGATCGGGCTCGACCTTGTAGTCCCCCGACACCACCGCCACCCGGCCGCCGACCTCGATCCGCACCTGCGCCGACCCCAGAACGTGCCCAGCCGGGTGAAACGAAACCCGCGCCGAGCCGATCGTCCTCTCCTCGCCGTACGCCGCCGTCTCGATCGACGCCCCGCGCAATCGTCGGCGCAGGATCCCGGCACTCGGCGCCGCTGCCAGGTAGCGACGCGATCCCCACCGCGCGTGGTCCCCGTGGCCGTGGGTGATCACCGCCCGCGCCACCGGCGTCCACGGGTCGATCCAGAAGTCGCCGGCCGGGCAGAACAGACCCTGGGGGGAGAGCTCGAGCATTGGGAAAGGCTAGCAGGCCGTGCGCCCCGGCCGATGAACACGAGGAGGGACCAGGGACCCGGTACCCATTTTTGAGCAGTTCCCCATGCACCCCTCCGTGGTGCACCCCGGAGGATGAAATCAAGCCCGCCGTCCGGTCTCCGTTCCGGCCCGGTCCCGGGTCCCCCGGTACCCATTTCCCAGCAGGCGCACGAGATCGTCTGAGGCGGGTACTCAGAGTCGCGCCTCTGGGCCCGATCCGGCTGGTTTCGGCGGTCGCCGGGTTCGACGGTCGCTCGCTTCCGTTCCTCGTAGAATCCCCCTACAACCGCTCCGAGGAGGACCCCATGAGCTCGTTTCCCCCGCCACCCCCGCAGGCCGGCTACGCACCCCCGCCGCCTCCGGCGATGTACCCGCCGCAGAAGCAGTCCCGCAGCTGGATTCCCTGGGCGATTGCCGGCGGCTGCGGATGTTTGCTGCTGATCGGCGCCTTGGTCCTTGCGATTCCCATCTTCATGGGGGTCAAGGCGGCGACTGCCGGGCCCGAGGCGGTGGCCAAGGAGTTCCTCGCCGCCGGCGGACGCGGCGACGCGGCAGCCGCCTACGCGTACTTCTCGGAGCCCCTCAAACAAGCGCAGAGCTACGAAGAGTTCGCCCACGGCGTCAGCAACAACCCCCATCTGTTCCAAGTCGCCGACACCAGCTACACCAACCGTTCGGTCAACCTGGACGGAGCCGAGCTCGCGGGCACGGCCACGCTGACCAACGGCGCCGAGGTGCCGGTCTCCTTCTCCTTCGTCAAGGAGGCAGACAGCTGGAAGCTCCTCGGCTACAACATCGGGACGCCATGAGCCCGCGAGTCGTCCCCGCCTCTACTCCAGAGGCCGGGACACGACACTGCCGCCCGCGAACCCCACCCACAGCCGGGCCGGTTGGCCGGCCACGGCCAGTGCGCGGATGTCGCGCAACGGCAGACCCTCGTGGTCCTCGCGCCAGCTCGAGCCACCGTCGTCGCTGACGAAGAGGCCGTTGAACGTTCCGATCCACACCCGGCCCGAGGCGGGATCAACGGTCACGGCCTCGACATCCTCCTTCTCCACCCCGCCGGCAACGGCGCTCCACGATCCACCGGCATCGGTGCTGCGAAAGAAGCCCTTGTCGGTCGCCACGAACACCCGGGACGGGTCGGTCGGATCGACTTCGAGGCACCGGATCTTCTCGTCCGGCAGCCCTGAGCCCGCCGCGGTCCAACTCCCACCCCCATCCGTGGTGCGGAATACTCGGCGTCCTTCGATCACCGCGAAAACCGTTCCCGGCGCCTCGCCGGCCAGGAAGGTGACGTGCTCGGTGGGCAGGCCGGTACCCGCCGGCACCCATTTCTTGCCGCCGTCACTGGTCTTGTACACCGCATGGCCGGCGTCGCGATTGGACCAGGCACCGGCGTACAGCACCTTGGGGTCGCGCGGATCCTGGACCAAGCTGGCGAACTGCGCCGAGCTCGTGGTACTCCGCATCATCTCGCGCATGGAAGGCTGCTTTTGCTCGACCTCGACCCACGACGCACCGTGATTGGTGGAGGTCCACAGCTGCGAGCCGTCGAACGCGCGCCACGCTCCGGCGGTCGCCCGATCCGGCAGCAGCCCGTCGGGCTCGGCTTCGTCGCCGGCGTCGGCGAAGGGCTCGACGACTTCCACCCAGCCGCCCGGCGTCCAACGAAACAGTCCCACGCTCGCCTGGGCGAAGACCCCTTCCGCGCCACGACGACCGTAGAAGCGCTCGATCCACGCCGCAGCAAGCCCGGTGCTCGACGGCTGCCACGTCGAGCCTCCATCCTCGCTGCGATACACCGCCGTGCCGGCGGTTCCGACCAACAGCTTCTGCGGATCGCGCGGATCGGCCACCAGCGCCTTGGGCAGGTAGCCGCTGGTTCCGCGATCCATGCGCTGCCAGGTGGCCCCACCATCGGTGCTGCGACGCAGCCCGCGCTTGGTGCCGACCCACAGCACCGAGGCCTGGCCCTCGACCGGAACGACCAGCAGCTCGTAGATGTCGTCGGTGCCGCCCACGCCCGGATCGAGCGCGACCCAGGTCTTGCCGGCGTCCGCACTCTTGAACACCTGATGGAAGGTCCCGGCGAGGGCGTAGAGGGTGTCGGGCGCAGCCGGGTCGATCTTCAGCGTGGTGATGCTGCGCTCGCCGAGCCCTTCGCCGATCGACACCCAGGTCTTGCCGGCGTCGGTGCTGCGCGCGACGTGGCGCTCCTGGCCGCGGCCGCCGGCGTAGACGACCTTCGGATCGGTCGGATGCCAGGCGAAGACGTAGGCGTCCTGTTCGGCGACGCGAAAGTCGGTCCAGGTCTTGCCGCCGTCTTCGCTGCGGTAGTGCAGGTTGGTCGCCGGTACCAGAATCTGCTTCGGAGCAACCGGCGAGAACGCGATCGGTTGACCGATGAACGCCATCCGCCCGAGCACTCCGGTGTAACCCTCTCGAACGCGCTGCCAGGTCGCACCGCGGTCGACCGAGCGCAGCAGACCGGCATCCTCACCGCTCGCGCTGTAGGCGCCCCAGAGCACGTTCGAATCACTCGGGTCGACCACCATCCAGGCGAGACCGCGGGCGGTCTTGGTGCTCGCAAGCGCCCACGTCCTTCCGCCGTCGCTGCTGCGCCACACGGCTCCACCGGTGGTCGACGCGTACACCGTGTCGGGCGCCCGCGGATCGACCGCGAGGTCGTTCACGGTCCCAAGGTAGGGCCCGGAGCCCTGCCACTCGACGGCGCCCACGGCACCAGCCAGCGCCACACTGATCAAGCACACCGTCGCCATCATTCGCATCACGTCTCCTCCTGCATCCCCATACGTTCTCGGCGGCTCCCGGGGGCCAACCGTCAGTTCACGAGCTCGTCGTCGTCGAGCTTGCCATCCTCACTCGCTTCCCCATCTTCGACCTCCTGGCGGGCCGCCTCGTGCTCATCCCACTCCGCTCGCACCTCGGCGTCGAGCGCCGCGCGGCGCCTGAAGGCCGCCAGCGCGAGCAGCGTGATCGCCACCCACAACACCGCCGAGCTCGACAGCAGCGGTACCCACCGATCCCACCAGGACCGGCGCCGCCAGTAGCTCTGCTCGACGTCGTCGAGACTCGCACCGGTCGCCACGCGGAAAGCGATCGGAAACGACTCACCCCGCGCCAACCCGGCGAGGATCTCCGCGCCGACTCCGGGGCCGAAGCGGCGAATCAGGTCGCGCACGAAATCCTGCGCCAGGGCGTAGGCCGAGGTCGGATTGGCCCGGCGGTTGACGAAGGCTTGGTCGATCCGCGCGAGCGGCAGGCTGGTCTCGGACATCACCGCGAGAGCCACCCGCGCCCGGTCGCCGATCTCCGTTTCCCGACTCGCCGCCATCGCCAGTCCTTCGTCGAACCACCGAGGTACCGGCTGCCCGCCCGCCGCTCGGTGGATCAACACATGTGCGACCTCGTGCAACAGCAGCCTCTCGAGGCTCGCATCCGGGTAGGCGCCGAGCCGCCCCGGAAACAGCACCACCAGGCTCTGCGCCGGCCGAGCAAAACCAGAGACCCAGGCCGGTGAAGCCTTGGCAACCTCCGACGACTCCGGCGCCAGCACCACCCGAATCGCGGGCCCCGGCTCGGAAAGGCCGGTCCACCCCATCACGGTGCCCAGCCGCGGTGCGAGCGCACGCACCTCGATCGCAACCCCGGTGAGCTCGACCGGGGCGTCGACCACCAAAGCCGGGCCCTGCTCGGCCGCAACCGGGGAAACCAGCGGCGAGGCCAACAGGGCGAGGCCCACGATCGACCATCGGAGCCATCGCCCCCGCCACCCTGCGGCACGTACCCGGTACCCGGTACCCGGTGCCTTCCTTCCGGTACCCGATACGTTCTTCAGCTCTCCATCCTCGCCAGCAGCTCGGGTCGCCAGAGGGTTTCGGCGTGCTCGGCGCGGAAGAAGCCGAAGTGGCCGATCCGGCCGAGCCCCAGCTCGCCGGGATCGATCCGGCGCATGGTGCGGGGAGCGTTTTCGTAGAAGGAGTGAATCGACTCGATGTTGCGCGCCGACATCAGCTCGTCGTCGGTGAAGGAGAGCGACACCAGAGGCGACTCCACCGCCGCGAACAGCTCGCGCGCCTCGGGCTCGACACCAACGGCGTAGTCGCGGTGCAGGCACCAACGACGCCACTGCTCCATCACACCTCGGGGCAGATCACCCACCTTGCCGAAGCGGCGCCCCGGAAAGTAGCCGTAGATCCGGTGGGCTGCGGGCACGAGAAAGAACCACAACCACCAGACCCTGAGGCGTAAGGCCACGGTGTTCTCGAGCCAGTAGCCACTCCCGGTCGCCACCGTAAACACCTTGCTGATGCGCTCGTGCCCGGGCACGAACGGCACGATCTGGCCACCGAGGCTGTGCCCAATCCAGATCAGCGGCGCCCCCCCGGCGCGGGCGAGGGCTTCGGCCAGGGCAGCACCTGCATCGAGCCGAGCCCAGTCGAGCACATCCGCCCGGAGCTCCCGAAGAGGGCCTCGGCGCGAGCCGCCGACGCCGCGATAGTCGAAGGTCAGGGTGCTGTAGCCGTGCCGAGCAAGCCACGCCGCGACGTGGGAGTAGTAGTCCTGTCGCACCCCCATCGCTGCGGCGATCACCGCAACGCCACGCCGCGCATCGGCCCCGTACCATCGAGCAGCCAGCGGGTACCCATCAGCGGCCGTGAGAGGAGTGGTGCCTTCGCTCATGGCGATAACGATACCCCGAGCGCAGCGGTCCCTCGTCTCCGGGGACGATGGGACCAATGCGGCGACCGCGACCGAAGTCATCCGCGAGCTCTCACCCGTCCACCACCTCGATCGCCGACCGGCAGACGGTCGATGAGGAGGGGCCCCGGGCTCATCCCCACCTCCCGCCTCCCTGGTACCCGGGACCCGGTACCCAGTACCATTCCCCCAATGACCGACTACACCTCCTCATCGATCGAAGTCCTCTCCGGCCTCGAGCCGGTCCGGCGTCGGCCGGGCATGTACACCCAAACCGAACGCCCCAATCACCTCGCCCAGGAGGTGGTCGACAATGCCGTCGACGAGGCCATGGCTGGGCACGCCTCCCGCATCGACATCGTGCTCCACGCCGACGGCTCGATGTCGGTCGCGGACGACGGCCGCGGCATGCCGGTCGACATCCACGCGGTCGAGGGAATCTCCGGGGTCGAGGTGATCCTCACCCGCCTCCACGCCGGAGCCAAGTTCTCGCAGAAGGCTTACACCTTCTCGGGCGGTCTGCACGGCGTGGGCGTATCGGTGGTCAACGCGCTGTCGACGCGCCTCGAGGTGCGGGTCAAACGCGACGGCCGCGAGCACTTCATGGCCTTCGAGAACGGCGCGCCGCTGGCGCCGCTGGCGGTGGTCGGCGAGGTCGGGCGACGCAACACGGGCACCACCGTGCGCTTCTGGCCCGACCCCCAGTTCTTCGACGTGCCGACCATTTCGGTGTCCAAGCTCAAGCGGCAGCTGCGTGCGAAAGCGGTGTTGTGCTCGGGCTTGAGGATCGACTTCCACCACGAGGGCAAGCCCGAAGACGACGAGTCCTGGTACTACGAGGACGGCATCGCCGACTACCTGCTGAGCGAGCTCGGCGACCGCGAGCGGGTGCCCGACGAGCCCTTCACCGGCCACGTCAAGGGTGTCAATGAAGAGGTCGAGTGGGCGGTCCTGTGGCTGGCCGACGACGGCGAGCCGGTCGGCGAGGCGTACGTCAACCTCATCCCGACCCCCCAAGGCGGCACCCACACCAACGGTCTGCGCCTCGGCCTGACCGAAGCGCTGCGCGAGTTCTGCGAGTTTCGCAACCTGCTTCCGCGCGGCCTCAAGCTCGCCCCCGAGGACGTCTGGAGCCGCGTTGCCTACTTGGTCTCGCTCAAGATGAAGGATCCGGTGTTCACCGGTCAGACCAAGGAACGGCTGGCCTCCCGCGAGGCAGCGAGCTTCATTGCCGCCGCCACCAAAGACGCCCTCAGTCTGTGGCTCAACCACCACGTCCAGGACGGCGAGCGCATCGCCCAACTCGCCATCGCTTCGGCGCAGAAGCGCCTGCGCGCGGCCCAGAAGGTCGAGCGCAAACGTGTCGCAGGCGGTCCCGCGCTGCCCGGCAAGCTCGCCGACTGCACCGCCACCGACCTGTCGCTGACCGAGCTCTTCCTGGTCGAGGGCGACTCGGCCGGTGGTTCGGCCAAACAAGCTCGGTCGCGCGAGTTCCAGGCGATCATGCCGCTCAGGGGCAAGATCCTCAATACCTGGGAGGTCGATTCCGACCAGGTTCTGGGCTCGCAGGAAGTGCACGACATCGCGGTGGCACTGGGGGTCGATCCCGGCTCGAACGACATCTCCGGCCTGCGCTACGGCAAGGTCAACATCCTCGCCGACGCCGACTCCGACGGCGCCCATATCGCCTCCCTGCTCTGCGCCCTGTTCCTGCGCCACTTCAGGCCGCTGGTCACTGCCGGCCGCGTCTTCGTGGCGATGCCCCCGCTCTACCGCATCGACGCCGGCAAGCAGGTCTTCTACGCCCTCGACGATGCCGAGAAGAAGGCGATCATCGACAAGATCCAGGCGGAGAAGGCCAACGCCAAGATCACCGTGCAGCGTTTCAAGGGCCTCGGGGAAATGAACCCGAGCCAGCTTCGTGAAACCACCATGGCACCCGAAACGCGACGCCTGGTCAGACTCGAGCTCGGCCCTGACGGCGACGCCGACGCGCTGCTCGACATGCTGCTCGCCAAGAAGCGCGCAGCGGATCGACGCCAGTGGTTGTTCGACAAGGGCGACCTCGCGGAGATCGCGTAGCGAGTCGCAGAGGATCGGAGGCCGGCCGCGCTCGACGCTATGCGGCGACGCGGTTGCGTCCGCGAGCCTTGGCCTCGTAGAGCGCCTGGTCGGCGGCCTGCAGCAGGATGTCGGCGCGTTTGGGATCGAGGGCGCCAAGCTCGGCCAGCCCGATACTGATCGTCACCCGCAGGCTCGTGCCGTCGATCCACACCGGCGTGTCGGCGATCGTCTGGCGCAACTTCTCGGCCACTCGCCTGGCACCGAAGCTGTCGGTGTGCGGCAGGATGACGAAGAACTCCTCACCTCCCCACCGGCCGACGACGTCTTCGCGTCGGACCGCCGCCCCCAGGCGCGAAGCGACCTCGACCAGCACCTGATCGCCGACGACGTGGCCGAAGCGGTCGTTGACCTGCTTGAAATGGTCGATGTCGAGCAGCAGGCAGGAGAGCCGGTGACCATAGCGCAGCGACCGCGCCACCTCGACCTCCAGCACTTGGTTGGTCTCGCGGCGATTGGCCAAGCCGGTGAGGTCGTCAGTCCGTGCAGCCTTGGCGAGGCGATGCGCCAGCCGCGACAGGGCCCGCGCGCGCCGAGCGAGCAACGAAGCCGCCAGCGCCAGACCCGCAATCGTAGGCATTCCGACCAGCAGCCCCCACGGGTTCGGCAGCGCGCCGTTCGGCAGGTCGACGATCAGGCCGGCGATGGCGCCCGCTGCAAAAGCCGACAGCCCAACCAGCACCAACACGCCGACATACAAGGACGGCGTGTCGAGACGATAAATCTCGGCAGATTGATCCATACCCGAGAGACTCCGTGGAAGAAGCGCCGGTTACAGCCCCGGGACCCCGTGGTCCTCGACCGACGACAGGACCAGCGAAACTCTTGAATATTAGTACAGGTCGACGACGAGGATCCTCAGGTCGGCGGCACCCGCCCGCACCGGAATCTTGCGTGCCTTGAGACCGAGCGCTGCCCCGCGGCGCTCGTCGCCGGCGAGGATCACCGCCCGCCACCCGGCGAAGCGCCGTTTGAGAAGGTCGCCGAGACGCTTCCACAGCTCGTCGGATTCTTCGAGCCGAAGTCCCCACGGAGGATTGACGCAGACCAAACCGGGCTCCGAGCTCGGTGGATCCGCCAGCAAGCCGTCGCCAACCCGCAACCTCACCCGATCGCGCAGGCCGGCACGCTCGAGGCCGTGGCGTGCCGCCTCGATGGCGTGGCGATCGAGGTCGACGCCGTGGAGCAACACCCCCGGGCCGGGCGCCGGAATCGGCTCGCGGCGCACGGCCTCGAATGCCTTTCGCGAGAAGGTCGGGAACCCCTGGAACGCGAAGAAGCGGCGCAGGCGCGCCGGCGCCCAGCCGAGCGCAATAGCACCCGCCTCGGCGAGGAAGGTGCCAGAGCCACACATCGGATCGTAGACATCCCCCCGTCCGTCCCATCCGGAGGCGAGGACCGCGGCCGCGGCGAGTTGCTCGCGCGCCGGGGCGGCCGTCGTCTCGACACGGTAACCGCGACGGTCGAGGGGTTCCCCCGAGGTATCGAGCAGCAGCGTTGCCCGATCCCGATGCAGGCGGAGCCGCAGCGGCAGATCGGGCCGCTCGCGATCGACGTCGCTGCGCCGGCCGAACCGGTCGCGTTGGGCATCGACGATCGCGTCCTTGGTGACCAGCGCCAGCAGTCGGACATCGCCGAGCCGCGAAGCCAGCGACGTGGCACTGACTGCCAGGGTCGCCGCCGGATCGAAGAGGCCCTCCAGAGTGCCGCCCGGCTCGAGCATTCCCGCGACCAATCGCCGGGCACCACGGTAGAGGCTCTCGCGATCCCCGGCAGGCCAGTGCCCGAGCTCGACCAACACGCGGTTGGCCGAGCGCAGACGCCAGTTCATCCGCCACACGGTCGACCAGTCGCCGCGCCCAACGACGCCGCCCCGTTCGGCGACGACCTCGTCGATCCCGAGCGCAACCATCTCCTCGGCGAGCACGGCCTCGAGACCAGCCGCTACGGTCCCGATGAGACGCAGGGAGGAGCTCACGCGCGCCAACGCCGATCCACGGCCGCTTCACGCATCACCGCGCGGACCTTGGGGCAGTGCTCACACGGGCTCGACCGCCGCCCCGCACGCCACAGCGTCCGCACCAGCAGCGCCATGGCCGCCGCCGCCAAGCCGCTGACGATCAGATCCTGCACTCCCCACATCATGACCGTACCCTAGCAGGCTGCTGAAAAACTCCCTCGGCCGCGATCCAACGAGTTCGGTACGCCGCGCTGCAGCACCTCGCCCGCCAGAGCAAGCTCTGCCTCGAGGCTGGATGCCTTCGCTTGGCTCCGCAACTCGTTGTCTCCCTGCGGATGCGGCGGCGCACTGCGTCCTGCCGCGTCGCCGCTCCTCGACGATGGCACGCATCGCCTGCGTCGCGGCTCCTTGCATGACGCAGCGCGGCGCTCGCATCGCGGCACCAGGCGTTCTTCGTCAGCCTGCCAGCAGGCTGATGCACTACCCCACCCACAGCCGCACCACGGCGTGGGTGAGCGCGCCGGCGATCCAGGCGATGCCGCTCATTCCCAGCAGCTGCAAGGCCGCCCACTTCCACGTCCCGGTCTCGCGCCGCACCACCACCAGTGTCGACACGCACTGCATCGCCAAGACGAAGAACACCAGCAGCGCAGCCGAGCTCGCCGGGTCGAACAACGGCGTACCGTCGTCGCGGCGGGCCGACGACAAAGTCGCGAGCACACCCTCGTCGCCCGGGTCGACATCGCCATTGCCGAGCACCAGGACCGCCATCGTCGAGACGAACACCTCGCGCGCGACGAAACTCGACAACACGCCGACCGTCAACTGCCAATCGAGACCGAGCGGCGCGAACGCAGGCTGCACCCAACGGCCGAACTGACCCGCAAAGCTGCCGGCCTGCAAAGCACTGGCCTCCAGGCGCTCGGCTTCACCGAGAAGAGCCGCGGCGGCCGCTTGGTCGGCCACGGTGGAGGCTTGTTGGCGCAAATCCACTGCCTGCTGTGGCGGCGCGGACTTGGGGTAGGCCGAAAGCCACCACAAGACCACACACAGGGCCATGATCACCGTGCCGGCGGTCCGCAGGAAGGCCCAGCCTTGTTCCAGCGCCGTGCCGAACGCGTTGCGCAGCGATGGCCATTTGTAGGACGGCAGCTCGAGCACCATCGGTTTGGAGCGCCCGGTCAGTGGGCCTCGGCGCAGCAAGGCGGCGGCGGAGAGCGCGGCAGCGCCGCCGAGCAGGTAACAACCCGCAAACACCAGGGCCGCCAACAACGGCCGCTCCGCGAACAACAGGCTGGTCAACAGCACGTAGACCGGCAAACGCGCCGAGCAACTCATGAATGGAGCCACCAGAATCGTCGCCAAGCGGTCGCGGCGGTCGGGGATCAGCCGCGTCGCCATGATCCCCGGCAAGGCACACGCGTGGCTCGACAGCAGCGGCACGAAGGCCTGCCCCGGCAGACCAAAGCGGCACAGCACGCGGTCCATGACGAACGCCGCACGCGCCAGATATCCCGTGTCCTCGAGCAGCGACAGCAGGAAGAACAGTAGGCAGATCTGCGGAAGGAATACCAGCGAGCCGGCAATCCCGGCGACGACGCCGTCGACCAGCAGCTCGCGCACCGGACCCGGCGGCAGGGCCGCCTCGACCCAGCCGCCGAGGTGCGAAAAGGCCGCTTCGATCAAGTCCATCGGCACGGTGGCGAGCGCGAACAGGGTCCAGAAGAGCCCGCCCATCACCGCCGCGAACGCCATCAGCCCGAGGATCGGATGGGTGAAGGTGCGATCGAGGCGTTGCCCCAGGGAATCGTCGGCGCCTTCGCCCGAGAGAGCGCGCGCCACCACCTCCTCGGCCCACACCTCGGCATCCGCAGGGCCATCACCCTCGGGCTGCTCTACCCGAGCGGTACACGCCACGGCGATGGCTTGGCGCAGCGCGTCGATTCCAGCTCCACTGCGCGCCACGACCGGCACCACGGCAAGGCCCCCGAGCCCGCGCGACAGCTCGTCGACGTCGACCGAAAGCCCGCGACGTCGCGCGACATCGGTCATGGTCAGCGCCACCACGATCGGGGCCGAGGTCTCGCGGCGCACGGCGGCGACGAGGATCAGATTGCGGACCAGGTTGGTGGCATCCACCACCATCACCACCAGGCCTGGGGCTGTTCCGCGCACTCCGCGCAACACCTCGCTCGCCAGCTTGGACTCCGGAGCGTCCAGCTCGAGACCGTAGATTCCCGGCAGATCGACCACCTCGAGCGTAAGGCCCGGGCCGATGCGTGCCCGCCCGAAGCGCGCCTCGGTCGTCGTGCCGGGGAAGTTCGCGGTCTTGGCGCGCAGCCCACAGAGTCGGTTGAACACCGAGGTCTTGCCGGTGTTGGGGTTCCCTACCAGCACCAGCGGCGCAGGAGCTGCCGCACTCACCAACGCACCGCGCTCACTCGTGCCTGCGCTGCTCGCCGGCCTCGGGCAGAACCATCAGACCATCGGCAACGGCGTCGACCAACCCCACTTTGGTTCCGCGGACCTGAAGAATCCAAGGATTGCCGGACTTGCACACGAGGAACGGCGCCCGTCGCGACAGTCCCAGCGCCGCCAGCAGAGCAGCCTCGGCCGCGTCGTGAGCACGCGCCAGGCGCCCGCGTGCCCCCACCGCGAGGGCGGTCAACGGCACCGCTGTGGCATCGTCGAGGGTATCGAGACTCGGTCTCATCACGTCCGATTCTACTGGAAAGGGGAAGAAGGTACCGGGTATCGGGTATCGGGTATCGGGTATCGGGTATCAGGTATCGGGTATCAGGTACCGGGTATCGGGTATCAGGTATCGGTACCGGGTAGCGGGTGGGGGTACCGCGGACCGAGTCTCCTTCACGGGTAGCGGCTCGGCAATGCCTCCCGAGCTCGGCGAGTGGCCGGCCCCTATCCCCAGTGCCTCGATTCTGCTTGCATGGCCTCTTGCTCATCCCACCGGATTGGACCACGAAGAGATTCATGGCACCTGGTAGGATCCCACCCAGACTCCGGAGGTTCCGTGCCGACGCCACAACTCTCGATTGGCATCGAAGAAGAGTTTCAGATCATCGACCCGACCACCCGCGAGCTGGCGGCTGCCAGCCAGCGCCTGATCGACCTCTCGCGGGCGCGGCTCAAGCAAGAGGACATCGCCGACGAGCTCAAACCCGAGTTCCTGCAGTGCCAGGTCGAAATCGGCACCAAGGTCTGTCACACCATCGGCGAAGCTCGCGATGAGATCGTGCGCCTGCGCCGTTTCGTCAGCGAGGTCGCGCAAGAGGCCGGGCTGACTTTCGCCGCCGCCTCGACGCACCCCTTCTCGCGTTGGAGCAACCAGCAGGTCACGGTCGCCGACCGCTACAGCAAGCTCGCCTCGGACCTGAAGATCGTGGCTCGGCGCATGGTGATCTTCGGCATGCATGTGCACGTCGGCATCGACGACCCCGAGCTGCGCATCGACGTGCTCAACCAGGCGCGCTACTTCCTGCCCCACCTGCTGGCGATCTCGACCAGCTCACCACTGTGGCACGGACACGAAACCGGTCTCAAGTCCTACCGCTCGGTGATCTTCGAGAACATGCCGCGCTCCGGTCTGCCGCCGGCCTTCCGCGCCTGGCATCACTACCAGGAGTTCATCGACACGCTCGTGCGCACGGGCTCGATCGACGAGCCCAGCAAGATCTGGTGGGACATCCGCCCGCACTCGAAGTACCCCACGATCGAGTTCCGAGTCTGCGACGTCTGCACCCGCGTCGAAGAGACCATCTGCGTTGCCGCCCTGATCAAGGCGCTGGTCGCCAAGCTGGTCAAACTGCGTGGCTCCAACCAGAGCTGGAGGGTCTACCCCCACCACCTCATCGAAGAGAACAAGTGGCGCGCCATGCGCTACGGCCTCGAGGGCAAGCTGATCGACTTCGGCCGCAAGGAGGAGGTGCCGATGCGTTTCCTCGCCCTCGAGCTCCTCGACCTGGTCGACGACGTGCTCGACGAACAGGGCGTGCGCAAGGAGGTCGAGTACCTCCACACCATCCTCGCCCAGGGTTCGTCTGCCGACCGTCAGCTCGCCACCTTCCGCGCCGGTGGAGATCCGCGTGAGGTCGTCGACCAGCTGATCTCAGAGTCGGTGGAAGGGTTGTGAGTGCGAGAGCCGGAGCGACTCTGGGACGAAGAGACTGGGGACTGAGAGACTCCGGACGACAGGTCTGCAGCTCCTGAGCGAGGAGCCCTTGTGGGGCGCGCTCATGCGACGTTGGACCATTCGATCCGACGCGTCGCCCACATCAGGCCGGCAAGGGCGAGGAATACGCCGATCGAGCCGAAGAGCAGGGCGTGATCCTCGGAGGTGAGGGCGACCCACAGAAACCCGTAGAGGCCGGAAATGCCCGCAGCCAGTCCGGCGGCGCGGCCGCGATCGAGGATCGCCGCGCTGTAGGCGCCGATCAGCAACACCACGCCCCCGGCCGACAGGGCGTACGACACACCGAGGCCCAGGTGCTCGGATAGCGCCAGCAGCAGCAGGTAGAAGACCACCAGGGCCGCGCCGATCAGGCCGTAGTGCACCGGATGCAGTCGGCGAGGACTGCGGATCTCGGCGACGAAGAACGCTGCGAAGGTGAACAGGAGGAAGAGGAGGCCGTACTTGCCGGCACGTTCGACCTGGTGGTAGGACCCTGCGGGAAGCGCGAGGCGCACGCCGAACCCCAACGGCGCAAGGGCGCCTGCCGGCTCCGCACCGTTCTCGATCCACGCCGGCTCGATCGAGGTGGCATACCAGGGCACCGCCCAGCGTGCTTCGAACCCGTCGGCACCGACTGTCCGCTGCGCCGGCAGGAAGGCCCCCGCAAACGAGGGACTGCTCCAGGGTGACGTGAGCTCGACCACGGTCTCCTCGGCACCCGGCAGGAACTGCAGCACATCGGCCCCACGCAGACGCATCCGCACGCGCAGTGGCGGCAGCTCGTCCCTCGTCCCGTCCTCGAGCCCCGGGACGACCGCGTGCACGCCCCGGGCGAGCGGACCATTTCCCCCGATGCCGCCCGGGACGACCGCCAGCTCCCGATCACCTGCCTCGATCCGCAGTCCACCCCCGATCCCCCGCGTCTCCCCCACCCCAATCACCAGCCGAGCTCGATCCCACACGACCTCGACCGGCCGACGCGCGAGGCTGACGGGATCCGGGCGGCGGAAGTGCACCTCGGCCTCGAGCTCAGCCTCGAACACGGCTACCTCGAAGATCCCGCGCGCGCGCACCTCGGGGAGGACCACACCTTTCCACGACACCTCCCGAGGGAGAAAGTAGGTCGACCGCTCGCTGACCACGACCTCGACTGATCCATCCCCGAGGCGGCGCTCATCGGTGAAGCGCAGCGGGACCTCCAGCACCGGACCGGCGATGGTCTGCATGCCGCTCCAGGTGGAGGTGATCTCACCGTGGGCCTCGTTCCAGCGAGCGAGGCGCTCGCGCACCAGCCCTTCTACCCAGGCGAGCGGAATCAGCAGCAGCACGCCCACGAGCCCACAACCAATCAACTTGCCGGCGGCCGCCAATCTCGTCCCTCGTCGCTCGCCCTCCACGCTCCAGCTTCGTTCTTCCATGTCGTTCCTCCGCCGACATCACAACCAAACGACGTGGCCGCACAGCGGCGCAGCGCGGCGGAAATGCGGCAGCGGCGAGGAGAACCCACGACCATCGGCCCTTGGCAGCCCGAGTGCGTTTCTGGTCGTCGCCGTCCGTCCCTGGTAGGATCAAGCCACACATCGACGCCAGGTGCGGATCGGAGGACCTCGATGAACATCAACGACCTGTTGAAGATCGCCGTCGAACGCAAGGCCTCGGACCTGCATCTCAAGGTCGGCAGCCACCCGATCGTGCGCATCGACGGCGAGTTGATCGGCCTTTCCGAGCTCAAGCGCCTGATGCAGGAAGACACCGTGGCGATGGCGTTCTCGATCATGAACGCCAAGCAGAAGCAGCGCTTCAAGGAAGAGCTCGAGATCGACATCGCCTACTCGGTCCCAGGCCTCGGCCGCTTCCGCTGCAACATCTTCCAGCAGCGCGGCACAGTCGGCTTGGTGCTTCGCGTCATTCCGGCGCGGATCCAGACCGTTCGCGAGCTGATGCTGCCGTCGGTGCTGGAGAAGATCTGCGAGGAGCGGCGAGGCCTGGTGTTGTGCACCGGCACCACCGGCTCGGGCAAGTCGACCACCCTCGCCGCGATGATCGACCACATCAACACCTACCGCAACGAGCACATCATCACGATCGAGGATCCGATCGAGTTCCTCCACCGCGACAAGCGTTCGATCGTCAACCAGCGCGAGATCGAAGCCGACACGCGAGCCTTCTCGACTGCCCTGCGTTCGGCCCTGCGCCAAGATCCGGACGTCATTCTGGTCGGCGAAATGCGCGACTACGAGACGATCGAAACGGCGCTGATGGCGGCGGAGACGGGGCACTTGGTGTTCTCGACACTCCACACCCTCGACGCGACCGAAACCATCAACCGCATCATCTCGGTGTTTCCGCCGCACCACCAGAAGCAGATTCGCATCCAGCTCGCCCAGGTCCTTCGCTCGGTGATCTCGCTGCGACTCGTCCCGCGCGCCGACGGCATCGGCCGTGTCCCCGGCGCCGAGGTCCTGGTCACCACCGCCTACATCCGCGAGTGCATCGAGAACAAGGAGAAGACCAAGTACATTCGCGAGCAGATCGCCAACGGCACCTCGCAGTACGGCATGCAGACGTTCGACCAGTCCTTGTTCTACCTCTACAAGAGTGGCCTGATCACTCTCGAGGAGGCACTCAAGCGCGCCACCAACGCCGACGAGTTCAAGCTCAAGGTCGAGGGCGTCCAGTTCACCTCCGACGCCGCCCGAGAAGAAATGGAAGGCGGCATGAGCGTCGTCGGACAAGGCGAGGACCCGTTCAAGATCGAAGAGTCGCCCTTCGAAATCGAGCGCTGATTGGCCTGGAAGCGGCGCGACGACACCTCCGAGCCCCTCGATCGCCAACGCGCCTACGACGCGGCGATTGCGATCCTGGGGCTGCGCCCCCATCTCGAGGCCGAGATCGCGCGCAAGCTGAGCGCTCGCGGCACACCCGCCGACGTCGTCGACGAGGTGCTGGAGAGCCTGCGCAGCGGCGGGCTGATCGACGATGAGCAGGTGGCGCGCCGCTTTGCAGCCGAAACCAGCACGCATCGACGCTGGGGCGCGCAGCGAATTCAGGCCGAGCTGCGTCGGCGGGGAGCCTCCACCGCGGTCGCTGCGGCAGCCGCGGACGAGCTCGCAGATCCGGTCGAGCTCGTCCAGCGTGCCGCCGACCGCTGGGCGCGCAGGCGCCCGGGGACGACCTGGAACGAGGCCGACGTCGCCCGCCTCGCACGCCACCTGAGCGGGCTCGGACACGGTGCAGAGGCCATCGGCCGGCTGATCAGATCTCTCCCACGGGGCGGCCCTGAGGAGCTCGAGGAGTGACCGTCGAACTCCTGTTACACTCCAATGCATGATTGGTCGAGCTTTTCTTCTGACCGTCGTCTTGGCCCTCACCCTCTCGGCCTGTGGCGAGAGCCCCTCACCGGAGCGCGAGGTCGAGGCCCCGGCAGTCGAGGTCATCGCAGCCCGCTCCGGTGACCTCCCCCTCGTCGCTGAAACCCACGGGGACGTGCGAGCCCGCAACCACGTCGAGTTGCGGCCCGAGATCGCCGCCACCGTCGCTGCGGTCTTGGCCGATACCGGAGACAAGGTGAGCCGCGGTCAGGTGCTGGTGCAGCTGCGCTCCGATCGGCTCCAGGAGCAGCTGCGCCAGGCCGAAGCGGAGCTCGAGCTGGCTCGCGCGGTCGAGCGTCAGGAGCTCGCCCGGCGTGCCGAGGTCGAGCGGCGCCTCGAGCGCACCCGCGCCCTGGCGCGGCAGAACCTCGTCAGCGATCTCGACCTCGACGCTGTCGAGGCCGAGTTCCTGGCGGCTGCCGCCGCAGCTGACCGCGCCGCCGCCGAGGTCACGCGAGAGGCTGCATCCGCAGCTGAGCGGCGAGCCGATCTCGGGCGTGCGACAGTCCGGGCACCGGTCGACGGTCGGCTCGGTCCGCGACGGGCTCATGTCGGTCAGTTGGTGGATCCGTCGACGGTCCTCTTCGAGTTGGGCGCGGCGGACTCGGTCACCGTCGATGTCCCGATCACGGAGGCCCTGCTGCCGCAGGTCGAGGTCGGCACCCCGGTAGACATCACGACCGTCGATGGCGGCGTCGTCAGCGGCTCGATCACGCGCCTTGCACCGTTTCTGGCTGATCGCGTTTTCCGCAGCCGCGCCGAAGTGGACCTCGACGCCGGCTCCGGATTGCTGCCCGGAGCGAGCGTTGCGGTGACGATCCGGTGGGGCGCTGCCGGATCGGCGACCCTGGTGCCGACCGCGGCGCTGTGGGAGGACCCCGCCACCGGCGCCCTCTCGGTGTTCGTCGCGAGCGGAACCGAGGCCTCGGCGGACCTCGAGCCCACTGCGAGGGCGGTCGTCCGGCGGCCGGTCGAGTTGCTTGGCGAAGGCGCTGGACTGGTAGCGCTGACGCCCCTCGAGGCCGGCGAGTTGGTGGTCGTCAATGGCCAACACCTGTTGGCCGACGCCGAACGGGTCAGAGTCCGCCTGGCCGACTGGGACACGGTGCTTGCGGTGCAGGCGGAGCCCCGCGAGTCCCTTCTCGCGCGTTTCCTCGAGCGGCAACGCGAGTACGCCGCCGCCGGCGCAGCCGCCCCGCCGGCGGTCGAGCAGTTCCTCGAAACGGGCCGCAGCGGCGAGGGGCCGTAGGTGTCGCTACCCCGCCTCGCGATCCACCGCCCGGTCGCCACCACCATGAGCTTCGCGATGATCTTGGTGGTCGGGCTGGTCTCCTGGCGTCTGTTGCCGGTCGACCTGCTGCCGCGCATCGAGCAGACTCAGCTGACCGTCCGAGTTGCCTACCCCAACGTCGGCCCGGAGGAAATCGAGCAGCTGATCACCGATCGCATCGAAAACGCCGTTGCGGGGCTGCCAAACCTCGAGCGGATGGTGTCGACCTCCGAAGAGGGTCGATCTCAGGTCCGCCTCGACTTCAGTCGTGGAACCTCGATCGACGAAGCTGCCAACGATCTGCGGGCCGCTCTCGACCGTCTGCGCGACCTGCTCCCGGACGAGGCCGATGCGCCGGAGATCCTCAAGCTCGACCTCGACCGTAGCGAGGTGGTGGGCCTTGCCGCGACCTCGACCCTGCCCCTGGTCGAGCTCACCCGGCTGCTGGAAGACGACCTCGCCAGGCGTTTCGAGCAAGTCCCCGGGGTGGGCTCGATCGAGCTGCGGGGGGCGATCCGACGCGAGATCCGGGTCGAGCTCGACCAACACCGGCTTGCGGCAGCCGGGCTCGACGCCTTGGACGTCTACCAAACCCTGAGCGCCGCCAACACGGTCGTCCCCGGGGGCATCCTCCAGCGCGGCTACGGCGACCTCGCGGTGAGAGCCGTGGGCGACTACCGCACGCTCGAGGAGATCCGCACGACGGTAGTCGCCATGGTGAACGGGCTGCCGCTGCGCATCGACGACGTGGCGCGCGTGAGCGACGCGAACGAGGACGTGCGCTCCCTGGTCGAGATCAACGGCGTCCCTTCGGTGGCGCTCGGCATCCAGAAGCAGAGTGGAGCCAACACCGTCGAGGTCGCCGACGGGGTACTCCGCGAGATCGCCCGGATCAACGACGAGCGCGACGATGTCCACCTGACCGTCGTCAGCGATCAGAGCCTCTTCATCCGCGAGTCGATGGCGAGCGTTCAGTGGTCGGCGGTGTGGGGCTCGCTGCTGGCGATCGGCGTGCTCCAGATCGCCCTGCGCAACCGCACCAGCACGGCAATCATCGGTCTTGCGATCCCGGTCGCGGTGGTCTCGAGCTTCGGCCTGCTCTACTTCGGCGGCCTCACCCTCAATCAGATGACTTTCGGTGGCCTCGCGCTCGGCGTCGGCCTGATCGTCGACAACGCCATCGTCGTGCTCGAGAGCATTCAGCGCAAACGTGAGGAGGAAGGCCTCGAAGGCGCCGCTGCGGCCATCGCCGGCGCCCGCGAGGTCACCGGGGCGATCGTCGCCTCGACCCTGACCACCTGCGTGGTCTTCCTGCCGGTGGTGTTCGGCCGTACGACCAGCGGGGCCCTCTTTCAGGCCCTGGCCCTCGTGGTGGTCTTCGCGCTGGCGTGCTCGTTGCTGGTGGCCCTGACCCTGGTACCGATGCTGGGGGCGCGCCAGCGCGCCCGCCCCGACGAAGGGCACCCAACCCTCAGACGCCTCGAACGGCGCTACGTCGACGCTCTCGGCCTGGCTTTGGCGCACCGCGGAAAGGTCCTCGCCGGCAGCGCCGCCGCCGTCCTCGCAGCGCTCGCGATGCTGTCGCAGGTTCCGATGGAGCTTGCGCCGCAAACCGAAGCCGACGAGATCGACGTCGAGCTCGAGATGGCTCCGGGCACCAGCCTCCCGGTGGCCCGCCGGATGCTCGACGAGCTCGAAGTCGGGGTCCGCGCCGTCCTCGAGCCCGAGGAGGTGCGTTTGATCTCCACCGAAGTACGGCCCGGTGATGCCGAGGTCGAGCTGCCGCTGGCGCCGCGGGGGCGCGGTTCCCGCGAGGCGAGTGGTGAGGCCATCGCCGAGAGAATCCGCGATCGCCTCTCCGGCATCATCCCGGGGGCCGAAGTCCGCGCCCGTGCCCAGCCCGGATTGTGGATCCTGCGGCGCATCTTCAGCTCGGGTGGTGGCGACGACGCCATCGAGCTCGAGATCCGCGACTGGGACCTTGCTCGCGGCGCGGACTTGGCCCAGTCGCTGACGTCCAAGCTCTCCGCCCTGCCCGAAGTCGTGGATCCACGGGTCGAACAGCGGGAAGGTCGGCGGGAAGCCCTGTTTCGGTTTCGTCGCGAGCGCGTCGCCCAGGCCGGCCTCGAGGTCGCCACCCTCGCCCGAATGTTGCAGCTCAGTCTCGGCGGCCTGCGCGCCGGCAGCCTGCGCGAGGAGGGCGACGAGATACCCATCGTAGTGCGGTCACTCCCCTCGCAGCGGCTCCGGGTCGCGCAACTGGAGGAGCTCTTCGCCACCGCACCCGACGGCCGCCTCGTCCCGTTCTCCTCTCTGGTCGAGGGTAGTGATCAGCGAGCGCCCCAGGAGATCGTGAGAATCGACGGCCAGCGGGTCACCCGCGTCACGGCGGGACTCGCGCCCGGCGTTGCGCTGGGCGAGGCGATCGAGGCGATCGACGAGATCAGACGGTCCCTCGATCTTCCCCGGGGAGTTTCGGTCACGTTTGGCGGCGAGTACCTCGAGCAGATCGCGGCGCGCAAAGACTTCGTGATCGCAATCGTGCTCGCTCTGGTGTTGGTCTACATGTTGATGGCGGCCCAGTTCGAAAGGTACCTCGACCCCCTCGTGGTGATGTCCTCGGTGCCGGTGGCCCTCGTCGGTGTCGCCCCGGTTCTGCTGCTGACCGGCACCACGCTCAACATCCAGAGTGTCATGGGTCTGGTCATGCTGATCGGCATCGTCGTCAACAACGCCATCGTGCTGGTCGACACCATTAATCACCTCCGCGCAGCTGGTACCTATGGGCCGCTCGACGCCATCGTCGAGGCGGCCCGTCGCCGGCTGCGACCGATCCTGATCACCACCACGACCACCGTGCTCGGATTGCTCCCGCTCGCCCTCGGCATCGGGCCTGGAGCCGGAATCCAGTCCCCGCTGGCCCGCGTCGTCATCGGCGGCCTCGTGGCCTCGACCGCGGTAACGCTGGTGCTCGTCCCGATCGCTTCGAGCTTCACCAGCCGCGACTAACCTCTGACCACGGCGAGGCTCAGCGGCTTGCGCAGCTCCGCTTCGATGGCGCTGAGGCGAGCCTCGATCGCTGCGAGAACCGCGGCGAGGTCTGCACTCGAGCTCGGCACCGGACCGCTCAGGGTCATCGCCCCAGCGGCTCCTGACTTCTTGCGGCCTGCCCGTGAGCGCGACCGCAGCTCTCGCACGACGTCGATCGCCTCGGGAAGGTAGTAGCGGCGCGAGCCGACTTCCATGCTCGGGAGCTTGTCTGCATGGTCTTTGGCGTAGCGCATCAGGGTTGGATAGGAGACCCCCGTCGCCCGTTCGATGTCCTTGAGAGACAGGGAGCCGGCAGGGCGCTCGGCGGGTGGTGCGGTCTCGACGACGGCCTCGGGCACGGGCTTCGACCGCCGCTTCGGGCTCGCTGATCGGGTCTCGGCAACGCGATGCGTCACCACCCTTGTGCCCTTGCCGCGCCGTGGGGCCTCGGCGCCCTCGGCGAGCTTGCGCCGATCCGCCAGCCGCGTTTGTTTGGCCTTTGCCGCCGCTCGACCGCGAGGCTTCTTGCGCGTGGCTCGGAGCTCGCGGATCTTCTCCACGCCTGCAGCGGTGAAAGGGGCACGCGGCCCGTCTCCTACCCGCTCCACCTCGAGCCCGTGCTCTTCCAGGATCGACCGCAGGGTGATCGGTGCGATGCCGAGCATCTTCACCACTTCGCCGGCGCTGTAGGTCTGGCTCGAATCGGTTGGTTTCCGAGGACTCATGGTTCTCCCCCCGGCGGCATCTCAATCGACCCCCGCCGCTGTGATTGTCTATCACAATCAGTGAGACGTTCAGCCAATTTTCAACTGACGCACCAGGTACGACAAACTCTGTCGGGTCAGGCCGAGGCTCCTGGCGGCCTCGGCCTGGCGCCCGCCGCTGCGGTCGAAGGCGTCTTGGACGAGCTTGCGACGGTATGCCAGGACCTGCTCGTGATACCCAGGTGCTTCACGGGTGTCGGCAATCCCCTGCGGAAGCTGCAGGTCGTCCGGCTCGATCACATCGGTCTCAGAGATAGCGGCCGCGGTTTCGACGACATTGGCGAGCTCGCGAATGTTGCCGGGCCAGCGATGCGCGCGCAAGCTCGCGAGGGCGGCGGTCGAAAAACGCGCTCCGGGCCGGACCCGGGCGAGCACGTGCTCGGCGATCGCGATCAGGTCCTCTCCCCGCTCCCGCAGAGGCGGCAGCGAGATCACGCCGACCCGCAGACGGTAGAAGAGGTCCTGGCGAAAGCCTCCCTCCGCCACCATCGACGCCAGGTCGCGATGTGTCGCCGCCACGACACGGACATCGACCTTCCGCGGCAGGCTCTCGCCAACTCGGCGAATCTCGTGCTCCTGCAGCACTCGCAGCAACATACCCTGAGCCACCGGAGGCAGGTCGCCGATCTCGTCGAGGAACACCGTGCCGCCCCGCGCCGCCTCGAAGACCCCCGCCCGGTCACGATCGGCGCCGGTGAAGGCTCCGCGTACATGACCAAAGAGCTCAGAGAGCAGGAGGTTCTCCGACAACGCGGCACTGTTGACCGGCAGGAACGGCCCGTCGCAGCGGCTACTCCCTACGTGGACCGCGCGAGCTGCCAGCTCCTTGCCGGTTCCGGACTCGCCCAGGATCAGAATCGGCAGCTCGCCGCGAGCCAAACGCCGCAGTCGGTCGAGTTGCCCGAGCAGGGCCGGACTGCGACCGATGATGGTGCTCGATCGTTCCGGCACCCGGACTGGAGGAGCACCGGGGCGCGTCGGCGTCGGCCACCGCTGTTTGACCGCTGCCAGCAGACTGCGCAACCGCGCGTCGAGCTGTGGCGCCGCAAGGCGCAGTCGTTCACCGGTCGGCAGCTCCTCGACCGCCACGGCCGAGCCACCGGGACCGTCGACCAGCACCCGGCCCCCCTTGGAAGCCTCGACCACCAAGCGCACGTGGCTCCACCCGGCTCCGGCGAAGAGCTCGGCCACGGCACCGTCGTCGGCCCGGTCGCGGGTATGGAAGTGGGCCAAGGCCTCCCACGGACCGCCGACGCGGCGTTCGAGGAAAGCCGCCAAGGGCGAAGCGCCCCCGCGTTCGAGCACCCACACCGCCCAACGCAGGCGCGGCGCCGGGACCCAACCGGGCGACAACATCTCCCAGTCGTAGTACAGGCGTGCACGCCGCAGAGGCTCGAGCCGATCGATCACCTCCCACGAGCGCGGCGGCACCTCACCGGTCAGCAGAGCCTGCCAGAAGCGCCGCTCGGGGACGTTGGCGGCCTCACGCAGGGCCGCAGCATGGTCTCCGGCGTGAGCAAACAGGGCCGGTCGCTCCTCACGGCCGAGGATCGCGCAGTCTTCGTCGGCGACCCCCTCGATCATGTCGCGAGCCTCGGCGGCTCGACCGAGCCAGCCCAGAGCCCTTGCCCACACCACTTCGAGCTCACCGCGGTGCCATTCGATGCCCTTGGCTGCGATTGCGCGCCGGGCCGACGAGAGCGTTTCGACCGCAGCCAGAGGGCGGCCCTGGAGCAACTCGTAGCGTGCCCACAGCACCCAATCTTGGGTCAGCCCTCGGATCTGGTCGTCGACGCGGTTGCGGGCAATCGAAGCCTCGAGGATCTCTGCCACTCCGTCGAGCCGGCCCCGGCGCAAGCGGATCTCGGCCAGGTTGCGTAAGCCGAGTGTGTGCCGGCGCGGGCCATCGAGGCGCCGCTGCAGCCGAATCGCCTGGCGCTGTGCCTTTTCGGCGGCGACGAGGTCGTCGCACAACACCCGCGCCACAGCGAGGTCGTTCCACAGCGCCGCAGCCTCCACCACTCCGAGCCGGCGACGGGACCGTAGCGCCGCGGCAACTTCGGTGACCATCTGAGGGCCGTCGCTGCGAGCGAGGGCTTCGAGACCGCGGGCCTGGTGCCACATCCACGCCTTCTCGGTTCCGACGAGAGGGCGAGCCCGGTCGAGGTGGTCGCGCATCGCCACCTGATCGCTTCGATCCCACGCCGCCAGGGCAGCCAACAACTCGGCCTCCGGTTGCAGGGAGGCTGGCGCTTCGGCCAGCACCCGGCGCGACCACACCCGCACGCGATCGAGCTCACCGAGGTTGGCGTACACGCGCAGCGCGATGTCGGCGACCTCCAGGAGGAGCTGCGGTTCGAGATCGACGTCGTCGAAGCCCTTGATGGTCTCGCGGGCACCGCGCTGATCGCCCAAGGCGGCTCGGCACCTCGCAACCAGCGCCCGAGCCCAGGGCCCCTCCGCCTCCTCGGCGAGCTGCCGGGCTCGCTCGAACCGACCGCCGCGAAAGGCCTGCCGAGCCGAGTCGAGCGAATCCGTCTTGCGTTCGCCGATCCACCAAGCGTGCGCCGAAGGGGACGCGATCGCCTCGGACGCCGGCGCTCCGCCCGAACCCGCCGACACCCGCCGCCAGCAGGCAGCGGGGCCTGCCAGCAACTCGGCCCCCCCGGCAGTGCGGGCAACGAGGGTGGAACGGGCCGCGGCGGCGGCCGGGTCCCACAGGAATGGCGCTGCCGCGAGAATCTCACCGACGACGTGGTCGGGCTCGATCGGCACCAGCGGATCGAGCCACAACTCCAGGAGCAGCCGCGCGGACCGGCGCGCGGCTCCCCGCCCTTCGACGCTTCCTACTCCACCCAGCCCCTTCAGCAGCAGGGCGGAAAGCACACCGTGCGTCGGGCGACCCGAGCCGGGCTCGATGGCAACGTTGCGCAACAGGCCACCGGGGTCGACGATGGCACCCTCCCACTCACGGCGCAGCCGCCATCCCACCGCCGCCAAATGCGACAGCAGGCCTGCAGCCTGGAGCACGACGCCGAGGACGACGCGATCGGCGAGGCGGACCTCGCCGGGCACGACGCCCGAGCCCGGCTCCAGGGCGGGGTGCCTGACAGGCAAACCGTCCTGGTTCATGTGAGTTCCGACGGAACATACCACAAGAAAGGTACCGGGGACCGGGGACCAGGGACCGGGGACCGGGGACTCGGGAAAAGGTACCGGGTACCGGGTACTGGGGACTGGGGACTCGAGGGGAGGTACCGGGTCCCAGGTCCCGAGTCCGAGGACCCAGGTCCCGGGTTCCGGGTCCCGGGGTCCCGGAAGCGGTGCCGGAGACTACTTCGCGCCGATCGGCACGCGCACCTCGGTGCGAATCCAGCGCAGCACCATCGTGGTGCCACCCTCCACCGCCTCGAAGGCGATGGTGAACTGGTCGACTTTGGCGTCTTCGCCAAGGGTGGTCACGGGAACCTCGACGGACAGAACGTTGGTGGCAGCGAGATCGACCGGGGTGAACTTGCCGTCCTGGAACATGCCCGTTCCCGACATTCCGAGCTTGCTGTTGAAGTGCACCTGCCAGGTCTCGGCACCCGGTGTCGTGAACAGGGTATAGGTCCCGGCCGGCAACTCCTTGCCGGCTACGGTGACGTCATTGGTGATGGTGATCTCGGTGGCCTCGTTGGCGCCGGTGCGCCAAACTTCGCCGAAGGGAACCAGCGCACCACTCTCCTTGGTGCCGAAGATGTTGTCGCGGCCTCGCTGGTACGGCCGGCCATAGTGGACCTTGATGTAGGTCTCGCCTACGGTGGTGCGGGCCAACCCGAGAGGGCTCGGGCGACGCGACGGGTGCAGATCCTGGGCATCAGCCCCAGCCGGTAGGGTCAGGGTGGCGGCCACCAGGGCGAGAGTCAGGCGATTCAGGGACATGGGTACTCCTCCAGTCGTTCGAGGCCGACGAGGTTACCAGCTTCGGATCGACCAGCGGCGCCTGGTACGATCCAGCCCATGTCCGAGCACACCCTCAGCCGCCGCGGCGAGTTGCTCGCCTCCACCGCGCGTCGCATGCTGCGGCGAGGCGGGCGGGCACGCCTGTCGCGGCTGATTGGCAGAGAGCGCACGGAGGACGTCGGGTACCTGCTGTCGCGCCTGACGCCGGCGGAAAAGAAGACCGTCTTCGACATCCTGGTTGCCGACTACCCCGATTCCGCCGGCTCGGTGCTGGCCGACCTCGAGGCGCCGCTGCGCGCCGAGTTGCTCGGCTTCCTCGACCCGGACCGCGTGGCCCGAGTGCTCGAGCACGCCGCCGTCGACGACGCCGTCTTCATCGTCGACTCGCTCCCGGGGGAGCTGAAGGAGCGGGTGCTCGAGATCGTCGACCTCGAGGAGCAGCTCGCCGAGGTGCAAGGACAGCTGGCATACGGCGACGAGAGCGCCGGCCGCATCATGGACACCGAGCTGGTTGCGGTGCGCGCCGATGTCGATGTCGCCACCGCGATCCGCACGATGCGCGAGCGCGCCGCCGAAGTCGACATGATCTCCTACCTCTACGTCGTCGACGACGAACAGCGGCTGATTGGTGTCGCCTCCCTTCGCCAGCTGCTGCTGGCGGAGCCCGAGTCTCGCCTTGGTGACGTGATGACGGCCTCGGTGCTCAAGGTCACCACCGACACCGACCAGGAAGAAGTGGCCCAGCTCGCGAGCCGCTACGACTTGCTCGCGATCCCGGTGGTCGATGCCCACGAGCGCCTGGTCGGCATCGTCACGGTCGACGACATCCTCGACGTCTTCCGCGACGAAGCCACCGAAGACTTCTTCAAGATGGCCGGCACCTCGGACGACGAAATCCTCTACCAAGACCGCTCCTGGCGGGTCGCCGGCATCCGTCTGCCCTGGCTGCTGGTCAACCTGCTCGGCCTGCTGATCGCCGGAGCCCTGATGCGCTCCTACCAGGAAACCTTCGAGTGGGCTCTCCTGATCGGTTTCGTCCCGGTGATCATCGGCACGGCCGGCAACATCGGCACCCAAACCGCCACGATCGCCGTGCGCGGTCTCGCCACCGGCCAACTGCCTGCGGACGGGCAGGGCTTCGGTCAGTTCCTGTGGCGCCAGACCAAGGTCGGTTTGGTGCTCGGTTCCGTCTGTGCGACTCTCGGCGCCGCGGCTGCGGCCCTGATGGGAGGCACACATCCGGCGGTTGGATTGGCGGTCGGGATCTCCCAGCTGATCGCGATCCTGGTGGCTTCGGTCAACGGCGTGGTGATCCCGATGCTGTTCAAACGCATCGGTGTCGATCCCGCGGTCGCCGCCGGGCCTCTCGTCACGACCGGCAACGACGTCTTGGGAATGCTCGTCTACTTCGGTGTCACCATGTTGCTCGCGTCCCATGTCGGACTCGCCTGACACCCTCGCAAGGGCCTTTGTGCTCGGCGACGTCGCCCCGCGGGAGGTCGAGGAGCTCCTGGCCCGCCACGGCCGCCTCGAAGTGTCGCGCCGGGTTCACCGGCTGCGCCTGCTCGACACCTTCGATCGCCGCCTGACGCGAATCGGCATGGAGTTGCGGTTGTGGGGGGCGGGCGGTCGTCCCCGCTGGGAGCTGGCCGAGGCTGATGGCTCAGTTCGAGGGATCCAGGCGCCTGCCCGGACCCGTTTCGCCGCCGATCTCCCTGCCGGGCCCCTGCACCATCGCCTGGTCGATCTGACCAGCCCTCGTCGGCTACTCCAGATTGCGAGCACCGAGATCGAGTCGACCACCATCCGAATCGTCGGCGGTGAAGGGGAAAAGCACCTCGACGTGTGCGTCGAGCGCTATCGCGACGATGCCCGGGTGGCAGTGCCCGATCTCGTCTGGCTGCGACCTGCTCCGGGCTTCGAGGACCTGGCTCGATCGGTCGGCGACGCCCTCGAGGCCATCCTCGTGAGCTCCGAGATCAGGCTGCGCGCTGGCTTCCTGGCACCGCTCGAGACTGCCGCGGCGCCCCCACCTCCGGCACCCGGCGAGCCACTGCCGCTGGCCGTGCGCTCGACCCTGGCACATCAGCTGCGAGCCTTCGAGCAGAACCTCGACGGTGCCCGCCGCAACCTCGACAGCGAGTTCCTGCACGACCTCCGCGTGGCGACCCGCCGCAGCCGCGCCCTCCTCGGGGAAGTGCGACGCGAGCTCGCCGAGACCGCAGCGGAGCGCCTTCGCGTCGAGCTGCGCCGCATCGCCGGCGCGACCAACGAAGCTCGCGACCTCGATGTCCTCCTCCTCGATCTGGCCGCGGAGAAGGCCCGCGCCCCGGCCGAGGATCGACCCGGCCTGCATACCGTCGAGCTCCTGCTGCGTGCGGATCGGCTCGAGCAGGCGCGGCGAGTACGTCGCCTGCTGGGCGGGTCGGGCACCGCCAGACTGCGCAAGCACTGGCACGCGTGGCTCGCAGATCGATGCGCCGATGACGCCCCAACGATCGACGCAGTGGTCAAGAAGCGACTGCGGCGGCGGGTCCGTCGTCTGATCGACGATGCTCGCCGCGCCGAGCCGGCGACGAACCCGGCCGACCTGCACGAGCTGAGGCTGGCGGCCAAGAAGGTCCGCTACCTCCTCGAAGCCTGGGGAAGCCTGGTCGTCGACGATGTCGGAGCGGTGATCCGTCAGCTCAAGGCCGTGCAAGACCGGCTCGGTGAGCTCAACGATCTGGCGGTCCAGCACCACCGGCTCCGGGCCCTGGCTGCGCGCCTGGACGACCATCGGGCGGTGCTTGCTCTCGGAGCGTGGATCGAGCGACTGCGGACGCGACGCGAACAGCTCCAGCACGAGCTCCTCGAGCACCGTGAATCGTGGCTGCCACACCTCGAAGCGGTGGCGGCGGCGTGTCGCCGGGGGCGGCGGGGCTAGCAGCCCGCGGCGCGATAGCGCTCCTTGAGCTGCACGTAGCGCTCCGCGATTTCCACGATCGCCTCGCGCTCACGATCCGACAGAGGACGCAGCACGCGCGCCGGGATCCCCACGACCAGGTGATGCGCCGGCACTCGCATGCCCGGCACGACGACTGCCCCGGCGCCGACCTGAGCTCCGGCTTCGACCACGGCTCCGTCGAGGACCCGCGCGCCGATCCCGATCAGCGCCCCATCCTCGACGGTGCAGCCATGGAGCACGGCGGCATGGCCCACCACCACCCCCGCCCCGATCTCGAGAGGGTGGGTCTGGTGGGTCACGTGGAGGACCGCACCATCCTGGACGTTGGTGCGGGCGCCGAGGCGGATCCAATTGACGTCTCCCCGCGCCGCGGTGTGGAACCAGAACGAAACGTCGTCGCCCACCTCGATGTCGCCCGAAAGCTCCGCGCTCGGCGAGAGGAAAACTCTCGCGCCGAGCCTCGGGACCTTGCCGTCGACCGCATACATCGCCATCACGCGAAGGCCTTCTGGATCTCCCGCAGAATCGCCACGTTGTCGCGGTGGCCGGAGAACCGGGCGGTAACCTTCCCGCGAATCGGATAGCCGAGCAGATAGAGGTCACCCACGATGTCGAGGATCTTGTGGCGCACGAACTCGTCGGGGAAGCGCAGCTCGGTGTTGATGACGTTGTCTTCCCCGACGAGGATGAAGTTGTCCAAGCGCCCGCCGGAACCAAGCCCGAGCTCCGCGAGCATCTTGAGATCGCGCATGAAGCCGAAGGTGCGGGCCGGGGCGATCTCGCGGACATAGGCGTCGCGGTCGCCCACCTCGACCTCGTAGAACTGCTCCCCGATCGGCGGCGGATAGCGCAGCAGGTACGACACCCGAAACCCGTCGTAGGGCTCCAAACTCAGCGACTTGGCTCCGCTTTCGACCTGGTATCGCCGATCGATCACGAGCTCGCGGCGCGGGCCGTCTTGCTCGACCACACCGATCTGTTCGAGAGTGCGGCAGAAATCGAGCGCCGATCCGTCGAGGACCGGAACCTCCCCATGCAGCTTGATCAGGAGATTGGTCACCCCATAGGCGTGGAGCGCCGACAGCAGATGTTCGATGGTCTTGACCTGAGCCCCGCCGCGAGCCAGCGTCGTGGCGTATTCGGTGTCGCCGACCGCGTCGATGTGGGCCGGAATCACGGTGCCACTGGGCAGACTCTGGAAGTGGATGCCACTGTCGGTCGGTAGGGGCTGCAGCACCATGCCGGTACGGCCGCCGGAGTGGAGCCCCAGGCCGTAGATGACGACGCTGTGGCGAATCGTCCGCTGGGCGAGCTCGGTATCCTGCACGATCGGCAGCCGCGGCGCCGACCGCACCTCGGGCACACGCCCGGCGCGGATCTCCACGGCATCGCCGTCGCTCCCTACCCCAGCTCCGGCCTCCTTCGCCTCGAGGACGGCCTGCGCCGCTTCGACCACCTGCGCGTAGGACAGGGGCTTTTCGAGGTACTCGCTGGCTCCCATCTTGATCGACTTCACCGCGGTCGAAGTCGTGCCGTGCCCCGACATCATCACCACTCTGGCGTCGGCATCGAGCTCGCGCAGGGCTTGCAGGGTCTCGAGCCCGTCCTGATCGGGCAGCCACACATCCAGGAAGACGAGGTCGGGCCGGCGCGCACGGTACAGCGATACGGCTTCTTCACCGCTCGCCGTCGCCACTGTGTCGATGCCCTGGTCGCTCAAGACCCCGGCGAGGGTCGAGAGAATCCCCGGCTCATCGTCGACGATCAGCGCCAGCGGACGGGAACGCGAGCTCACGGCATCCACGTCGGATTCTCCCCTCACGAACCGGGCAACGCTGCGACATCGGCGTTGCCACACAAAGTGCCCGCCGGATTGGTGTAGATCGCTTCGTTGCCGTTTTCGGTATCCGTCACGGTGATGGTGTACTCGACGTTCGAGAGCGCGCCGTAGAACACCCAGAACTGGCCGTTGAGGGGGCGGCCATCGAGTACCTTGACGGCGAGCTCGATGTTCTGCTCGTTGAAGAACCAGAAGAAGCCGCTGGTGCCGCCGGCATCGACCGGATGGGCATCCGTCACCTGGTTGGCGTTGGTCGGGTCGACGAACACCACACGGACCGCAAAGCGCCCCTCGCCGAGGCAGAGAGTCTGCGCGTCGGGAACACACGCCCCGGTGCCCTTGGTCGCCACCGGCTCACGCCACATCGGGGCTGTCGTCGCCCCTTCGTTCGAGGCGAGGAAAGCAGAGATGTCGGCTTGCCCACAGAACTCGTTCTGCGGGTTGTAGTAGCTCCGCGTGGCACCGTCTTCGCCGTCGGTGACGACAATCCAGTACTCGACGTTCGAGAGGGCTCCGTAGAAGTGCCAAATGGAGCTGTTGATCGCCCCACCGTCGAGCAGCTTGACGACCAGCTCGATGTTGGCCGGATCGAAGAAGGCGAAGGTACCCGACTCGTTGGTCAGCGCCGAAGCGATGCCACCTCCGGTGCTTCCGGCTACGGTACGCCAGAGGACTCGCAGCGTGAAGCGGTCGGAGAGTAGGCACAGGCGCGTACCGTCCTCCTGGCAGGGCTCGACGAGGGCGTCCGGCATGGCGGCTGCTACCTGCCGGCTGGTGCCGTTGCCGATCTCGTTGTATGCCACCACCCGGAGGTTGTACAGCTCACCGGCCGGCCACGCGGGAATCAAGAGGACCGCTTGACCGCTGGCGAGCTCCGCGATGGTCTCCCAGGCGCCACCAACGTAGCTGAAGCCGGAGCCCGTCGATGCGCTCGATGCCACGCGGCGGGCCTGCACGCGGATCCCGTCGGCATTGATCGCCCGATTGATCCAGCTCAGTTGCACCTGACCGGACGCCAGCACCGTGGCCCGGACATTCTCCGGAGCCTTGGGCGCGACATCCAAGGTCACGGCCGTCACCTCGTTCGAGTAGCCCGAAAACGTCGAGCTCGCCACCGCTCGGACGCGCCAGGTGTAGGCCGTGGCGGAGCTGAGAACGGCGTCCGAGTAACTGGTCGAGCCGGCATCGAGCTGGGCGATCTCGACGAAGGCGCCGGATCCCGCGAGACTGCGCTCGACCCGAAAACCGGTCTCGTTGCTCGACGTGTCGTTCCAGGCGAGATCGACACTGGTAGCCGTGACGTTGCCGGCAACGAGACCGGTCGGCGAGGCGACGCCTCCCCCACCTCCTCCTCCACCTCCCCCGCCACCGGCAGGCTTGTAGAGCAGGTTGACCCCGGCCTTGTCGTCGGCATTCAGCACCAGTCCGCGGCCATCGTCGTGGATCGAGGCGCGCATCACGGCTTCGTCGAGCACAGCCTCGTCACAGGGCCCGCTGGCGCTGTCACCGCAGGAGTGCCCGAGACCCAGCGTGTGGCCGAGCTCGTGCCCGAAGAGCTCGCGACCGGCGGCAGAGCGATCCGGGCTGCTGGCGAAGAAACACCCGATGCCGTCGTTGGTGATGATGTCGGCCTCACCGGTCCGGAAGTAAGTCTGACCCTTCCACGTTCCCGGGTCATCGGTGGAGAACCACGGCCCACCTATCGCCAGAGTGCCGCCACCCGAGCAGCTGAAGCGACCCGGCATGTCGTTGTTGGGATCGTCGAAGTTCAAGGTGTTCTTGCCGTCCGGGCTCTCGAAGGCCTCGGAGGCCCCGGTGGTGCCGGTGTAACGCAGGTCGATCTGGGCAACTGCAGCACTCCAGGTCGCGAGGGCCGACTGGAGCTCGTTGAAGCCGCCGCCGTTCAACCCGGTCTGCCCTCCTGCCAAGGCCTGCCAATTGACCCTGCCACCACTGTCGAAGACGAACCAGCGGATCGGTGTTCCTTGGTGGCGCAGGAACGTGTACTTCTCCCATCGGGCTTCGAAGTCGGCCGGCGTCGGCTCGACCCAATAGCTCGCATCGAGGCTCTCCCCGGCAGCGCGGCGTGCCACCCAGTCGGCGAAGGAATCCCACTCGCGCATCGCACCCCGGCCTTCCCCGGAACCGGACTTGTCGGCGACGACGTCGGCGTCGTCCAGGTGGCGCACGGCGAGCCGTCGCCCACCCACTTCGAGCTCGGTGAACGCACCGAGAGCAAGGTGCAGGATACCCCACTGCCCGCCTCGATCCGCCATCAGGAACAACATCACCTTCTCGCCCTCGAGGAAGCGAGGCACGCCACGCAGATCGACCTGCATGGGGCCACTTCCCCCCACCACCCTCACGGGGATCACCGACCCCCCGACCCAGCCCGACAGGACCCGCTCGACCTCGAGCAAGTACACCGTCGAGCCGGGACTGGCCGACAGCGCCGTGCCGATGATGCGACCCTCGACGATGGCGTCCGCCGTCTCAGCCAGGTGGCTGTCTGGACCAAGGACATAGGTCGTGGCATCGGCGGAAGGCGCGATGGCCCCAAGCCCGATGGCGGCAACAGCAAGGCAAGAGGCAAGACTGGTGAGTCGGCGCACGAGGACCTCCATGTATCGCCGCTAGTCTATGCCACGAAGGCATCGCACGAAAAGGGGAACGGATACCCTCTTGCTCCGACGAGTACCCGGTACCTTCTTGGTCCGACGACTACCCCGATACCCAGTACCCGGTACCTTCCTCTAGCCCAACGCCTCGAGAGCCTGCACGACCGTAGCGGCATCCGCCGGCCGCTGCTCGGGGCGCTTGGCCATCAGGCCAAGAATCAGGCGCGACCACTCCTCGGAGAGCTCCGGTCGCAGCTCGCGGGGGTCCGGGGGGTCGTCCTGCAGGTGCTTGAGCGCAATGGCGGATGCGGTCCTGCCCTGGAACGGCTCGCGTCCGCAGACCGCAGCGAAGAGGAGGACACCGAAGGCGTAGAGGTCCGAGCGCGGATCCACGCCTTCGCCGCACAGCTGTTCGGGCGCCATGTACATCGGCGAGCCCATGACTTCGCCGGTGCCGGTGAGCGCCAGGTCGGCGTCGTCGGTCCGAGCGATCCCGAAGTCGAGGATCTTCGGGCTTCCGTCGGCCTCGATGAACACGTTCGCAGGCTTGAGGTCGCGATGCACGACCTTGAGCCGGTGGGCGGCGGCGAGGCCTCGGGCGATCGCCATGCCCCAGCGCCGCACGTCGGCGAGATCGAGGCCGCCGTCGGACGCCTTGATCAGCGTATCGAGCGGGGTTCCGAGGAGTAGCTCCATGGTCACGAAGATTCCGCCTGGGAATCGCCCGATGTCGTAGACCCGCACGACGTTGGGATGGGTGATCCGGCGACTGATCTGCACCTCGCGGAGGAGTCTTTCCTCGTCGAGACCTCCGAGCTTGCCACCCGACAGCAAAGTCTTGATCGCAACCCGCTCCCTGAGCTCGCGATCCTGGGCCTCGTAGACCCGCGCCATCCCTCCGTGGCCGATCTCGCGAGTGATCTCGTAGCGTCCCGCGAGAGTGGCCCCGACCGCGAGCGCCTGAGTTGGACGCATGGTGTCGAGCCGCACCGTCGAAGCGCCAACCACCGGCCGCGACCCCGATCGGTCGCCCTGATCGGCCAGCGACCGCAGCCGTGCCGTCACGTCGCGGAAGCTGCGATTGAGAGCCACCGCATGCTCGTACGCCCGCGTCGCCTCCTCGATCCGCCCCGCGGCCTCGAGCGCCCTGCCCTCCCAGTACGCCCGCTCGACCTGCATCGGGCCGGTCCGTTCCATCGCGCCCGAAAGCATCTCCAGCCGGGCCAGCGCCGCCGAGTGCAACCCATCCTCGATCAGCAGCGGCACCAGCATCATGGTGGCCCGTTCGAAGTCCGGATGCTCCGGCCCAATCTGCTGCAGAGCGCTTGAGGCGGTCTCAGAGTCCTCGGCCCGCAAGGCCTCCTCGGCCGCCTCGACGTAGCGCCCGGCTTCGATCAACAGCGGGGCGGCGGCCCGATGGTCCTTCGCCGCCTGGGCCGCCGAAATCGCCGATTCGATCTCTCCGGCTGCTGCAAAACACCGCAAGGCATCCGCCCACTGCTGGTCGCGGAAGTAGAGGTCTCCGGCCCGCTTGCGATCCCCGACCTCCTCCCACAGCGGCGCCGCCCGAGCTCCGAGACCGGCCATCTCGAAACACTCGGCCGCCTCCGCCAGATCGCCGGCCTCGCGGAAGCACTCGGCCGCCTCGCGCTCCAACCGGTTGGCACGGTAGATCCGGCCGCGGTCCGCCGCCGACAGGTCGGCACGCGGAAGCAAGCGCAGAGCCTTTTCCCCCAGCCCGGCGGCCAAGTAGGCGAGTGCCGCCCGTTCCATGTCACCAGCGGCCTCGAGCAACTCCGCCACGCGACCGCTGACGCCGTGGCGACCAAAGACCTCGGCGGCCTCGTCGATGCGCTTGAGGCGCGCCAACAGCTCCCCGCGCGCCAAGTCGACGCGCTTGAGACTGGCCCGCGAACGCGGGTCGGCCGAGGTCCGCAGCAGCACGTTCAGGCGCTGCGATTCCCGCTCGAGGACCCGCAGGGCTTCGGCCGGCTCCCCCGCCGCCTCGTACATCGAGGCACTCTTCTCGAGTTGGCCGGCGCGCTCGTAGAGTCTGGCGCCAACACCCGGCATCCGCGCCTTGGCGGCGAGCTCGGCAGCCTCCCAGAACGCGCCGGCACCTTCGTATTGGGCGATCGCCTCGCGCAGCTGTCCGGCCTTCTCCAGCAGCCTCGCTGCCTCGCGACGGTCGCCGACCTCGACCAGCAGCCGCACTGCCTGGGCCAGGTCGCCCGATTCTGCAAACAAGCGTGCAGCCTCGGCCTTCATCCCGGCCTTCTCGTACATCTGAGCCGCCAACAAGACTTTGCCTTGCTGGTAGTACAGATCACCGGCCCTTGACCAGTTGCCGGAGAGGCGTGCCATGAGCGGCGAGCTCACGATTTTTCCCCTCCCGATATCGGCGACCAACAACTCACGGCGGGATCATACTGCGCCTGGCTCTGGTAGCATTCGCGCGTTCATGGACGACCCCGCCGCCGAACCTTCCGAGAGCTGGACCGACCTGGCCGCAGCGATCTACGGCCTCGAGAGGCCCATTCGCTGCCCCTCGTGCCGCGAAGAGCTCGACCACCTCTGTGTGGTGCGGCTCTACAGGCTCAAGGTCAACTTCGTGTCCTCCTTGCCGCGCAGCGGTCGTGTGCTGGTCTGCCCGCGATGCCAGACGCCGGTCCCCGGGGAGCTCGGGGCGGTGATCTAGCAGCCTGCTGGCAGCTCCTGTGCACCCTCCGTGGTGCACCCCGGGAGGATGAAATCCGGCCCGGCACCTGGTACCCGGTGCCGGTGTGAGATCAGGGCGCGGTGAGGCCGCCGTTGTACACTGGCGTCTGGTAAAGCTGCGGATTCCTGGCGACCCAGCGCTCGATCTCGTCGTCGTAGTCGCCGGTATTGAGCTGCCAGATCGCGCGCCAGCGCGCCTTCGACCACAGTGGACCGCGCGTCACCAGCGCCACCGCATCCCAGACCCGGGCGAGGTCGGGATCCTCGATGTGATTGACGCCGGTCCGCACCGTCTCGAGGTATCCAGCGGGAATCGGCCGAGGCACGTGGGCCGGCCGCCAGCCCAAGCGCCCGGGCCGGTTCCAGGCGTCCGCGATGATGCCGGGCAAACGCGATCGGAACGGATCGGCTAGGGCCATCTCGTCGACCACGAAAACGCCGGCGTCGGCGTAGTAACCGTGAAGGCCGACCATGTTCTGGATCTGGACACAATTGCCCACCTCACAGTCCACACCTACCTGCGTACGCCAGCGCGACTCCGGCCAAGGATCCTGGTACAACCATCCGACCAGACCGGTATGCGGCGACCACACGCGGCGCTCGTCCCCGACTCCCACCGGATCGACCGCAGGAAGGGTGAAGCTCGAAATCAGCCGCACCCCCAGGAGCATGAGGCCAGCACCAACAGCCTTTCCCAGCCGAAACGAGGGAAGGGGGCCGCTCGACCTCCACGCCAACAGCAACGCCAGGGGCGGCGTGAAAAAGCGCCCCATCATCGAATCTCCGCCGATCGTGATCAGGTAGGCCAGGTAGATGACAACCCCGGCGGCCAGGGCCCGGGTCCGGCCGTCTGGCCGTCGCACGCCGGCCCAGAGGAGTCCCGCCAGGATCCCCATGGTAAGGCCGTCATGAACGCAGGCCCCGACCAGAAAGTAGACGCCCTGGAGAATCCTCGGGCCGAGACCTATGCCGGTGCCCAGCTTGGCGAAAGCCGTGTTAGGGACCAGCGTCCCAAACTGCACCAGAGAAATCACCTCCCAGGTCGCCAGCGCCACGAGCACGAGCAGTGCAGCCCGCCAGCGGGCGGGCCGTTCGGCGTGCCACCACTCGTAGACCAGGGCGGGCAGGACCAGCCCGAGCAGATCGAGTCGGTTCAGGCCCAGCAGCGCGGCAGCCGCCGACATTCGCTCGAGGCTCCTGGCTCTCCATCCCCACCCGACGAAGCACACGACCAAGAGATTGGAGAGCGGGTTTTCGAGCCCCGATGTGGTGTAGTCCATCCACGCCCGTGACCCGATCAGCACCACCAGGATCGCAGCGCCGGCCTTCGCCGAGCCCGCCAGGCGGAACGCGAGGAATCTGGCAGCGGTCAGTGAGCAGAAGAGGCAGAGCGCCAGCGTGGTGAGATAGATCTCACCCGTCACCCACCTCGCCGCGACGTGGAGAAAGAACCACAGCGGATGCGTGAAGGCCTGCACCCGCTCACCCTCATTCCAGGTGAAACCCTCACCTGCGACGACCCGCTCGACCGTACGAAAGGAAATGTACGCGTCGTCCGCGACCCAGGCGGTGACGAGAACCGCGGCCACGAAGGCCCACCACAGCAGCCGTCGAAGACCTTCCGGCTCGAGCTTCCCCACCGTGCCTCTCTCCCCTCCAACCCTCACGGCCGCTGTCGACGACCTCAGGGACTTGGAGTCTTGCCGAAGTTCGCCAGCGCCGCGCGCAGGGTGTTGTAGAGGTTGTCGGGGTCCTCGTCGAAGCTCTGACCAAGCAACCGGGTCGCGGTCTCGACGTCCCCGTTGAGCAGGTAGTACCCGCCGACCTCGGCGAGCCAGTCCTCGTCGTCGGGACTCGCAGCGACGACCTTGTCGAACCACGGCTTGGCCTTGTTCCAGTCTCCGGCAGCCATCCACACCCGACCGATGCGGATCCAGTCCGACGCGTTGTTCTTGCCCTCGAGCACCGTGTTGATCAAGCGTTCGGCATTGGCGACGTCACCGGCGGCGGCGTAGACTTTGGCCACCGCGAGGCGCTCCCAGGTGCCCTTCTGCCCCGCCTGGAGCTCCGCCAGCTCCAGGAGCTTGTCGGCGAGCTCGGCTCCCGAGGCGCCGCCCGCCAAGGCCACGTAGTCGACCTCGCCGGGCTTACCCTTGCGATTCTTGGACGAGGCCGACGCCGAGGCCGACCAACCGGCACACACCAGGCACAGCCCGACGGCAACGAAACGTTGTGCTCGACGCATCACTCTGCTCTCCTCTTGTCGTGGCGGCCCCTGCTTCAGGGCTGACGGCTGAACGCCGGACCCTCGCGACGGCCGCGCGTGATCACGTATCCGATCGCCCACACCCCGACGCCGACGGCACCGGCAGCCCACGCCCAGGGTGGTAGCGGGTACGAGCCCCGCCAGGCCAAGGTTACCAGCCCTACGAAGCTCGCCCCGCTCCGCAGCCCTTCGACGGTCCAGGCCCAGCGCCGGCCGTCGAAGATCGCCCCGACACACAACAGGGTCCACGCGACCCAGGTCGCTACGGCAACCGCCAGGGGCAGAGTCCACGTCCCGGCTCGGTCGAGCATCATCACCGCCACCAGGAGTGCTGCGAGGAAATGGCCCGTCGCGTACACCGCGGCGCCGCGTGGAATCTCGGGGTCGTATTTGCCCGCCTCACCCGCAGTCAGCGGCGTCGGTCCGTCCACCACTGTCGGGTGCATCCATTCGGGCGACCAACCCGGTGGCTTGAACCAGACCTTGAGCCACTCGACCGAGCTCGGCGCTCCCCTGGCTCGCTCGGCCGTGTCGACGTAGTGGTGGATGTTTGCCCACAACGGGTTCCACGACCGCAGGGGTTTGGTGATGCCGTAGATCACCTCCTCCTCCTCGGGCTGGAACGTCCCGAACAGCCGATCCCACACGATCAGCGTCCCGGCGTAGTTCTTGTCGATGTACTTGTCGTTGCAGCCGTGGTGCACGCGGTGATGCGATGGAGTGTTGAGCACCCACTCGAGCGGCCCCAGAGTCTTGATCGCCTTGGTGTGGATCCAGAACTGGTAGAGCGTGTCCCAGGCGGAGCACGCCAAGAACACCAATGGAGGAAAGCCGAGCCACGCCAGCGGCAAATAGAAGCCGAAGGAGAACAACGGCTGGAATGCCCCTTGGCGCAGTGCCACGGCGAGGTTGTACTCCTCGCTCGAGTGGTGCACGATATGGGCACCCCACGGCAGGTTCGACTCGTGGCTGATGCGGTGGAACCAGTAGTAGAGGAAGTCGACGCCGAGAAAGCAGCCGACCCAGGTCCACCAGACATCAGCCGGCAGGTCGGCTAGGCGGTAGCGCTCCCACACCCAGGCGTAGCTGCCGACCAGCAGCGCCTTGATGAACACTCCGAGGACCTGTTGCAGGACCCCGGTACCGAGGTCGGCGAGAGAGTCGTTGAGGCGGTAGAGGCGCTCCCCGCGCCACCAGGCCACGATGAGCTCCAAGCCGATCAGCGCAAAGAACACCGGAATCGCCAGGGCGATGTAGTCGACCGGCTCCACTACCGCTCTCCACGACGAACGATCACCAGGGTTCGATCGTCACTCTGGGGAGCATCGGCAGTGAAGCGATCGACCTCCGCGAGCACCCGGTCGACGATCTGCGCCGCCGGCAGCTTGCGCAACGACGCCACCAAGGCAGCCAACGCATCGGTGCCGAGCTCGTGGCCATCCGGATCGGTCGCCTCGACGATGCCATCGGTGAACAGCACCAACATGTCGCCGGCTTCGAGGCGCACGAAGCCCCGCTCGTAGCTGGCACGGGGCAGGGGGCCCAGCACCGCCCCGCCCTCGGTCAGCTCGCGGACGCTGCCGTCGCGCGTCAGCAGGAACGGCGGAACATGTCCGGCGTTGACGTAGATGAACACCCCGCTCGGCTCGAGCTCGCCGTAGAACAAGGCCACGAATCGGCTGGTCAGGGTCGAGCGGTGGATGATTTCGTTGAGCCGCTCCACTGTCCGCAGGATCTTGTAGTCGCGACCGAGCCCCATCCGCAGGCCCATGTAGACGTCGCGGGTCTGCAGGGCCGCCGGTAAGCCGTGACCGGAGACGTCGGCGATCGCCACCCCGAGGATCTTGTCGGTCAGCGGAATGTAGTCATAGAAATCGCCGCCCACCCCGTCCATCGCGACCGTCCGACCGGCCAGCTCGAAATCGTGGTACACGGGCGGCTGCTTCGGCAGGATCGAGGCCTGGATCTTGCGCGCCTCGCGAAGGATCTCGCCGAGGCGCTCCTGGCGGATCTTCTCGTTGACCGCGTACCTCAGGATGCCGAGCGAAAACAGCACGGCGTCCTTCGAGAAGCCCGGCTCGACATCGAAGGCCAGGACCCACTCGCCATCCCCCGCCTCGACGCAGGCGAACTCAGCGGTCCCGAGAATGCCCTCGATCTGCGGATCGGTACCGGGCTCGTCGTGCTCCATGAACACTGTCCCGTGCTCGAGGCACGCAGCGATGGGCCGGTACGACGAAGCGACCCGAAAGCCCGGTTCGACCGCCTTGGCCATGCCGAACGTCGACCGCAGGATGTAACTCCCGTCGCGCTCGTGGTAGATCCGCCCTCCGCTGAGGCCGAGCTCGTGGGAGAACGCAGCCACCACCCGCTCGGCGACCTCCAGCACGACATCCTCGGCCTCGTCCCGGCGCGGGAGCGTCTCCACCAGGTCTTCGACCCGTTTCATCAAGGTGCGGTAATCGTTGGCGGTCATCTCGTCAGCCGTGGTCGTAGAGGGTTCTCAGGAACCGATCCTGCGCTGCCCTCGTGGGACCGGACGCGGCGCGGTTGCAGAGAATCGAGAACGCATAGAGGCGACCCGAGCGGGCTTTGACATAGCCCGAAAGCCATCACGTTGCCGCGGTACGGCATCTCCCGCAGCCGTTCGGCCAGACTCGAGTCGACCTCTCCCGAGCCGGCCAGCGAAGCGACCAGCTCGTGCCCCCAAGGGTGGCGCACCATCGCCTGCAGCAGCGCCACCACCGCCCGCGGCGTGGCTCGATTGCCGCGACTCATCCCGGAGCCGTCGACGAGATCGTATGCCGAACCTGAAACCCCGAGACGGTCGAGGCTCTGCCGGACGGCGACGACCCCATCGCGGAAGCTGCCACGGCCGCAGAAGCTCGCACCCAGCGTCTTCAGCACGTACTCAGCCCACAGGTTCTGGCTGCGCTTGTTGACCACCGCGATGACGTCGAGAATGTTGGTGCGATGAACCGTCACCTCGCGCCAGCCGTCGCCTTCGAGGGCCTCGACGGCCCTCGAAGGCCCCTGCACCAGCACCCCCCTGCGGCCCAGGCCTTCGCGCAAGGCCGCGCCGAACCAGGCGACCGGATCGGGAACACTCACCCACTTCTCGACCACGTCACCGCGAGTCCACACCCGCCCGCGGACGTCGATCGTGTCGCTCTCGGGCGCCCTGCCGATTACCGGCGCATGGTGCCGCAGCTCGGCGGTGGTGCGAGCGGTGTTGGCGATCGCCACCACCGGCAGGCTCGGTCGCAGCTCGGCGGTGGCGCGCGAGCCCGGCCTCCCACCCCAGACGCGTGCAAGCACGGCATTGTCGGAAAACGACAGCGCATCGACCGGGGCCTCGTACCAGCGGTCGAGCTGATCGCGCGGCCAATCCGGATGGACCAGCTCGTCGTCGAAGTAGCCATGGACCAGTTGTACCTCGCCGTCGATCCTGGTGATTCCCAACTCGCGCAAGCGCGCCGCCCACGGCGCAAACACGGCGAAGGCGTCACCGTCGAAGAAGCGGCCGGAAAAGGCTGGGTCGCCCCGTCCGACCACGGCCAGATCGCCGACCAAGACCCCATCGACCACCTCTCCGCGGACCAGCAACGGGGTTTCCCAGAAATACGCCGGCCCCAGCCAGTCGAGTGCCGCTGCAGTGGTGAACAGCTTGGTGTTGGAGGCCAGGATCCGCTTGGTGTCGGGCTCGCGTGCCCACACCACCTCACCGTCGGGAAGCGCGGCCACCAACACACTGGTCGCCGGCGCTACCCGCAACAGGTCGGCGGAGGCACGCTGCAGCGCCGGGGCCAGCCCCGACGGCTGCGCGACCGCAGCGGCTGCCCACACGGCGACCACAAACCCAGCGCCGCAGCGCCGCCAAAGCTGCCTCAAGTGGCCCTCACCTCTCGACGGACCGAGGGACTGAGGGACTTTCGGACACGGGATCTGAAGTCCCCTAGTCCCCAGTCCCTCAGGATCCCCGCCTACCGCTCAAGTACCCGGTACCTGGTACCCGGTACCTTCCTACAACAAGATTCCCGCGATCGTCGCCGTCTGAAAACACGCCAGCGACCCGGCGATCATCGCACGCAGACCGAGCCTGGCGAGATCGCTCTTGCGCTCAGGGGCGATCGATCCGATCCCGCCGATCTGGATCGCGATCGAGGAGAAGTTGGAGAATCCACAGAGAGCATAGGTGGCAATGGTCGTCGAACGCTCCGACAAGGCCCCTGCCTCGAGTAGCTTGGAGAGATCGGCGTACGCAATGAACTCGTTGAGAACGGTCTTCGTCCCGAGGAGGGATCCCACCACCTTGGCTTCCTCCCACGGCACGCCCATCAGCACCGCCAGAGGCGCGCAGACGTAGCCGAGGATCATCGACAGACTCAGACCCTGCAGGCCGACCCAACGACCGAGAGCCCCGAGCCCCCCGTCCATCACTGCGATCAGGGCGGTGAAGGCCAGGAGCATCGCCGCGACGTTCAAGGCCAGCTTCAAGCCGTCCGCAGCCCCTTGCGCGGCCGCGTCGATCACGTTGGCCCACGGGCGCTCGATCTTGATGGTCACCTTGCCCGCGGTCTGGCTGGTTTCGGTTTCCGGCAACATCAACTTGGCCATCACCAGGGCTGCCGGCGCAGACATCACGCTGGCAGCGATCAGGTGGCCGGCCGAGACCCCCATGCCCACGTACGCCGCCAGCACGCCGCCGGCCACGGTCGCAAACCCGCCGGTCATCACCGCCATGAGCTCGGAACGCGTCATCCCGGCGACGTAGGGACGAATGAGCAACGGTGCCTCGGTCTGTCCGACGAAGATGTTCGCCGCAGCCGAGAGCGACTCGGCACCGGAGGTCCCCATCAGGCGTTGCATCACCCGGGCGAACAAGCCGACCAGCCGCTGCAGGACGCCGAGGTAGTACATCACCGAGATGAAGCTCGAGAAGAAGATGATCGTCGAGAGCACCTTGAAGGCGAAGTAGTGCTCCTCGAAGCCGGCACCGAAGATGAACCGCGCTCCGGCGTCGGTGTAGTCGAGAAAGTGCTTGACCGCATCGCTGGCGGCCAGGAAGAACGCCTTGCCTCCCGGCGTCTTGAGGATCACCAGCGCGAAGGTGAACTGCAACGCGATCCCGGTGAGCACGGTCCGCCACGGAATGTGTTTGCGCTCGAGCGACAGGGCCCACGCCAGACCCATGAATAGCACCAGTCCCAACCAAGCCATACCGACACCTCCGGGCGAACGTTCGCCGGAGCATATCTGGGAAGGGGACGCGGGACCGGGGATTCAGGTATCGGGGATCGGGGATCGGGGAGAGCCCGGAGAGGGAACTTGGCACCTCCTCATGCCGAGTCCCTCGTAGCCAGTACCGGGAACCCTCTCATCCCAATCCCCGGCGCCTCGTCATCGCCGTTCCCGAATCGCCTCCAAGCGTGCTCGACTGAGCGGATGCGTCGATGCCCACGCCACCGCCGCGAGCCCGGCGCTCTCTCGGTCGCCGAAGCGTTCGAGCAGCCGCACGGCCCCGGCAGTGCCGAGGCCGCTGTGCTCGAGTCGATCGACGGCTGCGGCGTCGGCCCGCAGCTCCTGGCCGCGGCCGAAGCGCTGCAGAGCGAGCTTGCCGGTCACTTCGCCGAGCTCGAGCGGGCTGGCCGCCCCACCCGCCCCCACCAGGCTGAGCGCAATCGCAAGCACGGCGCCTCGCCCCAAAGCCCGCAAGCCATCGCGATGCTCGAGATGGGCTAGCTCGTGGCCGAGCACGAAGGCGAGCTCCTCGTCGTCGGCGCTGTCGAGTAGACCGCGGGTCACAAGAATCCCACCCCCGGGCACGGCAAAGGCGTTGAGGTCACCGTCGTCGAGCACGCCGAGGGTTACTTCGTCAGTGCTCCCGAGGCGCAGGAGCAGCGCGTCGAGCCGCCCCCGCTCCGCCTCGTCCGGCGCTGCGGCGAAAGCGAGCTCCGAGACGATGGGGCCGAACACCCGCTGCTCGAGATCGCGCGGGAGAAACACCACGGCTCGATCGACCAGCCATCCGGCCACCACCACCAGCACGGCCACCGCAACGACGCCGCCGACCACCAACTGAGCGAGCTCGACCACAGGCGAGCCCGGTGCAACGTTGGCCTGTTCGGGCGGCTGCCGGGCGACGTACCGCATCAGCCCGGCGGTGACACGATCCGCACCAACAGCGCCGTGCCGTAGGCCAGGATCTCGACTCCCGCCGTACCTTTGCCGTCCTGCCGGCCCGAGGCGATGCGGGAGGTCTCGAGCCGGACATTCAACACTGCGTTGTAGCCCTTGGCGCGGGCCTCCTCCTTCATGCGCAGCATCGACTCGCGCCGGGCGCGGTCGAGCAACGACTCGTAGGAGCGGACCCGCCCACCGATGAGCCCTCGCAGCCCGGCAAGAAAGCGCTTGAAGTAGTCGAGCGACACCACCGCACTCCCGGACACCAACGTCGAGCGCTCCACCTGCCACCCTGGTGGCAGGGCTTCGAAGTTGAGTGTCGGCAGCTTGGAGAGGGCCTGTTCGCGCTGACGGATCGATGCGTAGTGGTTCCTCTCCGCAATCGATCCCGCTACGAAGCCGACCACCAGCAACACGGCAGTCAGCCCGAGACCGACTACCAAGCCGATCATGTCCTCCATCACTCGACCCGCACGGCCGTGCCGTAGGCGAACAGCTCGGCTGCCCCCTGCGCAATCGAGCTGGTCGAGAACCGCACGTTGACGACGGCGTTGGCGCCCATCGCCTGGGCCTCCTGGATCATGCGGTTGACCGCCTCCTGACGGGACTCCGAGAGGAGCTCGGTGTACCCGCGCAACTCACCGCCGACGAGGTTCTTGAGCCCCGCGGCGATGTCGCGCCCGATGTGTTTGGCGCGGACCGTCGAGCCGGTGACGACGCCATAGAACTCGACGATCGAACGACCCGGGACCGTTTCCGTGTTGCTGAGCAGCATGAATCCTCCGTGGTGGAACAATGGACGTCGGGGAATGCCGAGGATCCTATCGGGAATCGGGATCCGGGAATCGGGATCCGGGAATCGGGATCCGAAGGCCAGAGGGGAAAGGTGGGCTGGGCCCCACGTTTCGAGGTCGCGCTCCGGCGAATCCCTTATCCCCGTTCCCCGATCCCTTCTTCAGCGTTCTCGCCGCGGCGGCATCAAGTTCGGGAAGGTGGTGACATTGCCGCCACCCTCGAGACTCGAGATTCGCGCGGGGCCTTCCTTCTCGACCTCGTCGATGCGCAGCACCGCGTGCAGCGGCACGTACGCTCGCTTCACGCCCTCGAACTCGGTGCGCAGGCGATCCTCGCCCGGGTCGACGACCAACTTGGTCCGTTCGCCGAAAACGATCTCCTCGATTTCGACGAAGCCCCACATCGACCCCTGCGACACCCGGCGGGCGTAGAGCTCGACGACGTTGCCCTGGTTGACGAAGTTGATGCGGTAAATCGAGCGCTGCGGCTCCCGGTCGGCCATCTCGTTATCTTACCGCGCCGGGGGGTTCTGCGGATCGGCGTAGAGCTCGCGCACCGCCGCCTCCGCAGCCCGCGCCACGTCCTGTCGGTCGCTCTCCGGATGGAGCTCGATCGGAGGACCGACTACCACTTCGATGACCCCCGGCCGGACCCGGAAGCCGCCGGGGGGCAGGATCGCCCCAGCACCGCGGATCGCGATCGGCACGACCGGAGTCCGAGCCTCCACCGCCGCCTGGAAGCTGCCGGGCTTGAAGGCTCCGAGCGCCCCGTCGCGGCTGCGGGTCCCCTTGGGGAACACGATCACGTCGGAGCCGCTCTCGAGCAGCCGAGTCATCGCTTCGACCATGCCCCGCCCACCTCGCGCCCGGCGATCGACGAACGCCATGCCCATCACACCGATGTACCAGCCGACGAAGGGAAGACGGCGCAACTCCTGCTTGGCGACAAATCGCACCGGGCGCGGCAGGCCCCGAAACAGCACGCAGATGTCGATCACACTCTGATGGTTGGCGACGAACAGGCACGGCCCGGCGGGCAACTCCGGGATCGCCCCTTCTCGACCCCGCACCCGCAGCCGCGCCCCCGCAAAGAACAACAACCCCGGCGCCCACAAGTGCCGCGCCAGCTCGAGCGCAATCCGCCGACTGCGCGAGCCCAGATACACCACCCCGGCAAACGAGATGCATCCCGCCGTCCACACCGCGGTGAAGGCCAGCTGGAGAGCGTTGAGCAAGGGCCAGAGGAAGCGCACGTCCTCAGATCGGCTCGACCACGACAGAAACCTCGCCTTCGGCGCCGACGCGGACGCGCAGGGCGTTGGTCGAGCCCCCGGCAAGAGTCACTTCCTCCGAAATCTTCCGCGTCGGCTTGCCCTCGATCGCGACGTAGACGATGATCTCGACCGGGCCTTCGGGCAGGGTCTTCGGGCTCTGGATGCGGCCGGGCTTGGGCCGCTTGGAGAACCAGCCCTTCTTCTCCCAGAACGAGAAGGTCTCCTTGATGATCTGTTCGCGGCCGACGTAGACGGTGACGACACCTTCCGGGCTTTCGGTGTAGAAGTCGAGCTGCAGGGTGGCGGTGGTCGCCGCGGGAACCGGAGTCGCGGTGGCGGGCGGTGTCACCGGCGGCGCGGAGCGGCCGTTCTGCGGCCGCAGGGGGACGGGCCGCGCGCGTCGCCGTTCCACCTCACGCAACACGGCAGCAGCACGTTCGGACTTGGCATCGAGGACCATGGCACGCCGTGCCTGGTCGGCCGCAGCATCGATCGTGCCTTCCGCAAGTGCGGCCTCCGCTCCCGCAAGGAGCGTCTCGAGATCGAGACCAGCCCGATCGACCGCCCGCGTGGGGGTCGCCTCGACCACCGGGGCGAGCCGGCGCAGCTCGCGTTCGACCGCGTCGCGCTCGCGGATCCACGCCGATTCCGTCGGCGCGACCCGCAACGCCTGCTGGTACAGCGGCAGGGCCAGGCTCGGACGGCCGATCGCCATCTGCTGGCGTGCCGCCCGCGCGTACGGGGCCCCTTGCGCGCGCGCCAAAACGTCCTCGCCGGGGGGCCGCGGGTCAGGATGCTGGCGGCTCACCCACACACCGGCAGCACCGGCCAGCGCCAGCCCCAAAGCCGCGCTCGATACCGCCAGCGCCGCCAGGCGGCCGACCGCCGGGCGGCTCCGGCTCTCGACCGCCGGCCGCGGCGCCGCAGGCTTTGCGGGTGCAGGGGCCGGCGTCGGCTTGGGCGCCATCGGCATCGTCAGGGTCGGCTGAGCTGCCGCTCCCCCGACTTCCGGCAGCTCCGGGAGCTCGAGCGCACTGAGGACGTTGTCTCCAGCCTCGGCAGCGCGGCGGAAGGCCTTGGCCATCTCCCGCGCGCTCTGGAAGCGCTCCGGAGCCTTCTTCGCCAGCGCCTTGGCGAGCACCGCGTTGAACGACTCCGGCAGATCGAGCACGAACTGCCGAGGATCGGTGAACTGGTCGTAGACGATGCGGTGCGCCACCATGGTCAGGTTGTCGCCCTGAAACGGTTTGCGCCCGGTCAACATCTCGTAGAGGACCACACCGAGCGAGAACAAGTCGGCACGATGGTCGACCTGACCGCCGGTAATCTGCTCCGGCGCCATGTAGTTCGGTGTGCCCAACATCTGCCCTTCCTGGGTCAGGTTGGAGCTGTCCATCCGGGCGATGCCGAAGTCGGTGATCTTGGCCTTGCCGTCGGTGGTGATCAGGATGTTGGCGGGTTTGATGTCGCGGTGGATGACACCCTTGGAGTGGGCGTAGTCGAGGCCGTCGGCGACCTGCTCGAAGATGTCGGCAGCCTTGAGCGGCTCGAGCCGGCCGCCGCTCTCCTTCAGCAACGCTCGCAGATCGGTGCCGCGGATGAACTCCATCGCGATGAAGGTCGAGCCATCGTGGGCCTGGTCGACGACGTCGTGGATGGTGACGATGTTCGGGTGCGAGAGGATGCCGGCGCTTTGGGCCTCACGCAGGAAGCGCTCGCGGAACTGCAGGAAATCCGGGTCGTTCGCCGCGAGCTGGTTCTTGAACGTCTTGAGCGCCAGCTGCCGGCCGATGATCGGGTCGCGCGCGAGGTAGACCACCCCCATCGCGCCCTTCCCGAGCTCGCCGAGGATTTCGTAGCGACCGATCTTGGTCGGAACCGGAGGGGTCGTCGACATGTGAGGAAGCATTCTACCCCCGTCGCCGCTGCTGCGTACCCTCCTTCGGCACCGCGGAGGCGGGATCCTCGGGCCAGGCGTGTTTCGGGTAGCGCCCGCGCAGCTCGCGGCGCACCTGGGGGTAGGTCTCGCGCCAGAAGCTCGCGAGATCCGTCGTGACCTGTTGAGGACGACCGTTGGGAGCCAGGAGGTGCACGACCAACGGCACGGCGCCGGACCCAAGCTTCGGCGTGTCGTCGAGCCCGAAGAAGTCCTGGATCCGCGAGGCCAGAACCGGCGGGGCGCCGAGAGTCCACGAGATCCTGGCGGCCCTGCCGCTCGGCAGGCGCAGCTCGGTAGGGGCGTCGCGTTCGAGCGCCGAGCGGATCTGCCGAGAAAGCAGACCCGGCAGCACCCGTGCCCACGGACGTGAGCTCACCTCGCCGAGGGTGCGCGCGCCGTCGAGCACACTCGGCGCGGCCTCGATCACCAACGATTCGAGCGACGGCACCTGGAGCTCGGCATGCATCGCCGCGATCACTTCGAGGCGGGCCGCGAGCGCTACCAGCTCCGGGTCGCTGTGCCAGGCGGTCGTGCCCGCAGGATCCGCCCGCACGGCTTCCAGCAGGGCGAGCTCGGCATCCGCGGCGGTCACCGGAACCTCACGCTGATCGAGCACCAACGAGCCAACCCGCCGCACCCGCCGCCCGAGCACTCGCCCGCCGGCGGGATCGATCGCCACCTGGGTCTCTTCCACGATCGACGCCGAATCGAGCCACGACTCTTCGACCACCGCCGCCATCCGGATCGAGGCGTCGCTGCCGCGGTCGACCAGGTCGAGTGCCACGATCAACGGCGCGTCGATCAACCCGGACGTCTCGGCGAGGCGGGCGCCGCGACCACCCGCGAGCTGGTACGAACGCGCGGCGCGACGTCGCGCCAACCGACCGGGCCACGCCGCGAGCAAGGCCCTGCCTACCGCCTCCTCGAGCTCGAGATCGGGCGTCGGGGGCTCGCCGGTGGCCGGCGCCAGGACCCGTTCGATCTCGCGCGCTGCGGCCTCGATCCTGCCCGCGCGGGGACTGCGGCGAGCCTGCTCGCGCCTGAGCACCTCCAGCCGATCGAGCAGATCGCTGCGTGAACCGGAGCCGCTCCACTCCGGCGCGAGATCGCGATCTTCGAGCAGCGCCGCCAACCGCGCCGCCTCGACGCCGTACCCCAGCTGCCAACATTCGAGCGCGAATCGACCCAGGCGCGGTGGCAGGGGTAGCCGCGCCAGCAGCTTCCCGCCGGCCGTCAGCCGGCCCTCACGATCGAGCGCACCGAGCTCTCGCAGGGTCTCCTGGGCACGGGCGAGAGCACCCGCCGGCGGCGCTTCGAGCCACGGAAAGTGCTCGAGGTCGGTTTCACCCCACGCCAGGAGCTCGAGGATCGCCGGAGTGGGATCGAGCCGACGCACCGCGGGTGTCTCTGCGACCGGCCGCAGCGCCAGCTCGGCAGCGGTGGCGAGGCGTACACACCGCCCCGGCCGCTCGCGCCCCGCCCGGCCCGCTCGCTGATCGAGAGCCGCACGGCTGGCCCCGATGAGGTCCAGACGGGGCAGATCGCGCGCCGGGTCGTGCCGCGCGATCCGCACCAGCGTCGAGTCGACCACAGCAGCCACACCCTCGACCGTCACCGAGGTCTCCGCCACGTTCGTCGCCAACACCACCCGCCGACGAGACCCACGGCGGATCGCCAGCAGTTGGCGATCGAGCGGCAGCTCGCCGTGCAACTCGCGCACGTCGAAGCCCGCTGGGTCGCCGAGGGCTGCAGCCGTGGCAGCGATCTCGCCACGACCCGGCAGAAACGCCAGCACGTCGCCGTCGTCGCGAGCAAGCTCCGCGCGAATCGCCGCAACCATCCGCGGTGCCGGCGGTCGCGGATCCGGACGCTCCGCCAGCTCGATGGCCACCGGGAAGGTCCGCCCTGGAACATCGATCGACGCCGCATCCAGGAAGGAAACGTACGGCTCGGGCTCGACCGTCGCCGACATCACCACGATCTGCAGCTCCGGACGGACCTGCCGTCGCACCCGGGCCACCATCGCCAGGGCCAAGTCTCCGGCCAAGCTGCGCTCGTGGGCCTCGTCGAAGACCACCACGTCGACACCTTCGAGAAACGGATCGGCCTGCAACCAGGCCACCATCATGCCGTCGGTCAGGCACGTCAGCCGCGTGCGGGCGGATTCTCGACGCTCGAAGCGGACGCGGTAGCCCACTTCGTCGCCAATTTTGCCGCCCAGTTCCGAGGCGATGCGCTCGGCCGCGGCCCGAGCCGCCATGCGCCGCGGCTCGACCAGGAGCACCCGACCGGCTACCTCGTCGAGCAGCGCCGGTGCTACCCGAGTGGTCTTCCCGGCCCCGGTTTCCGCTCGCAAGAGCAGCGCACCCCGCTCCCGCAGCGTGGCGCGAATGGTCGCGAGAGAGGCGTCGATGGGGAGGGAATGGTGCAAGCCCGGAAGGGTACCAGGGACTGGGACCGGGGATCAGAGCCGGGTCCGGGGATCAGGGAGCTGGGACCCGGGATCGGGGAGCCCGGGACCAGGGAGCCGGAATCGGGAACCAGGGATCGGGGATGGGTGTCGGTCGGTACCAGGTACCCGGTACCTGGTACCTTCCGTGCCTACTCGTACTCCGCCCAACACTCGCTGTCGTCGCACTTGAGCACGACGACCGAAACTTGGCAGAGGTTGATGCCGGTCCAGGTGACGTTGTTACCTTCTTCGTCGGCCACCATCATGTCCCACAGACACGCCGAGCGACCCGAAAAGCCGATGTTCATGCGACCGCCGTTGCGCAGAGTGTTCTCTCCCAGCACGTCCTCTTCCCAGTCGTCGTTGGCGCTCTCCGAGATGTAGAGGTTGTAGATCTCGCTCCCGGTTTGGTTGACCAGAGTGAAGTCCTGAGTTCCGGCCTGCGCCGCTCCGGCGCCGAGAGCCAACAAACCGACCAACGCCATGACGATCCAACGCATAGTGCCTCCTCCTCGAAACAAGAATGGAACCGGGGAATCATGTGGCCATTCCCGATCGCGGCGCAACTCCAGCGAAGTGGCGCCACGGAATCACGTCGCCACAGATGTATCGCTCGCAGCGGTGAAGGGGAAGCCTCCCCTCCCCGGCGCCCGTGCGATACGCTTGCCCAGTGATCTCAACTCCACGAACCCGGCAGCCGGCACCCGAGAGCGGGTCGCTGCGTGCCGAGCGTTCCCGTTGACGAAGGAGCTCCTGCGCCATGAACGTCGACCGTCCCGCCCAGATCCGCAATCTCGCTGTCGTCGGCCACAACCAGACCGGGAAGACCAGTCTGGTGGCCGCCCTCCTGCACACCTCCGGGGCAACCAATCGCCTGCTTTCGGTGGGCG
>CAZRFU010000032.1:0-15123 GCA_964599475.1 uncultured Thermoanaerobaculia bacterium
CGAAGCTTGGCCAACGCTCTGATGCAACCAGTGCCGCTCTTCTCCGAACCAAATACTCTTCTTCCGAGTCCGGGTCTGGTTTCCCGTTTCGGTTTCGGTTGCCGCTTTAGATGTTCAGGGAGACACCGGGCACCGGGTACTGAAGACTTGATTCTCATCCTCCCGGGTGCACCACGGAGGGGTGCACGGGGAGCTGCTCAGGAGAGCCCCGTACCGCTCCGACGAGTACCCGGTCCCTGGTACCCTCTTTTCACCATGGCTCCGCTTCGTGCGCCAGCGGATCCTCGAGCACGCGGAAGAAGTGGTGGGTGCCGTACAGGGCGAAGTTGGCGACCCGTGAGGTGTAGAGGCAGGCGAAGTCCTCGACCTGCGAGCCGAACAGGCTCTTGCTGCCACCTTCGCGGAACACCGAGCCCCAGGTCGGGTTGTGGCGCATGGCGATGCGCGCCTCGAGGTCGCGCACCCGCGCTCTGAGCGCCCGGTGGTCCGCCTCGAGGTAGGCCAGGCGAGCGTGGGCCTGATCGAGGTCGGCGATGCGCTTGTCGTCGTCGACGCCGGCGACCGGGTCGGCGCAGATGGTCACCAGGTCGCGCGCCGAGTCGATCTGGAAGCTCATCGCTGCGAGCTCGCGCTTGAGGCGGACGAGCTCGCGCCGTTGCTCGGCTTCACCCGAGAGCGAAAGCTCGTCCTCGAGCTCGCTGACGATCAGGGCGGTGCGCCAGGTCGAAGCGAGTTTGGTCGAGACCACGTCGCCGTAGATGTGATCGCCGACGTAGAGCACCTGCTCACCCGGGACGTCGAGGAGCTTCATCAGGCCCTCGCGGTTTCCGCCTTCATAGATCCCGCCCCAGGCCGGCACGTCGACCTCGCCGAGCTCGTTGCCGTCGACGTCGAGCTGGACGAAGGGGTCCTTCTTGCGAAAGAAACCCGGCTTGCGTGATCGCACGATCACCAACGAGAACAGTCCGAGCCAAGCGTCGTCGCCGTCTCCCAAGAACTGGTCGAAGAGATGACGGCAGAGGTTGCGGGTGTAATACCACTCGGAGTTGGTGATCAGCAGCAACTTGCGGCCGCCGAGCCGCAGGCGTTCGAGCGCGGCGAGGAGCTCGGGATCACGCGGAAGGAAACGCGGCAGATCCGCCGAAACGACACTCTTCAGAGCGCCGTTGGCGTGGATCGAGTCGACCGCCTCGCGCACGTCGGCGAAGAGTTGGGGCGGTGGTGGAGCCTGGATGTCGCCCAGCAGGGCGAGCTCCATGAGCTCGGCAAACAGGTTGACCTCGGCGAGCTCGAACAGGGTGTCGGCGCGGTAGAAACGCTCCTGCGACAGATCGATCAGCTCCCGGCGGTACAGGTCCGCACGCTCCCGCGCTCCGAGGGGACGGCGCCCGAGGTAGGCCCGCACCACGTAGCGGTGGCGGTTCATCTTCAGCACCGTGCCCTTCTCGCGATCGACGATCAGGCCACGATGAGGGAAATGGGGCCGGAACTCGACCATCCGCGCCCGATCGGGGTACCCCTTGTGCTCGATCAGGTGGTCGAGCGCGAGGCGGAAGGTCAGCTCTTCGAGCGGCAGGCGGTAGTAGGGCGCGAGTGTCCAGTCGAGGTCGAAACCGACGTAGCGGATCGAGTCGAGCCGCAGCGTGCGATTGACGAACACGCGCCTCGCCTCGGGTGGCGCCTGCATCGGCCCGAGACGTTCGAGTAGCCGCACCAGCAGGGCGCGGCACGCCTCGGCATCGTGGATTCGCGCGAGCAGCGGGGAGTCTTCGGTCGCAGGGGCGGGTGGTGCGGCGGGAGGCGTGGTCGGAGCGGACATCAAATCATTCTATCCGCGCCGCCTTCGCCGGCTCTTCGAGCCGCAGGCGGCATAGCCCCCGGCGGACGCGACCAGAAGTCGTAGACGCCACGGTCGGCGACGATCTCGAAGCCGAGACGCCGGTAGAGCTGTCGGGCAGGGTTGTTCTTCTCGACGTGGATGGTGACCGCGACCCTCCGCTCGTCGCTTTCGGCCAGGATGTCCGCGAGCAGGCGTCCGCCGATTCCGCGGTTGCGCCACTGTGGCAACAGCGCGATGTCGACGATCCGGATCTCGTCCGCGGTGCGCAGCACGTACAGGCGTCCGACGACGTCTGACCCCGCCGCGATCACCTGGAACGATGCGGCGGCGTAGTGTTCCTGCCACCAGTGGTGCTGAGCCCAGAACTGCTGGCTCAAGAACGCCGACTTCTGCTCGAGGCTCCACGGCACCGCCGCCAACTCTTCCTCCCGCGTCGAGGCGTAGACCAAGAAGAGGGCTGGGAGATCGTCGTTTGCCAGGGGTCGCAGGGAGACCCCCGGCACCTCGGAGGCCGAAGCGGTCATCCCTCCGACTTCTGCTCGAGCCGCCCCTCGACCCGCAGGACCAAGGCGCACAGAGACATCGGCACGGTCGAGCCCGGGCCGGGCAACCCCACCGGCTTGCCGAAGGTGTCCGGGCGTAGACCGAGCAGGTAGAGGCCACGCTGCAGGCGCGGCAGGTTGGCCTCCCAATCGACGGTGAACTGGGTCTGGTAGGTGCCGCCGGGGATCACCTGCTTGCGCGAGATGCCGAACTCGGCGAGGACCTCGGTCGGGAGCGCGTTGACCCGCAGGCGCAGCCGCAGACCGCCGGTGGGTCCGATCGGCACGACGAACTGGGTCGGTGGGCTGGGGCTCGGACCATCGGCGAGCGACAGGCTCCAAGCAAAGAACGGGAAGGTTCCGGCGCCGTTTTCGGCTTCGAACAAGACGTCGAGACCGAGGCCGAGAATGCCCTCCTGGTGAAGCTGCGGCAGCGCCGGGTAGAGCCCGTGGATCCCGACCGCGGCAGGTTCGTTGGCGAGCAGTTGATCGCCAAGCGGCAGCTCGCCCGCCGGGATGACCTCGAGCGGGAAGAGCTCTTCGAGCACCGAGGCGGCAAAGCCCGGGGCGGTTTCGAGAGCGCACAAGGCCGCCGCGGCCTCGCGCAGACTGTTCAAGGTGGCGCTGCCCGCGAGGTAACCGACGCTCAGCGTCGACGCCGATGCGCCCAGCCGTCCCGCCCAGGCGGCGGGTCCTGAGGCCAGCGGAGCGAGGGATGCAGCCATTCCCAGGCGGAGGAAGTCGCGACGGTCCATACCCTTCGACATGGTCAGCTCCTCAGGTTCGCGGCGGGAAGACGCCTTGCAGGGCGATGCAGAAGTAGAAGGTCAGGTACGGCATCATGTTGTTGTGCGGCGCATCGCCACCGGCTGGGGCAAGGGCCTCGCCGGCGAGGGTGGTGTTCGCTGCACTCTGATAGAGCGTGCCACCGCTCGACAGCGCGAAACTCGCATTCGGACTGACTACGTTGGTGTCCGCGATGTCGAGGACGTTGGCCCGGAGTTGGTGCCCGTGAGCCGGGATCTCGGATTCGAGCAACGACACCGTCTCGGATCCGCCCGTTTCTCCGAGGTCGTGGAGGGAGAGTCCCGGTCCCTGACCGGGCTGCATCGGGGCCCGCCCCTGCAGATCCGGCAGGGCGAAGTTGCTCTTGCCGTTGCCGCCGTAGGTGGTACCCAGGAGCGAGAACAGCGCGGTGTTCTGCGACAGCGGCAGCAGCTGCCCGTCGCACCAGGCCCAGCCCCTGGGGGCGAAGTTGAACGGGAAAATGCGGATCTCCGCGACGAACGGATCTGCCATGAGGCGCTCCTCAGGTGGGGCTCGGGAAGATCCCGAACAGCGAGATGATGAAGTTGACGCAGAGGTACGGTTGGAAGTTGGTGTGCGGCTGGCTCCCCCCAGTCGACGTGATTGCGGCCGCGGCAAAGTTGCCGTTGGGCACGTCGTTGATGTAGGGAGTCACATTGAAGGAGTTGGCCGCCACGAGGTTGGCCGGACTGACCTGATCTCCAGTCACCGCGGCGACGAGGAGCGGATGGCTGTGGGCCGGAATCTGGTTCACGGTCAGCGTGATCTCCTCGGCGCCACCGGTCTCGGCCAGAATGAACCCGTTGCCAAAGTGCACCGGGATGCGACCACGAAGATCGGGGAGGGCGAACGTCGACTCCCCGTCGCCGCCATAGGTGGTGCCGATCAGCTGGAAGAGCGTCTCGTTCTCAGAGATCGGCAGGAGCTGACCCTCGCAGAGCATCCAGCCGGCGGGTGCGAAGTTGCCGGCAAACATGCGAATCTCGCCGACGTAGGGTTGTGCCATCGCGCTGCTCCTAGGTTGGTGAAGGGAAGATGCCCTGCAAGGCGATGCAGAAGCTGAGGGTCAGGAACGGCTGCATGTTCAGGTGAGCCTGGCTACCACCAGCGTTGGCAACGGTCCCGGCCTGGAGCGAGGTCAGCGACTGCGGGGCGTGGTAGACGTTGTTGCCGCCACCGAGAAAGCGGCCCGTGGCATTGGCGTTGCCGCCGGTGGCGCTGCTTGATGCGGCAACGGTGTGGGTGTGCTCAGGGATCTCGGCGATCGAGAGGGTGTGCGCCTGCTCGCCGCCGCGTTCACCCAGGGTGTGGCCGGAGCCGACGTGGATCGGGGTTCGGGCGCGGAGGTCCGGTAGCGCAAAGTTCACGCGCCCATCACCGCCGAAAGTCGTTCCAAGCAGCGAGAACAGCCCCTGGTTCTGGTTGATCGGCAGGAGCTGTCCGTTGCACAGCGCCCACCCCCTGGGAGCGAACGCGAAGCTCATGATGCGGATTTCACTCAGGAACGGTTCAGCCACGAATACCTCCTCGTGAGCGTTGATCGAGGTCAGGGGCTAGGGCGTGGGACACGGGGCACCACCGGGGGTATTGACGAAGCCGCCGCCCGGCGCCTGGGTCGACGCCAAGGCAGTTGGTGCACCGTTGCCCGAGTTCTGGGCGATCAGGTAGTTCTGGACAGCGGTCACATCGGTGTTGCCGCCGGCATAGCCGCGCAACTGTACCGTCGTCGACTGCCGTTGCCGCAGGCGAATGTCCGTCCCGACGTTGGCGCCGGAGCCTGCGATCGAGTTAGCCAGTGGGCCGGCACCGCCCGCGTCGACACAGATCTGGTAGGTGTCGCCCGGCACGGTCCCGCCGTTGAGATGGATGCCGTTCATCGGCAGCCCTCCGGTACCCGGGTTGCCGACGGTGTTGCCGGTGATCGTGGCATTCAGGGCGCCTGCTTGGGCCGAGGCGCCTCCGCCGGTGAGCAGCTCGATCCCGAAGTTGTTGTACTGCCGGATGGTGTTGCCGGTGATCGCAATTGTCACGGCCCCCTGCCCGGCGTTCTGGACCTTGAGCCCGGAGCCGGCCACGGAGCCGGAGTTGGCGACGGCCGCAACACCGATCTGGTTGTTGGCGAAGGTTCCGGAGTAGGTACCTGCGCCGGTCGACTTGACGATCAGAATGCCGTGACCGTCCGAGTCGCGGAAGGTGTTGTTGGAGATCGCGAAGGTCATGCTGCCCCCGAGATCACCTCCGCTGATCGTGACTCCACCACCGCCGGTCGCGATGCCCGGCTGGGCGTTGGTGATGGCGTTGCCCGTAAAGATGAGGTCGTTGGTCGCGGTGCCGTTGTTGAGGAAGTTGAAGATGTCGCCGCGAGCGTGGGTGAAGGTGCTGTTCTGGACGGTAGCCTCGATCACGGCCGAGCCGAGGCTCTCCAGCACCAGGCCGTCGTTTCCGTCGGTCGTCGACATCGGCCCGAAGGTAGCGCTGCTGAAGGTGATGCGGTCGAGTGTTCCAGAGCTGTTGACGACGGCGAAGTTGCTCTCGTGGGCGCCGCTGACGTTGGAGTTGCTGATGCTTGCCGATCCGGTGAGGTTGGTGAACCGGACCGAACCTTCGTCCTGCCCGGCATCGTTGCCGTTGGTGCCGTTGACCACCGAGCTCGCCAAGGTCAAGCCGGTGACGTTGTTGCCGCGGATGGCGAAGTTGGAGAAGTCGTTGAGCTGCATCGACGTGAAGGATGGTGCAGTGGTGTTGTTGAGGAAGATGCCGACACCCTGGCTCGTCGAAAGATCCCCAGGCAGGTTGCCGCCGCTCTTGTTCGCGATCGTGCCGCCGCTCCCAGCCGATCCCGTGCCGGTGACCGTCAGGGAGCCCGAGCTTCCGGTCGACACCAGCACGATCCCGGCGTTGCTGCCGCCGTTCGAGCTGATGCTCTGGAAGGTCAGGCCTGAGGCCCCGATGGTGGTGTTGGCGACGTTGAGCGCCGTGCCGGTCGTCGAGGTGATGGTGTTGTTGGTGCCCTGGACGGTGATCGCCGCGGCCCCGCCGGTGGCGGAGAAGCCGCTGCCGGCGGTGGTGTCGATGTCGAGCCCGCCACTGGTGAAGTTGATCGTGGCACCGGTGTTGGTGGCGAGGGTCACGGCGGCGTTGGTGCCGGTGTTGAGGGCCTTGCTCGAGCCGCTGAGGTTGATCGTGCCGCCGGTGTTGCTTGCGATGTTGATGCCGGTGCCCGTGTCGTTGATGTTCCCCGACAGGGTCACGGTGCCGCCGGTGCGGCCGGTGATCTCGATCGAACGGCCGGCGGTGTTGGTGATCGAGCCGGCGTAGGTGACGGTGGAGTTGCCACCGGCGAGGTCGAAGGCGATGCCGGTCGCCGTGCCGATGGCTCCGCCGCTCGCGACGAAGTTGCCGGTTACCGCGTTGAGGTTGATGCCGTTGCTCGCGCTGCCGCTCGAAGAGACGGTGGTGAAGGTCGCGCCGGCTCCGAGGTTGATCGAGGTGAGGTCGATCGCCGGCCCGCCGGTTGCGACGACGGTGTTGGCCCCTCCGCCGATCGCGAGTGCGCCGGCGTTGGTGGCGACGAGACCCGCACCGGCCGTGGCTGTGACGGCGAGGCTCGCGAAGGTGGTGGTGGTCGACGGGCTGGTGGTGAGGCTCACGCCGGCAGCGCCGTTGATGCTGGTAGGCCCGAAGTTGAAGCTGGCACTGACCGGTGCTGCGTCGATGAAGATGCCCTGCGAGGTGCCGCCGGTCAGGGTGGTCCCGGTGGCGGTGAGGGAGCCGCCGACGTTGGTCAGCTCGATCGCCCGGACACTCGAGGTCGAGGCGAGGGCGTCGAAGGTCGCCGCCAGCGTCCCTTGGTCGAGGTCGAGGATGTTGCCGGTGCCGTTGATCGCAACCGCCGAAGCGGTGAAGGTGCCGAAGCTGGCACCGGAGATTCCGGCGCCGCTGGTATTGCCGACGGTGAAGCCCGATGCGGTGTTGTCCTGCGCGAGGGTGACGCCGGCGCCTGCGGCGTTGGCGATGATCGGCGCGGTCCCTGCCGCGACGAGCGTCACGCCGTCGGCGATCAGGTCGGTGCCCCGGCCGATCAGGCGTTGGCGGTTCTTCAGGGCGATGCCACCGGGGTAGGGTCCGGATCCGGTGAACAGGAAGATGGTGTCGCGGGCGAACGAGGCGGTCTGCGCCTGCGGCAGGCTTCCGAACGGATCGGCGAAGGTGCCGGTGCCGCAGGGCGCCGGAGAGCAGTGGTTGTTGTCGACGAACCAGATGCGGTCGCCGATGTGGATCGTGGCGGTCGCGGAGCCCGGGTTGGCCTCGTTGTCGACGACCGAGTAGTCGAAGCTGTCGACGGCGGTGCCGACTCCGGCCGGCGGCGCGTAACTGAACGATCCGTCGGCAGCGACCGTGGCCGTGCCGCCCAAGGCGGTGGGGATCGCGCCGACGGTGGTGACGGTGACCGTGCCGCCATCGGGATCGACGTCGTTGGCGAGCAGGCCTTGGGCCGCCAGGACGGACACGCCGACGTTGCCGGGCGTGCCGTATTGGTCCTCGACCGCCACCGGGCTCGCATCGATCGAATTTGCCACCAGCGCGAGGTTGGTGTCGAGGGTGTCGACCACTGCGGAGTTGACGGCTTCGCCCCCGCTGTTGGTGACCGTGACGCGGTAGCGCAGGGTGGTGCCGGGGGTCTGCGGCGTGCTGCCGATCGGGACATCGCCGGTGGTCAGGTCAACCTTGGTTGCCGCGAGGGTTGCGCCCGCAGTGTCGATCAAGTCGATTGTCACGGTGCTTTCGGTGGCGCGGACGATCAGCTCGATCGCGCCGACATCGGCAAAATCCGCACCGGATCCGCCGATCGCGCGGAACGCCGAAAACGGCAGGAACACGTCGGTGGCGGCGCCGATCAGCGGGAGACGCCGCGCGGCGCGGGAGCGATCGGTGGCCGAAGTGTGCACGATCACCACCAGCTCGCTGCCCGCGACGGTGGCGCTGTTGACCCTGACCCGCAGGCCGGTGTGGTTCCCGGTGGTGAGATCGACTCCACCGAGGCCGAGCGGGTCGAGGGTGTTGGGATTGGTATTGCCGTCCCACGCCAGGCGCACTTCGCCGCGGGAATCGGGAGTGGTGGCGGTGACGGTGACCGTCAGGGCACCTGCGGCGACGCCACCGGAGGAGGGCCCTGCACCGCTGAGGGTCGTCGGGCTGAGGGTGCGGCGGGTCCCGATGATGTCGGCACCGCCGGTTACCACGGTCGCCCCACCCGGCGGGTCGCTGACGGTGGCCTGATTGGTGGTGAAGGAATCGATGACGACGGCAGCGGCCGGCTGCGAGCTCGCCGCCGCCAAGCCGATCGCCAGGGTGCAGAGCGAAAGGGCGCCTGCGCGACTCACGAGAGACCTCCCGAAGCGAGGTTGCGACGACCTTTGGCCGATCGCAGGGCAAGGCCTCCGGCGAGGGCCAGGAGGGCAGCCAACGCGATCAAGCCGACTGACGGTAGGGTGGGGATTTCGAGGGCCGAAACGGTGGTGCCGAATCCGCGGATCATCCAGTTGCCCCCACCGGCGACGACGTCGTCGAGCAGTGCAGTCCCCTGGGAGCCCGGCAGGCTCGGCGGCGAGGGCGGGTCGGCAGCGTTCCACAGTGCGAGCCACGACCGGCCGGCGCTCGCGGTGGTGTCGTAGAGCACGTCGCTGACGGGAGGGCCGCCGCTGGTGAGGTAGCGGTTGACGAAACCGATCAGCACGTCGTCGGGCCCGTCGAGCGGGATCGGCGCCGGCGGGGTGTAGATCGAGAAGTTGACGCCGTCGGCAGCCTGCACGGTGGCGTTCCACGAGCTGGCGAGGGTGGCGCCGTTGGTGGGATCACCGTCGGCATCGCGGAAGACGGCGATCTCGATCGCGCCCCCGACCGGCACGGCGACGTTGGCCGGGAACAGGATCCAGACCTCCTCGAGCAGGGACGTCTGGCCCGGTCCCACGAATCGCTGGAAGGCGAAGAACTGGCGCGAGCCTCCCCCGTCGACGACACCGAGGGCGGCTTCGGGAGTGTCGTCGTCGACCACCAGCTGGATCGGGTACAGATCCGGATCAGGAAGGGGCGGGTTGGCGAGCTCGGGAGCGGGATCGAGCTCGATCCGCAACGTCGATATCGGCGCCGCAGCGGCTGCGCTCGCCCCCAGGGCGAGGAGCAGTGTTGCGGTGCACATCGTGCGCGAGGGAATGTTCATCATCGACTCCTGTACCGTCACGCGAGATTCATGGCTCGACCGGCGGCGGGAACTCTTCGCTCCAGGCCGACGTGTCGCCGGATTCGAAGCCGTCGCTGAAGATGCTGTTGCGGTCGCCGAAGAAGAGGCGATCGATCGAGGCTTCGTAGCTGATACCGCCCACCGGCGCCGACACGATGAAGGTGCACAGCGCCGACGCCGTACCGGCTGGGGGGGTGGCGACCTGGGTCAGGTCGAGGAAGGCGCCCCCGGTGCTGCCGAGTGCGAGCGGGATGGCGTCCTCGTCGAGCGCAACTCCGGAGCAGTCGCCGCTGGCGAAGTACTCGCACGCCCGTTCGAAGCCGACCAGGCCGCCGCTGACGACCGTGCGGATCGACGCCTCGAGGTCGTGGGCGCGGCCGCCGACGACCGGCACACACTGGCCGAGGTCGAAGCTCGCAGTCGACAGCGAGTTGGCCGCCGAGCCCGAGGTCGCCGCGCCGTCGCGGTCGATCGCGTCGACCTCGACGTTGCCGGGTGCGGTCGACGTCCAGGGTGCGAGCGAGCACCCTGCGGTGGTGTCGAAGTGGCCATTCTCGAGGGTGTTGAAGCGGTCCACCCGGAAGGTCCGAGTTGCCGGCGTTCCGGCGGTCGCTCCGTCCCCTGCGAGCGGATTCCCGCTCGGATCGGTGGCGGTTTCACACACCAGCAGGCGGTACTGACCATCGGCGAGCGGGGAGCTGGCCACGGCCAAGGTTGCCTCGAAGGTGGCGGGGTTCCAGCTGACCGAGTCGAGCGCGATCACGGTGTCGGTGCCGGTGAAGCCGGAGCAGTCTTCGGTCGCGAAGAGTGCCCCCGCGCCCGGCTGGACCAGGCGCCACTGGCTGGTCAAGGTGATACTGCCGGCTCCTTCGGTCGCCATCGCCTCGGAGAAGGTCGCCCGCAGGCTCGAGACCGCACCGAGCACGGTGTCGCAGTCGTCGAGGACCCCGTCGCGGGTGGGAGCGAGCGACGTGAGCGAGGTGACTTCCGGCGGAGTCGTGTCGAACGTGGTGTCCTCCGAATCCTCGTTGTTGGCGAGGTTCGGATCGGGCTCGGTGGCCTCGACGCTGACGACGTTGGTGATCACGCCCGGGGGCGGCGGGATGATCGTCGCTTCGATGGTGAACTGGGCCGAGCCACCTGCCGGGATGTCCGGCAGGGTGCAGGTCGGAATGCCCTTGTCACCTTCGGCGCAGCCGACCGTCAGGGGATTCGAGAGGAAGGCGAAGGGGAAGGTGTCGGTGACGACCACTCCGGTGGCATCCGAGGGGCCGAGGTTTTCGACCGTCACGGTGTAGAAGACGGTCGAGCCCGAGGGAGGATCTTCGGCGTCGACCTTGGTGATCGCAAGGTCGGCGCTGCGCACGACCGAGGTGCACTCGCTGTCGCTGTCGTTGGCGGTCGAGCTCTGGCTCTCGTCGACCGTCGCCAGGGTGGCGGTGTTGCAGATCACGTCGGTGCCGGTGGCGGTCGAGGCGTCGGCCGTCAGCACCACCGTGAGCGTGGCTTGGGCGTTGGCCGCCAGGGTCCCGATCGTCCAGGTCGGATCGGTGAAGGAGCCGGCCGACGGCGTGATCGATTCGATCGTCACCCCTGCGGGCAGCACCAGAGCCTCGGTCACCGTGATCCCGCCGGCGTCGGAGGGGCCGCTGTTGGCAACGGTCACGGTGTAGGTGAGGTTGCCGACTCCGGAACCGGCCGCCACCGGGTCGACCGACTCGACTTTGGTGACGACGATGTCGACCAAGCGCGTGATCGAGGTGCACTCGCTGGCGCTGTCGTCGCCGGTGTTGATCAGGGTCTCGGCCGCGCCGGTGACCGTCGCCGTGTCGCAGATGACGTCGGTGCCCGCCACCGCGCTCGAGGCGATGTCGAGAACCACGGTGAGCGTGGCCGACGCGGCGGGGGCCAGGGTGCCGACGGTCCAGGTCGGGTCGGTGAAGCTACCCTGGCTCGGGGTGATCGAGCCGACGGTGACTCCCGCGGGCAAGGTCAGAGCTTCGCTCAGGGTCACCGAGGTGGCGGTCGAGGGCCCATCGTTGAGCACGGTGACGGTGTAGGTGAGGTCGGTGCCGCCGGCAGTGACCGGATCGGCCGACTCGAGCTTGCTCACCACCAGATCGACCTGAGGCGCCAGTGTGTTGGTGTCGGTAGCGCTGTTGTTGCCGGGTGTGGGATCGGTGGTGGCGCTGGCGATGGTGGCGGTGTTGGCGAGCGATCCGCGGGCGGCCGGGTCGATCGTGCAGGTGGCCGTGTAGGTGATGGTCGAGCCCACCGGCAAGGCCATGCCGGCCTCGGCGATGGTGCCGTTGACCGGTCCGGGGGTGTTGCCGGTTGCACCACCGGCAGCGATGCTGGTCCAGCTGCAGCCGGTGAGACTGGCCGGGAAGGTGTCCGTGACCGTCACGCCGGTGGCGACCGAGGGGCCGCTGTTGCTCGCCACGATGGTGTAGACGATCGCCTGGCCCGGGATCGAGCTCGCGGCGCTGTCGGTCTTGGTGATCGCGACGTCGCTCTGCGGTGTCAAGGTGTCGGTGTCGGTCGCGCTGTTGTTTCCCAGCACCGGATCGAACGCGCCCGCGGGGACACTGATCGACGCGGTGTTGGCCAGCGAACCGGTAGCGGCCGGATCGATGTCGCAGACGCTGGTGTAGGTCACCGTGGCGGCCGCGGGCAAGGACAGGCTCTCGCTGATGTTGCCGGCGAAGGGCCCGGCGGTGTTGCCGGTGGCGCCTCCCGCGGCGACGCTGGTGGTCGAGCAGGTGAGGATCCCCGGGAACGTGTCGGTGACGCTGACGCCGCTGACCGGGTCGGGCCCGCCGTTGCCGGCGACGATGGTGTAGGTCACCTGATTGCCGGGGATCGCGGTGGTCACGCCATCGGTCTTGGTGATCGACAGATCGGCGACCGGAGCGATGGTGACGAGGTGGTCCTCGACCTCACCGTTGGCGGCGAGGCCGACGAAGCTGAGGCCGGGGGCCGTTGCGACGCGGAAGCGGGAGATGGTGTCGATATTCGAGGTCGCGGTTCCGGGAACGGTGAAGTTGACGACGTTGGGGCCGGGAACGAGCGGGCGGTCGGTCGCGATCTGATCGCCGGTGGTGGCAAACGAGCCGTCGCCGTTGAAGTCGACCCAGGCGTTGAGGGTTCCCGGGTTGTTCACGGTGACGGTGACGGTCGCAGCGACGCCTGGGATCAGCGGCGCCGGGAAGCTCACGCCGTCCTCGTCGGCGAGGCCGGTGATGTCGTCGCCGGTCGCCGTGGCGTTGGTGGTGGCGTCGGCGTCGACATCGATCAGCGCACCGAGGATCGGGCCCGAGCCGGTGACGACGTGGCGCGGGCCGTTGGAGGCGAACAGGGTCGGGTAGGCCGGATCCGCCGCGTCGCCGAAGTCGAGGCCGCGGATCGTCACGGTGTAGTCCTCGACCTCACCGTCGGCGGCGACCCCATCGACGGCGAGGCTGCCGAGGGTCGAGAGGCGGAAGCGGGCGTACGAGGTGGTGGCCGGAGTTGCCGTGCAGGGGACGGCGATCGGCAGCGGGTTGGCACCCGCAACCACGGCCGCTGCGGTGAGAACCTGATCGGCGACATCGAAGCTGCCGTTGCTGTCGAGGTCGATCCAGGCGTCGACGAAGCCGCCGGCCGACGAGGTGATCGTCACGGTCGCTGTTTCGCACGCGATGAATTGGCTCGGCAGGGTGACGCCGTCCTCGTCGTCGCTGCCGGTGGTGTCGTCGCCGTCGGCGCCGGGGCCCGGCTGGCCGTCGGTTTCGCTATCGATCAGCGCACCCATGCGCAGGCTGGTGACGCCGTGGCGCGCGCCGTTGCTGGCGAGCTCGGTCGCGAACGTGTCGGGGGCGTCGCCGAAGTCGAGAGTGAGGATGGTGTCGGTATCGGTCGCCGAGTTGTTGCCCGGAGTGGTGTCGGACACGCCTCCGCCGCTGATCGTGGCGGTGTTGACGAGGCTGCCGGTCGCCGTGTCGGAGAGGGTGCATACGGCGGTGTAGGTTGCACTGCCGCCGGCAGGCAGACTGACGGAGTCGTTGATGTTGCCGGCGACGGGGCCCGCGGTGCAGCTTCCGCCCCCAGCGCCGACGCAGGTCCACGAAACGCTGGCGCAGGCAGCCGGGAACGTGTCGTCGACATCGGCGTTGGTCGCGGTCGCGGGGCCGGCGTTGCTTGCCACGATCACGTAGGTCACGCTCATCCCCGGGACTGCGGTCGTCACTCCGTCGTCCTTGGTGATCGACAGGTCGGCGACGGGATTGACCGTGGTGGTGTCGGTCGCGGAGTTGTTGCCGGCGTTGGGATCAGTCGTGCCGCCGGGCACCGAGACGGTGGCGGTGTTCGACAAGGTCCCCGATGCGGTGCCGGAGACGGTGGCATTGACGGTGTAGGTCAACGAACCACCCGAGAGGATGGTGACCACGTCGTTGAAGTTTCCGGCGAGGGGAACGGCGGAGCAACTCGATCCGGGTGAGGCGATACAGGTCGTGCTCGGCGTGAGCAGTGCGGCTGGGAACGTGTCCGCGACGGTGGCGCCGACCGCGTCACTCGGACCGCTGTTGGAGACGACGATGGTGTAGCTGGTGGGGCTTCCGGCGTCGATCGAGGTGACGCCGTCGGTTTTGGTGATCGCGAGATCGGCCTGAGGCGTCAGGGTGTTCGTGTCGGTGGCCGAGTTGTTGGCGAGGTTGCACTCGATCTGGCCGGCTGCTGCGGCCACGGAGGCGGTGTTGGCGAGACTGCCGGTGGCCGAGGAGGCGATGGTGCCGGTGGCGGTGTAGGTCACCGACCCGCCGACCGGTACGGTGACGGTGTCGCTGATGTTGCCGGCGACCGGACCGGCCGTGCAGGTGCCGCCACCGGCGCCCACGCAGGTCCAGCTCACGCCGGTGATCGTGCCCGGGAAGGTGTCGGTCACCGTGGCGCCGACCGCGGAGACCGGGCCGCCGTTGGCAACGACGATGGTGTAGGTCACTGGGGTGCCGGGGACCTCGGTGGCGGAGCCGTCGGTCTTGGTGATCGCCAGGTCAACGGCCGCGAGCGGCGTGACCGTGGGGTCGGCCGGTCCGGCCGCGCCCGGATCGTCGCTGCCGAATTGCGTGACGCCGATCGCCGAGATCAGCGCCTGGTTCGACACCGACGTGGCGCACACGTCGAGGGGGTTGTCGATGGTGACGTCGAACTCGATCGTCACCGAGGTACCGGGAGGAATCGAGAAGCCCGAGAGGTTCACCTCCTGCGCGGTGGCAGGTAGGGTGACCAGCAGCAGTGCGAGTCCAACAGGTGGCGTTCTCATCGGGCTCTCCTCGGCCGGTGATGTCGGCGTGAAACGTCAAGCTACCACAGGCCGGGGGCGCGGGTGTGACGTATTGGCGAGTGCGCATGCGTGGTCGCGTATGGGGTGAGGCATAATCCCCTGATGATCGAAGGATTGCGTGTGGTGGTGGTGATGCCGGCGTACAACGCTGCGGCTACCCTCGAGCGCACCTGGCGCGAGCTCCCGCGTGAGGTGGTCGATCACGTCATCGTCGTCGACGATTGCAGTGCCGACGAAACCGTCGCGCTGGCGAGCGCTCTTGGGCTCGAGGTGATCGAACATCCGCGCAATCGCGGCTACGGCGGCAACCAGAAGACCTGCTACGCACGGGCGCTCGCCGACGGCGCGGACGTCGTCGTGATGGTCCATC
>CAZRFU010000032.1:15133-53625 GCA_964599475.1 uncultured Thermoanaerobaculia bacterium
ACCAGTACAGCCCCAAGTTGGTCACCGCCATGGCCGCGATGGTGGCCAGCGGCCACTACGATCTGGTGTTGGCTTCGCGTATCCTCGGCGGCCGGGCGCGGCGGGGCGGAATGCCGCTGTACAAGTACGTCGCCAATCGAGCGTTGACCGCCGTCGAGAATCTCCTGCTCGGAGCAAAGCTCAGCGAGTACCACACGGGGTATCGGGCCTATTCGCGCAGGTTGCTGGAAGCGTTGCCGCTCGAGCTCGGTTCGGATGACTTCGTCTTCGACAACGAGCTGATTGCGGCGACACTCGCACGGGACTTCCCAGTCGGCGAGATCTCCTGCCCGACACGCTATTTCGCCGAAGCCTCGAGTATCGGCTTCTGGCGCTCGTGCCGCTACGGGCTCGGAGTGTTGCGGGTGGCCATGGCGTATCGCCTCGACCGGATGGGAATCCTTCGGGTGCCGCTGTTCCGAGCCTCGCCCGTGACCTCACCGGAATCTGCATGAGCGTGGCAGCCTGCGACCTGTGCGGCAGCGAGCTCGACCGCGGGGAGAGCACCAGGCCGCCGCCGGCGCCGACATTCCTGGCCTGTCCGAGCTGCGGCCTGGTGTCCCTCGCGGTGTTTCCCGCGTCGTCGGTGCGCGCCGAGGGGTATCAGGATGAGTACTACGATCCCGAGGAAGGGGAGCGGTTCCTCGGGCCCGGCGAGGCCTTGGTGCGGTTGTTCCGCTGGCTGCGCCGCCGTGACCTCGAGCGCTTGCGAGTGCCGATCCGGGCCTTCCTCGACATCGGCTGCGGGCGCGGACGGTTGGTCGAGCTCTTCGCCCACCGCGGCTGGCAGGCGGTCGGAACGCAGCTGTCGCAGACGGCGGCCAACGCTGCGCGCCGTCGCGGGATCGATGTGCGCGTGGGTGAGCTTGGCGAGCTTGGCTTCGCGGACGGCGAGCTCGGGCTGGCAGTGCTGTACCACGTGCTCGAGCATGTCCCGGCGCCGGTGACGACGTTGCGGGAGGTGCACCGGATCCTCGCGCCGGGAGGAATGGTCGTGGTCGAAGTTCCCTCCTACGCCGCGATTGGCTTCAGGGTGTTGGGCACGCACAATCTCTGCGTCGACTACCCCCATCACCTCTACTTCTTCACCCCGTCGACCCTCGACCGGTGTGTCGAAGCGAGTGGATTCACCGTCGACCAGCGCTCACACTTCTCGATCGAATATTCGCCGATCACGACGCTGCAGAATCTGCTGAACCTCCTGCCCGGCAGGCCGAACCGTTTCCTCGACGCGTTGCGCAAGGGAAAGACCGCCGAAAGCCTCCGCCGCGAGCCGATGACGTGGGCGCACTTCGCCGCAGCGCTCGTGCTCGGCCCGTTCGCGCTGCTGGCCTCGCTGGCCGGGTTGGTGGCTCCCGTCGGCAACACCTATCGCGTGTACGCGCGCAAGCGTTAGGAGGTACTGGGTACCGGGTACGAAGAGGGTATTGGGTATCGGGTATTGGGTATCGGGTATTGGGTATCGGGAACGAGCGCCCAGCCTCTCAGCTCTCGGCGGCAGCGACCGCGTTCGGGGCTTCGTCCTCGGGCCGGCGGAAGAGGAATCGCACCGCCAGCAGGATCGCCGCGACGCCGATGACGAGGGAGACCCAGGTGGGCAGGCCGTAGGCGGTCGGAATGTCGCCGACCAGCATCCCCAACACGCCGATACCGAGGGCGTACGGCGCTTGAGTGCGGACGTGGTCGATGTGATCACAGCCCGAGGCCATGCTCGAGAGCACGGTGGTGTCCGAGATCGGCGAGCAGTGATCGCCCCACACTGCTCCCGCGAGGACCGAGGAGATCGTGCCGAGGATCAGGTTGTTCCACGGATCCGAGCCCGGGGCATGACCCGCGGCGAGCGCGAGCTTGTGGATGGTCGGGATCGCGAGCGGCATGAGGATCGCCATCGTGGCCCACGATGTGCCCGTGGCGAAGGAGATTCCGGCCGCTGCGACGAACACCAGCACCGGTACCCAGGCCGGTGAGACCGCGCCCTGGACCGCGCTGACGACGAAGTCGGCGGTGCTGAGATCGGTGCAGATCGCGCCGAGGCCCCAGGCCAGAACCAGGACGACCAAGGCGAGCAACATCGACTTGAAGCCTTCGACCATGGCGCCGATGGTTGCGCCGAGGGGGAGACTTCGGTGCCGCAGGGACAGCAGCAGTGCGGTCACGACTGCGGCGAGACTTGCCCACATGAGCGCCTGGTAGCTGTTGGCGTTTTCGAGCACGGTGCGGACGCGCACGAAGGTCGAGCCTTCCGCCGGCGCCGAGCCCGAACCGGTGATCCACAGGCCGAGCAGGGTGACGCCGATCACCACGCCAATCGGGATCAGGGCGTTGCGCGATCGAGGCTTCAACTCTTCAGGAGGGGTGAGGGTGGTCGAGTCGAAGTTTGCGAGTGGCGCGGCGTCGTCGGCGAGGGGTTTGCCTTCGAGGCGAGCACGGCGCTCTGCGCGCAACATCGGCCCGGCATCGCGGCCGGACATTGCAATCGCCAGCACCAGCACCAGGGCGAAGATCGGATAGAAGCGGTAGGGAATCGAAGCGAGGAAGGCGGTGTACGGATTGACGTCGAGGCCGAGGCTCGTGAAGGCGGCACCGATCAGGCCGACCTCGTAGCCGATCCAGGTCGAGATCGGCACCAGGCTCGCCACCGGGGCGGCCGTCGAGTCGACGATGTAGGCGAGCTTTTCGCGGCTGATCTTGAGCCGATCGGTGATCGGGCGCATGGTGGGACCGACGACCAGGGTGTTGGCGTAGTCGTCGAAGAACACCACGATTCCCATCACCCAGGTCGCAAACTGACCATGGCGCGCATCGTCGGCCCAGCGCGAAATGCGCTCGACCACCCCGCGCGTGCCGCCGTTTTTGGTGATCAGGGCCACCATCCCGCCGAGCAGCGTGGAAAAAACCAGGATCGCGGCGTGGTCGGGGTCAGCCACCGCGTCGACGACGTACTTGTCGATCACCCGGGCGAAAGCGGTTGCCGGGTTCCACGCGGCCAGTACCAGAGCCCCGGAAAAGATGCCGGCGAACAGCGCCACCAAGACGTCCTTGAACCACAACGCCAGGACGATGGCCACCAGCGGCGGCACGATCGACAACCATGCCGGGATCACCCTGAGCGAGGTGGAGGCGTATGAGGAGCCGCTGCGCACCAGGACCTCGTGGGTACCGGTACTGATCGGCACGCCGTCGATGGCGAGCTTGTGGGTGCCGCCGGCAAGCGCCTGTTCGTGGACGAGCTTGTCGTCGACGAAGACCATGATCACCCGCCGCCGACCGGTTTGGCTTGCGGCGATGTCGACCTCGAGATGGATCGTCCGGTCCTCGAGCGTTATGCCGGCAGGGCGCACGGCGAGGTCTTCGCTCGCGGCTGCCGGCTGGGCCAAGAGAAGGGTCGCGAGGACCAAGAACGAACGTCGCAACATCACGGGCTCCCTGGGTTCGACGATTCAGTGTAGCAGCCGCTCGACGAGTAGCCGATATCTCCCAGGAGGAGCCTTCGAGGTCCAGTGAGGCTTCGATACCCGATACCCGATACCCAATACCTGATACCCGGCACCTTGGTGCCGCGATCCGTTGGCGTCGCCATTGGCCGCCGGGCGCAGCACCAAGGAAGTAGGCGGCGCGTCAGTTCTTCAGCAGCGGATCGATGATCTGCGCGAAGGCGGGCAGCGGCTGGGCGCCGTTGAGGAACTGGCCGTTGATGAAGAACCCGGGGGTTCCGGAAACTCCCAGCTGCTGGCCGAGGCTCATGTCGGCGCGGACCACCTCGGCCGCGGCGCGGTAGGCCTCGGAGCTCTTGTCCTCGGCGCAGGTCGACCACTGAGCGAGGTCGATGCCGCTGCCGGCCAGGTACTCCTTGGACTTGGCCAGGACGTTGTCGACGGTGAAGGTTGCCTGGTGCTCGAAGTAGGCGTCGTGGAGGGTCCAGAAGGCGTCGTGCTTCTGATTTGCGGCGCAGTGTGCCGCAATCGCGGCCGGCTCGGCCCAGGGGTGGAAGTTGAGCGGGAAGTTGAGGAAGACGAACTTGACCTTGCCCTCGTACTGCTTCAGGAGCTGCTCCATGGTGGCGGCGCCGCGGGTGCAGAACGGGCACTGGAAGTCCGAGAACTCGACCACGGTGATCGGGGCGTCGGCGGCGCCGCGGAAGGGGCGATCGGCGACGGCGGCGGCCAGGCGTTCGGTGCGACGCGTCGCCTCGGCGAGCTCCTCGGCTGCCTGCTTGGCGCGTTCGGCGGCGATCTCCTCGGCGCTGCGGCTGGCGTCGATCGCAGCGCTGACGAGGTAGAGCTTCTTGTCGTCGCGAGTCACCAGGAACGACTGCGGCTTGCCGTTGACGACCAGGGTGCCTTCGTCGAGCCCGTCGATATCGGTGGCCTTGAGCTCGGTGACCGAGGCCTCGAGGGTCTGCAGCTGCGGGAAGGAGATCTCGAGGTTCGCCATGATCTTGGCGCGGCGCGCGGCGTTGGCATCTTCGGCGGCTGCGGCCGGAAGCGCGAACGCCGAGGAGGTGAGGGCGACGAGCGCCAGGCAACGAAGGGTGGTGGAATGCATGCGGTACTCCTGATCGAAGAGGCTGGTCCGACACGGACGGGGCAGTCTCCCCTCTGGGGAGTTGCGAGTCAAGCCGGTCCGTCATGGCTGGCTGCTCGGGACCGCTCCGGGACCCGGGATCGGGGACCCGGGATCCGGGATTCGGAACTCGGGAGTACCCGGTGCCCGGTACCTTCCGATCCCCGATCCCCGATCCCCGAAGAGTCCGTCCCGCCGTCAACAGGTAGACTTGTTTGGGACAGCAGCGGTGCCGCGCCGCGTGAACATGGAGGGGTAGACATGGATGTTCGAGCCGAGGTGGCGGCAGCTCTGACCAAGCCCTTCGGGGCGGTGCTGGCGGATCGCATGATCCTCACCGAGTACCGTGATCAACAGTGGTCGCCGCCGCGGGTGATGCCTTCCCACACGCTGCCCCTGTCTCCCGGGGCTCACGCTCTGCACTACGGTAGTGCCTGCTTCGAAGGCCTCAAGGCTCACCGTTGGGACGACGGGAGCCTGCACATCTTTCGCCTCGCTGACCACATCGAGCGGCTGGTGCACAGTGCCGACCTGGTCGGGCTGCCGGTTCCGGACCCAGCCACCGTCGAGGCGATGATCCTCGAGATCGTGGCGGCCTGCAGCGAGTGGGCGCCGACGTTTCCGGGAAGCTTGTACATTCGCCCTACGCTGATCGGCAATGAGCCCTCGATCGGCAAGGCCTCCGCACCGTCGTCAACGGCACTGTTCTACGTCCTGCTGTCGCCGGTCGGCGACTACTTCCAGGGCGGAGCCCGGCCCCTGTCGATCCTGCTCGAGGACGGCTACCACCGCACCACACCCCACTTCGGCGCGACCAAGGCGGGCGCCAACTACGTCCAAGCCCTCGGCCTGACCATGCGCGCCCGCAAGCAATGGGGTGTCGACCAGGTGGTCTTTGCTCCGCGTGGGGACGTGCAGGAGACCGGGGCGGCGAATTTCCTGCTGCTGTGCCCGGATCGCCTGCTCACGCGGCACCTCGACGCCACCTTCCTCCACGGGGTGACCCGCGACTCGCTGCTCCACATCGCCCGGGACGCCGGCCTCGAGGTCGAGGAGCGAGCGATCAGTCCGGCGGAGGTGGTCGAGTGGGTCAAGGACGGCGAAGCGGCGCTGTCCGGCACCGCCGCAGTGCTCGCGGGCGTCGGCACGCTGGTCTACCAGGGGACACGGCACCAGGTCGGCACCGGGCAGATCGGCGCGACCACGACGCGCCTGCGCCAGGCGCTGGTCTCGATTTAGCGTGGCCAAGCCGAGGATCGCTACGGCTGGCTGCGGCGCGTGCCCGGCTGATCGCCGCGGGGTGAGCCGGGGAGCCCGGGGGGCGACCAGCGCGCGTTGACCGCGGGCCGGTTTCGTGGCCACTGCCGCGGAGCGCGGCCGCGCCATGGCGTCGTCGACAGCGGAGCCACGTGGGGTCGGATCGGGTGGCCGGAGACGCCCGCTGGCAACTTCGTCCAGAAGCTGGACGAAGCGAGTCCGGCATCGAGATGCAGAGCGGCTGCAGAACGCCGGCACGTGCCACTGCTGTGGCGTAAGTGTTGACATGTAGTGGTTTGCGCGGCTCCTTGCGGGTTGGCACGGCTCGTGCCGTATGTCGTCGGCGTGACGCACCGAACCGAGCAACGGCCAACCAGGAGGACCTCGCACCAGACCCAACCACTCGGACTCGCACTTGCCCCTTGACCTCTCGAGCATCCACTGACCATCCCAATCTTCAGGAGTACCACCATGAATCGCACCATCATCATCGTCGCCGCTTCCGTCCTTTTCGCCGCCGGCGCCCAGGCGCAGTTCGATAGCGACTCCGCGACCGCCAATGCCGGCGCCAACATCGTGGCCCCGATCGCGATCACGGCGACGGCCCAGCTTCACTTCGGCGACATCGTGGCGAGCGCCGCGAGCGGAACGGTCGAGCTGACCCCAGGCGGGGCCCGGACCGCAACAGACGTCACGCTGGGCAACGGCGCCGGAGTGTCCGTGGCGAGCTTCGACGTGGACGGCGACCCCGACGGGACCTTCGCCATTACCCTGCCGGTGAGCTCGACCATCAGCAACGGCACCGAGACCATGACCATCAACGGGTACACCAGTCTTCCGGCCGCCACCGGCACCCTCGATGGTACCGGCGAGGCGACCATCGCGGTGGGCGCCACGCTCCAGGTCGGCGCGAACCAGGCCTCGGGCTCCTACACCGGCACCTTCGACGTGACCGTCGCCTACAACTGACGGATCTCGCGCGACTGCGTCGGCGAGGGGGCTCCGGCCCCCTCGCTTTCTTCCCTCGGTCTGGGCCACAATGGAGGCACCATGTCCTACTCCACCCTGCGGTTGCTCCGGCAGGCTTGGATCCTGATGGCTCTGGCCGGTGCCTCTGCCGCGCCGGGAGCGGCTCAGATCACCGTCGTCACCGTCGACGACCTGGCTTTCGGCGCGATCATTGCCGGAGCCTCCGGGTCCGTGGCGGTGTCGCCGCAGGGGCTTCGCACGGCGAGTGGTGGGGCGCTGCTCGGGCCCTCGACCGGAGTTTCACCCGCGCGGTTCCGCGTCGAAGGTGACCCGCATGCGGCCTTCTCGATCGTGCTGCCTTCGAGCACCGTGTTGTCGAGCACAGCCGCCACGATGACCGTCGACACCTTCGTCTCCTCGCCGGTTGGCAGTGGGATTCTCGGGTCCGACGGGCTCGCCGAGGTCGAGCTCGGGGCGACCCTGTGGGTCCAAGCCTCACAACCTGCCGGCTTCTACCAGGGTACTTTCGACTTCACCGTGGCCTACCCCTGATCGGCCGGGAATCGACAGAATCGCGAGATCGGAAGGTCCAATGAACCAACGACTCCAGGTGATGCTCCTCGTCCTGCTGCTGTCCGGGGCGAGCGTTTCGGCCTTTGCCATGGGGGACCTCATGGTGGCGCCCACCCGCGTGATCCTCGAGGGGCGCAGCCGCTCCGCCGAGATCTCGCTGATCCATCGCGGTCAGGAGCCGGCGACCTATCGGATCGGCTTCGTCGAGCTCGAGATGGACGAGCGCGGTGGCATGCGCGAGCGCGAGGCCGGCGCGGACTCCGCCGCCGCCTTGATTCGCTTCTCACCCCGCCAGGTGACGCTCGAGCCGGGTCAGGTTCAGACGGTGCGGCTGCAGCTGCGCAAACCGGCCGACCTGGCTGCCGGAGAGTACCGTTCCCATCTCACCTTCCGCCACGTTCCGGACGAGCTGCCTGCCGTGGACTCGGGCGCGGGGCTCGCGGTTGCGCTCGTGCCGGTCTACGGAGTTTCGATCCCGGTGATCGTGCGCCATGCCGTGACCGGTCCCGGGACCCTCGAGATCGCCTCGGCGGTCCTGGTCGAGATCGCCGCGGCTGGATCCGATGTCCCACGGCCGGCGCTTCGTGTGGCGATCCGGCGCAGCGCGGAAACCTCCGCCTACTTCGACCTCGAGGTCGAAGCCGTGGGCACCAAGGCGTCGGAGGCATCACTCGGCCGGGTCCGTGGGCTCGCGATCTACTCGTCGAGCCCGGTGCGGGTCGTCGACGTGCCGCTGACCTCGATCCGCGAACAGGCTTTGGTGAAGTTGATCGATCGCGAGAGCCCAGGCCGTCGGGTCCTGCTGGAGCAGATCGTCGTTCTCGACGGTCCAGCTCGCAGGGAGTGACGATGTTGCAGTCGGCGAGTCACCGGTTGGCCGCAACGGCGGTCGCCTTGGCGCTCCTGACCAGCCAGTACGCGGGAGCTGTGGCCTCCGAGGTCGCCGAGACCGAAGAGCTGCTCGTTGCCGTGCGACTCGCTCGGCGCCCTCCCGGCGCGATCATTCCGGTCCTCGTGCGCGGCGACCAGACGTTGGTTCCGCTGGGAGCGCTGTGTGACGCTCTCGGCTTGGCAGTGCGCGTCGATAGCGACCACGGCCGAGCCGATGGCTTCGTCATCGAACCGAAACGCAGCTTCGAGCTCGATCTCGCTCGCGGTATCGCCCGCAGCGGCGCGGTCGAGGTGAGCCTGGCCGCCTTCGACTTCCTGGCGCTCTCGGACGACATCTACCTCGAGCTGGCGCTGGTTGCGCGACTCTTGCCGGTCGACCTCGCGATCGAGCGGCTCTCCGCGGTGCTCGAGGTCCGACCTCGCGAGGCCCTGCCGATCGAGCTGCGCGACGCCCGCAGCCGGCGCGGCCACCTCACCTCCGAGGATCCTGCCGGGCCCCGCGGGCTGCCTCTCGATCACCCGCGTGCACTGTGGAGCACTCCGGTCGTCGACCTCGCGGCGGCCGTCTCGAGTCGCGAAGGCTCGGGCACGGCCGCCACTGCCTCGACGCTGCTCAGCGGCGACCTGCTCTACCTCGATGCGTCGTTGTTCCTGTCGGGAAGCGACAGTGATTGGAACGAGCCACGGTGGACCCTCGGTCGGCGCGATCCCGGGGGGCGTGCTCTGGGCGCAATCGGCGCCACCGAGGCCGTGGCGGGGCACATTGCCTTCTCGCGAATTCCCCTGGTCGCAGGTACTGCCTCCGGACGCGGCCTCTTCGCCAGCAATCGTCCGCTCGATCGCGCGACCTCGTTCGACCGGCACACCTTTCGCGGGCCCCTGCCACCGGGCTGGGATCTCGAGCTGTACCGCGACGAGGAGCTGGTTGCCTGGGTCGCCGATCCGAACACCGGCTTCTACGAGATCCCCGATGTCGAGCTGCGATGGGGTCCGAACCGCTTTCGCCTGGTCTTCTACGGGCCGCGCGGAGAGCGTCGCGAAGAGGTGGTCACCTTTGACGTTGGCGAGGGGCAGCTGACCCCTGGCGCCACCGAGTGGCGACTCGCCTATCTCGACGAGCCGACCGGCGTGGGCTCGAGTCGTGGCAGCTTCGAGATCGAACACGGGTTGAGCCGCCGGCTCTCCATGGGGGCTTCGGTTTCGACCCTCGACGTCGCCGGCGAGGATCGGCAGTATGCGGGCCTCAGTCTGCGGGGGGCCTTCGGCCGTTACTTGGTCGGCATCGATGGCTCGCAGTCCCTCGACGAGGGCACCGGAGCCTGGCGCCTGAGCGCGCGCACCCACTTTGGTCGGGTTCGTGTCGGGATCGAGCACGAGATCTTCGAGGACGGTTTTGTCGCCGACCCCCTGCTGGAGCGGTTTGGTCCGGTGCGGTCCCGCACGCTGCTCCGGGCCGATGGCGGCATTCGGATCGGTGCTCGACAGGGTCTGAGCCTCGGTTCCGCCGTCGTGCGCGAGCAGCTCGTTGGCGGAGGTTCCGCGCTCGACGCGAGCGTCCGAATCGGTTGGTCTGCTCCCGGCCTCTTCGTCACCAACCAGCTGACGTGGACTGAGCTCGATGGCGTCGGGAGGTCCTCCGAGAGCGGTCGCGGGACTCTGCTCGTGAGCCGTCACGCTGGTTTCGGGACGCTCCGCGCCGAGGTCGACTACGAGGTCGTCCCGAGCTCTGGGCTTGCCGGGGCGGCGCTCGCCTTCGAGAGGCGGCTGAATCCGGACCTGTTGCTCAGCGTCGAAGCGAGTCGGAGCCTTCGCCCCGGTGGGACGTACGACGTGCTCGCCGAGCTCCGACGCGTTCGTGGCACCTTCGGCTACGGGCTCGGGGTGGGCTGGTCCGAGCTGACCGGGGCCGTTGCACAGGCGTCGGTGAGCCTCGGCGTTGCCCGTGACCCCCAGGGAGAGCGCTGGGTCACCGACGCGCAGCCGCTGGCGGCCGCCGGGGCGGTTTCCGTGCGCGCCTTTCTCGACCTCGATGGCAGCGGGACCTGGACCGAGGGCGATGAGCCGCTCGAAGGTGTTGGCTTCCTCGTCGACCGAACGGTTCCCAGGGTTCGAAGCGACGCCGCGGGGGTGGCGTTCATCGGCCGGCTGCCCGCCTGGCGGCCGGTTCGGGTTGCGGTCGCCGGCCAAACGCTCGAGGATCCCCTCCAGCGCCCTGCCGGTGACGGGGTCGAGATCACACCGCGCCCGGGCGTCGTCGCTTCGGTCGACCTGGCGGTAGAGATGACCGGCGAGCTCACCGGCACCGTGTATCTGCGCGAGGGTGGCCGCAGCAGCGGGCGCGGCGGAGTGCAGGTAGAGTTGCGCAATCTTGCCGACGGCACGGTTCTGACGGCTCGCTCGGCCTACGACGGCTTCTTCGAGCTCTCCCGCATTCCACCGGGCCGGTACCTGCTCTCGGTGCCCTTTGATGAGCTGGCGCGACTCGAGGCGGACGGCGTGTTCGGCAATCGGATCGACGTCGCCGGCACCGGCGGATTCTTCGATGGCCGAGACCTGGTCGTGCAGCGCGAGCCGGCGGCGAGGCCGACGCCGATCGAAAATGCCCCGGCAGAGCCGATACCGGTTGTGGCTGAGGCGGCGCCGTCGGCCACGGTCGGTGAGGCTCGTCAGCGGGATTCCGGCACCCTGGATGGCGCATCACGGTGGGCCCTGCAGGTGGCCTCGATGTCGACCGCCGCTGCTGCTCGCGACGTGGCACGTGGCTGGGAAGCCCGGCTGGGCCGTCCGGTTCTGGTCGCGCCGGTCGAGCTCGACAAATTAGGCACCCGCTACCGCGTCTACGCGGTGGGCTTCCCCACCGCGGGCGAGGCCCGCGCCCAGCTCGAGGAATTGGCGGCCGTCGGCGTGACGGCGCTCGGTCCGCTACGGCTCGGCGAGTAGACCCGGGGCGACGCCGCCGGCTCGCCGAATCGTGTCCCTCCCCCGATCTCCTCCTACCTCAGCTGTCGCCACAGATGGGTGTACGCCAGCGCCAAGCGCTGCGCCAACTGGGCGTTGGTGACGCTCGCGCCATGGCCACCTTCGGTGAGCTCCCAGTACCACACCGGGTAGCCGAGCTCTTCCATTCGCGCGGCGAACTTGCGCGCATGGGCCGGGTGGACGCGGTCGTCACGGGTCGAGAGGTAGAGGAACAGCGCCGGGTAGTCGCGACCAGCTTCGAGGCGTTGGTAGGGCGAATATTCGGAGATGAACGCCCACTGCTCCGGGTCGTCGGGGTCGCCGTATTCCGCCATCCAGCTGGCGCCGGCCAACAGTCGGTGGTAGCGCCGCATGTCCGCGAGAGGTGAGCCCATCACCACCGCGCCGTAGAGCTCGGGGTAGCGGGTGAGTTGGACGCTGACGAGCAGTCCGCCGTTGCTGCGCCCCTCGATGCCGAGGTGCCGGGGTGACGTGACCTTGCGCTCGATCAGATCGCGGGCGACGGCGGCGAAGTCCTCGTAGGAGCGCAGGCGCTTTTCTTTGAGCGCGGCCTGATGCCACTCGGGGCCAAACTCGCCCCCGCCGCGGATGTTGGCGAGCACGAAGACCCCGCCGCGTTCGAGCCAGAGTTTGCCGTAGGCCCCGTGCAGGTCTTCGTAGGAGCCCGAGTACGACGGCGTCAGGGCATTGCGGAAGCCGCCGTACGAAAAGATGTGCGTGGGGTTGGAACCGTCGAGGGCGATGCCCTTGGGCGCGACCACGAAGTAGGGGACTTTGGTGCCGTCGTCCGAAGTCGCCCAGTGCTGCGCCACGTCGACGCGGCTGCCGTCGAACGTCGGGGCTTGGCTGCGGATGAGCTCGGGCCGGGGATTGGGGCCGTCGACATGGTAGAGCGTCGGCGCAGTGGTGAAGCTCTGATACTCGACGAAGAAGTCGCCGCTCGAGCTGTCGACGGTTCTGACCTGCAGCGAGCCGTTGTCGGGAAACGGGATCGACCGCCGCTGCATGCCGCCTGTTGGTGTCGGCTCGTAGCGCCAGAGGCGACCGCGAACGTCTTCGAGCATGCTCACCAGCACTCCCTGGCGACTTGCGACGACAGCCTCGACCACCTCACCGGCGGTAGGGTCGACCAACACCTCGACACCCCCGTCACCGCCGCGCAGAGCCGACGGGTCGGCAAGGATCACCTGGCCGGCGCGGAAGGCCTGGTCACCGCGTTGCCAGTCGTCCTTCAGGGAGATCACCAGTCGCCCGGCGAAGCCGTCCTCGATCACCGCGCTCGAAGGCAGATCGAGGGGCTCGAGGCGTCCGTCGACCAGCTGGAACGAGCGAGAGGTCCAGAACGACGTACCGTCGGTGACGAGATCGATGTCGCCTTCGCTGGTGCGCAGGCGTCGGGCGCGGGCCCATACCGAGGACACTTCGGCGGTGTAGAGGACCTCGGCGGCGGCGAGCGGCGTGCCCCGCGTCCAGATCTTGACGATCCGCGGGTAGCCCGACGTCGTCATCGACCCCGGTCCGAAGTCCGTGGCGACGAACACCCGGTCCTCGTCGATCCAGGCGACCTGGCTCTTGGCACTCGGGAGGAAGAATCCGTCCGCCACGAACTGCAGCCCCTCGAGATCGAATTCGCGGACCTCGACCGCGTCACCGCCTCCGGGCGACAGTCGCACCAGGCAGCGGCGGTACTCGGGCTCGAGGCAGTCGAAGCCCTTGAACACCCCTGGTTGGCCCTCGGCGGCGGTCACCGCGTCGAGGTCGAGCACGGTTTCCCAGGTGGGTTCTGCTTGCCGTAGCTGCTCGAGGGTGGTGCGGCGATAGAGACCGCGGGGGTGCGCGGCGTCTTTCCAGAAGTTGTAGAGCCAGGCGCCGCGCTGGGTCACGACCGGCAGGCGTGAGGCCGAATCGAGCACCTCGAGTGCCTGCCGGTAGAGCTCGGGGTACTCGGGCCGGCTCTGCAGGTCGGCGAGGGTGGCGCGATTGTGTGCCTCGACCCAGGCCATGGCGCGTTCGCCGTCGACCTCCTCGAGCCACAGGTAGGGATCGGCGTCCGCTCCCCTGACGCTGCTGGTCGGGGTGGGCGAGAAGCTGCACCCGGTGCCCGTCATGGTGAGGAGTCCGGCGATCAAGCAGGGATATCGAGGCAGGGAGGCCATGGCGGCGCATCCTACCAAGGTGGCCCAAGAGATCTCGAGCAGGCCCGACGGATGCCGGTGCCGCTGGTCTCGAGGGGCGAGCACCAACTTTGGTGGGTGGTCGCCGCTGGGTTCGGACGCGACAATCCAGAGATACAGGGAGGTAGTCATGACTCGAGTCTTCTTCGTGGGAACCGCCGTTCTTGTGTCGGTCGTCGCGTCGGCAGCCTGGGGCGTCGATTTTCGGCCCACTCGTTACGACGATCCGGCGCCGGGATCGTGTTTCGCCGAAGACTGTTCCCTGCGCGAAGCGGTGCTCGCTGCGAATGCGAACCCCGGGGAGGATCGGATCCTGCTTTCGGCCGGGGTCTACGCGCTGACGATCGTTGGTGCCGACAACACTGGCTTCGTTGGTGACCTCGACATCACCGACGCGATCGAGATCGTCGGTGCCGGTGCGACAATGTCGATCATCTCGGCAGCGGGGTTGGACGACCCGGCCTTGACGGTTTTTGGTTCTTCGAGTCGACTGGTCGGCTTGACGGTTCGCGATGCGGACCGTATGGGAATTGTTCTGGCCGGCGGGGCGCACGAGATCGAAGAATGCCATGTCGAAGGCAACGGTTCCGGCAGCACGCACCACGGCGTCCTCGTGAGCGCCGAAGCGACGCTCACCGCCTCTCGAAGCAGCTTCGTTGGGAACTCCGGCTCGGGCGTGCACGGCAACGATTCGTCGGGCTCGATCCTGCTGAGCAATGTCACCGCGACGCAGAACGGCGCCCGCGGCTTTGCAACCAGCGGCTCCGGAGGGATCTGCCTTCACTGCACTTTGACGGACAATGGGGCGGCCGCTCTGGCCACCTTCAACACGGCCTCCGTCACGATCGCGAGCTCGATCCTCTCGGGTACCTGCCAGCTCGGCCCGGCCGTCACCAGCGCCGGCGGCAACCTCGAGAGCCCAGGTGACACCTGTGGCTTCGGGCTCCCGAGCGACCAGGTCAACGTCAGCGTCAATGCGCTTCGCATCGGACCCTTAGCCGACAACGGCGGCCCCACCCCAACCAGAGCCCTGCTCGGTGGCAGTTTTGCCCTCAGTGCCGCATCGACCTGCTCGGCGACCGATCAGCGCGGCGCACCACGTCCCGGCGGGCCGTGTGACGCCGGCGCGTTCGAGCTCGGACCGCCCGCCCCGCTCACCCCGATCTTCGCCGACGGGTTCGATCAGGGCAATGCCGCAGCGTGGAGCGACGAGGTGCCCTGAGAAGGAATCCGCCGGGGGTGCCGCCGGCGGGTCCGAGCTGACGTAGGCTCATGGGATGAACCTACTGAAAAGCACGCTCGTCGTCCTGGCGGTGGCCGTTCTCAGTGGTGGCGGGGTGCTTTCGGCGCAGCTGCCGTCGGCCGACTGGCGTACTCTCGCCACCGAGAACTTCCGCATCCACTACCCCGCACCGTGGGAGCCGTGGGTCGAGCGCCTGGGGCCTCGCCTCGAAGGCATCCTCGACATCGTTTCGCACGAGGTCGGCTACCGCCTCGAGGAGCCCATCGACGTCGTGATCGCCGATCCCGAGTCGCAGTCCAACGGTTCGGCGTGGCCGCTGCTCGATGGGCCCCGCACGATCTTCTGGACCCGTCCGCCCGAGGCGAGCTCGATCCTGGGACACTCGACCGACTGGGGCGAGCTGCTCGCGATCCACGAGATCGCCCACTTGGTCCACCTCGGCAGGCCATCGCGTAACCCCATGCGGCGCACGCTCGAGCGGGTTGCCCCGATTGGGCCGATCACCCGCAAGGCGCCGCGCTGGATCTTCGAGGGCTATGCCACCCTGGTCGAGGGTCGTCTCACCGGCAGCGGGCGCCCGTTCGGCGACCAGCGGGCGGCGTTGATCCGCCGGTTCGCGCTGGCCGGGCGGCTGCCGAGCTACACCGCTCTGGCGTCCGACTCGCGCAGCTTCCTCGGGATGTCGATGGCGTATCTCGTGGGCTCGGCCTACCTCGAATGGCTCGAGGCGCGGGTCGAGCCCGGGAGTCTGCCACGCCTGTGGCGTCGCCTCAGCGCCCGGGTCGACCGTTCCTTCGACGATGCCTTTGCCGGGGTCTACGGCGCGCCGCCGCGGGAGCTCTACGGCCGCTTCGTTGCCGAGGTGACTGCCAAGGCGCTCGAGGCGGAGCGGCAGATCGCTCCGATTGGTCGGGAGGGCGAGCTTTGGGCTGATCTCGCATGGTTCACCGGAGCGCCGGCGATTTCGCCCGACGGCCGTCGGCTCGCGGCGCTGCGACGCGAACGCGACCGGCCGGCGCGGCTGGTGGTGTGGGAGCTCGGCGACGACAGCGACGCGCTGGCGCGGCGTGAGCGCGAGATCGATCGGATGCTCGAGCGCGATCCCGAAGACGTCGCTCCGATCTCCGCCGCCCTGCGGGCGCCGCGCACGGTCGTGGCAGAGCTCGAAGCTCCGCCGACCGTTCCGATCGCCGGCGGACGTTGGACCTCCGACTCGCGGGGGCTGATCTTCACGCGGTTCGAACGCGGAGCCGACGGCCGGCGCCATGGAGATCTGTTCGTCTGGTCGGTGGATTCAGGGGACGTCCGGCGCGTGACGTTTGGCGCGGATCTCGGCGACGCCGATCCCGCCCCCACCGGCGAGTGGGCGGTGGCGGTGCGCTCACGGTTCGGCGCCACCGGTCTGGTACGCGTCGACCTTGCCACCGGCGAGGAATGGGAGCTGCTGCCGCTCGCAGTCGATCGAGTCGTCGATCGGCCGCGGATTTCTCCCGAAGGCACCGCTGTGGCGTTCCTTCATCAGGAGGGCGGGCAGTGGCGGATCCGGGTTAGGGGGGTCGACCTGCGCTCGTGGGCGGAGTTTGCGCTTCCGCATGGCGGGCGCGTGATCGACATCGCCTGGGGCCCGAGCATCGACCATCTCTACGTCGTGGTGGGCCGCGGCGGGTTGATCGACATCGAGGCCGTGCCGGTTGGACTGACGGATCCCGGCGCGCCGCCGCAATGGCACCAGGTCACTCGATCGCTCGGGCCGGTCGCCGGCCCGGCAGTCAGTCGCGACGGCAAGGAGCTCTACTACCTGGCGCTCGATCCGGACGGGTGGGACCTGCGCCGACTGCCGCTCGATGCGGCCACCGAACAGCTGCCCGAGCTGGCGCTCGACCCGGGCTTGGCGCCGGTGGCCGTCGGGCCGCCTCCGGTCGTTGCAGTGCCGGCGATGGGCGAGCTCGGATCGCCGCAGCCCTACGGTTGGGGGCGCCCGGAGTGGCAAGCCTTGATCGGTGGGTACGGCACGAACGATGGTGGTCCGGTCGAGCTGGGCGTACGCGTCGGTGATCTCGTGGGTCGTTTCGAGGTGCTCGCGCTCGGGGCGATCGGCGACCCGGGCGACCTGCGCGGAGCGGCCCTGGTGGCGACCAGCCGCCGACTGCCGGTCGAGCTCGGCGTTCACGCCTACGACCTCCGCGAGGGTGGGTTTGCGGACGCTGAGGTCGAGATGCAGCGCCGTGGCTTCGAGGTGTCGGCGGCGTACGCGGTCGATCAGGGGATGCGCCGGCTCGGGCTCCGCGGCGGGGTGCTGGTGGACGAGGCGCGGGACCTCGATCGGGACCGCCGCTTGGCCTTTCTCGAAGCTGACGGGGGGCTCCGGTTCACCAGGGGACGATGCTGGTTGCGGCCGAGTGTCGGCGTCGCGGCCACCGCTCGGCTCGGCGGCGCAGACGGCCCCGATCTGCGTCGCTTCGGGGTCGGTGTCGCTGCTGGTGCCGGTCGGCACCTGATCGAGCTCGGGTGGACGCGCCGCGAGGCCCAAGGCGGAGACCAGGCGCCTGTCGACGAGCTGGCGACGGTGGGGGGCGCCCCGAGCTCGTTGACACCGGGGGCGCTCGACATCGGCTGGGCGGCAAATCCGGCGCTGCCGCGGGGTGCGCTGGTCGGGGAGGTGGTCGAGAGCCACCACGTGCGGCTGTCGCCGGCTTTCCTGCCGGTGACGCTCCTGGCCGAACGTCACCGCGCCGATCGTGGAGAGTGGGTCGAGCTGGTCGGAGCGGAATGGCGGATCGGGCTCGATCGCATGCCGCTGGTGCGCCTGCCTCAGCTCGAAGCCAGGGTGGGAGTGGCGGAGATCCTCGACGGTCCACTCGGTCGCGAGACGCGCTGGTGGGCGGGTTTGGTGGTTGGGCGCTGAGGAACCGTGGCCTCCAAGCCGGCAGCTCGGTTGGGTATCGGGTACTGGCTGGGACCAGGGACTCGGGACTCGCGACCCGATTTCATCGGCCCGAGGGCACCTCGGAGGGGTGGGCGGGCAACTGATAGGTGAAGCCGTAGAAGTGTTTGCCCGCTTCGATCTCGATCGTCATGGTGCCGGTGATCCCAACCAGCTCGCCGGTGCCCGAGTCCGGGACGACCTCGATCGAGAGGGATTGGGTACCCCGGTCCATGACGCCGCGGTGGTGCAGCACGAAGGTGCCACGGCGACCTGCCAGGGTGCCGTCGACGAGCTCCATCGCGACGTAGACCGCGGAGCCAGGCGTCCCGGTGCGGTGGGCGATCATCTGGCCGCGGGCGGTGGCGTCGAGCACGCCGTGATAGCGCTTGTCGAGCACCATTCGCGCGGGCACGGGACCTTCGGCGTCGGTGTTCGTCTGGGGGGTCATCGTCACGTCGAAGGGTCCGCGGATCGTCATCGTTGTCGCTTCCGGTTGTGGCGGGTCGGAGAGTCTCCCGGCCGTGGCAGGGGCCACCACCGTGATGGCAGTGACGGCAATGGTGGCCAGGGTGAGTGAGGGTGTCGGCAAGAACGGCTCCTTGGATTTTCGTATTCTTTTCGCCAGGCGTCTCGATGTCAAGCCGAGCTTTCGCGCCGATTGGCCGCGATGCAGTTTCTCGAAATTTTCGCCATAATCGGGCTCGCATCCTTCCGACTCGCGGCGCGTGTTGTGGGTCGATCTTCGAAGTCCCAACCCCGGTGGTAGATTGACATGATGGAGCGCATCGTCATTCGCGGCGCCCGCGAGCACAACCTCAAAAACGTCCATCTCGAGATCCCGCGCGACAAGTTGGTCGTGATCACGGGGGTTTCGGGCTCGGGCAAATCCTCGCTTGCCTTCGACACGCTCTTTGCCGAGGGCCAACGACGCTACGTCGAGTCGCTGTCGGCCTATGCCCGGCAGTTCCTGCAGCAGCTCGAGAAGCCCGACGTCGACGCGATCGAGGGCCTGTCGCCGGCGATTTCGATCGAGCAGAAGACGGTGTCGAAGAACCCGCGCTCCACGGTCGGCACGGTGACCGAGATCTACGACTACCTGCGCTTGCTGTTCGCCTCGATCGGGGTGCCCCATTGCCCGTCGTGTGGCAAGCCGATCCAGGCGCAGACGGTGCAGCAGATGGTCGATCGGGCACTGGGCTTTGGTGAGGGTGCCCGGCTGATCGTCTACGCCCCGTGGGTGCGAGGCAAGAAGGGTGAGTTCAAGCGCCAGCTCGAGCAGCTGGTACGGGAGGGTTTCGTGCGCGCCCGGATCGACGGGGAAACCGTCGACCTTTCGGGCGACCTCCCCGAGCTCGACAAGAAGCGGGCGCACTCGATCGACATCGTCGTCGATCGGATCGTGATCAAGGAGGGCGTCGAACGCCGCCTCTCCGACTCGATCGAAACCGCCCTGAGGGTCGCCTCGGGCCTGGTGCTGTTGTCGCGCGACCAGGACGAGATCCTGATGTCGCAGAGTTACGCCTGCGTCGACTGTGGAACGAGCGTGGCGGAGGTCACCCCGCGGCTGTTCTCTTTCAACAGCCCTCATGGCGCCTGTCCCGAGTGCTCGGGACTCGGTTCGGTCAGCGCCGTCGACGTCGACAAGGTGATCGCCGACGAAAACCGCTCGATTGCGTCGGGTGCGATCGCGCCGTGGCCGTCGGGCCCACGTTCGATCCGCATGCGGATGCTCAAGACCCTCGCGACCAAGATGAAGTTTTCCCTCGACTCGCCCTGGAAGGAGCTCTCGAAGAAGGTTCGAGGGGTGATCCTCTACGGTGGCGACGACGAGATGGTGTTCCAGTTCGTCGGCGAACGGTCGAGCTACGAGTGGCGCGGCACCTGGGAGGGTCTGATCCCGAGCCTCGAACGCCGCTACAAGGAGACCGATTCGGTCGCCTCGCGCAGCGAGATCGAGAAGTACATGTCGAGCAAGGCATGCTCGGCCTGCGGGGGACGGCGGCTCAAGCCAGAGGCCTTGGCAGTGCGGATCGACGGCTCTGCGATCGATGAGCTGTGCGCCGAGCCGGTGTCGGTGCTGCGGACGCGCTTTGCCGCGATCGAAGAGCGGCTGACCGATCGCGAACGCCGCATCGCCGACAAGATCTTCAAAGAGATCGTCGACCGGATCCGGTTCCTCGATGACGTCGGGGTTGGGTATTTGACCCTCGAGCGGGGCTCGGCGTCGCTGTCGGGTGGAGAGAGCCAACGCATCCGCCTCGCCACGCAGATCGGCTCGAAACTGATGGGGGTGCTCTACGTCCTGGATGAGCCTTCGATCGGCCTGCATCAACGCGACAACGAACGCCTGATCGCCACCTTGAGGGGCATGCGCGACCTCGGCAACACCGTCATCGTGGTCGAGCACGACGAGGACACCATTCGCGCCGCCGACTGGGTGATCGATCTCGGCCCCGGAGCTGGGGTGCACGGTGGTGAAGTGGTCGCCGAGGGGCCTCCGGAGCACATCTACCAGCATCCACACTCGCTCACCGGACGATACCTGCGCGGTGACCTCGCGATCGAGGTTCCCTCCGGCCGGCGGCCGGGCAACGGCCAGGCGCTGGTGGTCGAAGGCGCCAAACACAACAATCTGCGCGACCTGACGGTGCCCTTCCCGCTGGGTGCGCTCAGCGTGGTCACCGGTGTGTCGGGTTCCGGCAAGAGCAGCCTCGTCAACGACGTCTTGATGAAAGCGCTGTCGCGCTACTTCTACCGGGCCACCGAGAAGCCCGGCGAGCACGCCGCGATTCGGGGCCTGCAGCAGCTCGACAAGGTGATCGCAATCGACCAGAGCCCGATCGGCCGCACGCCACGCTCGAATCCGGCGACCTACACCAACGTGTTCACCGAGATTCGTACCCTCTTCGCCGGCACTCCGGAAGCGCGCATGCGCGGCTACCAGCCGGGACGGTTCAGCTTCAACGTCAAAGGTGGGCGCTGCGAAGCCTGCGCCGGCGATGGCCAGATCACCATCGAGATGCATTTCCTGCCGGATGTCTACGTCACCTGTGAGGTCTGCGGCGGCAAGCGCTACGACCGCGAGACGCTGCAGGTCAAGTACAAGGGCCTGTCGATCGCCGAGGTGCTCGATCTGTCCGTCGAGGACGCACGCGAGGTGTTCAAGAACGTCCCCAAGGTCGCGCGGATCCTCGCTACGCTCGACGAGGTGGGCCTGGGCTACGTCAAGCTCGGCCAGTCGGCGACCACCTTGTCGGGCGGGGAGGCGCAGCGGGTCAAGCTCGCCACCGAGCTGTGCAAGCGCCAGACCGGGCGCACGCTGTACGTGCTCGACGAGCCCACCACCGGTCTGCACGCCGACGACGTCAGGAAGTTGCTGGCGATCCTGCACCGCCTGGTCGACTTGGGCAACACGGTGATCGTGGTCGAGCACAATCTCGACGTGATCAAGACTGCGGACTGGCTGGTCGACCTCGGGCCCGAGGGTGGTTCGGGGGGAGGCCGCTTGGTCGGAACGGGAACCCCCGAGCAGATCGCGCAGTTGAGCGAGAGCCACACCGGCGCGTTTTTGGCACGGGTGTTGAGCGCGCCACGACAGCACGCCGCAGGGGCGAGCGCAACGTTCGAGGCGGTGCCTCGAACGTGAGCGAGGTGCCGACGGCTCCGCCCGGCGTCCAGCTCGCCGAACGACTGCGACTGCTGCAGCTCGAAACTCTCTACGACCTGGCCTTGGCGATGGGCGGAGCGGGCCGGCCGGAGGAGCAACTGGTCGACGAGCTGCTCGGGCGCGTCTGTGCGGTCCTCAACCCGGCGGCTGCGGTGGCACACACCCGCGACCGTTTCGGCGCCGTGCGTGCGATCGCCAGTGTCGGCTGGCCGGTCGAGCCGGCTGCGGCGGCGATCCTGGCCGATCCGCTGTGGTCCGAGCTCGAGGGGCATGGGGTTGTCATTCGGCAGGGTGGGGACTTTGCCGGGCGCCCGTGCCGCGAGCTGGCGGCCGCCACCATCGCCTGGCGCGGGCGGACCTTCGGCGCCTTGGTGCTGCTCGACAAGGAGCGACGAGGAGATCTCACCGGCGGCAGCTTCAGCGACGCCGATCGGCGTTGGCTCGAGTCCGTGGCGTCGTTGGCCGGGGTCATGCTCGCCGGCCAGCGCGAGCGGGAGCAGTTGGCCACGGAGCGCGATCGCCTCGAGGAGGAGAACCGTGAGCTGCGACGACGGCTCGCCGACGACGACACCATCGTCGCCTCGGCTCCTTCGATGCGGCGGGTGTTCGAGATGGCGGCCCGGGTGGCCCCGCGCGGCGTCACCGTCCTGGTGCGGGGTGAAAGCGGTACCGGCAAAGAGCTGGTTGCCCGATTCCTCCATGAGCACGGCGGCCGCTCGGGGCCTCTCGTGGCGCTCAACTGTGCGGCGATCCCCGAGTCCCTGCTCGAGAGTGAGCTCTTCGGCATCGAGGGAGGTGTGGCCACCGGTGTCCAAGCGCGGCGCGGGAAGTTTGAGCTCGCGAGTGGTGGCACGCTGTTCCTCGACGAAATCGGTGATCTCGAGCTCTCGCTTCAGGTCAAGCTGCTGCGCGCCCTGCAGGAGCGGGAGATCGTTCGGGTTGGTGGACACCAGCCGGTGCGGGTCGACGTGCGGGTGATCGCCGCCACTCATCAGCCGCTCGAAGATCTGGTGGCTCGGGGGCAGTTTCGCGAGGACCTCTACTACCGCCTGAGGGGAGTCGAGCTCGACCTGCCGCCGCTGCGTGATCGGCGCGAGGACATCGTGCCGCTGTTGCGCCACTTCGCCACCGGCTTTTGTCGTCGCGAAGGGATTCCCGAGCCCTCGTTCGCGCCGGACGCCATCGCCTTGCTGATGGCCTACGACTTCCCCGGCAACGTCAGAGAGCTGCAGAACGTCGTCGAGGCTTCGATCTCGCTCGCCGATCAGCGCGTCGATGCGGCGTTGCTCACACCGATGTTGGCGTCGGGCGCGGACGGTCCCGGCCCCCTTTCGCTCGAGGAGGTCGAAGCGCGGCACATCCGCCGGGTCCTGCGTCTGGCCGACGGCAACAAGAGCTCGGCGGCGCGGATGTTGGGGATCGACCGCCGGACGCTCGCCCGCAAGGGGTTCTGAGAGCAGTTCCTCATGCACCCCTCCGTGGTGCACCCCGGGGGATGAAAATGAGGAGGGACCAGGGACCAGGTACCGGGACCGTCGGAGTGCGGGGTGGTTCCCTCCGAGTGGGTCCGGCTCCCACTCGGGTCCCTGGTCCCTGGTCCCTGGTCCCTTCCGATACCCGATACCCATTTCCAGCTGCTTGCCGGGAACATCCGGATGCGATCGCGCGTAGAAGGAAGAGCAGCCGCAGTCGAGGACGTTGTCATCCGGGGTAGTGCGGCATTCTGCCCATGCTGAGGCAATATGCCTCATGTCTCGCTGAGGCCAGCAGGGATCGGCTAGATCTGGAGTTCGTGAGCGCTGGTCGTCCGTGGCTGGGGCATTGTGCCTCAGGTGTGAGGGGGCTCTCGCCCGGCGACACCTCGCGGTCACCGCTGTGTTCGTTGGATATTGCGCCGCTCAGGCCGGCGTGGCACGGCCCTTGCTCCTTGGCCTGCAACCGGAGGTGATCATGGTCGAGTCCATCCGCACAGTCTTCGAAGCAACCCGCACCGTCCCCACCCGCTGGATTTGCGCTGCCGCGACCACCACCGCCTTCGGGTGGTTGCTCGCGCACGACGCGATTCATCCCCTCCTGGTGTATGGTCTGCAGCTCTATCTGAGCTTCTGAAACCCGGGGTGCGACCTCGAATCCCAACGGAGCGACTGGTGAAGGTCCTCGATTCTCGCGAGCTCGTGCTCGAGCTGCAGGCCGACGTCGAAATTGCTGCCAGTGAGGCGGCGGTCGACTTCGCGTTGGCGGCATCGATGAGCTCCGAGAAAGCGGACGAGATCCGCATGGCGGTGCTCGAAGCCTGCATCAATGCCGCCGAGCACAGCGACACTCCCGACTGCTGCATCCGCCTGGGGCTTCGTGTGCTGGGCGAGGAGCGGCCGCAGTTGGTCGAGGTACGCGTCGGCGACCACGGAGTCGGGATCCCCGCCGAGATTCTGGAAAAGAAGGCCTGGGAACAGCCGCGCGCTGCTCCGCGTAAGAGAGGCTGGGGGCTCAGCATCATCCGCGGTTTGATGGACAAGGTCGAGATAGACTCTCGCGGAAGTGGGACGACCGTGATCATGGCGAAGTGGATCTGAGGACGAGATGACCGAACAACTGAAGGTGACCGTCGATCCGCGCGATGGATTCGTCGTGCTCTACACCGAGGGCTACATCAACAACCAAGGTGGAGAGGAAATCGCGCGGATTGCCGGGGAGCTTCTCGATCAGGGGCATCGGCGCCTGCTGCTGAACCTGCAGGGGACCAAGATCGTCAACTCGATCGGGATCTCGATCCTGATCGAGATTCTCGAGCGGCTGCTCGAGCTCGACGGCAAGTTGGCCTTCTGCAATCTCACGCCGGTGATCCAGAAGACCTTCCACATCATGGGCCTGACCCAATTCGCGACCATCTACGACGATGAATCTGCGGCGGTGAGTGCCCTCTCGGGCTGATCACCGAGGAGCGCACATGGAAGGGATGGCGCCAGCAGGCGGTCTTGCCGCAGAGCGCTGCGACGAGCTCGTGCGTCTGCTCGGCGATGAGATCGAGCCCCGCGAGCTCGGTCGGTGTGTGCTCGAATGGGTCGCGGGGGAGCTCGGCGGCTCGGCCGACGTCGGGCTGTACGTCCAAGTCGGCGCCTCCCTCGAACGCGTTGCGAGCACCAACGACGACCTCTTCCCCGCCAATCCGGAGCGAGCCTTCGGCCCGCAGTGGGCGATCTGGCCGGCTGGATCGGCGCGAGTCGTAACCAGTGCGGATCTCTCCCACCGCCCTTCGAGCGCTTGCCTGGCCCTGGCGGCGTTCGTTGGGCGGCTCGAGGGCCTGCAGCGACGTCTCAAGCGCGAGGACTTCCTGTCGCGGTATCGTGGGGTCGAGCTCGAGGCGCTCTACGACGTCGGGCTGGCGATCACCGGCACGCTCGACCTCGACGTCCTTGGTGAGGAGATCCTGCTGCGCGCCGTTTCGCTGCTCGACGCTCGCCGGGGCGCCCTCTATGCCTTGGCCCCTCAGGGCTATCGGCTGATGCGGGCGATCGGCGGTGAGGCTGCTGCCGAGGTCTCGCCGGGGGCCAGCGGGACGACGTCGGACGTGATGCCGGGTGCGTGCCACCTGCTCGCGACGCCGATCGAGGTCGACGGGCAGCGCCGCGGGATGTTGGTGGTGGGCGACAAGGAGAGCCGCTTCGGTGTCGGCGCTTTCGGCGAGAAGGACGAGCGTACCCTGGCGCTGTTTGCCAATCAGGCGGCGCTTGCCCTCGAAACGGCCCGCCTCCACGCCGAAGCCCTCGAGAAGGAGCGGCTCGAGCGCGAGATGGAGCTTGCCTCGCGGATTCAGCAGCAGATCCTGCCGGACGTGCTGCCGGAGCCGGCCGGCTGGGAGCTGATTGGGTGGAGCAAGCCCGCACGCCAGGTCGGCGGCGACTACTTCGACGCCATCCCGCTGCCGTCGGGCAAGCTCCTGTTGGTGCTCGGTGACGTCACCGGCAAGGGGATGCCCGCCGCGTTGTTGGTATCGACGCTGCACTCGGCCCTGCAGCTGCTGTGCGACCGTGACCTCGACCTCAGCTCTCTGCTCGCGCGGCTGAACACCCACGTGGTCGAGTCGAGTGCGTCGAACAAGTTCATCACCTTGTTTCTGGGCGAGCTCGATTGCACCACCGGCACCTTGGTGTGGGCCAGCGCCGGTCACAACCCGGCGTTCCTGCTGCGCGCAGGCTCGGCTCCCCAGGAGCTCGGCGCCACCGGCGTGCCGATCGGCTTGCTACCCAAGGGGATGTGGTTCACTCGCGAGGTTCAGATCGAGCCGGGCGATCTCCTGTGTGTCTATTCGGATGGCATCACCGAGGCGGCCGCACTCTCCGAAGAGGAATACGGTGGCGAACGCCTCATCGAGTTGCTCACGGCCAACCACGACACCCCCCTCGATCAGGTCCGCGAGCGGCTCCACGCCGAGCTGGCGGACTTCGTCGGCGATCAACCGGCCGGCGACGATCAAACCGTGGTGCTCCTGCGCCGCATGACCCCGAGTGGCAGCTGCGGATGACCGGTCGCCTTGGCCTCGCAGTGGTGTTGGCTGGTGCTCCGGCGGTTCCCGGTTCCCGGATCCCGGGTTCCGGGTCCCTCCTCCCGCTTGCCCTCCATCCCAATCTGTGAGACCCTGACGGTTCTTGGTCGCAAGACCATCTCGCGGTCGGGCCTGCCGGCACGTCTCTCCCGCGCCTCTTCAAGACCGTGCCGGTCTCAACCGACACCCGCCGCGGCGGGGTCCTAGGAAACCCCCATGTCCTTTACTCAGTTCGGCCTCCCCGAGGTCCTGGTGCGTGCTGTCGCCGATCTCGGTTTCGACACGCCAACCCCCATTCAGTCTCAGGCGATCGCGCCGGCTGCCTCCGGGCGTGACCTCGTCGCCTGTGCCGCAACCGGCAGCGGCAAGACGGCGGCTTTCGTGCTGCCGATGCTGGCGCGCCTGCTGGCGACCCCGGCGCGCCCTGGGCGCGGCCCTCGTGCTTTGATCCTGGCGCCCACCCGCGAGCTCGCGGCGCAGATCGGCACCCAGATCGAAGCCCTCGGGCGCCACACGCGCCTCGCCTCCGGCGTCGTCTTCGGCGGTGTGTCGGCAGGCCCCCAGGAGCGCCTGCTGCGCCACGGCGTCGATGTCGTCGTCGCGACCCCCGGCCGCTTGTTGGATCATCTGGGCAGCGGCATCGCCGACCTCTCCCAGGTCGAGATCCTGATCCTGGACGAAGCCGACCGCATGCTCGACATGGGCTTCCTGCCCGACATCCGCCGGGTGCTCGCCAAGGTGCCGAGGCAGCGCCAGACGTTGCTGGTGTCGGCGACCATGCCGCCGCCGATCGTGCAACTGAGCCGCGAGATCCTCCGCGATCCGGTCCACATCGGCGTCGAGCGGCAGTCACGGCCGGCCGCGTCGATCGACCAGGCGGTCTACCCGGTTCCCGAAGATCTCAAGCCCGCCCTCTTGATCGAGCTGCTGCGCCGCGAGACCATCACCAGTGCGATCGTCTTCACCCGCACCAAACACCGCGCCAATCGCCTCGCCGAGATCCTCGAGAAGGCCGGCATCGACTGCGCGCGGATCCACGGCAATCGCAGCCAGTCGCAACGCACCGAAGCGCTCGATCGCCTGCGTGCCGGCAAGTTGCGAGTCCTGGTTGCGACCGACATCGCTGCTCGCGGTATCGACGTCGAGGCGCTTTCGCACGTCGTCAACATCGACGTTCCCGTGGTGCCGGAGGACTATGTGCACCGGATTGGTCGCACCGGTCGGGCCGAGGCCACCGGTGAGGCCTTCACCTTCGTCGACATGAGTGAACGCAACGAGCTCGCTGCGATCGAACGGGTCGTCGGTCGCCGCCTACCGCGGATCGAGCTCGATGGCTTCGACTACCGGGCTCGTGCCGCGGAACGCTTCGAGGTGCCGATCGCCGAGCGGATCGCCGCGATCCGGGCACGCAAGGCCGAGGAACGGGCGCGCGCCAAGGAAAAAGAAGCACGTCGTGCCGCCAACGCTGGCCACCACGGCACCGCCACCAACCGTGGCTCACACCGCCCGGCCGAAGCTCCCGCCGATCGCAGTCGCGCCGCCGCCGCGCCGAGCCCGGCCGGCGACACGCGTCCGCGTCGACGTCGCCGTCGCGGCGGGCGCCCGCCTGCCGGCCGGTAGGATCGGGACAAGGGACCCGGGATCCGGTCTCTGGTCCCCAGTCCCCTCCTCCTACGGCCTCGACAGCCCAGCTGCGTCGCTCAAGAGCAGCGCCGGAGCCACCAGGGAGCCGATCGGCGAGGTCGGGTCGACGATCCGCACGCGATCCTGCCCGACGGCAACGACCCGGCCGAGCGCCTGCAGCAGGCTGGTCTCCCAGAGCAGCCGAGGCATCGTGGCGACCAGCCGACCGTCGCGGATGCGCCGCACCGCACCCGCAATGGCGCGGATGCGCAGCCGGCGCGGATCAGGGCACTCGAGGGCCCGGAAGTTCGAGATCCAGATTCCGTCTTCGGCTTGGTGCAGGAGATGCTCGAAAGAGTCGCTGCCGGCCTCGAGGAAAAGGTGCTCGGGTCTGGCATCGTCGGCCGCCCAGAGGTGGGGAGTGGGTTCCAGGCCGAGCTCCCGCGCCAGGCTCGCCCGCACCGATGGCGTGCGTGCCACTCCCGACTCGACCATCACCACACGGCGTTTGAGTGCACCGCCGAGGTCGAACGGAAACGGCAAGCCGGCAGGGTCCGTGCCGTCGTCGTAGACAGTCAGCTTGCGGTCCAGGAGCTGCTCGTGCAGCAGGTCCCGCAGGATCGAACGGCCGTGGCTGTACGCACGGATCGAAAACGCATGGATGGCCAGCAGGCCGAGCAGCTGGGCGGTGGCCTCGGGTCCGAGAATGACGCGGCAACCGACTTGCGGCGCAACATCGTCGCGTTCGGTGCTCGCGAGCAGCTGGAGGCGCCGGCCCAGCCCCTCGAGGTCGAGGCCGGCGACCGAGCGAGCTGCCGCCATCGCTGCACCGCCGAGGCGTGAAGGGTTGGCGGCTCGCACGCTGGCGAAGGTTGCCGCAGCCCACTTCGGGGGTTCGAGCGAGCTCACCACCACTCGGTTGATGTGGCCCCAGTCCATCCGGGCTCGACCGTCCTCGGCGGTGAAGGGCGCCAGCAGCTCTCGAGCGCCTGGCTGGTCCAATTCCGCGAGCCCCACGTCGAAGTGCATCAGCGGGGCGTCGACGCCGCGATCCGAGCCAGTTCCGAGACGGATGTTCGTGCGCGCTTCGGGGTTGGTCGTTGCGGCGAGCGCGGCGCGGAGGGCACGTTCGATCTCGCCGGGCTCGGCGGAGCTGGCACGGTGGAAACCCACCCGCTGATGGGCAACGACTCGGACCAGAAGGTCCTCCTGAGGTGGAGCAGGGGCGTCGTCGGCAGAGTTGCGGGTCTCCACCTGCTGCCAAGTGATCACCGTCTCATCGGCCGGAGACTGGCCGATGATCGCCGCCAGGAGGTCGAGCTGCCGCTCGGCTCTCGCTGCGACTTCACGGCCGGAAGAGGTCGGGGCACCGGCGCCGCCTGGAGCTGAGGCCGATAGGTGGGCAGGCCGCTGCCTGCTGCGACCGCCGCGCTGGCGCCGGGCGCCGCCGCGGGCTCGGCGCCCGGATCGTGGTTCTCGGTTCTGCTCGTTCACACCAACTCCCTCGTGAGCCCTGGACTGTACCATCGGCGTTCGAGCTGGCGCGGCTCTTGCTCGAAGGGTTCAAGAATCGCGGGCGACCTGAGGGCGCCGGGTGTGAGCGGTGGGGATATGCTCGAACCCATGGGAGGACGACAAGTGAACACGCGGACCAGTGCGAGGACGGGCCTTTCGGACCCTGGCATCGGGCTGTGGGCCGCGCTCGCGGTGCTGGGCACGATGGGTGTGGTGGTGCCGGCGAACGCGCAGGAGGCAAGCGCAATGGCCAACCCAGGGGACGACTGGGTCGCTCTGAGGCGACAGATGGTCGAGCAACAGATCGAACGGCGCGACATCCGCCAGAGCGAGGTCTTGCGGGCACTCGAGCTCGTGCCGCGACACCTCTTCGTGCCGCCGGCTCACCGAGCCGACGCCTACGCCGACCATCCGCTGCCGATCGGCTGGGGTCAGACCATCTCGCAACCCTACATCGTCGCCCTCATGACCGAGCTGCTCGACCTCGATTCCAAGGATCGGGTGCTGGAGATCGGCACAGGATCGGGGTACCACGCCGCGGTGTTGTCGCGGGTGGCGGGGAAGGTCTATTCCATCGAGATCATCGAGGAGCTCGGCCTCGAGGCGCGCAAGACCTTGGCGTCGCTCGGCTACGACAACGTCCAGGTAAAGATCGGCGACGGCTACCAGGGGTGGCCGGAGCACGCCCCTTTCGATGCGGTCATCCTGACGGCTGCACCGCCCGAGCTGCCCAAGCCGCTGATCGACCAGCTCCGGGTGGGAGGCAGGTTGGTGGCACCGGTCGGGGCGTTCGTTCAGGATCTGATCGTCTACACCAAAACCGCCGACGGGATCGAAAAACGCACCGTCGCCCCGGTTCGGTTCGTGCCCATGACCGGAGAAGCGCAGCGCGGGCCGGGTGGCCGCTGACGCCATGCCACTCCAGCAGCCCGCTGGGAAACTCCGGCGGACGTGGCGGAGTTTTTCACGGGCTGCCAGGGCACTCACCGTCGCTCGCGAACGATGTAGGCGTACCCCAGGGTGATTCCGATATCCGGCGTGTTTTCGAAATTGCTGACGTTTTCGGTCAGAGCAAAGCTCCAGGCATGCCGACCGCGGCGCGAAACCAGGCCGAAGGTGGCCTGGTACTTGTCTTTGGTGAGCTCCTCGAGAGTGGTGTCCTGCACGATGCTGGGGCTGGCGTAGAACTGGGCGACGAAGTTGGTGTGGCGCGTCACCCGGCGCTCCCAGCCGACGATCGCCGTCGGAATGATCGAATCGGCGACGCCCGGGAGCAGGCTTGCCCCCCCAAAGTCGACGATGCTCGCTGCCAGGTAGAAAGCACTCTTGGGGAACTTCTTCTGGAGCGTTGCCTGAAGGCCGTAGTCGGTGCGGCCGGTGGAAACGATCGTTTGCTCGGAGCTCCACGCCGGCTTGACAGCGACCTCGAAGACGAAGCGCAAGCCGTCCCCCGGTCCCGCCGACCAGCGTAGGCCGAGCACGGGGTCGCCCAGCGAGTAGTCATCCGGCGGATCCAGCAACACCAGCGGCTGACCGGCAACGTCGTAGATCACCTGGAAGTTGTTGCGCTCGACCAGATCGCGACCGGCGGTCGAGAAGCCGAATTCCTCGTGGAACCCCTCGATGCTGGAGTCGAGAAACCCGCCCTGGAAGGTGAACGTGGGGATCGTCAGGTAGGCCGAGGTGCGTTCCCCGATCGCGTAGTGGAAGGTGAGATCCAAGAGGGCAAGCTCACCATCGACGAACACGGCATCGCCTGGTAGCGCCAAGATCGCAGCGGCGTCCTCGCGGGAGACCCGTGCGCGCCCGGGCCCGCGGGCCGCCAGCAGCTCGGCGACGGCCTCGCTCATCAGGTAGGTGTTCTGGTAGGCAACGTTGGTTTCGATGGCGAAGCTGCCCGCCGGTGCGTCGAAGGCGTGAGCGGGGAGGAAATCGAGCCGCGAGATCCCGAACGGTGTGAGATCGCGAACGCGGATCAGCCCGGTGTTCTGCCACTGTCCTTCCACCCCGGAAGCAGCCGTCGGCGCGAGAAGGAAGAAGCAAAAGAGACGAATGTGCATCGGTGCCCTCTAGGGTGAGATTGTGCCACGAAGCCACGGGGGCCCGGGCCTCCACGCATGGGCCTCGGGTGTGGCACTGGTGGTCAGTGCCCTGGCGGGATATGGTGACGGTATGCATTCGGCGGGTGGATTCGCCGTCCTCTCGATCGGGCTTCTTGGCCTCGCCCCGACGCTAGCTCTCGGTCCGCAATTGGTTCGCGGTCCGTACCTCCAACAGCTTCGGCCGGAGGCTGTGGTCGTACGCTGGCGCACCGACGTGCCGACCGACTCGCGGGTTCGCTACGGAGCTGCTCCAGGGCAGCTGCTCGCATCGATCTCAGATCCTGCGCTGACCACCGAACATCTGATCGAGCTGACCGGGTTGGCGCCGTCGAGCCTCGTGTATTACGCGGTGGGGACTACGGGTATCGACTTGGCGGGCGATGACTTCGACCACCGGTTTCATACGGCACCCCCTTCCGGCTCGCGGGGGCCGCTGCGGATTTGGGTCCTGGGGGATTCCGGCACGGCAGATCTCGCGGCGGAAAGCGTCCGCGACGCGTTCACCAACTGGAACCAGGGCCGCAGGCTCGACGCGTGGCTGATGTTGGGTGACAACGCCTACAGCCTCGGGACCGAAGGCGAGTACCAGGCAGCCGTTTTCGACATGTACCCAGCGTACCTGCGCACGGCTTCGCTCTGGCCGACCTTCGGCAACCACGACGGCGGGTCGGCGAGCTCCGCGACCCAAACCGGTCCGTACTACGACGCCTTTTCCCTTCCGACCGGCGGGCAGGCGGGTGGAGTTGCGTCGGGAACCGAGGCCTACTACTCGTTCGACCTCGGCAACGTCCACTTCATCTGCCTCAACTCTCACGATGTCGATCGTGACCCGTCGGGGTTGATGGCTTCTTGGCTGATCGCCGACCTGGCCGCCAACACCGCCGAGTGGACGATCGCTTATTGGCACCACGCTCCGTACACCAAAGGGTCCCACGACTCGGATGCGGAGCCGCAACTGATCGAGATGCGTGAGCAGCTGGTACCAATTCTGGAGGCCGGTGGGGTCGATCTCGTCCTGGCCGGGCACAGTCATTCTTATGAGCGAAGCGTGCTCATCGATGGCCACTACGGCCTTTCGGGGACGCTGGTGCCATCGATGATCCTCGACGGGGGCGACGGTCGTCCCGATGGGGATGGGGCCTACCTCAAGCCAGGTAGCGAGCCGCTCCCCAATCAGGGGACGGTCTACGTCGTGGCCGGGACCAGCGGTCGCCTCGGAGGAGGATCGCTCGATCACCCGGTGATGGAGATCTCGTTCGCGGAGCTCGGGTCCTTGGTGCTCGATATCCACGGGCGGCACCTGCGCGGCACCTTTGTCGGTGCGGATGGATCACAGGGCGATCACTTTGGCATCGACAAGGCCGGGATCCCGATCTTCGCTGACGGATTCGAGGGTGGTGATCCCGGCGCGTGGTCGGCTGTCGAGCCGTAGATCGGGGCGCAAAACGGCTCGTGATACCTTCGCCCGGTTCGCGGGCGATTGGGCGTCCGCGTCAAATCTGGGTACTTCGATGCGGCGTGTGCTCTCCGGTATTCAGCCCTCGGGTGGGCTTCATCTTGGGAACTACCTTGGGGCGATCGTGCAATGGGTCGCCGGCCAAGGGCAGAAGCAGAACTTCATCTGCATCGTCGACCTCCATGCCATCACCGTGTGGCAGGACCCGGCGGCGCTCAAAGCGCAGACGCGAGAGCTCGCAGCGATGCTGCTCGCGTGCGGGATCGATCCAGAGGTCACCACCCTGTTCGTGCAGAGCCACGTGCGGGCGCACGCGGAGGCCTGCTGGCTGCTGCAGTGTGTCACCCCGATCGGCTGGCTCGAGCGGATGACCCAGTACAAGGACAAGGCGCGCAAGCAGGAGAGCGTACAGACCGGGTTGTTGACCTACCCAGTGTTGCAGGCCGCCGACATCCTGCTCTACGACCCGCACGAAGTGCCGGTCGGCGAGGACCAGAAGCAACACATCGAGCTCGCTCGCGATGTTGCCCAGCGCTTCAATGGTTTGTACGGTGAAACGTTTCGCATCCCCGAGCCGGCCATTCCGGCGGCCGGAGCGCGGGTGATGGGGCTCGATGACCCGGCCACGAAGATGTCGAAGAGCGTCACGGGTGCCGGTCACGCGGTCCGATTGCTCGACGACGACGACACCATCCGCAAGACCTTCAAACGGGCGGTCACGGATTCCGGTCGCGAGATCGTGTTCTCCGATGCCCCCGAAAAAGCCGGCGTGCGCAACCTCCTCGGCATCTACCAGGCGATCACCGGTCGGAGCAAGGACGAGGTGGTGGAGGACTTTGCCGATGCCCGCGGCTACGGCGACCTGAAGTCGCGGGTTGCCGAGGTCGTGGTCGAACGGCTTGCGCCGATTCGCACGCGGGGGCTCGAGCTGATGAACGAGCCGGCCGAGCTCGATCGCTTGCTCGAGCTCGGTGCCGAGCGGGCCCGCGACGTCGCCGAGCGCAAGGTGGTCGAGATCAAAGAGCGCATGGGTTTCGACGTCCCCGCGGTGTTGCGGCGATGAGCACGACCACGACGACCCGTGCCGTGCGGTTGGAGCGCGAGTTTTCGTGTGCCCCTGCGCTGATATGGCGATGTCTTACCGACGAAACCGAGCTCAGCCGTTGGTACCCGCAGCGGGCGGCGGTCGATCCGGGTGTCGGCGGCGTGATCGAAAGCGAATGGCCGGGAGGGTTCGTCACCGCCGAGCCGATCACCGCCTGGGAGCCCGAGCGCCTGCTCGCCACCCGGTGGGAAGATCCGCTCGATCCGGAGCGCAGCCTTGACCTCAGCTGGAGGCTCGAGCCCACCCGTGGCGGGACGCGGGTCACCCTGACCCACGAGGGCTTCGCCGAGGGAGTCGAAGGGGATGGCTTGTTCGACGGCTGTGAGCGCGGCTGGCGCTTCCAACTCGCGAGCCTCGAGCAGTACCTCACGCGCCATCACGGTCAGGATCGCAAGATGGTGTTCCTCGGTCAACCGACCCTGCTCGATCGGCCGGCGGCGTGGGAAGTGTTGGCTGGGGCCTTTGGATTCGCCGGCGACTCGCAGCCTGGGTCGCGGCTGCGTTTCGGGCTCCCGGGTGACCGCACCTTCGAGGGAACCTGTTTGTGGACCGATCGGCCGCGCGATGTCGTGGCGATCTGGGATGGGCTCGAGGCTGCGCTGGTCAGATTCCAGGTCGACCTTCCGATTGGGCCCGGAACACCACACATGGTCTATGTCTTTGGGTCCTTCTGGGGTCCGGCGGCCGCCCTTGCCCCGTCGATCGGCGAAGAGTGGGGCAAGGCGCTCGAAGAGGTGACGCGATGAGAATGTTGATCACTGGCGCCGCATGGATAGCGTGCGCTCTGAGTGTCGGCGCCCCCGCGGATGCGAGCTCGGCAGTCCAGCTGGCGGACCTCTTTTCGGCCGGGATCGAGCCGTCGTCGAATCTTGGGATGGTATCGCGCGGCCCGGATTCCATCCTTGTTGCGGGGTCTGACACTGAGTTGGCGCTCCTGGATCTCTCTCGGGGCCGGCTCCGGGAGGTCGGTTGTGGCCCTGACTGCCGGCTCGTTTCGGGCGATCGCGCCCTTCATCTCGATGGTTGGATCGCCGCGTCCGCTTGGCCGGTCGCGACGTTCTCGGGACAGTTTGGGTTGTGGGCCATCGACGAGGCGACTGCCGTGGCACGACCGCTCCTTCCTCGAGAGCCGGTCGACATGGCTGCCATTCCAGGGGTAGGAAGACTGCTGTTCTCGACCCGGAGAGCCGCTGGGGGGCGCAGCCTCTGGGCAACGAACGGCACGGCGGTTTCCCTCGTTGAGTTCGACCAGCTCTTTGGCGCCACCCTGGGCGACGTGAGGATTCTCGGAGCCCGTGGCTCCGTGGCGTGGCTGCAGCTGTCATTCTCTGATGGGACACGGCAGTTGGCCAGAACGGACGGGTCGCTGGCCGGCACGGTGATCGTCGGGGCGCTGACTTTGCCCGCCCGCGCGTCGGCGGTCCTCCCCGGGGGCGACCTGCTTTTCACGACCTTGCCGACCGGGGAGCGCGGTGAGCTCTGGAGGGCTGGGCTCGCTGGCGCCTTCCGCGTCGCCGACCAGGCTGAGCTCGACTGCCCTGATCCCTTGTGGATCTATGGCTTTGGGCCGGCAGCAGACACCGCCGACTGGGGGCTGGTCGCGTGCCGAGCGGACGTGGCCGGAGTGGTTACGCGGCGATACGTCCTCACGGATGGGACCAGCGGCGGCACGCAGCCACTCTCTCCGGAGCTTCGGTGGGACGTGGCAGGCTTCACTCCCCTTGCGTTTGGCGGACGTTACCTCGCCGCGGCGGAGGCACCGGGCTCCGGCAAGGAGGTATGGTCGATCGACCGTTCCGGCGTGGCCCGACTCTTGGTCGACCTGTGTCCAGGAGAATGCTCCTCCGAAGTCCTTCCGATGCGCCCCTCGCCTGGGACGGAGCAGAGTGCCCTTCCGCTGGTGGATCTTCGCGGCGAAGCCGCCACGCTCCTGTTCGTGGGGCCGGAGCTCGAGGTGTCGTCGCCCACGAGTCTCTGTGGCGGGTGCAGCCACGTTGCGGTATTCCCTAGCGGCGCCGATTCCGTCTTCGTTCGCTATCACGACCACCGCGCAACCGGCGACTTCGTGGTGACCTCCAATCAGCTGGCAGCTGGATCCCGAGTCGAAATCAAGCGGTGGGCTCCGACGGACCAGTACCTCCCGCCGCTCCTCGCGCTGGCGGGCTCCGAACTGGTCTTCTCGGCGACCACCGAGATGTATGGGAACGAGCCTTGGGTAAGCGACGGGACGCTCGAAGGCACGCGTCTTTGGTACGACTGGGCGCGGGGGCCCCGGCCCTTCGACTTCGGGTCCGGCGCGAACGGCCTGGTGCGTGCGGCGCAAGGGATACTTGGCTTTGCCACCGACGGGGAACGAACTGGGCTGTGGCGCTTTCGCGACGGGACCGCCCAAATGCTCGCCGGCTCGGAGTCTTCGACGTGGAACGTTGCCGGAGACGGCCACACTGCACTCTTCGCGACCGGTGATGGACTGGTCCTCAGCGACGGTGAGACAGTTCATTCGTTCCCAGAGGTGCAGGCGCGCTTCGTCGAGGCTGCGGCTCCGGGGCGCTTCGTTGCGTGGGGCATCGGAGGCCTTTGGGCAGTGGCCGCGGACGCGCCTGCCGCGGTGCGGCTCGTTCCGGACCAACAGCAGTTCACCAAGGTGGGCCTCTGGGGTGGCGAGTTGCTCTTCGTCTCGAGCGATCGGAACCTCTGGTCGACGGATGGCACGCAGGCGGGTACGCGGATCCTTCGGACACTCTCGAGCGAATGGGCAGTCGTCGTCGCAGGGCAGGTGGTCTGGTACGACTACGAGGCGCTACAGGCCGTAGCTCTGGGAGGAAGCTCCGTTCCTCGGGAGCTCTGGCGACCACCCATCACGTTCAACCTTGGCTTCCTCGCGGCGGCTGGTGACCGTGTGCTGGTCGGTGGGAGCGGATCGCAGTTTTCGGTGGGGTTGGATGGCTCGGTGGTGGACCTCACGAACCAAGGGGTGGACCACATTCAGTGGCTGGTCGAGGCGGGAGGTCGCGTCTACGGAACCGTCCAAGGATGGTTTGGCGAGTACCGTCCCGGCCTGGTTTCCACCGATGGGGTCTCAGGCTGGAGATTCGAGCTGGCTGGGGGGTTTCTAGGGTCCGACTGGTTGCCGCTCCCCGACGGGAGCTTGGCCGTCGCCACGCCTAGGGGCCTCTTCGCAATCGACCATCAGGGGGTACGGCTCCTTGCTGCCTTCGACTGGATCTCGTTGTATGGGCCGGGGCCGACCCTCACCTTGGTCGACGACCTGTATGTTGGTCTTGCCGCTGCTCGCGGTTCAGCTGGCGAGGAGCCTTGGATCGTTCCGTTCCGACGGGAAAGCGCGACGATACCGCGAGCTCCTCAGCAGCTGCGGGCTGAGGTCGCTGACGGCGTGGCGCGCCTGAGTTGGTCAGACCGTTCCTCCAATGAGGAGGGTTTCCTCCTGGAGTCTCGGTCCTGGCAAGAGGAGAGCTGGCGGCTAGGGGCGGTTGTGCCACCCAACGTCACGGAGGCGCTCGTCGCCAGTTCAGAGGCTCGGACTTGGCGCGTCGTGGCTGCCAACGCCGCAGGGCGCTCGAACCCGAGCAATGTTGCGGGCAGCTGGGTCTTGCCACCGGGAGGGATCACTGCCCCTGGCCAGTGCATTCCCGACGACGAAACCCTGTGCCTTGGCAACGGCCGCTATGCCCTCGAGGTGCGGTGGCGCACCGAAGACGGTGCGACCGGTGTCGGCCGGCCGATCGGCTTCGACGCGGCTGGGACGACCGGCTTCTTCTGGTTCTTCGACCAGGCCAACATCGAGCTGGTGGTGAAGATGCTCGACGGCGCCGTGCTCAACGACCACGACTGGCTCTTCGCCGGGGCGCTGTCGAACGTCGAATACTGGATCTCGGCGGTCGACACCCTCAGCGGCGCGACGCGCTCGTACCACAACGCACCGGGCAACATCTGCGGTTTCGCCGACATCGACGCGTTCTGGAAACAGGGCGGAGGTCCGATCGGACCGGGTTTCGAGGTGGCGCGAGCGCCCGCCGTCGCCGCGAGCTCGCTATCGCTGCTTGGCGGACGATTTGCGGTCGAGGTCAGCTGGAAGACCCCGGATGGCGCAACCGGCAGTGGGGTGGCGGTGTCGGCGACCGATCAGTCGGGCTACTTCTGGTTCTTCGACCAGGCCAATCTCGAGCTGGTGGTGAAGATGCTCGACGGACTTGGCGTCAACGGCCACTACTGGCTGTTCCACGGCGCGCTTTCGAACGTCGAGTACGAGATCGCGGTGACCGACCAGGTCACCTCCGAGCGAAAAGTCTGGCGCAATCCGCAGGGCACGATCTGCGGCGGGGCGGACATCGAGGCGTTCTGAGCAGGTACCGGGTACTGGGTATCGGGTATCAGGACGAAACTCGGACCGGAACCTGCTACCGGTGAGCAGTTCCCCATGCACCCCTCCGTGGTGCACCCCGGGGGATGAAAACCGGGGAACAGGGAGTAGGGAATGGGGAATCCCTCTTCCCACTTCCCTACTCCCCAGCTGGCTTCCTGCGCCGGATCAGGGCATTTTCTCAGCAGCGCCCTTCGGACGTGGGAGAGGGCCAAAAGGTGCGCCGCCCGGGTTCCCCCGGGCGGCTGGTAGGGAACCCGTCGAGCATCACCTCCTGACAACGGAGTCGTCTTGCACCGAGAGATACGGACCAGCGCCTGCTCCCGTTTGGTCCGGCCCTTCCCCGCCCGCTGTCGAGCTCCCGCCGCCCTCTCCCGGTCCCGAATTCGCACGGCTGCGGGTTCCGCAACCTCGAGGACCGCACCGTCGGTGGCTCGCCTCCGCTTGGCCGTGAGGTCGTGCGCTCCGCTACGCTCGGCTGAGTGG
>CAZRFU010000033.1:0-53213 GCA_964599475.1 uncultured Thermoanaerobaculia bacterium
GGCTCCCGCCGCACCAGCTCGAGCTCGGTGGCGCCACTCCACCCTCCGAGGTCGAGTCGTTCGCGTGCCACCAGTTGATCGCCGGCAGGGGGAGGCGGCCCGCTCGCCGGAGCCAGCGTCGTCGCCCGGTCGTCGCCGAAGACCACCGTCAACGCGTCGCCACCCGCCCACATCGACAGGCGGCCGACCGGGGCCAGCGTCACCGCCTCGAGAGGTGCTCGAGGCCAGGCCGCCCGGGGCGACAACACGAAGGGCTCCGCGCCCGCGCGCACGACCCGCGAGCTCGGATCGGCACCGTCGAAGCGCACTTCGTCGAGCACAGGATGCCCGGCGGCGAACAGCAGCAGGGCATTGTCTCGTTGCAACCGCAGCGCCCGCTGCCCATCAGGAGTGGGCGGCGGGGCGACTGCAAAGATCTCCGCCGCCGCGAGCACCTCGAGGTCGGCCCGCGCGCGGGCGAGCGCACTTTCGAGGGTGCGCGCCTGGATTTCCAGCCGCCGCTCGACCTCGAGGACGGCTGCCGCAACGGCATCTTGCCGTGCCCGCAGGGCAGTGGTGACGGCAGCGACATCGATCACCACCACCAGCGCCAAAACCACAACGATCGCGATCGAAGGACCGCGCCGGCCAGAGGGTTCCGACATGGCGTGATCCTCTCATGAGGTGGGAGGGTATCGGGATCGGGTAACCGGTACCTGGTCCCAGACACTGTGCCCCAGAAACACGAAGGCCCCGCGCTGCCTGAGCGCGAGGCCTCGTGGTGCCGCACAGCGGCAGCAGCCTTACCAGCTCGCCTTGGTGACGCCGGGGAGCTCGCCGCGCAGTGCCAGGTCGCGCAAGGCGACACGGGCAAGGCCGAACTTGCGGTAGTAGCCGCGCGGACGACCCGAAACGACGCAGCGGTTGCGGATCCGCACCTTGCTCGAGTTGCGGGGCAGGGCGCGCAGAGCACGGGCGGCCTTCTCGCGATCCTCGGGCGAACGGTTCGGATCGATGATCATCTTCTTGAGCATCTCCCGACGCTCTTGGTACTTGGCGGCGAGAGCCTTGCGGCGCTCGTTCTTGGCGATCTGACAGGTCGAAGCCATCGAAAAAAGCTCCAGCGGGCGGCTCAGCCGCCGTACTTCTTGCGGAACTTGTCGATCCGCCCGGCAGTGTCGATGAAACGCTGCTTGCCGGTGAAGAAGGGGTGGGTGAACGATGAGATCTCGATGCGAACCACCTGGTGCTCCACGCCGTCGATGACGCGCTTTTCGTCGCTGGTCATCGTCGAACGCGAAGCCCACTCGTGGTCACCATCGACGAACAGGACAGGATGGTAGTCGGGGTGGATGCCGGCCTTCATGAGAATCCCTTTTCTGGTGGACACCGTCGCGACCAGTACACACACGACGGCCGCAAGAACTCGGGATTGTACCCCAAGCGCGCCGAGCTGCCAAGCCCCGATATCAGCGCTCGGGCTCGCGAGACCAGCTGAGCGAACCGGCGCCCTGCTCGGCACGCCATTCGACCACTCCCAGTGGCGCGAGCACGGCGGCGAGGTCGGCGGCCGCCGTGAGGCGACGGCGGTCCCGGCTCGACAGCAGCGGCAGCTCTCCGGCACTGCGCAGGATCTCGCCCAGCGCGGCATCGAGGCCGGCCGCGTCGACGCAGAGCCCGACACGACTCGCCGGCGGGGGCGCCAGCAGAGCCAGGAGCTCGGCGTCCGAGGCGAGCGCGAGGCGGCCGGGCGGGCGCGTCTCCTCGCGCCACCGACGCGACAGCGGTTCAGCGTCTTCGCGCAGCTTCCTGAGCTCGGCCTCGTCCCCCAGCAGCCCAAAGCGCGGCAGACTCCCGACGGTCTCGGCCAGCACCAGCCCCTGGTCGAGCCAGCTGGGCAGGCGTTCGACCCGGATCGACGCCGCGCCGCAGTCCGCGGGATCCGCAACGAGCGCCCCCCGTTGGCCAACCGTCAGCGCACGCTGCTCGGCGATGACGGCATGCACGCCAGCCGCCAGGCCGGCCCGAGGCGACTCGAGCTTGAGCGCCGCCGCGGCCGCCGGGAGCACGCCCGGCAGGTCCGAGGCGTCGGCAGCCAGGGCAAAGCCCCGATCGAGCACCCACCAGCCGCCATCCCATCGCACCACCTCGCCTTCCCGCACCGAACCACCTTCGAGCCAGGGATTGTCCGCCAGCCAGCCGGCGATGCGGCCGAGGGCCCGGATAGTGGGATAGGGCCTCACCGCGACCAAACGGCCGTCGAGAGATGCCACGAGCTCCGCAGCGGGGGGGACCACCCACGGACCCAGCGACTCGAGACGCGGGCACGGCCCCTCTCTCGTCAGGCGGCAAGCCGCATCGATGGCACCCTTCAGATCGAAGCCGCCCGCCACCGCCCCGAGATTCTGATGCGGATGGGCAAGCCACAGGGCGTCGCCGGCGGCCGCACCGAGCCAGCGCCGACCGGCTTCGCTCGGCGTCGCGAGGTGAACCCTGGAGACGTACCACCACCACGCGTGTCCCGCCGCCGCCACGACCACCACTGCCGCCGGGAGCCATCGAGGGAGACGCATCGGGCGACGCTATCATCGCCCCATGTCGAGCTCGGATCGCCGCCCCACCCTGGCTGTCGACGCCCGAGCGCTGCTCACCGCCCCCCACGGCATCGCTACCTACACCGCCGGCCTGCTCGAGGAGCTCGACCGGCGCGGCGAGCTGGGCATCACCGCGATGGCCCATCGCCCACTTCCGCCGGTCGCTGGCGGCATCGAGGTGGCGATCCAACCGTCCCGATATGGAGTCCTCTGGCAGCAGGCGCACGTGCCCCGGTGGCTGCGCCGCCACCGACCGGATCTGTTCTGGTCGCCCCTGCAGACTTTGCCGCTGCTCGCGCCGCTCCTCGCCAGGGAGACCCAGCTCGTCACCACCGTCCACGACCTGACCGTCCTCACCCACCCCGCGGCGCACACCTCCAAGGTCAAGTGGAGCCAGGCTCCCCTGCTTGGCCGAAGCCTGTCGATTGCGCACCACATCGTGGCGATCTCGGCGGCGACCGCGGCCGAGATCGAGCGGCACTTCCCGCGCCTCGACGCCGGCAAGATCACCGTCATCCACAACGGCGTCGACGCGGCCTTCGCACCTTCCTCGGCCCCCGACATCGCCACCTGGCGTCGACACCTCGGGGCTCCGGAGGGTTATCTCCTCGCCGTCGGAACCCTCGAGCCGCGCAAGAACCTCGCATACCTCCTCGATGCATGGATCCCCCTGCGGGAACGGGGGGAGGCGCCCCCGCTCCTCTTGGCGGGTCCCGAGGGCTGGGGAGAGGAGGCGCTGCGGCGACGACTCGCGAAACTCGCGCCGCTCGGCGTCCTCCGCCTGGGGGTTCTCGACAAGAACGACCTGGTGCGCACGGTCGCTGCGGCCACCGCCTTCGTCTACCCGAGCCTCGCGGAAGGTTTCGGCCTACCCGCCGCCGAGGCCATGGCATGTGGCGTGCCGACCCTCGTCTGCGACATTTCGAGCCTGCCGGAGGTCGTCGGCGATGCGGGCCTCTTGGTCGACCCGAGCGACCCCTCATCGCTGAGCCGCGCGCTCCTGAGAGTGTTGCGCGAGCCCGCCCTGGCCGCTGAGCTGTCGAAGCGAGGAGTGGAACGCGCGGCGCGCTTCACCTGGGCCCGCAGCGCCGAGCAGCTCAGCGCGGTATTTGCTCGCGGCCTGGATCGACGCTGAGCAGCTCCGTCCACGAAAGCGGCTTACCGAGCAACCAACCCTGGCCGAAGCGGCACCCGGCACGGGCCAACCACTCGAGCTGTTGCTCCGTTTCGATCCCTTCGGCGACCACTTCGAGACCGAGACCCCGTCCGAGCTCGAGAGCCGCGGTCAGGATCGGCTCGGCACCGTCGGAGACGCCGATCTCCGCGACCAGGCTACGATCGATCTTCAGCTGATCGCACGGCATCGCCCGCAGTGACGTCAGCGACGCAAAGCCACTGCCGAAATCGTCGATCGCCACGCGTACTCCCAGGCCGCGCAACTCCTCCAACGCCCGGCGCAGCGAGGTCGGCCGTCGCACCGCAGCGGTTTCGGTGACCTCGACGATCAGCCGGCTGGCAAGCTGCGGCGCGGCCCCGAGGAGCTCGCGCAGATGGGCGACCACGCCGGTATCGTGGAGGGTGCGTGCCGACAGGTTCACCGCCAGGGTGCCGGGCCAATCCGGCGCCGCCTCGAGGCAGCCCAACGCCTGGCGCAACACCCAGAGGTCGAGCCGCTGGATCAGGTCGCTCTCCTCGGCCAGCGGCACGAACTCGCCGGCGCTCAGCCAACGCCCCCCGAGCGGCCATCGCACCAGCACCTCGGCGCCGAGCAACCGACGGTCGGCCAGGCTCCGAAGCGGCTGAAACACCATCCGCAGGCTGTCGTGCTCGATCGCCTCCCGCAGTCGGGCCTCGAGCTCCAGCCGGCGTTCGCCCACACCAGCCTCGCCGGGATCGAAGATCGACCAGCTCGAGCCGGCGTCCTTGGCCTCGTACAGCGCGATGTCGGCACCACGCAGCAGCTCCTCGAGACTGCGGCCGTGTTGTGGAGCCAGGGTCACGCCGATACTCGCCGACACCCGCACCCGGTGTCCACGAACTACGAACGGCCGATCGAGCGAGTCGCGGAACGCGCCGATGACCTCCGCTGCCCGGTCCTCAGCGACGTCGGGGATCAGGCTGGCGAACTCGTCGCCCCCGAGCCGCGCGCACAGGCCGCCGATGCCGTGTGCGACCTCGGCCAGCACCGCGGCCACCTGGCACAGCAGCTCGTCCCCGGCGTCGTGGCCGAGCGTGTCGTTGACTCGTTTGAAGCGGTCGAGATCAGCGAACAGGAACAGCGCCGGCCGGCCGGTCGCGAGGACCTCCTGGGCCTGCTCGCGCAGCCACCGGCGGTTGGGCATCCGCGTCAGCTCGTCCTGGCGTGCCAGCGTGGCCAGGCGGATCTCGTCGCGTTTGCGCTCGACCAGCAGCGCCACCTGACCCGCCAGCAGATCCAGGGTCGTGCGCTCGTCGAACAAACCCGACTCCCCCCGCCACCCCACTCCCGCCGCTCCGGATACCTGTCCCGCGTCGAACAGCGGAATCCCGCTCCATCGACGCAGCCCAGGTTCTCCCGCCCCGAGCTGACGCAACTCTTCCTCTCCCCGGAACACCGCCCGCCCGGAACGTCTGACCAGCTCGAGCAGGGCCCCGATCGCCGGATCGCGCGCGGCCGGGCTCATGCAGCTCGGCTCGTCGATCGACACCACCAGCCCCGGGGCAAAACCGGTGATCGTCTGCGCCAGCGCAACCTCGAGAGCACTCACGCTGTGAGCGCGGTGAGAGGCCTCCGAGAGTTCCCACAGCGCTCGGGGCACCATGCGACTGCGAACCAGCGCCGTGACGTCGCGCACCATGGCCAAGCCACCGCCGGTGCGGCCCGCCGCGTCTTGGAACGGGGCAGTGCGGATTTCGACGTAGATCTCGAGACCGGCGATCGTCGAGCGATACGGCCCCTCGTAGCGACCTCGACGGCCCTCGAGAGCTTCCCGGAACGCAGGCGTCAACCGCTGGTCGCGCAAACGCGTCAAGTCGAGACCGAGCAACCGCTTGCGAGGTGCCTGAAGGATCTGGCACAACTCCTCGTTGCAGTCACGGATCATCAGCTGACGATCGTAGACGAACACTCCCACAGGGACTTGTTCGAACAACAACCGAGCGTCGCCGAACTCCGCCTGCGCGCTGGCGCCAAGGGCGTGAGGATCGATGCTGTCCACGCAGGGGAGATGGTACCAGGACTGGGGATCGGGGATCGGGTGAAGACACCCCTGCCGCCAACTCCCGGAGTACCCGGTACCCCCTTGATCCAAGTACCCGCTATCCGTACCTTCCGTCGACCTACCGGCTTGCGCCGAAGAATCCCCTCGCCACCTCACTCGGCGTGCCGACGAGGTGCTTGACGGGGCGCTCCGAGAGCCACCAGCTGGGCAGGAAGTTGCGATACGGAACAGCAGCAAAGCGCCGATCCAGCAGCGCGATCACCCCGCGGTCGGCAGGAGTGCGCAGCAGTCGCCCGGCGGCCTGGATCACCCGGGTCATCCCCGGCACCACGTAGGCGAACTCGAAGCCGCGTTCGAAGCGTTCGTCGTAGTAGGCCTTGAGGATCTCGCGCTCGAGGGTTACCGCCGGCAGGCAAGGAGACACCACCGCCACCGCCTGCAACATCTCACCGGGATAGTCCACGCCCTCGGCAAAGACGCCCCCGGCGACCGCCAGCAACACGACGTCACCGAACAACGAGCTGCGCAACGCATCGAGCAACGTTTCGCGGGTGGCGTCGTCGTCACCGCGCTGCTGAATCAACACGCGACGACCCGGAACGTGGAGGCGCTCCGCCACATCGCTCAGAAACTGGTACGAGGGGAAAAGGACCAGGCAGTTGCCCGGCACCGCCGCTGCAAACGCCGCCAAACGCTCGGCGATGAGTGGCAGGAAGGCCACTCGTTCGCGCCAGGTGGTTTCCACTGCAGCGTCGACGACCACCGCCCGGTTCTCGGGCGGAAACGGACTGCCTACGGTGATCGCCGATGTCCGGCCGGCGGCGAAACCGAGCAAGTCGCGGTAGAAGTCGACCGGGGTGATGGTCGCCGACAGGCCGATCGCGCTATGGACCCGGTCGAGGATCTTGCCGAGAAAGCGGCTCGGATCCTTGTTGAGGATCTGCAAACGGGCACCGGCAGCGGGCTCGCGCACCGCAATGGTGGCAAAGGTGTCGTCGACCAGCACCATTGCGTTCAGGAACTTGAGTACGTCGAAGTAGAGCGCGACGAACGGATCCTCGGCGCGGAAGCTCTTGGTTTCACGCTGGTGCTCGAGGTAGTCGACGAAGACCCGGTCGAGCTCGGGCCGAATCGCCCACAGCTCGTCCTCCGGCAGTCGTGTCTCGAGAGCCGTCGCCGCACCGCTGCCGAGCGTGGCCTCGACCGCGTCCTCGATCAGCACCGCCAGGCTTTCGCACACCCGACCAATGCGGCGGTGGATCGGCCACCCCTCGAGGCTCAACCGCTCACCGGCGCCGCGCGCTGCGGCGGCGTCGAGCGTCGGGCTGTAGTAGCCGCGCCCCCGCTCGACCAGATTGTGGACCTCGTCGATCACCAGGATGACGTCGTCGAGGGCACCTTCCGCCCCGAAGTCCGCCAAAGCGACATAGGGATCGAAGACGTAGTTGTAGTCACACACCGTGACCTGCACCTGTTCGACCAGGTCGAGACTGACCTCGAACGGGCAACATTCGGCGGCCGCAGCCGCAGCCCAGATGTCGCTCGGCTCGAGCGATGGAAAAGCGTGGAGCAGGCGCGGCAGGAGTTGGGTCGAGGCCAGCTTGGTGTAGTAGTCCTTGGCGAACGGGCAGTATTCCTCGTGACAGATCACCTCACCGTTGGCGCACATCTTCGCTTTGGCGCGCAGCCTGAGCGACCGAAAGTCGCCGGCACCGTTGAGCCAGCCGAGCACCCGTGTCGCGAGATCCTGCTGCAGGGTCTTGGCGGTGAGCACGAACACCTTCTTCTCGTGACGCAGGGCGTAGAGCAGCGTCGGCCACAGCGCGGCGACGGTCTTGCCGATCCCCGTCGGGGCCTCGACCAGCAGGTGGTCACCCTGCTCGAGAGCCAGCGCGACCGCCTCGACCACCTGCTCCTGACCGGGCCGCATGTCGCCGAAGGGAAAGGCGATGCGGTCGGCTGCCTGGCGACGCTCCCCCGCCAGCCGGCGCGCCCGATCCCGCTCGCGGATCATGGTATTGAGCTGGCGGCGGATGGCGCCTTCGAGCGCCGCCATCTGCGGTTCGATCGGGTGCCGATCGACGCCGTCGCCACCGATCTCGATCAGCACCAGCTCGGCCTGCGGCCGTTCGGCCGGCTCGATCTTGGAGAGCATCCAGGCATAGATCGAGGCCTGGCGCCGGTAGAGCTCGAGGGTCAACGGGGAAAGCTGCTGGCCGCGGCGCACCGACTTGATTTCCTCGACCACCAGCTGGCCGTGCTCGTCGCGGCGGATCCCGTCGGCGCGTCCGTGCAGCAGAACCTTCCAGCCCCGATGCTCGAGCTCGAGCCGCAGCACCACCTCGCGGCGATACGACGGGTCGGCCGCCAACGCCTCTTCCTGATAGCTCGAGTGGATCGCCTGGCCGAGCCACAGCCGCTCGTAGCCCCCGCGGTTGGCGAAGCCGAGAGAGCCACTCGAGGCACGTTCGGTCAGATCGGCGACCGAAAGCTCGAGTCGGAGAGCCTGATCGTCGAACCGAGGCGCCATCGCGATTCGTCGATCCCGCGGCTCAGCCCCGGCGCCAGGTCTCGTCGAACGCCGCGAGAGCAGCCTCGACGTCGCCTCCGAGGCCACTGTCGACCAGACCGGCGGCCACCGCGGCCGCGACTCGCCGCAATATCTCCGGCTCACCGGTGATCCAACCCATGTGACCGACCCGCACCGACCGTCCCCGCAGCTCCGGCAGCAGCCCTCCCGCCACGACCGCGCCGCGAGCCGCGATCCGCGCCCGCACCTCATCGCCGATCCCCTCGGGCAGCCACAGATTCGACAGGGTGTGCGCCACGGCTCCGGTCCCGGTCGGCACCTCCCGCAAACCAAGGAGTGTCCACACCGCCCGCATCGCCCCTGCAGCCCGACGATGGCGCTGCAGCACCGCGTCGACACCAATCCCGAGCAGCTCGTCGAACCCCGCCGCTGCCGCAGCGATCAGGCTGGTCGCGGGCGTGGCGAAGTACGCGGGCCGACGTTCCTCGTAGGCGCGATGGATCGGCAGCCACTCGAGCCAATCGAGCATCATCGGGGGTGCAGCCGGCAGAGCCCGGCGCGCCTCGATCGCACGCTCGCTCACCACCAGGAGCGCCAGGCCGGGGGGCAGGCCGAGAGCCTTCTGCGACCCGGTGAGCGCCACGTCGATGCCCCATGCCGTGGTCTCGAGCCGCTCTCCACCGGTGGCACAGACCCCGTCGAGCACCACCAGCGCTCCCGCGGCACGCGCCGCCGCGGCATAGGGCGCGGGATCGAGCAAGATGCCGGTGGAAGTGTCGACGTGGGTCAGACACACCACCTTCGGTCGAGGGTGCTGCGCCAATACCGCCACCAGGGCCTCGGGCGAGGGGACTTCACCGAGTGGCGCCTCGATCTCGACGACCGCAGCCCCGCGCCGCCGTACCATCTCGGCCAGGCGTCTGGAGAAGTAGCCCGTCACCACCACGACTGCCGAGTCTGCGGGGGCGAGCAGGTTGGCGACCGCCGAGTCCATCGCCAACGTTCCGCTGCCGGAGATCACGAAGGGTTGCTCTCCCTGCCCGGCACGCCACACCCGGCGCATCGACTCCAGGGTGCGACCGAACGCCTCGATCAACGCCGGATCCTGATGCCCTCGAGGCGCCGCGGCCGCAGCTTCGCGCACCGCCGGCGAGATCTCGACCGGACCAGGGATTGCGAGCAGAGGTCTCGGCAAGTGCGAGCTGGTCATCGAACGGAAGCCCTCGGGTCGAGCAAGGTGTTGATCATCACGGCAAAAAGTAGCACGGTTGGTCCGCCTGAGCCCCAGCCCCTCGCACCTGCCGGCCCCAAAAAAAAGACCCCGCCTACGCGACGGGGTGGGAGGAGAGGAGGAGACAGTCGCTCCACTGGCATGTACGCACGGAACCCAGCGAAGGTTTAGTCCCATCATGCATACCTCGGTGGTACGCCCCGGTTGGACGAAAGCCGAGGCCTCGTTGACCGCTTGCAGGGTGCCGGGTACCGGGTATCGGGTACCTCCAGAACGCCGCTGCGGCGTTTCTCACCAGTCTTCATGCCACCGTGTCATGCCCTCAGGAGGGTGAAGGATCGAGTCCGTAGTACCTGGTACCCGGTACCTTCCCCCCACGATAGGATGCCGCCGATGGCAACGTCGGCTACACCCCGCAGACCACTGGAGCTGCTCCGCGCCACGGTGGTCTTCATGATCCTGCTGCTGCTCAAGCTCGGATCGCGCCTGCTCTGGCGTATGCGCCACCGCTGGGTCGGACAGTCGGCCGGCCAGAGTTGGAGCGATCAGGCGATCGACCGCATCCGGATCGTGGCGATCCTCCACCACACCAGCCTCTACGAGCTGGTCTACACCGGCGTGTGTCCCAACCGTTTCCTGTGGCGCATCGCCAGCTGCGGCGTCTTGCCGGCGGCCGACAAGACCATCTCCCGCCCGCTCGTGGGAACGCTGTTCCGACTGATCGCCCGCGACGTCGTGTCGATCAGCCGCCAGCGCGACCACACCTGGCGCGAGGTATTGCGTCGCATCGGCCCGAGCTCGATGGTGCTGATCCTCCCCGAAGGCCGCATGAAGCGGCCCAACGGGCTCGATCTGCAAGGCCAGCCACTGACGGTTCGCGGCGGTATCGCCGACCTGCTCGAAGCCACGCCCGAAGGTTCGATGCTGCTTGCCTACAGCGGCGGCCTGCACCACGTCCAGGCTCCGGGCGAGACCATCCCGCGGCTCTTTCGACCCGTAACCATGCACTTCGAGATTCTCGACATCGCCGCCTATCGCCAGGAGCACCAAGCAGCCGGCGAAGCGGGGTTCAAACGCAGCGTGGTCGCCGATCTCGAGCGCCGCCGTGACACCTTCTGCCCCCCGGAAGAGCCCTTGCCGCCGGCGGTCCGGCGTCGCTTCGGGCTCGACGACCCCTCTCCGCCGACCCATGCCTGAGCTCACGATCCAGTCGCCCCACGGCGCCAGCCGCTCGGTGGAAGTCGCCAAGACGCGCATCACCCTCGGTCGCTCCCCTCGGGCCGATGTCGTCCTCGACGACCCGTTCGCCTCGCGCCTTCATGCCGAGCTGCGTTTCGAGGGCGAGGAATGTTGGCTCCAAGATCTTGGCAGCGCCAACGGCAGCCGCCTGAACGAACGCCCCCTCGGCCGCGAGGCGGTGCCCTTTGCGGCGGGGGATGTCCTGCGCATCGGCGCAACCAAGATCGCCCTCGCGGCCCAGGTCTCCCCTGCCGACCTCGGCAGGAGCACCAGCTCGGCCACCTCGCTGTTGAAGTTGGTCGCAAGACCCACGGAAGCCCCGGCAGCAACCACCACCCAGGGTCTCGCCACCGTGCTCGCGACGGTCCACCGCGCGACGGCTCCAGCCACTGCAGCTCCACCCGAGCCCGACGATCAGGTCGCGCCGGCCAGCACCCTCGAGGTGATCTCGAAAGTCGGCATTGCGCTGCTGTCGACCGGCTCGCTCGAAGCGGTGCTCCAGCAGATCCTCGACCACGTGCTCGAGCGGATCCCGGCGGAGCGGGCGTTTCTCCTGCTGCGAGACCCCGACGGGGGCCCACCCGAGGTCAAGGCCGCCGCCTGGGCAGACCGCCGCTCGCAACCTCTGCCGGAGCGGCTCGACATCTCGAGCCTGATCCAACAGGAGGTGATCGAACGTGGCCGTTCGGTGCTGACCTCCGACGCCCAGCTCGACGAGCGCTTCAAGGGACGGGAATCCGTCGTGCTTTCGGGCGTCCGCTCGGTGATGGCGGTCCCTCTAGCCACCGCCGACGCCACCCTCGGGATGATCTACGTCGACAGTCCCCTGCGGGTGCGCCTGTTCGACGACGACGATCTGCGCCTGCTGACGACCATCGCCTCGGTCGCCGCCATCAAGGTCCACAACACCCTGCTCCTGGAGGAGAGCTTCGAGGCCGAACGCCTGCGCCAGCAGGCCCAGAGCGCACGGGCGATCCAGACGCGCCTGTTGCCCCGCCATCCGCCGGTCGTCCCCGGCTACGACCTGACCGGTATCTCGCTGTCGTGTTACGAGGTCGGCGGCGACTACTTCGACTTCATCCCGCTCGAGGGCCAACGCCTCGCCCTCGCCCTCGGTGACGTGTCGGGCAAAGGCCTCGATGCTGCGATCCTGATGTCGAGCCTGCACGCCGCGGTCCGTGCCCAGGTCGAGAGTGGCGCGTCGATGGTCGACATCGCCAAGCGCGTCAACCGCTACCTGGTCCAGGCCACTCCCGCCAACAAGTTCGCCACGTTGTTCTGCGCCATCGTCGACGCCGGTGAGCATCGCCTGCAGTGCCTCAACGCCGGACACAACCCGCCGATCGTCGTCCGCGCGGACGGCCGAGTCGAGCTGATCGCCGCGACGGCACCGCCCGTCGGCATGATCGAAACCTTCCGGCCGACGGAGGTGGAGCTGGCGCTCGGGCCCGGCGACGTGCTGCTGGCCTACTCCGACGGGCTCAGCGAGGCCGCCAATGCCGCCGGCGAAGAGTTCGGCAGCGACCGCATCGTCGAGGTACTGCTGCGCCACCGAGGCCAGGGGACAGCACGCCTGCGCGACCGCCTCGACGAGGCCCTGAACACCTTCCTCGGCGACACCTCACCGGCCGACGACCTGACTCTGCTGCTGGTGCGGCGGGACGGATGAACGCCTACGAAGCCATCCCCAACGAGGCGGTGGTGTTGGTTCACGGGTTGGGACGAACGCCGCTGTCGATGGCTCTCCTCGGCCATCGCTTGACGCGTGCCGGCTACGAGGTGCGGCGCTTCGGCTACCTGGCGGCGTTGGGCGACAGCATCGACACCCTGGCGCGCCGGCTCAAGCGGGCGATCCTCGAGCGGGTCGAGGCGCCGACCTTCCACCTCGTGACCCACTCCCTCGGCGGCATCATCGCTCGCGCCGGCTGCCGCGAACCGTGGCCCCCGACCCTTGGGCGAGTGGTGATGTTGGCGCCTCCGAACCAGCCGCCTGAGCTGGCTTCGGTCATGGGCGGTTCGCGGGCCTTCAGGACCTTCGCCGGCGCCGCCGGCGCCAGCCTCGCCGATCCCGAGTTCTTCCGCAGCCTCCCGGTGCCCGATGTCCCCTTCGGAGTGATCGCGGGCACCGTCGGCCACCGCCTCGGCTTCGACGAGCCGAATGACGGCATCGTCACCGTCGCCGGCACCCGTCTCGAGGGTATGTGCGACTTCCTCGAAGTTCCGCGGATCCACACCTTCATCATGAATGCTCCCGAGGTGGCCGAGGCCACCGTGCGATTCCTGCGCCACGGCTGCTTTGCCGAGACCGAAGCGGCACACCGCGACGACCTGCAGTAGATTCGGCTGTCGGCGCTGCATCCGCGCCCCTCTCCTTCCATCCCACACACCGACCGCGTGGAGGCTTCCATGACTCGATCGTTGACCCTGCTGCTGACCCTCTCACTCCTCGCCGCCTGCTCCGACCGCGGCGTCTCCGACCGGCCCGAGGATCCCGCCGCTCAGGCCCCCGCCACCGCCACCGAACCGGCGGCGCCCGGCGCAACGGCGCCCGGCGCAGTACCGTCGGGAGACGTGCCGCTGCTGTCGAGCCGCGGCGTGCCGACAGCGCCCGCTGCGGGCGGCGCCAACCCGGCTGGGCCGGGGCCTGACGGGGTATTCGACGCGGCCGGCCTCCGCTTCGCCCTGCCGAGCGGTTGGGTTGCCGTGCCGCCGGCCTCGAGCATGCGTCTGGCGCAAGCCACCATTCCAGGAGGTGGTGAATTCATGGTCTTCCACCTCGGTGTTGGTGGTGGCGGCGGGGTCGATGCCAACATCGATCGCTGGATCGGGCAGATGGAGGTCGCCTCCGGGACGTCGCCTGCACGCGAACGTTTCGAGGGCAACGGCCTGATCATCCACCTGGTCGATGTGGTCGGCACGCTGTTGCCGAGCACCATGGGCACGGGCCCCACCGAGCCCCAACCGGGATCGCGCTTGATCGGCGCGGTGATCGAGGGGCCGGGCGGTCCGTGGTACTTCAAGGCCACCGGCCCCGACGGCGCCCTCGTCGCCGAGCGCGACGCTCTCATGGGGATGCTGCGAGGCGCTCGCCCGAGCGCCCCGTGAGCCCTCCATGCGCTGGCTCGATCGCCTCCTGAGCCGCCCCGGAACGGCGCCGACGCCGCCCGAGCCGCCCGTGCCCCAACCACCACCCCTCGAATCGCACCACTCGGCGGCGGTCGAGGAGGTGGTGGCGGCCGCGGGGCGCCATCCGCGTGGTCTGGCGGTGCTCGATCTCGGCCCAGCTCGCGCTTCGACCTTCGACTTCCTCACTCCGCTCGCGCGCAGCGTGCGCGTGGCGGACCTCGAGGCCGGCTTGCGCCGGGGCACCGCCGCGGAGCTCGCCGAGCTGCTCCGCCCGCCTACCGAGCCCTGGGATCTCGTGCTGGCCTGGGATCTGCTCGACCGACTCGAACGACCGACCAGCAAACGTCTGGCCAAACACCTCGAAGCCCAGCTGGCTGACGGCGCCGTAGTGCACCTGCTCGCCTCGCGGCATCGAGAGATCGATGCCGTCGCGCCGATCATCTCCTTCGCCGACGGCCACACCCTCACGATCCAACGACGCACCCTCGATCGGCGCGAGGGCCCGGCCTGGACGCAACGCGAGCTTTCCATGTGGCTCGGGGGTTGCGAGCCGGGGCCGAGTGCGCTGCATCAAACCGGATTCGTCGAGCTGCTCCTGCGACGTACCGCTTCGGTGAGCTGACGGCGAATTACCGCGCCCTGCGACCGGGACGCTCGGCCGAAAGCCGCCACTGTACGTGGATGTGGTCGTCTCCGGTGCCGAAGGCGTTGTCGCTCCACCGCAACGACAATCGCTCGAACAGCGTGACGCCGAGCTGCAGCTCGGGCGCTGCGGAGTCGAGGTGCGCATCGAGCATGGCCATCTCCGCCCAGGCGCTGCGTACACCCGCCCCCACCTGGACCTCAACGCCTCGAACCGGCTCGATCGTCGCCACGACCCGGGCCGCCGCGTGTGTTGCGAAGCTCGGCGCACTGGCCAGCTCGAGCTCCGGCCGCACCAGAACCCGGCCGAGCGCCCGCTGCGGCCCGATCGCCCGCGCACCGAGCTCGAGATGCCAGTCCTCACCGACATAGTCGAGGTCGACCTCGTCGCTGCCTACGGCGCGGTGGATCGCGTTCTGCACCGACTCCCCGAGCACGCCTCGGCCCACGCGGAGCACCCCTGCCGACAGATCGACCGTCCAGCCGCCGCGTCCGAGACCTTCGCGAACCAGCGCCAACCGGGTTTCGTCGAACCGCCGACCCGCAGCCCGGTCGGTGAACATTCGTTCCGCAAAGTCGACTCGGTAGTGTGACCGTGCGATCGGCACCCGAGCAGACAACGCCGCGGTGTACCGATCGTCCTGGTCACCGGCCAGGAGGTCGTTCGACAAGCTCAGCTCGAAGCGTGGCGGCAACAGCTCCGCCGCGGTCACAGGCGCCGCAACAGCCATCGACGCCAGCACGATCACCACCATCCCACGCATCATTTCGATCACCTCCGCCCGGGGGATTGGACCCCGGCACTACCAGTGAGATGCCCTGCGTGTAATCAACATTTCACTTCGCCGGCGACGACCTCGAGTCACCTCCCAGGACCTACAGCCGAGGGTGGCGCTTTGGATGAGCCCGAACGGCGCGCCGGCGAAAGCTGGTACGCTTCCGCCACGGACCCTCGCCCGGCTCTTGGTCCTCTTCCGGAGCTTTGCGCCATGTCTTCCGCACCAACCCCTGAACGTGCCGCACTCGACGCCGATGTCGTCGTCATCGGCGGGTCCTTCGCCGGAGCCTCGACGGCTCTGCTGCTGCGCCGACTGATCCCGGGCGTCCGGGTCATCGTCGTCGAACGCCAGGAACGCTTGTCGCGCAAGGTCGGAGAAGCCACCGTCGAGTGCTCGGCGTTTTTTCTCCACCGCATCCTCGGTCTCTACGATTTCCTGTCGCGCGAGCAGCTGCCGAAACACGGCCTGCGCTACTGGTTCCATTCCCACCCCGACCAACGGCTCGAGGATCTGAGCGAGATCGGTCCGGCCGAGCCGCCGACCCTGCCGAGCTTCCAACTCGATCGGGCCAAGATGGACGAGCACCTGCTCTCGTTGTGCGGGCAGGAGGGGGCCGAGGTCATTCGCCCCGCCAAGGTCGTCGACCTCGAGGCCGGTTGGCCCACCAGCCGCCTCGAGATCGAAGCCGACGACGGCGTGCGACGCACGCTGACGACCCGGTGGGTGGTTGATGCCACCGGTCGCCAGAGCCTGCTGGCCAAACGCCTCAAGCTGCGCAAGCCGGTCGAAGAACACCGCACCGGCGCGCTGTGGGCCCGCTGGCAGGGGGTCAAGGACCTGGACGGCCCCGAGGTGATCGGCGCCGACCCACGTTCCCCCAGGCTCCCGCCGCTGCACGCCGCGCGCCGCCTCGCCACCAACCACTTCTGCGGTTACGGCTGGTGGATCTGGGTGATCCCGCTCGCGGGTGGCCAGACCAGCATCGGCGTGGTGTGGGACAAGGACCTGTTCGAGCCCCCCGGCGACGGCACGCTCAAGCAGCGGTACGTCGACTTCGTCCGCAGCGTCCCCGGCCTGCGCGAGCTGCTCGACGGCGCGGTCATCGACGACGACGACTTCCTCGCACTCTCGAACATTCCGTACCGCACCGAGCGCTACATGGACCGCGGCTGGGCCCTGGTCGCGGACGCCGCTGCGTTCATGGATCCCTACTACTCGCCCGGGCTCGACCACGCCGCCATGAGCGTCTGGTCGACCGTGCGGGTGCTCGAGCACGATCTCGGCGCCGAGCCCTGTGACCGCCGCCTCGAGCAGGAGATCGCCGACCACAACGATCGCTTCCTGCGCTCCTACCCGCGCTGGATCTCATCGCTGTACCTCGGCAAGTACGAGATCCTCGGCGACGCCGAGCTGACCGCCTGCTCCTTCTACGTCGACACCTCCCTCTACTACCTGGGCGTGGTGACGCAGGTCTACCGCGATCCCGACGCCCTGCGCTGGCCCACGTTCGGCCTGCCGATCCCCGGTACCCGGATCGCCGCGGCGGTGATGCGCGGCTTCAAGCGCCGCATGGTGACCATCGCCCGCCGACGCCGCGCCGTCGGCACCTACGGTCGCCGCAACAGCGGCTGGCGGGTCTACGGCAAGTCGCTGGGCCTCGGACCGGGCGCCTTGCCGATGTTGTTCAAGGGGCTGCGGCTGTGGATGCGCCTCGAGATCAGCCATGCACTCAGCCGCCTACGCCACCCTGCAAGCCGACAGCCGCAGGCGAATCGACCGCTGGTCCTGGCCGACGTCCCGCTCGACTGAGCCCTGCACCCGACCGTGGGAACTTTGCCCCGGCTGACCGCGTAGGGCTCTGCAAGGCGTAGAGGAGCAACCATGGATCAACCCAAATCTGCCACCGGCTCGACGCTCCTCAAGGGCTGCGCCGCCGGCTGCCTGGCTCTCCTGGCCCTCGGCGTCCTGTTCGGCGTCTGGGCATGGATGGCCGCCAAGGACGCGATCGATCAGCCCTCGACGCCCGAGGAGAACCGGACCGTCCGCGAGTTGCCCCCGGTCGCCCCGGCGCCGACGGGTCCCGCCGGCGAGGGCGATCCGGCAGCCCCACGTGCCGACGGCGGTGCACCGATCGAAGCCTCCGGCCGCCTGATCCTCGACCTTTCTATGGGCGAGTTCGAAATCGTGCCGATTGCTGCCGGCGAGACGCTGCGGGTCGAGTCGCGCTACGACACCAGCCGCTTCCGGCTGAGCGAGAGCTTCGACACCGACGCCGACGGACGCTGGACGCAACGCATCACTTTCGGCCCGAAGCGCAAGTTCCTCATGGGCCAGGTCAACGCCGGCGAGAACCTGGTGCGAGTCTTCGTGCCGGCCGGTCACCGCATCGACCTCGACGCCGAGGTCAGCATGGGCGAAAGCCGCCTCGACCTGTCGACCCTGAACCTCGGGCGGATCGACCTCGAGCTGTCGATGGGAGACCATCGCATCCAGATCGATCAGCCCGGCCCAAGCCCCGCCGACTCCTTCGTGGTCGACTCGAAGATGGGCCAGATGACGATTCGCGGCCTGGGCTGGGCGAGTCCGGCCACCGCGAGCTTCGATCACTCGATGGGCGAGCTCGATCTCTCCCTCGACGGCGCGTGGCAGCGCGACGCCGGCATCGACCTCGATGCCACCATGGGCCCGATCCGCCTGCGAGTCCCCGAGGACGTCGATCTCAGGCTCGAAGCGACGACCGTCAAGCTCGGCTCCCGCAACCAGGACGACCGGGCCACGCCTCCCCCCGGCGCCCCGGTTTTGACCGTCACCAGCGACGTGACCATGGGCGAGCTCGATGTTTCGACGGTGACGACGGCACCGCCGACCGAGGAGCCCTCGGCCGAGATCGAATCACCGGCGCCGGAATGAAGCGCCCGGCCGCGGCGGCCTGCACCCACCGTGACCTCACCGAGCGCGTTGCTTCGTAGAAGAAGGAGAGGCAACGATGAAGCGGAGGTGCGGCTGATGATGCGGACGGTGGTGACCATGGCGATCGTGGCCGGAACGTTGGCGGCCGGCGCGCAGGCGGACACGCTCGAGTGGAGGATCGTCAGCGGCTGGGGGATTCAGGGCGAGGTGACGCGGCTGGCGGCCGAGGGATTCCGCGTCGACACCGTGGTCGTCAACGCTCCCGAGCCCACGGTGTTGTTGCGGCGACCGTGTTGCCGACGCGCGGCGGCGACGGCGACGTACCAGATCGTCACCCGCGACGAGGTCGACCGGGTGGCCGAGCTCGGAGCCCAGGGCTACACGCTGCGAGCCTTCGGAGTCGACCGGGGCGGCGTCCCCCTGGCCGTCTACGAGCTGACTTCTGACGCCCCAGGCGCGCGCCACGACTACCGCTCGATCGCCGCCGACCTCGCGAGCTCGGAAGCGGAGCTTGGATCACTGGCCGCCGACGGATTCCGCGCGGTGGCGGCGAGCGGCCGCACCGCGTCGAAGCCCGACTGGCTGATCCTCGAGCGAAAGCCGGACACGCCGGCACGTGAGCTGAAGGTCATCGACGAGACCTCGGCGACCGCCCTCGAAGCGGCTCTCGGCAAGCTCGCCGGCCAGGGCTACGCGCTGGATGTCGCCTGGGGGCGTACGGTGAAGCGTTTCTCGCTCACCGGCCCGGAGCGCCTCGCCGCGGTCGTGTCGCGACCGCGCGGCGAAGCCCGGCCGGTAGCCCACTCCCGCGTGACCGTCGCCTCCGAGCCGGACTCGAGCAGCGGAGCCCTGGTGTCGACGGCGCTCTCGCGCGGCGGCTTGGCTTTCGTGCAACGAGTAGGGCGATCCGGATCGCCGTGGGTGCGCCAGGTGGTGTGGCCCTCGGGTGACGAGGCGGCATGGGAGCGCTGGGCCAAGGCAGAGCAGGAGCTGCGTTCGTACCAGAGCCGACCGATCGGCTCCGCCTGGGTGGTGTGGAGCGCCGGATCACCATCGAGCCTGGTCGTCCGCGAGCCGGACGAGGTCGAGGCTGAGGCATCCCGACGACCAGCCGACCCGGCACCGGCACTCGAGATCCCCGCCGACGCCCAACCTCTCGCCGAGGGCGGTGGCGCCCCTTTCGCCGCCTACCTCGAGCTCCTCGCCGGAATCCGTCGCGGTGACCTCAAAGGCACCAAACAGCGCTGGACCGACGAGGTCGCCGCCGCCTGGGCCAAACGAGTCGAGATGTTCAAGGCTCCCCTCGGCCTCGGCTTCTCCGAGAAGTCCCTGTTCGAAGATCTCCCCCGTGAGCTCCCCACCGACCCGATCGTGCTCGGCGGCTGGGTCCGTGGCGCCGAGGCCAAGCTCCGCGTCGAAGGCACCGTCGACGGTCAGCGCCGCTTCGGCGACCTCGACCTGCGCCTCGAGGGCGGCGTGTGGAAGCTGGCAAAGCAATCGAGCTGGCGCGAGCTCTAACAACCCGTGCAGGAATCCTTGTCGCATTTCGTAAGCTCTCCGGCACGCCGTCAAGCACGGCTCGGGCGATTCGCAGGCACAGGAGTTTGTCGAGGGCAAGAGTCTTCGCCGCGGGTGAGGGCCATCAGAACGTCGGTCGACAAGGTCTGATTCCACGGCGCTTGGCGGAGGCGCTCGAGGATCTGGGTCGAATTGCTGACCTCGGAGTCCCTGTCCCCGTTCCTCGGACCACGGATCCTCGCCGAGGCGGTCGATGTCGTTCGGGCCGCGTGAGTACCTGCTCCACATCGGCGAAGCGGTCAAGAAGCTCCCGCCCAACCTTCTGGCCACGGAGCCGCAGATCCCGTGGCACTCGATCGCTCGAATGCGGGATCGGCTGATCCACGGCTACTTCGCCGTCGACTACGAGCTGGTCTGGGACGTCGTCACCAGCCGAATCCCGGACCTTCGAGCGGCTACGAGGCGCCTTCTCGACGCAGCCGAGTGACATCGGCCCTGGCTCGACGCCAGAACGACGCAGCTCCCCTCTTCCGGTTGACCGGCGCCTCGAAGCCGGAAGAGCGAGGGAGCCCGCCCAACGCCGCCGCCAACAACGATCCCTTGCCACAGGTCACCATCACGATGGCGCGGGCGGGAGCCCTCGACCACTCAAGAACGCATTCGCTGGGCTCCGCCGCTCCACCAGTTTCGCGGACACTCGGAGCTTGGTAGAGTCGGTGAATGACCGATCCTGTTCTCGCACGCCACCGTTCAGAGATTCTCAGGCTGGCTCGCCGGCACGGAGCGCTCAACGTCCGGGTCTTTGGTTCGAGAGCTGGCCGCCACAGCACCGAGGCGAGCGATCTTGACCTTTTGGTCGCCCTCGAGGACGGCCGTTCGTTGCTGGACCTGATTGGTCTCCAGCAGGCGCTTGAGGAGCTCACCCATCTCGACGTAGATGTCGTAACCGACAACGGGCTCTCTCCGTACTTGCGTGCCGATATTCTCCGTCAGGCCGTGCCGCTTTGAGATCTGAAATCCACTATTTGAGCCACATTCTGGAAGCGATTGAGAGAATCGAGCGGTACACCAGCGTCGGCGCCGAAGTATTCTTGGCACAGAGCCATTGGCAGGACGCGACCATCCGCCAGCTCGAGATCATCGGCGAGGCGGTAAAGAGCCTCTCACCTGAGACGAAAGCGCTTCGTCCCGATGTCCCCTGGAAGCAGATCGCAGGAATGCGCGACTTCCTTATCCACGGCTACTTTGGCGTCGACCTCCAAGTCGTGTGGGTCACGGCCGAGAGAGATGTCCCAGCACTGCGGCGCGCCGTCGAACAAGGCAACGCCCTCTCAGCTCGCCTTCTTCTCTTCGAAACGGGCGATCAGCTCTCGCACCTCGGGCACCAGCTCGGACGGGACGGCCATCATGGTCGAGCTCGCAAAAGCGGCCTCGTCCTCCGCGACAGCTTCATCCTCGGTCTGGTTCTGGTAGTGGTCGATCACGCTACGCACTCGCGCCTCGTCCCAACCGGCCGGAAACTGATTCTCTGCCTTCTTCTTCATCGTCGCGTGTGCCGCTGACGGCGGCGGTAGGCGGCAAGTGGCTTGCCTCGTACATCATAGGCCGTGATCACGAAAGCGTGCCGGGATACGGATCCGAGCTGTAGACCACCCGCAGCACCCGTCCCGCCGCTGTCGAGCCGATCACCACGCGCGAGTGGTCCCGGCCGGGACGTTCCTCACGAGGACTCGAAAGCACCTCTTCGACCTCTTCCTCGCTCACACCGTGCTCGTAGATGTGCGGCTCACCGGCGGCTGGATCGATGTAGAAACGCAGATCCACGCGACCCATCCTATTCCTCTCCCCACCGCCGCCGTCGCCGTCCCGAGCTCCGGATTCGGACAACTCACAACGGCCAACGGACAACCGGCCGCTTCCGCCAGCTCTTGGTCGAGCTTACGATCGAAAGCCGGACGCGACGCCATCGCCGGCAAGGCGGCGAGGGTCGCAAGCAGCCAGGCGCCGAGCAGCGCCAGCGGCCGGAGGCCGCGTGTCGAGGTCATAGTGCCGCTGATTCTACGAGCCTGTCCCCTCAGCTGCTCTTCGGAAAGGCGGCTGAAGGGTGGGCTAGGCACGCTGCCGTGCGTATCTCAGAAAGGGTCCTCCCGCTCGGAGCGGGCCTCGCGCACCCACAACGCCGCGAGATCCCGCGCACCATGGATCAGCGCCAGAATGGCGATCGTCTCGTCGTGGATCTCGTAGAGCAGGCGGTAGTTGCCGATCAGCAGCTCTCGCAGGGTCGGTTCGCCGAGCTCCGGAACGACTCGCTACGGTGGGCAAGCCGATCGAGTGTGCTCGCCCGCTCTCGAATCCGACCGACGAAGGCTGCGGCGTAGGCAGGAGAATCCTGCGCGATGTAGTCAGCGACCTGCTCGAGATCGCGCCAGGCGCTCTCGGCCCAGACTACCTTTCGAGCCATCGGGCCATGCGCCGCTCGACCTCTTCGTGAGTGAGCACCCGGCCGGTCGCCAGGTCCTCTCGGCCACGAGCCACTTTCTGCAGCACGTAGAGGTGGTACTGGACATCCTCGAGCGAGGCACTCTCGGGGAGAGAGTCGAGGACCTTCTGGACTTCTTCCTTGACCGTCGCCATGAAGCAGAGTCTACCGCCGATACCCGGAAGGCGAGGGCACCCGCTCAACGCCACCGCCAACAACGATCCCTTGCCACAGGTCACCGTCACGATGGCGCGGGCGGGAGCCCTCGACCACTGAAAACGCATTCGCTGGGCTTCACGTCCCAACGAGATCGTTCATGCCTTGAAAGTTGGCGGCAATCCTATCCGCCTTCCGTTACCATCCGCGGCTCCCAACCGGAGCCTGAACGTGCTGTTGCTGATCATCGTGGGCCTTGCCCTGCTCGTGCTGTGCCGGCGGCTCCGCCCTCTCTCACATCGGCCCCGGCGGCGCACGACGGATCCGGAGCTCGGCACGCCGGCGGGGTCCGCCGGACGCTGCCGGGCAAAGCCGGCGTGGGTAGTCGCTGAGGTGATCCGGCTGAAGGCGTTGATGCCCCGAGCGAGCGTCAGAGCCATCGCGACGACTTTCAACGCGCTGTGGCAAGCCAGGCGGGGCGAGACGGTCGGCAAGACTTGGGTCGCCAAGGTCATCAGCGCGCACCAGCTCGAGATCGTCTGCAAACGCGCCGAGATCAAGAAGCGGCGGCCCTGGCCGATGGCGAAGAATCGGGTCTGGGCCCTCGACCTCACCTACCCCGCGGCTCGACGGTGATGCCTTGGCGCCGACGCCGATCCTCGGGCTGATCGACCACGGCTCGCGCGCGTGTCTTGGGCTCAGCGAGATGCGTACGAAGGCCACCATCGCGATCCTGCGCGTGGTGCTCGACGCCATCGAGCGCTACGGTCGGCCGCGGGCGGTCCGCACCGACAACGAGGCGTGCTTCACCAGTGTCGTGTTCCGGCTCGTCCTCGCCGTCCTGGCACGGGCTCGCCGGCGTCCCGAAGATGCTGCAGGACGACCTGGAGCTCGTGAGGACCTGGTACGACCACCTGCGCCCGCACCAGCACCTCGCCGGCCTGACACCAGCTCACGCCTGGTCCGGGACGCGGCCGAATCCGAGGAAACAAGCCCACTTCGTCGACGAGTGGGACGCCCTGCTCGCCGGCTACTGGTTTCCGCCGTGAGCCGCGAGCGTCTCCTCACCCGATAGCCGACGATGGCAGCTGCGAGACGCTGTCCGCGCCCGAGGTGTGCCGAGCCCGTCCGCCGCCGGCCTGGCGGGCACGAATCGGCCTTTCTCGACGACGATTCCCAGCCCGAATAGCGAGTCCCCGAGCGAGTCCCGACTAGAGATCGGCGGAAATCGCGAAAATCGGACGGCGAAATCGGCGCCCGATGTGTCTGCGGACACGCGGACAGGACAGCTGGCTACGAGGCCCGTCGAACAGCGCCACGAGCACCACGACCTTGGGCGGCCAGCTGTAACGGTTGGAGTGAGCGGAGATCGCGTTCCATTGGCCCGGACGCCGATAGCGCCAGGTGGAGTGAAAGGTCGAGATGCTCCGCTTGACCTCGCCGCCGCCGGACGGCGGGCTGATGTTCGAGTCATCGGGTCGCAGGGTCTGAGCCAGGTCCACCTGTCGACTCGCCTCTGATCTCCTCCCTCAGGTGCCGAACACGCTCCAGCAGCTCAGGTGTAAAGACTTCGTCGCCATAGCCCAGCTCGATCAGTGTCCTCAGCGTCCAGTCTCCCACCGCATCACCATACGAGGAACGGACGCAACCCAACAGTCGCGACGTCACTTCGCTCTGGTAGCCAAGCTCGAGCAGCTTTCGGAGCATCCACTCCTCCATCTCCACGCTGTGAGAGAAGCTCGCGCCGAGCAGCGCTTCGAGCACCCAGCCCTCCCCGGGCGAGGCTCCTGATGCCAGAAGTTGCTCGACAATGTCCTTGCGCCCCTGCCTGGCGGCCTGCGTCAGCACCCTCTCATTGCGCCCGTTGGTCCAGTCCGGGTCACCCTGTGCCAGGAGCGCCAGCGCTCGGTCCCAGCGTTCTTCTCGCGCCGCCATCAGCGCTTCCGCCGAGGCCCGGGCGATCCGCTCTCCCGCGTCGGCGCATGTGTGAAGCTGCTCGTCAACCTTCCGATCGTAGTCGGCTGCAGTCCGGTACAACTCGGCAAGAACGAACGGACGCGAGGGGCCGGAGTGAGCCCACTCGAGAACGGACTTCCCGTCCCGCCCGCACGCTCGGCAGTCGGCGCCCCGGGCGATCATCCGCTCAACCATTGGAGTGAAGCCCTTCCGTACAGCTTCCATGAACGCCGACTTGCCGAAGTGTTCGATTTCGAATGGGTCGGCACCAATCTCGAGTAGCCATTCGGCCTCGTCCAACCTCGGCTCTCGAACTGCCCACGGCAGGACCGCGGTCGCCAAACGCGGGCGTAGGGTCGGGGGGGCCTCTCGCACGAGAGTGAGCGCATCTGCAAACTTGCGCTCCTCCCCGTACAAATTGATCACCTCTTCCTCGATGGCTTTGAGCTCGTTCACTCGGCGGCGGAGCCAAGCGGCCCCTTCGGGATGCTTCTTAGCCAACGCCTTCGCGATCTCTCTGATGAGCCGGGGCGCGACACGATCGAGGGCGTCCCCCTTCCCAACGAACGCCAAACCCAGGACTTCTACGAATCCGGCCCTCTTCTTGCCGCGAAGCTCGAACGCGGCCTCGATCACACGGTTCAGCCACTGAGGAGCCAGTCCATCGAGCCCACCGGCCTCAAGCAGCAAGATCGCAGCCTCGACATGCCCCTGCGAGACCGCGGACCAAAGCGCCAAATCACCATCCTCCCACCACTCTTCGCCCCCGACCTTGGCGCCGGCATCCAGCAGCAGCCGCACCACTTCGGTGTGGCCTCCTTCCGCCGCAAGCACCAAAGGGCTCGGATCAACTCCGAAAGCGTCGGGAACGGCTCCAGCGGCGAGAAGCGTCGCCACGACATCCGCCCTGCCATGCGCTGCCGCATAGGCGAGGAGCGAGCCTCCCGTGGAGTCGCATCCGTTCGGATCGAGACCCGACGAAAGCGCCTCCTCCATTGCTCGCGGATCTCTGGCCAACGTCTCGAGAGAGTCCCAACTCGTCATCCTCGCCTCCCTACAGGACCGAAATCACCACCCCGCGCACGCGCCGCTGGACGATCGTGCCGTTGATCGCGCGATGCTGATAGGCGCGACCATCGCGCAGGGCAACCAGGATGACGACGTTCGGGAAGTATCCGTAGCTCGTCGCGTGGCGCCAGATTGCTGACCACTGCCGCCGCTGCCTCCCGGGGTGGAACCACGCCCGGTAGAAAGACCCGACTCCCAGCTTCATTTCCAACGTCGCGATCGTCTTCGAGCCTTCGGCTGTGGGAACCTGTTCGCGCAGGCGGAGGATCGCATCGGGGTAGCGGTTCCCCGCTTGTCGGGCCACACCCGCCGGGCGCTGACCGCATCCGAATCCGTCGTCCGCCGCTTCGCCGGTTGCACTGCTGACACCAACCTCGAAGTAGACACTCATGCTCTGCGGCCCGAACAGCGAGCACAATGATTCCCCGGCTGCCGCCTCGAACAACCCACCGAGCTGCGAGTACGTAAGGCCATCGACGATTCGCCAACGCTCGGGGAGGGCGACGCCGAGGATCCCCATGATCCGCGCGAACACAAACTCCGTGATCGCTTCCCCAATCCTCTGCGCGACCTCCCGCTTCAGCTGGACTACCGCCTGGGTTTTCAGGGTGGTGATCAGGCTGTTCATGTTCAGGGTGATGTTGACTTCCGACACGGAGATCCCAAACAGCCCACTCGGATCGCGGTAGACCATCGGGTTGCCGTACGCAAACTGGTAGGGATGTTGGCTCTCCGGCTGCTCCTCGTCGCCCTCGAACGGGTCGCGCGACAGGAACCGCCCACTCTTCGGGTCGTAGTCGCGAGCGCGGAGGTGGTAGAGGCCGCTTGCCTCTTCCCGCCACTCGCCGTGGAAGCCGAAGGCGCCGCCGAGGTGGGTCGGATCACTCTCGCCGCTGGCAGCGACGAGGTTGCCGAAGCTGTCCCAATCCCGAGTGGCGGCGAGGGCGCCGCTCTCGTCCGTCAGCGCGACGATCGAGCCGAGGCCGTCTTCGAGCTGGTAGCGCACTCCGCCGTCGCCGTCGATGCGCACCAGCGGATGGCTGCCGACCCACACGAAGCTCGAGGTCTCGCCGCCACTCGTCACCGCGTGCACCATGTCGAGCCCACCGGGCGCCACCGGCGCGACGGCAAAACGCCGCGTGCCGGCGCCATCGCTCGCTGCACGGCGACGGCCCATGGCGTCGTGGGTGTAGGTGATAGCGGTGGCTCCGTCGCTGATTGAGCGCAAGGCGTCCTTGCTGTCGTAGCCGAGGCTCCAGCTTTCGCCCTCGCGGCCGATGCTCGTCACCCGGCCGTCGGCGTCCCAGCCATAGCTCTCGGTTACGGCCCCGCCGACTTGCACTTCGGCGAGACGCTCGCCGGGCAGATGGGTCGCGGTGGCGGTCACCCCGTCGCGCACCTCGGCGGTGCGGTTGCCGGCGGCATCCCAGCTCCACCCGACCTCCGAAACGAGCACACCGGCGCCGTCGAAACGGCGTTCGGCGGTGATCCGCAGCGCGGCGTCGTAGCTCCACTCGACGCGGCTGCCATCCTCACGATCGAGGCGTTCGATCTGACCGAAGGCGCCGCGTTGGTACCCAAAACTCGCAAGCACCTGGCTGGCGGAGTCACGGTGCTCGACGAGCGTCACCCGGTCACGCAGATCGTACTCCCACGTCGTGCGCACGCCGTTGGGCAACTCCCGCGAGACCAACCGATCTCCGGCGTCGTACCCAAACGTCGTCACCCCGATCCCCACCTGCTCGACCTCCTCCACGCGACCGACGCGATCGTAGCGGTACTCGGTCGTCCGCGCCGAACCGCCACCCGCAGGTGTCACGGTCACACCCACCACCCGCCCGAGCACGTCGTAGCCCCACGACACCGCTGAACCATCGCTGTGGACGAGCGACGTCGGCCGACCGGCGGCATCGTAGCTCCAGGTCGTCGCGCCTGACTCGTCGACATGCCCGAGCGGATCACCTACGACGTTCCAGCTCAGCGTCTCGCTTTCACCACTGCTCGTGCTGCGAGAGACCACCCGACCCGACGAGTCGTAGCCGAGACCGACCACCACCCCCGATGGTTTGGTGATCTCGATCGGATCCGGGCCGAGACCGTAGCTCAGGGTGTAGACCCCGCCGTCGCCGAAACGGCGGCTGACGAGGTCGAACTCGGCGTCGTAGACATCCTCGCGCACGAAACTGCCCGCCCCTCCAGGCGACTGCACGGTGAGGGTGCGACCGGAGACGTCCCAGCCGTAGGCCCACACCTGCCCGCCGAGGTCCGTCGCGCTCGCGAGCCGGCCGAGGGCATCGTACGAGAAGCTCCGCCCATACCCTCCCGGGAGCGCGATTGCGATTGGGTAGCTGTCACGTTCACCTTGGGGAGTCCCCTCGAGATAACTCACCGACTCGACCGCTCCGTCGGCGTGTACCACACGGGTCACCTCACCCTCGGGACCGGTTTCGGTCCGCACCGTCCGCAGCAGTGGGTCCCTCACCTCACCCCACGTTGGCCCTCCGCTGAAAGTCGTCTCTCGGCCGAGGTCGTCTCGCACCAACGCCACCGAGCCATCGACGTGGTACTCCATCGTCACCTCTTCGCCGAGGGCGTTGGTGACCTTGGTCACGCGGCCCACGGCATCGCGCTCGAACACCTTGGCGCCGGTGGCAGCGTCCGAGGTCGTGTTCACACGGCCCGCTGCGTCATAGCCGAAGGTGCTGGCGCGACCGAGCGGATCGACCTGGCGTTCGAGACGCCCGGCCGCGTCTCGCTCGTAACCCATCTCCGCGCCACCGGGAAGCTCCCAGGCCTCCAGCCGACCTGCAGCGTCCAGGCGCCGCGCCACGCGGCCGCTGACCGGGTTGCTCTCGGCGAAGGGCCGACCGAGCGCGTCGTATTCGGTCGTGTGCACCATACCCCCGCCGTAATCCGCCACTCGCTCCCGACCCGAGGCATCGTAGTCGAACGTCCAGGAGCCGGCGGGGCTCACCATGTTGGTGATCTCGCCGTACGGCGAGTAGGCCATGGTCGTCACCGTGCCGTCGGGGTCCACCGAACGCTGCGGCTGGCCGGACGCAGTCAACTGCTCATAGCTCGTCACACCGAAGAGGTCGGCTTCCGCCACGACACGACCTTGCCCGTCGTAGAGCGTGCTCTCCAGCACTCGGCCTGCGCCATCCCGTACCGACAGGACGTTGCCGCGGCTGTCGTAGTCGAGCTCCCACACCCCACCGTTCGGGGCCTGGACCCAGCCCCCCCTGCCCAGCGGGCGGGTCGATGCTCATGAGTGTTGACGCTGCACCTCTGCTAGCGAACTAGCGACTAGGCTGCGAACAGAACTCGTGGCAGCTCGATCGTTGCCCAAGGCGTACCAGTAGGCCGTCGTCTTCAACTCCTTCCAACCCAGGGAAAAGGCACCGACCGGTATCGGCTCCGCAGAGTCACTACGAGAAATGACCACCACCTCAAGCACTCCGTCACCGGAGAGGAGCTCCTCATCGATCAGGCTACACAACTCTGCAACTCGGTCCTCGCAGACGTTCGAGAGCCACCTCGCAGCATTGAAATCCACTCCGAATCGTCGCACCGGGTCGTTCGTGTCTCCGACCAACCCGGAAACAACCCACGATCGGTAGGCCTCGAAGGATGTCAGAAGGGTGAGCATAGTGCGCACATGCCGGGGCCTGGCGGCGAGGAAGTCGCAGACGAATCGGTCGACAAGATCGAAGCGGCCACCGACCTCCCGCATCATCAGATACTCCAAGTCTCCGCGAGCAAACTCGATTTCGACCGGCCCGGAGTATCGTACGAGCTCGCCGCCATTCAACGCACCGGGTTCGAGAAGCGGTAGGAGTAGCTCTTCGATCGCGCCAGCGGGCGGTCGACCCGCTGCCGGAAGCGCGGTACAGGTCAAAATGCGCAATCCCGCAGGATTGCGACCCACTGTCAGCATCCGTGCCCCCCACGCCTCTTCGACAGTAACTGACAGCGCTTGAACTCCACCCAAGTCGGACTGGCTAAGGTCCGCGGCGGGGCCGAGGACTCCGCTCACTACGAAGCCGTCGTGGTCGGCAACCACGAACCGTGCAAGATCCTCGATCTCGGCGGATTCGAACGAACGGTGGCTCATTCGAATGATCAAGCCAAGCGGCGGGAGGAGGCGGCAGCCGACCAACGAAACGAGCCGAGCGAAGGCCCCTGCAGGCAGTCCCGCCACGAGAAGCTTGGGTGCAGCCATCAGAGTCCAATCATGAAGCGCAATTGCTGAACGAAGTCCTGGACCCCGACCGTAACGCGCTGTACGTTGGCAGAGTTCAATAGCATTCGGATCTCCTGCAGAATCGCTTGTCCACCAGCAGTGGTTGGGGCCCGACTGAAAGCGAACACGACATCCTGAGCGAAGGCCTCGCCTGCCGTCGTGAAGCGCCTAGCCTGATCGGCGAGATCAGTGAGCCGCCCTATCTGCATGCTGCGGGGCATTCGCGCAAGTGCGTCAAGGTTCCAGTTCTTGGCCTCGATAGCCACGTGCCGCGCTCGATCCGCGGTCCGCAGCACGATATCAAGCCTGCCACGAGAAAACTGTAGCCCTACCTCCAGCGCCGCCTCGAGCCTGACGCCGGCGCCGGTACTCCAGATTCGTGCGGCACGTAGAAGCTCGATCGACCACCTCCATCCGGCCACCGCACGGAAGGTGTAAGCGGCGCTCTGGATGCCCTGCTGGAAGTTCATGATGGCTGCCGTTACCAGGCTTCCCAGGGAAGCCATGCTCGCGCTGAGGCTTGCGTAGGAAACCAGACCTGTCGGGTCGATCATCACCTGCGGGCTTGCGCCCCCGTACAGGTAGACATTGAGGCTCAATGGCGCAGCGGGAAATCCGAGGAACGGATCCACACTCACAAACCGCCCCACCTCGGGATCCATCCACCGCGCTCGGTGGTAGGCGAAGCGGCTGTTGGGATCGAGGGGCTCGCCGGCGAAGAGGTAGGCGTTGGGGTCGTCGCCTTGGTGAGCGATGAGGGTGCCGAAGGCTTCGAAGTCGTAGCGGTCGGTGACCTGCCCCGCCTCGTCTGTGAGCGCGCGGATGCTGCCGAGACCGTCGGCGTGGTAGAAGCGTGTGCCGGTGGGCCGGATCACCGCCAGCAGGTCGTCACCCCGCACGTAGTGTGCGAGCAGTTGACCGTCGCCGTCCGTCTCTGCGACGACCTGCGACAAGAATCCGGTGGTGTCGACCAGGTGATCGACGACGCTGGTTGCGCCGGTTGTGGGATCAAAGGTCTCGGTGCGCACGCGCACGCCGTCGTCGTCGTAGCCATAGCGCACGACCGTGCCGTCCCCGAGCACGGCTTCGATCAGGCGGTCCTCAGCGTCCCAGCCGAAGCTGTCACCGCCGCGCGCCACCAGATTCCCAGCGGCATTCCAGCCGTAGCTGGTTGCCCCGGACGCGAGCAGCCGATCACGCGAGTCGTAGCTCGAGGCCACGGTCTCGACCGACCCGGTCTCCGACGTGCGTTGCTGCGAGAGCCGATTGCCGACCGGGTCGTAGCCGAAGTCGTTGCGGTAGGCCAGATCGGACCCGACTCGCACTTCCTCGCTGACCAGACGGGAGAGCGCGTCGTAGCCAAAGTGGCGTGCCACACCCCCGAGCTCATCGATCCTGACCCGGTTGCCGGCGGGTCCCAGCGTGTAGCCGAAGCTCGTCACAGCGTCGGCGGTCGGCACGTGGGTCGCGGTGACGCTCGCGAGACGGTTCTGGGAGTCGTAGGACCAGCTCGTCGCGACTCGGCCCGCGGCCGTGGCGAACGAGGGACCCGGAGCCAGCAGCGCAACACACAGCAGCTGCGAGACACCCTTCCGCCAGAGGCGACCTCCCGTGTCAACCACGCGAGCCGCCTGGCTCAGCTTCACCTCGAGCTCTCGTACGCTCAGCTCGGCTGGTCGCCGAGCTCGCGGTAGGGCGGGTGCTCGAGGCCCTGCTCGATCACGGTGCCGTCCTTCTCCTGCAGGCAGATCCAGCGATGTGTCGCCTGCGAACGGGGCACGTGGGCACCACTGTCGTCGAGCCAGGTCACGAGGTGATAGCGCCTGCCTGCACGCGGATAGATCTCGTAGACCGGATCCTGCGGCGCCAGCGCCCGCAGCTCCTCCGACAGCGCTCGCAGCCGGTCGAACTCCATGTGCTCGCGAAACGCCGCCTGGCGGGCACGGTTTTCGGGATCGGCGAAGGCAAGGGGGTCTTCGTAGAGCTCGATGAACACCGTGCCGTCGTCGAGCAGCTCGTTGCGGTTACAGCGGTCGAAGGCGAGGAGCCGGTCGACCGGGAGGTACTGGCGAGAAGCGGGACCGAACCACATCCGCCAGGTCGCGGCTAGGCGAGCACCCGGAAGGTCAATCCACAGGTCCAGTATTGGTTGAGCAAGCAGATCGCTTTCGGCGTGGGCAAGAATGACGGAGACTCCAGGTTGGATTCGCGCCTGCCACCACCCATCGGAACCCCGGCTGTCGTAGGGGCACTCCCAGAGCTGATCTGCGGTAGCTCCCCTGTGGAAATCGAAACGGCCAGAAGGCCAACTCTCGACATCTAACACTTCAACGGCGGCACACCCGGCCAGAGCCTTCTCGACGTTCGGCCGGCCCGATATTCGGCGTGTGACAGCGGAACACCGTAGGCGGGCCCGTAGCTTCTCTCCTCCGGGCCAAGTCCTCAAGGCCTCAAGCAAGATCGCTACAGTTACTGCGCTAGCAGGATAGGAGAAGACTACTGACGTCTGGCCACCGCTGGGGAGCGTCACGGGAACTCCTTTACAACAACGTCGACCGGCGGATTGCGCCTTCTGCCGTAGGCTTGGAGGTCGGTAGCCAGCTCAGCGCTCTTCCCCGGAGGAACGCGTACGTCAAGCCGCACGAGCTTCGGATTTCGCGCCCCTCCCACCACAGCCGAGTAGCCACGCTGACGAAGATCGTCGATGTGATCGGTCAGCCACCCAAGCGCCTCCCGGACATTCTTGGCATCGGTGGTCTTGAGGCTCACAAACACATCACTCGCCTGATCGACGAAGTCTATCAACGGGAAGTACCCACCCTGGGTCGCGCCGATGTGGCCCCAAGCTTTGTACTCCGTCACCGCCAGATGGGCTTCTACGGCGTTGCCGCGGTTCCACCACTTGAGCTGCCACACCTTCTCCAACGCCTCCCGCGTCATCTCGCCGCGACGCTGGAAGATCCTCGTCACCCCGAGAGCATGGAAGTCTTCGAGGACTCCCCGCATCCGGCCGATGCTGCCGAAGCTGCGACCGAGGATGCTCAGAGCTCGGCCACCCACCACCGCGGTGACCCCGAGGGCGGGCCCTGCGAGCAGTGAACCGAGCGAGATGCTGCCACCGCTCATCGCACCCTGGATCAGGGTCAGGCCGACATCAGACTGGATCGAGACGATCGTGCTGCGCATCGAGCTCGCAATCGAGAGCTCGCCCGTACTCACACGGCCGGTCGGGTCGCGGAAGTTGATCGGGTCTGCGAAGGCGTAGAGGTACGGGTGTTGAGTTCGCGGATCCTCGAGACGCCCTCGCGCCGGGTCGGGGCTCAGCAAAATCCCCAGCCCCGGCGCCAACCACCGCTCCCGCAGCTGATCGAGCCCGAGCAGCTCGTCGCGGCGCTCCCCGCCAAACTGGTACGGGCTCGCGTCGGCCGCCCCGGCGATCAGCTCGCCGAAGGCCGCGTACTCGAGCCGGTCGAGGACCTCACCGGCAGCACCGGTCCAAAGCCGCGTCGACCCCAACGCGTCGGCGTGGCGGTAGCGCATGTGCCCGCCAACCTCGCTCGCGAGCACTCCATCGGCCACCACGTGCGCCGCCAACAGCGATCCCAACTCGTCGCTCTCGGCCACCACGTGCGAGAGCCCCGAGCTGTCGACCAAGTACCGGCGCTCAGCGACCTCCCCGCCACTGCCATGCACGATCTGCCCGCGCAACACCCCCCGTGAGTCCCACACCTGCTCGACTCGGGTGCCGTCCGGCAGCGTCACGGCCACCAGCCGGTCTTCGCCATCCCACTCGTAGAGCGTCCCGGCCCGCTCGATCAGCCGCCCTTCGGCATCCCAGGTCCAGCCCGCGGCCTGCAGCCGGTCGCGGCTGTCCCAGCTCGAGGTTGTTGTCTCTCCAGGCTCACCATCCGTCACCACCACCTGCGTGAGCCGGTTGCCCACCGCGTCGTAGCTCCAGGTGCTCTCAACGGTCGAAGCATCGAGCGAACGGGTTTCGGTCGTTAGCCGGCCGAGGACGTCATGGGTCCAAACCCGACTGCCGCCATCACTGGCTACCTCGCCGATCCGGTGGCCAAGCTGATTGCGGGTCCACGAGAGTCCGAGCAACTCCCCGCTCCCGGCGACGCCGAGCGACAGCGGCCGACCGAGCGTGTCGTAGCTGCGGGTCTCGACCACACCATTCGGAACCGACAGGCTGGTCAGGTCGCCCAGCTCGTCGAAGCCGAATGACCAGCTGCCGCCATGCCAGTCGCTGGCCGACGCGGGCCGCCGCAGCGGGTCCCACCCAAACCCCGTCGCGAGCGAACGTGTCCCCACGTGAGCCGCGCGCGAGATCGTTTGCCCTCGACTGTCGTACCCCCACACGAGCCGGCGCCCATCGGGCTCCCGCAGCTCGAGCACCCGATCGCGCTGGTCGTACTGGAAGGTGCGCGTGCCTCGACTCGAAGTCTCGGCAGCGAGGCGACCGCTCGGCGTGTAGCCAAACGTGTAGGTCTCTCCACCGGCAACTCGCCGCGCGATCTCTCGTCCTGCGAGGTCGTAGTCGTGCTCGACGCGTTGGCCGGCCGCGTTGGTGCGCGCTCGCAAGCGCCCCAACTGGTCGTACTCGAAGGTCCGGACCGCTCCGTCCGCGAGCACGTGGCGGGTCAAGCGACCGCTCGAGTCCCACTCGAACCTCGTCGTGTGCCCGTTGGCGTCGGTCTGACTGGTGCGGTTTCCCTGCTCGTCCCAGGTGTAGGCAGTCACCTGCCCGAGTGCGTCGGTGACCCTGATCAGGCGCCCGAGGGGGTCGTAGGCGAAGTGCGTGGTGTGGCCGGCCTGGTCGGTTTCGCTGATGCGTCGACCGAGCTCGTCGTAGGCAACGGCTGTCGAGGTCCCGTCGGCGTAGGTGGTGGCAACGACCCGGCCGAGAGCGTCGTAGGCGAAGCTCGTCGTGTTGCCCCGGGCGTCCGTGATCGAAGTCTGGTTGCCGGCGGCATCGTAGGTGAAGGTGGTTTCTTCACCAAGTGCGTCGATGACCTTGGTGCGCCGACCGGCGGCGTCGTACTCGAAGCGGGTGATGTGCCCGAGCTCGTCGGTGGTGCTGGTCACCCGGCCCGCGGCGTCGTAGGCCTGGCTGCGGATCGCACCGTCCGGCCAGCGCGTCTCGACTAGCCTGCCGGCCGCGTCGTAGACCGTCAGCGTGGTGCGCCCGCCACGATCGGTGGTCGAGGTCAGCCGCCCTTCGGCGTCGTACCCGCGGCTCTCGTGGGTGCCGTCGGCATGATCGGTGCGGACCTGCCGGCCGAGCTCGTCGTAGCTCATGCCGGTGACCCGACCGAGCGCATCGACCACCGACACCACCCGGCCGAGCGCGTCGTAGGCCGTCGTCGAGGTGAATCCGAGTGGGTCGGTCGACGAGGTCAGACGGCCATCGGCGTCATGAGTCGAGAGCCACGTGACCACCTCCACCGTGCCATCGGCCTTGGTCCGGGTACTGCTCTCCGAGGTGCGGTTGCCGTGGGCGTCGTGGGTATCGTGGGTCGTCTGGCGGAGGGGGTCGGTCTGGCGCCCGACATCTCACGAATGTGTCTCAGGCGCCCCTCGGAGGGTGGATTGGGGCCAGCTTCAATCAGCCGCTCTACGCAAGCGCCGTCACTGCCGTCGCCGCGAGGTCGACGGCTTCCCTGAGCCACTTCTCTGCTTGGCCGCAGTCGTCGCGTTCTGCCGCACCCGGAGGGCTCGATCGTCAGTTGGACCGACACCGCCGGAATCGGAATCGAAACAGACTCACTGCGTCCCTTCGGCAGGTACCAGCCCCCTCTCGTGCAGAACCGAGAGCACGTAGGCGTGGTTCGGGTGGGTGGCCGGTTGGCGAAGCAGGCTGAGCACGGTGCGACCATCGCAGTCGGCCTTGGTTAGATCCGGGCCCAAACCGACGATCCGCTGGACCAGCGAGAGCGGCGTCATGTGGTTCCATAGCGTAGCCATCAAGACATCTTCGCCCGACTCGTTGCGCGCGCGGACATCGGCTCCTAGATCGAGGAGACACTCGACCAAGGTAAAGCACCCGTTGGCACAGTCCGCGAGGATTGCCGCTCCCGCCGCCATGCGCTTTTCCTCGCCGCGGAGGGAGGCAAGCAGAGGGAACAGCTCCGGCAGCCGCCGCTGCATCACCAGCTCGTACGCTTCCCGTGCCACCACCGGCGCTTCGGCGAGCGGGAGCCCTTCCGCCCGGCCACGTTCGGAGGGTGGAGGTACAGCCCGAAGCTCCCGCCGCATGGAGTCGATGAGGGGGTAGTCGATCTTCGCGAGCTCCTCAGCAAGGTCGCGGGCCGTCCGCCCTTCGGCGTCGACGATCGCGAGGGACGCGCCGGCGAGCCGAAGCTCCTGCACAACGACGTCGGCTCCAGCGGCTGCCGCATGGAGAAGGGCTGTGCGGCCTCGGCTGTCACGAAGGTCGAGCAACGGTCGGCATCTGAGCAGAGTTCGCGTCAAGGCAGCGACTCCCAGGGCTGCCACGGCGGCCGCGACGCCAAGAAGCCTCGGCCTCCTGCTCGATGGCTGGGCAGTCGACACGAGCTCAAAAAGGTCGCCGACCCTCGCGTCTCGCACCGCATCCTCGGCCTCGCGAAGCTCGGCCTTCTCAGTGTCCAGCCGCTGCTTCGCCCTGGCGGCGAGAGCGGCCAGCTGCTCGTCTCCCTTCTTGCCCTGATTGACCAACAACCGCAGCGCGCGTTGTGCGCCGCTGCCGGCGACCGTCACTTCGCCCGAGGCGAAGAGCCCTTCGAACAGCTCCTTGACGACGGCAACTCGCTTGGCCGCGGGCTGCTGCATCGCAAACTCGAAGGCGTCTTCGAGCGTCTGTTCGGCACCCGGGGCAATAGCACCGGCTTGAACGAGCAGGCGCACGGCTAGGGCGTTGCCCGCCGCAGCGGCCGCGGAGAGAGGCCCGGGCTCATCCTCGCTGTACGGGATCGCCTCCAGCTGGGCACTTGCTTCCACGAGACGCTCGAGCACGCTCTGGTGCCCGCCGAGGGCAGCGGCCAACACCGGCGGCGGGTCGCCAGCGTCCAAGGCAGCGCCCGCTGCAATCAACACCTCGACGCAGCGCGAAGCGCCCGCGGCCGCACACAGCGACAAGGGCGTCACGAAGGGGTCGGTCGTCGACAGCGGATCCGCCCCTTCGGCAAGAAGCGCCGTCAATCGCTCGGCGTCGTCAGTGTTCGCGCAACTCCGTACGGTTTCTAAATCCAGTCGCATCTGAACCGATTCCGCGTGTCCTCAGGTCGAGCCAGTGTCGCGACGATCATTGGATTCTGCTTCAAAGGCCACGATGACCGCGCCCAACTGGCACTTCTCGAGAATCTCCCTCGCCGACTCGTAGGGATACTCGAGCTCCCGTTGATCCAGCCGCGCCCCCATTCGCAGGAGCGTCGTGCACAACTGTGGTCGCCTCCTCATTGCGGCCACCATGAGCAGGGTCCGGCCATTTGACGCCACAGCGTTCGCGTCGACCCCATCGGGGAAGAACTCTTGATAGACATCCCACCTCCCGGCCACCATTGCCGCCACGATCGCAGCCGAACGAGCCGCAGGCTGGAGTGCTCGCTCAAGGCGCTCCAACTCCGCTCGCAACTCGTCCTTGGCCCCCTTCTTGGCGAGTGTCTCGAGTCGCACCCACCTTCGGTGCTTTGGCAGTAGCCGCTCGCATGCGGCCTCGACCTCCGCCATGAGCTGTTGGCGCTCCGGTGTGAGATCGGTGTTTGTGCCCCTGGCCAAGACCAGCGCCCGCAGGACTTCAGACCCGCGGTGCTGGTCGGTTCGTGCGAAGAGGGCCGAGCTCACGATCCGACGCGCCTGGTCCACAGGCGCGCCAAGAATGGCCGCAACGGCGCCGTCAGGACTCAACTCCTTGGCCCCAGCATTCAACAGCTGGTCCGCGAGATCCCAGCGTCTGAGACTGCAAGCCAAGCTCAGGACCGAATCCCCTTCGGCGTCCGGCTCGTCTGCCTGCGCACCCCGGGACAGGAGCACCTCCACCATCTCGGGACGGTGCATCCGAACCGCTGCAGCGAGCGGCAGCTCGACCCCGCCCGCGTTCGGCGGTACGCCAGACGCCAGCAGGCGGTCTACGACGTTCACCGCCCCAGCATCAACCGCGAGGCTAAGGACGGTCTCGCCGGTACGGGCGTCCATCACATTCTCGAACACACCAAGCGCGCGCTCGACCCCAAGTGGGTCGTCCTGGGCCAACGCCGATTGGATGGCTTCCGTCAGTCCCACAACCTGCTTCATCGCCGCTCAACCTCTCAAAGCTAGCCAGTGAGGACCAGCAGCCGACCGGTGAGGTAGGGCCGCCGGACGAGGGCCTCGATCGCCTTCCGCTGGCCCCTACTTGCACCGCCGAAGAACGTAACGACAAGTACGAAATGCGGCGGGTAACCATAGTTAATCGCGTGCCGACGTATCGCGAGCCACTGCCCCCGCTTCGAAGGGTTCTTGACCCAATCGTTGTAGGCGGTTTTGACACTCAATTTGGTCTCCTGGACGATCAGCGACCGCTCGCCTTCGTTGGTGGGTGCGGTCCGCTTGATCACGAGATCCGGCGCTCGTTCGCCCGCTGAGGGAATCGTGCCCCGCCGGCCCTGGAGCCGCGGCCCGCACCCAAGTCCATCGGTCACGGCTAACCCCGTCGCCTGAACGACGTTCGGCTCGAACCACAGATACGGGGCCGCTCCACCGAAGGCATCACAGACCGTCTTTGCAATCGCATCCTCGAGATGCCGGCCTGCCGCCATTGGCCCGCCAAGAAAGCTCGGGAAGAAGTCCCCCAAGTCGATCCCGATGTAGCTGCCGAGCGCGTCGAAAAGAAGCTCCGCGACAGCGGAGCCGATGCGCGAAGTGATCTCCTGGCGGATTTGCAGCAGGGCATTCTGCCGGATCGAAGCGATCAAGCCCTGCTGGGCGACCGAGGCGTTTATCTCTCCCATCGATGCGTAGAGCCCACTCGGATCGCGGTAGTACAGCGGGTTGCCGTACGCAAACTGGTAGGGATGTTGGCTCTCGGGCTGCTCTTCGTCGCCCTCGAACGGGTCGCGCGACAGGAAACGCCCGCTCCTCGGGTCGTAGTCGCGGGCACGCAGGTGGTACAAGCCGCTTGCCTCTTCCCGCCACTCGCCGTGAAAGCCGAAGGCGCCGCCGAGGTGGGTCGGATCACCCTCGCCGCTCGCGGCGACCAGGTTACCGAAGCTGTCCCAATCGCGAGTGGCGGCGAGGGCGCCGCTCTCGTCGGCGAGTGCCACGATCGAGCCGAGACCGTCTTCGAGCTGATAGCGCACTCCGCCGTCGCCGTCGATGCGCACCAGCGGGTGACTGCCCACCCACACGAAGCTCGAGGTCTCGCTGCCATTTGTCACCGCGTGCACGACGTCGAGCCCACCGGGCGCCACCGGCGCTACGGCAAAGCGCCGCGTGCCGGCGCCATCGCTCGCTGCACGGCGACGGCCCATGGCGTCGTGGGTGTAGGTGATAGCGGTGGCTCCGTCGCTGATTGAGCGCAAGGCGTCCTTGCTGTCGTAGCCGAGGCTCCAGCTTTCGCCCTCGCGGCCGATGCTCGTCACCCGGCCGTCGGCGTCCCAGCCATAGCTCTCGGTTACGGCCCCGCCGACTTGCACTTCGGCGAGACGCTCGCCGGGCAGATGGGTCGCGGTGGCGGTCACCCCGTCGCGCACTTCCGCGGTGCGATTGCCGGCAGCGTCCCAGCTCCAGCCGACCTCGGAAACCAGCGCACCGCCAGCATCGAAGCGCCGCTCGGCGGTGATCCGCAGAGCCGCGTCGTAGCTCCACTCGACGCGGCTGCCATCCTCGCGGTCGAGGCGTTCGACTTGGCCGAAGGCGCCGCGCTGATAGCCGAAGCTCGCGAGCACCTGGTCTGCAGCGTCCCGGTGCTCGACCAACGTCACCCGGTCGCGCAGATCGTACTCCCACGTCGTGCGCACGCCGTTCGGCAACTCGCGCGAGACCAGGCGATCCCCGGCGTCGTACCCAAACGTCGTCACCCCGATCCCCACCTGCTCGACCTCCTCCACGCGACCGACGCGATCGTAGCGGTACTCGGTCGTCCGCGCCGAACCGCCACCCGCAGGTGTCACGGTCACACCCACCACCCGCCCGAGCACGTCGTAGCCCCACGACACCGCTGAACCATCGCTGTGGACGAGCGACGTCGGCCGACCGGCGGCATCGTAGCTCCAGGTCGTCGCGCCTGACTCGTCGACATGCCCGAGCGGATCACCTACGACGTTCCAGCTCAGCGTCTCGCTTTCACCACTGCTCGTGCTGCGAGAGACCACCCGACCCGACGAGTCGTAGCCGAGACCGACCACCACCCCCGATGGTTTGGTGATCTCGATCGGATCCGGGCCGAGACCGTAGCTCAGGGTGTAGACCCCGCCGTCGCCGAAACGGCGGCTGACGAGGTCGAACTCGGCGTCGTAGACATCCTCGCGCACGAAACTGCCCGCCCCTCCAGGCGACTGCACGGTGAGGGTGCGACCGGAGACGTCCCAGCCGTAGGCCCACACCTGCCCGCCGAGGTCCGTCGCGCTCGCGAGCCGGCCGAGGGCATCGTACGAGAAGCTCCGCCCATACCCTCCCGGGAGCGCGATTGCGATTGGGTAGCTGTCACGTTCACCTTGGGGAGTCCCCTCGAGATAACTCACCGACTCGACCGCTCCGTCGGCGTGTACCACACGGGTCACCTCACCCTCGGGACCGGTTTCGGTCCGCACCGTCCGCAGCAGTGGGTCCCTCACCTCACCCCACGTTGGCCCTCCGCTGAAAGTCGTCTCTCGGCCGAGGTCGTCTCGCACCAACGCCACCGAGCCATCGACGTGGTACTCCATCGTCACCTCTTCGCCGAGGGCGTTGGTGACCTTGGTCACGCGGCCCACGGCATCGCGCTCGAACACCTTGGCGCCGGTGGCAGCGTCCGAGGTCGTGTTCACACGGCCCGCTGCGTCATAGCCGAAGGTGCTGGCACGGCCGAGCGGATCGACCTGGCGTTCGAGGCGGCCGGCTGCGTCTCGCTCGTAACCCATCTCCGCGCCACCGGGAAGCTCCCAGGCTTCGAGCCGACCTGCTGCGTCCAGGCGGCGCGCCACTCGTCCGCTGACCGGATTGCTCTCGGCGAAGGGCCGACCAAGCGCGTCGTATTCGGTCGTGTGCACCATACCCCCGCCGTAGTCCGCCACTCGCTCCCGACCCGAGGCATCGTAGCCGAACGTCCAGGTGCCGGCGGGGCTCACCATGTTGGTGATCTCCCCGTACGGCGAATACGCCATGGTCGTGACCGTCCCGTCGGGATCAACTGCCCGTTGCGGCTGTCCGGAAGCAGTCAGCTGCTCGTAGCTCGTGGCGCCGAAGCGGTCCGCTTCGGCCACAACGCGGCCTTGCCCGTCGTAGAGCGTGCTCTCGAGCACCCGGCCCGCACCATCTCGTGTCGACAAGACGTTGCCGCGACTGTCGTAGTCGAGCTCCCACACCCCACCGTTCGGGGCCTCGACGCGGGATAGGCGATCCTCGGCGTCCCAGAGGTACCGGGTCGTGTAGTCCGCTGGGTTCTGATCCTCGCGGTGCGGAGTTGTGGTCGAGACCAGGTTGCCGCGTGCGTCGTAGCTCCACGTCGAAATCGCGCCGTCGGCATCGATGCGGCGAGTCAGGTTGTCGCGGCCGTCGTACTCAAAGCGCGTCTCGTGCAGCAGTCCGTCGAGAACCGACACGACATTGCCACGATCGTCGTAACGAAACTCCGTGGCACGATCAGTCGGATCGATCTGACGCTCGTATCTCTGGCCGATGTCTCGCTCAACCGTGGTACACCGCAGCATCGCGTCGCACTGCTGACGCACGCGTTGGTCGTCATCATAGGCAGCTGTCATCAGGTCCTCACCATCCGGACCGACGATCGCCTGGAGCAAGTGAGGTGCAACGTAGCGATAGCCGAGTGTCTGCTCCACGCGATCGGTGAAGGCGACGAGGTCCCCCGCGGCGTCGTACTCGTAGCGCAACACCTCCCCGGCCGGATCGACGATCTCGGCAATACGTCCTTGTTGGTCGCGGACGAGGGCGATGCTCGAGCCGGAGCTGTGGGTGATGGCGGCGGCGGTGATGGTGAGGGCGTTGCCGTTGGGCTCTTCGATGCGGGTGATGCCAACGCCGCCGGAAAGCTCGAAGCGGCGGCCGTCTCGGGTGACGAGGCGAACGCTCTGGGGTTCGAAGGTCTCGAAGGTGTGGGCGTCGAGCACCTCGACGCTGCCGCCGAGGTAGACCACATCGGTGTTGCCGACGATCTCGAGCCGGGCACCGGGGACCGGGCCATCGACGAAGTCGAAGCGGGCCTTGGCGTAACACGCACCTTGGACGGTGGCGGGTGCGAAGAGTGAAAGTTTGAAGCGGTAGACCTCACGGTCGGAGAGGCGCACGGTGGTCAGGTGGGAGCGGGTTTCCCCGATCGCCTGGCAGGGCAGATGCCCGAGGGGCAGGATCTGCCAGCCCTCGCCCGGCGGACGGTTGTGGCGCAGCTCGCCTTGGCGCACTTCCAGACGCCAGCCGAAGCCGAAGTCGCCGAGGCGCTCGGCGTCGCGGCTGTCGTAGGCGCGTACGACCTGGATCGGCAAGCCCGCGAGCGGCAGTTCGAGGTCGACGAAGGCGAGGGAGAAGTGGCCGATCTTCATGCCACCACCGACCAGGATCGAGCGGCTTTCGACCAGGATCAGGCCGTCGGTGTCCTCGGCGAGCAGCTCGAGCTCGTAAAGGCCGTTGCGCAGCAGGGTCGGATCGAAGGTGGCGATCTCAGCGCTCACCACCGGGCCCACGCCGGTCGCGAGCTGCTGCGCAGTCGCCTCTCCCGCTGCCCGCACCTGCAACGTCCAGCTCGCGAGACGGTCGCCGCCAACGGTCGCCACGACGGCGGTGGGTGCGGTGACCTCGACGAGGTCGGCTGGACTTTCGATCTCCGCGATCACCTCGGTGGTGGCGGCGACGATCTCGAGCTCCGCGGCGGCGGTCGCGAGCACCCAATAGCCCCGGCCGGGCTCGAGGTGCGTGAGGGTATTGGCCCAACTTGGGCCGGCGGTGTCGTAAACGGACCACGGCCGCTCCGGTCGGCTCACCTCGTAGGCAAACACTCGGGTGTAGCTGCCTGCGATCGAAGCGAGCGCCGCTGCGACCGGACGTGGCCCTGCGGCGGGAAAACCAATCAGGTTCCAACCTGGGCAGAGCGAGATGGTGCTGGTCGGCGGCAGCTCGCCGGTCGCCGCGACCACCCCTGGCACATTCGCCTCGAGCCAGAAGCCGGGGCGATGGTCGAGGTTCGCCAAATCGGAGGATCCAGAGTCATTCGGATCCCACAGCTTCCACGGGTCGCTCGAGTCGCAGGCGTTGTAGGTGAAGACCCGTTCGACGCCGGCGCCGAGGGCGGCGAACACCGCAGCAGGATCAGTATCGTTCGGGGCCCAGGGCAGGGAGCCGAGATTCCAACCCGGAGCCACTGCGATCGAGGTCGGCGCGGACTTCGAGAGGCGGACGAATCGATCGGCGGGACCTTGCGAGCTGCTGAGCCCGGTCGCCGGCCGGAAGCCTGGTGGGCTCGGTGGCAGGCCCGACCCAACGGCCGGCGAAGGGGCAGCGGGTAGGCTCGCCGGTGACGCTGTGCGTGCCGCAACCAGAATCGGCGCGCCGGCGTCTGGGCGCGAAGCTCCCCCGAAGGAAACTGCCGCCTGCACCCTCTCGAGCGCAGCGGTGGCGCCCCCCGCTACCCTGCTCAGCTGGGCCTCGGCCGCGGCGGCGGTATCACCCAGCCAACGGGTCGCCGGTCCGACCTCACCGGCTGCGCGGCGAGCGGCCACCTGTTCGAGTGCGACCAACGGCGCGCCCTGGACGAACATCCCGGCGCACAACACCTGCGCCACGACCTTGCGCAACAACATTCCTGCGGTCTCCTGCCTCGTCTCGATCACGATCGTTCTCCGTTTGTGGCCGAGCTCAGGGAGACGGCAGGCAGCCGGTGAAGCTCACCCGGTTCGACTGCCCGTTGCCCCTGGAGCGAGGAGGCCACGAGCGTACCGTGGATGACCCCGTTGTTGAACTGGACGGCGGCCCGTGGCGCCAGCACCGAACCTTGGACGCCGACTCCCTGCATCGTCAGGCTGGTTGCCTGCGGGAAGTTCCACACGATCCGCTCGGCAGTCGCCCCGTCGAGGGTGAAGCCGAAGTACTGCATCACCGGCGCGGTGCCACTGACGTTCACCACCACCGTCGAGCCCGCAGGCACCCGAATCGTGACGCTCGAGGTCGCCTGGAGCTCGGCGGCCGTGAGGTAGAACACGTTGCGCTCGGGATTGGTGCCGTCGAGGCTGATGGCGTTCCAGGGGGGAATAGTGACGATGCCTTGCTGCGGAAGGGCAGCCAGCTGGGACGAAAGCGCTTCGAGCTGGCTGCCGGCTGCGGCAAAGTCGATCGCAGTACCCTGGCGGATCACACCGTGGGGCACGTTGAGCGAGGCGGTCTGGGCGCTGAGACGGTGGACCACATCGCCACCGCTGACGGTGCCATTGACGAAGAGGAGATGACCTCCTGCAACGAGCATCGGCGTCCCCGGACTCGGCCATTCGAGCAGACCCACACTGTAGCCGTTGAGCTGAACGTCGCCCCCCGCCGCCATGCGCCCTTCGGTATCGGAGTAGTTCTGCGCCAGCGTGCCGCGCACGAAGACGTTCCATCCCGTCGCAATACCGAGGGGGGTCGGCGAGCAAGCCGAGGGCGGATCGGGGCACTCACCCTGGTAGTGCGCTTCGAGTGCGTCCTTGAGCGCGTTGGCGGTGTTGCGAGCCGACCCGCGGGGATTGCTGCCGGGCGGGTACGTCGCCAGGAACCCGTCGGCGCTGGAGACGAGGGCTGCCAATCCCGGCGAGTCATAGCCGGAGGCCTGGTTGAGCTTGGTCGCCCCCAGCGCCCGGGCCAGTTTGGTGGCGGAATCCGGACCACCGTAGTTCAGCAGGGTGAGGGCCCCGGGAACGTCGTAGGTCACCGCTCCGATTGGTAGGCTGGCCACGGGCCAGGCCGAGACGTGGTTCTTCCAGTACCCCGGCGAACGGGGGCAGAAGTTCCCACCACCGTCCTCGTCGTCGTTGACGATGGCGCCGATCGCGCTCGGGTCGAGCAGCACGACCTCGCTCTCGCCGGCCGGCCCGAGTGTGAGCGTAACCGTTTCGTCCGGCTCGACCGCCGTGTCGCCGACGACCGGCACCGGGATCTCGCCTTCGACCTCCCCAGAGGCGATGGTGAGCGTCCCGCTGGCTTCCTGGTAGTCGTCGCCGGGCGTTGCGGTGCCGGCCGAGGTGGCGTACGCGACGGCGACCGAGTCCGGCAACGGGCAGGTGAGTCGCACCGGGAACCGCAGCGTGGTCGTGCCGCTGTCGCCCTCGAGCACGCTGGTGTCGCCCACGGTCACCGTCGCCGCCCGAAGGGAGGCGAACAGGAGATCGTCGAACTGGACCAACGGCCCGTCCGCGTTGTGCCGCTCCGCGAGCAGGCGCACACGGACCCAGCGCGCGCCGAGCGGCGCCGTCGAGACTTCGATGAGGCTGGCCCAACTCCCAACCGCCACGAGGTCGTCACTCTCGAAAGCTCCGAGCACAACACCGCCGGGTACCGCACGGTACTCGAGCACCACACGGGCGAGGTCACTGGGACTGACGTCCGCAACTCGCCACCACACCTCGAAAGCGAACCGTTGGGTGCCGGTGTCGATCAGTCCGGCCCAGGGCTGCAAGTCGACGTCCTGCACCAGCTCGGCGATCGGTGGCAGCGAAGGATCGATCGGGGAAGGAGCAAACGACGCCTCTCCCTCGACCGGCGCGGCTGTGGTGGCTCGAGCCCAACCCGCACCGGCAACGCTCTGCCACCCAGGCAGCTCACCACCGACCTCGGGCAGCTCGGCTCCAGGGTTCACGAGCAGGTTCGGGCCGAGGCACACCTCGTCGTCGAGGATCGTGCCGAGGCCCACTGCGCGATCGAGCTCGCCGTAACTCGGTGTGGACAGGACCACCCGGAAGGTCTCGTCAGGCTCGAGCAGGAGGTCACCAGTGACCCCGACGCGGAGCTCGTGTTCGACCTCGCCGGGGGCAAAGGTCAAAGAGCCGCTCAACTCGGTGTAGTCGACGCCGGCAGTCGCCGACTCGTCCTCGGTCTGGACCGCCATCGTCAGCGGCAACCGGCCGGCGACCGAGAGGGTCACCGGGAAGACCGCATCGGCCGTGCCGGTGTCACCCTCGACCACACTGGCGTCACCGATCGAGACTCGCGGCAGATCGTCGTCGACGATGATGCCGACCGCTTCGGGCGTCGCCGGCAGGGCGTGCTGCACCGCGACCACGAGCAGGCGCAGGGCTTCGTCGTCCTCGTCGATGAGGTCGCCGACCACTTCCACGGCGACCAAAGCCACCGTCTGGCCGGGCTCGAGAGTCAGGCTCGCTTCCAGCGGCAGGTAGTCGACACCGGCAGTTGCGCCGGCATCGGCCGTGGCCAGCGAGACCGTCACCGGTCGGCCGCTCGGTGCCGACAGCGCTACCGTGAAGGTGAGGTCGACGGTGCCGCCATCACCCTCGACCACACCGCCTCCGCTGAGGAGCAGCTCGGGCAGGGCGTCATCATCGATGATCGTGCCGGTCGCCGACGCACGTTCGAGGCTGCCGTAGCTCGGCACACCGAGCACCAGCTCGAGGGTCTCGTCGTTTTCATCGAACAGATCGTCGATCAGGCCGATCTCGATGGTCTCGCCTGGTGCGCCTGCTTCGAGCACGAGAATCCCGCTCGCCCCGGTGTAGTCGAAGCCGTCAAGGGCGTCGCGGTCCACCGTCGACCATGGGATCTCGATCGCCACAGCGGCCGAATGCGAAAGTGTCACCACAAAGGACATCGCCGTCGCGGCTTCCGGTGCGCTCGCATCCTGCACCGAAAGCTGCGGCGGGAAGACGACGGGCGTCACCGTCGGGTCCGCCTCACCCGGCTGCCGAGGATCGTCGGAGAGCACGGTCTCCACGCCCTCGCCACTGGCCGAAGCCTGGTTTTCGATCAGCTCGACCTCAGGATCGAGGCTGGTCGCAATCTCGACTCGGAAGCTCAGCTCGACCGAAGCTCCGGCACCGAGCTCGGGAAGCTCGAGCACGATCGGATCCTCACCGGTGATGGTCCCGGCCGAAGCCACGATCGAGCCGGCGACGAGGGAGGTATGGGGCGGAATCGAATCCGTGAGCTCGACTGCAAGCGCAGCGGTATTGCCATCGTTGGCAAGCGTCAGGACGTAGATCAGCTCGTCCCCGGGCGATGCCAACTGGTCGCCGTCACGGTCGACCAACACATCGACTTTCTCGAGGCGCAGCCGCGGCGCAGCCGTGACCGGCGTCACGGTGGGATCGGCCTCTCCGCCCAGGTTCGGATCATCGGTCGGCACCACGTCGGTCTCGAGGCTCGCGACCAGGCCCTGATTCGAGACCTCGCCGAGGCCCGGCGGGAACGGATCGTCGATCCTCACGACGACATGCACCACCACCTCGTCGCCGACCTCGAGCACATCGAGCTCGAGGCGCAGAGGGTCCTCACCCACCACGCTGCCGGCGCTGGTCTCGGCGCTGCCCTCCACCACGGCGGTGTGCTCGGGAATCGGGTCGACAAACAGCACTTCGGTTGCACCCAACGTGCCGAGATTCCTCAGCCGCACCTCGTAGCCGATGGCGTCACCTGGGCTCGGAACGCCGTCGGCATCGATGTCGTCGACCAAAGCCCAGGTCTTCTCCGCCAGCAGGCGCGGTTGTCCGGTCACCACCGTCACGGTGGGATCCGCAGTACCGCCGACCTCGGGATCGTCGCTGAGCACCACCGGGAGCTCGGCGCTCGCCACCGCCGCCTGGTTGGTGACCCGGTCGACCCCGGCCGGGAGCACGGGATCGATCACGACGCGGAACGAGATCGTGGCAACCGACCCGACAGCGAGCTCACCGAGATCGAGCTCGACCGGCGACTCACCGACGATCACAGTCCCAGCCGGGGCGACGATCGAGCCGGGCACCACGGTGGTGTGCAACGGGATCGGATCGGCCACCTGCAACTCGCTGAGATCGGCATCGCCCGAGCTCCTGAGCACCAACTCGTACTCGAGCTCGTCACCGGGGCTTGGGCGGCCGTCGCCGTCCCGATCGTCGGCGAGCACGGCCCGCTTCTCGACAACCAGCACCGGAGTCGCCACCACCTCGACCACGGTCGGGTCGACTGAGCCGGCCACGGACGGATCGTCGCTCGGCACCGGGGCGAGCTCCACACTCGAGAGAATCGCCTGGTTCGAGATCGGCGCGCTGCCGGCCGGGAACACCGGATCGAGCTCGAGCTCCAGATCGATCTGCACCGCTCCTCCAGCCTCGAGGCTGGAGAGCGCGATGCGCAGCGGGTCGAGCTCGAGCACCACTCCCTGAGAGGTGACCACCGAGCCCGGCACGAGGGTTGTCCGCGGCGGCAACGAATCCTCGAGCACCAGCTCCGTGGCCGGCGCACTGCCGACGTTCTGCGCGACCAGGCGGTAGGCCACAACCTCACCAGGGTCCGCACGACCAGGGATCTCACCCGCGACCAGAGCGACCTTGGTCAAGGTGAGCTCCGGCCGCGCATCGTCATCGATGATCGTGCCGATCGCGCGGTCCCGCACAAACTCTGCGTTCACTGGGCTCGACAGCAGCACCTCGAAGGTCTCGTCCGGCTCGATCGCAAGATCGCCGACAATTTGGACGGCAATGGTCCGAGTAGTTTCGCCCGGAGGGAAGGTCAGGGCGCCAGTCGCTGCCACATAGTCTTCACCTGCCACCGCGGTCGCGTCGGCGGTCGCCCACGCGACCTGCACTTCGCGGTTGACCGGGCTCGCCAGCTCGACCGCAAACACGGCTTCGACCGCCTGCCCGTCCCCTTCGACCACGGTCGCATCGGCGATCGTCACTTCGGCGTCGGGAGTGGTCCCAACGCGCAGGTCGGAGAGCACTGGACTCTGGCCGCTGGCGTTGGAGCGAAGCGTGACGCGGACCTGCAGGTACCGCCCGAATCGCACGAACGGAAGGCCATTTTCGATTGCCTGCCACGGCTGGATTCCAAGGGCCGGCACCGACTCCGCGGCGCGCACCTCGACCTCGATGGAAGAACCCGCCGGCACGAACGCCTCCGGCTCGGTGTTCCACACGATCGAGCCCCATTCGGCGCCCGCGAAACCGCCGTCCTGGATGACCGTCCACGAACCGAGGCCGGCGGTGCGAGTGACCGCGATGAAGCCGGTCATGTCGCTGTAGTTGTAGGGAATCGCACCGGGAAGCGGAACCACGAGATCGACCTCGCCGATCGGGGTCACGCCATCCGGCCCCGGAGCACCACGGGTGGGATCGATGCGTGCGGCAGCGCTGTCCTGGTAGGCGGCCGCCCACACCTTGCCCTGGTGGTCGATGGCGATTCCGGTGCTGCCGCGCGGGACATCCGGCACACGGCCGACGAGTGAGCCATCGTTGCGCAGGTGTGTGATCGAACGCACACCGGACTCCAGGCCCGAACTTACCCAAACGTCACCGGCCCTATCGACCGCCAGTCCCTGTGGGTTGCCGCCACCACCAAGTCCGAACGGCCCCAGCACGATGTCGCCGTCGGGCGAAACCTTGCGCACCAGGCTGGTGTAGTACGAAGAAACCCACACCCAACCATAGTCGTCGAGAGCGAGCCCATAGGGATCCGTTCCCACGATACACCGTCTCGATTCGGCTGTCGGGGGATCCACCGCTGGATCCCAGCGCAGGAGGCCGCCCTGCCTCGTAGTCGACCAAATCACCCCGGCACCATCAATGAGACCACCGTAGCCACCGCACGGCGCGCCGGTCACCGTCCGAACTACCGCCCCGGTTCGCCCACTGATCAGATCAAACACTCGATTCCCGGTACCCGAGACCCACACGTCGTTGTCGCGAGTCACCGAAACGTGGCGCGTACCACTGGAGCTGGTCTTGACGTAGTGGAGGATGCACTCATCCTGCGCCGAGCTGACTCCGCCGTTGGTGTCCTGCCCGGAAGCATTGGGCCACGGCAGTACGTCGCTGTAGCCGGTCGAGGTATCGATCACACCGTTGCCGTTGCGATCGACACATTGGTTGAGCTCGGGCAGTCCGACGTGGGTGACACTCTGGTCGCCGCGGTTGCCGACCCACACCGATCCGTCAAGGCCAACCGTCGTGCGCGAAGGGTCGGAGTGCCCCCGGTTGTCTGGATTGGTTGAGTATTCGCCGAGGATCGATCCGGTCTCCGCGTCGATCTTCACCATCGTGCCCCGTGCCGACGCGGCGACCCAGACATAGGGGAAGGTCCCCCCCTCGGGTGAGATCTGCAGTTGGTCGGATCCAGGGGCATCGTGGTTGACACGCAGCGAGGCTCCCAGGTCAAAGTCCTCGTCGAGGGTGTAGACGAACTCACGCCCATCCACCGGCGGCGCGCCAGGATCGGCGTCGCGAATTGTGCCGACGGCCTGACGCCCGAGCAAGGCAATGTGCTGCTCACTCCCAAGGCGCAGGAGGAAGCGCTCGCGAATCTCGTTCGAGTAGTCCCCGGCTACCTCGACCGCGACGATCTTCTCGGACTCTCCAGTCCCGAAGTGGACCACCTCGTTGACAGCGGTGTAGTCCTGTCCCGCGACGGCGGTGTCGTCGACGGTCCAGATCTCGACTGAAGAGGGCTTGAGCGCCGGACAGCTGAGCCGCAAGCGGAACGGCGCCACCACACTCTCCTCGTCTCCCTCGAACACTTCGACGTCTTCGACCGATAGAGCGGGTGTTCCGATCGAACGAAGCGAAAGCGCATCGAAGAACCCGTCGGCGGTGCTGCCGCTGCGCCTCGTGGTCGCGAGCCGGACCCGCACGAAACGCGTCCCGACCGGAGCGAAGCGCAGATCGCCGATGCGTCGCCAGGAGGTCGTGTGAGCGATCTCGCCGCTGTCCCAACTCCCGAGGACCGTATTCGTCTGGTCACGGTACTCGACGACGATCCGGGCCGTGTCGACGATCGCCTCGGCAGCCGAACGCACGAAGCCCTCGAAGGAGAACCGCTGAATCCCCTCGTCGATCACCGGAGCGTAGGTCGAGACGTCCACGTCCTGCGCGAGCTCGGCCACAGCAACCCCGCCGGCGTGGAAGTAGGCGGCCCCGGAGAACGGACTGGGAGAACTGGTACGCCGCGTCCAGCCGGTCCCGGTGACCTCACTCCATCCAGGAACCTCGCCGTTCTCCAGCTCACTGTCTGCACCTGGATTGGCCAACAACTCGGGACTCGGGCAGTCGTCGTCGTCGGCAACGATCGCCTGCGCCGTCGCCACCAGCAACGAACCGGCGCTCGGGCTCGAAAGGTCGACAACAAAGGTTTCACTCGGCTCGAACAGCGTGTCCCCGAGCACTCTCACGATGATCTCAGCGCGAAGCGCATTGGCCGGAATCATGAGGCGTCCGCTCGTTGCGACGTAGTCGAGGCCGGCAACCGCACTGCCATCTCTCGTGCTGAAATCGATGCCGACCGGCACACTGCTCGGCCCGGTGAGCGTCACTTCGATTGCCAAGTCGTTCGAGCCCTGGTCACCTTCCGTCACCCAACCATCGTGAATGGTGATGCCGATGTCGTCCTGGATGATCGTGCCGTAGCCGCGATTTTCGATCAACACTGCGTTGAGCGGATTGGTCAGAGTGACCCGGAAGGTCTCGTCGGGCTCGACCTCGGAGTCTCCCACCACCATTACGGAGACCAGTTTCGAGGTTTCGCCTGGCGCGAACGACAAGGTGCCGCCGGCGGCGAGGTAGTCGGTGCCCTCGGTGGCCGTTGCAGCTCCCGTGGCACTGCCACCGCCCGTTGCCCAGTCGACCGAAATCGGCAGGGGGCTGGGAGCCGAAAGGGAGACGGTGAACACGAAGGGCGTCAACCCGCTGTTGCCTTCGGGCAGGTCAACTGCATCGATCGTCATCTGGACCTCGTCCGCGATGATCGTGCCGACGGCCTCCCCTCGATCAACGCCCGCGTTGATCGGCGAGACAATCCGGAGCAGGAACGTCTCGTCCGACTCCACCACCGCGTCGCCGAAGATTGGCACCGTGACTTCGCGTTCGAGTTCCGTTGCGGCAAAGGTCACCCGGCCCAGCTGAGCCTGGTAGTCGACGCCGGCCTTTGCCGTCCCATCCGCGGTCAGGTAGTCGACCACCGTGGCAAAGGGCACCGAGCAGCTCCTTGTCACGCGGAAGGTCATAGCCGTGGTACCAGCTTCGCCCTCTAGCGTCGAGGCGTCCTGAACCGAAACGTACGGAAATCCGAGCAAGTGCACCGACAATTGGTCGTAGACAGCGTCCAATCGAACGTCGCTGGCGAGGCGCGTGCCCGCCAGCCGCAGGCGGAGGCTGCGGGTGCCTTGCGGGACAACGTCGCGGCCGGCGTGACGCGACCAGATGCCACTGTTGACGATCTCGCCGGTGTCCCAGGCTCCGAGCACCACGCCTGCAGCGCTCACGTATTCCAAGATCATCCGCGCAGTGTCGCGCACCGTACCGTTGGTCGTGTAGACGAACCCCTCGACCCGGACCGGAGTTGCGCCCTGATCAATCCACGACCCCAAGGAGGAGACATCCATCTCCTGGTAGAGCTCCGCCTCCGGCACGTCCCCAGGGTAAAAGAAGTGAGATCCCTCTCGCGCGCCAACCCAGAATCCACCGCCGAGCTGGCGGCGCCAGGCACCGCTGACCTGAGTCCACCCCGGAATCCCTCCGCCGGCCGGTGGAGCAAGCTCTGCACTTGGATTGATCAGCAGGTTCGGCCCCGGACACGAATCGTCGTCCAGAATTGATACCAGGGCGTTGTCGCCGAGAGCCGCCCCGACTGGGCTCGAGAGTACCAGCGCGAAGCTCTCGTCTCCTTCGTCGAGGTCGTCGCCGCGGACGGTGACGTTGACGATCTTCGAGCTCTCGCCAACCTGGAAGGTCAACTGCCCACTGGTCGCGACGAAATCCACAGCGGCAGTGGCGGAGACCGCAGTAGCCTGGTAGTTCACCCGAGTCACCGCCGTGGCCGGCGTGTTGAGCGCTACCGTGACCGGTACGGTCCAGCTCTCTCCCGCATGCCCCTCGACGATCGAGGTCGCGACCGCACTCACCCGAAAATCGTCGCTGCGAATGGTGCCGACGCCCTCGGCATAACGGATCTCCGCGCCAATCGGGTCGGACAGACGGACGAAGAAGTGCTCGTCGGCTTCGGGCTCGAGATCGCCGACGATCTCGATCGAAACAGTCTTGCTCGTCTCACCAGGCTCGAAGCGCACGATGCCGGTCGCCGGAACATAGTCGCTCGCCTCGAACGCCGCACCATCAGCGGTGGCAAACCGAACTTCGACCGGCCGAGGTTGCGGGCACGAAAGTGTTACCGGGAAGTGAGCCACTCGCGATCCCGCGTCGCCTTCAACGACTCGATCGTCGCCCACCGA
>CAZRFU010000034.1:0-11084 GCA_964599475.1 uncultured Thermoanaerobaculia bacterium
ATCGGGTATCGGGTATCGGGTATCGGGTATCGGGTATCGGGTATCGGGTATCGGAGACTCGCATCCCTTTGTCTCAGTCCTTCATCTCCGCCCTCTCGTCTCCCCGATCGGAACCGGACCTCCACTCCCGGCCGATCTCGCGCCGCGAGACGGTGCGCACGCGAACGATCCGTCCGACGCCCAGTTGGCGTGCCAGGCCCCCCCACTCCGGGTCCGCGCTCACGACGAAGGTTGAGCCACTTCCCGACAGTCGAACCCAGGCAGCGCCACTGTCGGCGAGCTCGTGCTCGATCCTGGCCAACTGGGGATAGACCCGCAGGGCCGGCCCCGTCAGGGCATTGTGACCGTGCTCGGCCAGGGCTTGCCAGCTGTCGTCGGCACCGAAGATCGCCGCCACTGCGTCCTCGCGCTGCCCGACCTCGTGCGGCTCGAGCGCAGCAAAGACCCTGGGCGTCGCCGACGACACAGCGGGGAGGACCAGCCAGAGCGAGCGCCGCGGCAGCTCCGGCACAGCGTCCAGCAGCTCACCTCGACCCCGCCCGATCGCGGTGCCACCCAGCAGGAAGTACGGCACGTCGGAGCCCAGGCCGGCGGCGAGAGCACGCAGATCCTCGGCACTCAGGCGACCCGGGAAGGCACGCGCGAGCAACCTCAATACCGCTGCAGCGTTGCTGCTCCCGCCACCCAGTCCCCCACCGGCGGGGATCCGCTTGACGAGCTCCAGGCGAAAGTGACCGCCCAGCGACGCGGCGGCGCCAAAGGCGAGCAGGGCGCGGGCAGCCAGGTTGCTCGAGTCGGCAGGGACACCGCGCGAGGTCGGACCCGTCACCCCGACCTCGACGCCGAGAGCGGATCCGGGCCGGTACTCCAGCCGCAACCTATCCGCCAGACTGACGGTCTGGAAGACCGTCACGAGATCATGGAAGCCGTCGGGACGCCGGCCCACCACCTCGAGGTGCAGGTTGACCTTGGCGAAGCTACGGGTCGACCAGCTCGCGACAGTCACGCCGGTAGCCCTCCGGGACCAAGGGTGTGTCGAGTGAGCCCGCGGCCAGACTTTCGATGACGATCCGCCGCCACTGCATCGTCAGGCCGTCGGAGGATACCAGCTCACCCCTGCGTGGATCGCCTCGCCACGACCAGGTTCTCGCACCTCCGAGCCGAGTGTACGACCACCGAACAACAACGCCGTCGACTCGTTCTCCCTCCCATCTCGCCCCGCGGTGCTCGATCTCGAACATTCCGTCCTCCAGGGGCTCGAGTGCCGGGTCGGGAAGGCGCCCCCGCAGCACCGCGCGCAGGGACTCCACCGCGAAGCCGCGCGGCAGAGCGAGCAACTCCCCACGCCAATCAGGGCACCACGAGCGGGCGTTGGCGTCGATCCACGCACTCCTGCCGCCCCGCACGCGCCAAGCCCACACCGATCGGCCGAGAGCGTCGGCGACCTCGACCTCCCACGATGAACCCAGCTCGCGCAGAACCAAGCGGCCCGAGAAGGTCTCGTTGCTGCGGGTGACCTCGAGGCGATACAGAGCCTGAGTGCCCGAAACCGGTAGCGAGGGCACGACCGCGGAACACCCCAAGCCCGACGCCGTCGCCACGGCCCAGACGAATCGACCACACAGTCGTCGCGCCGTCCGTCCGCTGAAGATGCCCCTCACGCTCCGACCGGTACCGGGTACCCGGTACCCGGTAGCTTGTTCGTCGTGCTCGGATGCCTCCTTGTGGGGGCACCTGGAACCCTCCACGAGCGGGTGCATGACGACGCTAGCCTCCGCCGCGCGCCGCTTCGATCTTCTGCCGCACCAGAGCCGGGTTCTCCACCCCGTTCTCGATGGCGCGCACCCAGGCTTCGAGTGCCGGGCCGGTTTCGCCCAGCGCCGCCAACACGTCGCCGAGGTGATCGAGCATCGTCGGCTCACCGGGGGCCAACGCCGCAGCGATCTCGAGTTGCCCCTTGGCTTCGCGCAGCCGCCCCAACCGATACAGGACCCAACCGAGACTATCGCGATAGGCGGCGTTGTCGGGATCGAGCTCGACGGCGCGCTCGATGAAGCCGAGGGCGTCGTCGAGATCGGTGTTCTGGTCGGCCAGCATGTAGCCGAGATAGTTCAGCGCCTGGTCGAAGTCCGGGGCCCGTTCCACGAGTCGGCGCAGCACCTCTTCGGCCTCTTCGTACCGACCCAGCCGCTCGAGCGAAGCGCCACGCCGGAACGGGATCTCGAGCGCATCGGGCGCCAACACCTCGAGGCGCTCGAGCAGCGGCAAGGCCTTGGCGTGAAAGGCCAAGCGTTGGTAGACGACCACACCCAGGCGCAGGCGTACCTCTTCGGTCCCGCCGAGCAGACGGGCCATCGCGGCGTCCCCCTCGTCGGTGTGCCCGAGCCGATAGTGAGCCTCCGCCCGCCGAGCCTCCACGCCAGGGCTCACCTCGCCGTCGGCGGGAACGAGATCGAGGACCCGCTGCCACTCTCCCTGCGCCAACCAGGCGTCGAGCGCCACCTCGAGCCCGCGGCCTTGGTCGTGGAGCTGCGCGAGCGTGGCCAGGGCCCCGTCGGCGCTGCCGGACTCGAGCAGCCGGCCCGCCAGGCGCAGTCGCAGGTCGTCCGCCCCCGAGGTGTCATCCGAGCTCGCGAGACGCGCGGCGGTCGCACCGAGCACCTCGCGAACAGCTGCCTCGTCGCCCCGTCGCTCGAGCAGACCGACCAACGCCAGGGCAACGTCGGCGCTCGGCGGCTCGAGACCCAACGCCGTCTGCAGGACACGCTCGGCTTCCGCGGTGCGGCCGGAGCGATCGAGCAGGTCGGCCTCGAGCAACCTCAGGCGGGCGTCTGCCGACCCCTGCTCGACCAGGTCCGCAATCGCCTTCAGTGCAGCTTCGATCTGACCGGCCCGAGCGAGCTCCCAGGCGAGCCGCCGAGCCAACCGCGGCTCGTCGGCCAGCTCAGGCGCCGCTGCGATCACCTCTGCAGCTGCCGCGTGATCCTCACGCCGGCTGAGGATCTCGACCAGGAGCAACCGCTCCTCGAGGGCCCCGGGCGCCAGTCCGAGCAACTCCCGCAGCACGACTTCGGCGTCGTTCTCTCGCCCGAGCTCGAGCATGAGGCGCACCAGCACCGATTGCAGCCGTGGGTCGGGACGCACCGCGGTTGCGGTCGACAGCACGTCGACGGCGTCGGCGACCCGGCCCTGGGTCTGCAGCAGCCGCGCGAGATCAAAGGCGTGAGCGGGATCGTAGCCGCTCCTGCCCAACACGTCGCGCAACGCCGCCTCCGCCGCTGGAACTGCGCGCGGATCGGACTCCGCAGCGACCAAACGTGCCTCGGCCAGAAGCTCCCGCGCCTCGAGCAATTCCGGAGCGCGCAGAATCACCTCTTCCGCGAGACGGATGGCGGCGCCGACATCACGCAGGCGTAGCAGCAACCGTCCCCGCTCCAGATCCGGCCAGGGATCCTCCGGCGCGAGCTCGTGCGCACGGGAGTAGCTGTCGAGCGCAGCCTGGAAGGCACCCCGAGCAGCCTCCAACCGAGCGGCGAGAAACTCCGTTGCCGCCTCGCTCCGCCTGTCGGGGGTCGCGAGTCGCGCAGCGGGAAGATCCTCCGCCGCCACCGGGACAGAAACCACGAGGAGCATCACGAGCACTGAAAACGGCGTAGCCCTCATGACCCAACTCTACCAGTCGCCGGCCCTTGCGGCAGGTCTCCGCCTCGGCTAGACTGCTCACTCCGCAACCGTCTGGAAGATAGCGGTTTGCAGCTTCATGCAGGCGCCGATGACACTTGGGCCGAGCCCAGCCTCGGCGCCGCCCGGACTTCGGATGACGTGCCTGCTGTGAGCGAAAGGTCCCAACCCCCGAACAACCTCGGCCGCATGCTGGTTTCCTCCGGCCTCGTGACCCAGAGTGCCCTGGCCGAGGCGGAGGCCCGGCACGCGGCGGTCGGCGGCCACCTCGATACCGTGTTGCTCGAGCTCGACTTGGTCGAGGAGGGCAAGCTGCTCGACCTGGTGGGGTCGATCTCGGGCTTTCCGGTCGCCACAGCCGACGACTTGCGCCGCATCGGTGATGATGCCTTGGAGCTGGTACCCGCCAAGCTCGCGCGCCGCGCCCGGGCGATCCCGTTCGCTGCGACGCCGACGACCGTTTCGGTAGCCTTGCTCGACCCGCGCAACCTGGCCGTCCACGACGAGCTCGGGTTCGTCTCGGGCAGGCGGGTGAGCGTCCACGTCGCCCTGGAAGCTCGAATCGCCGAAGCCCTGGAGAAGTACTACGACGAACCGATGCCGGCGCGCTTCGGCTCACTCGTCGATCGCATGAATCGCGCCCGGTTCATGTGGCGCCACGAGGCCACACCCGGCGGCGTCGAGCCGCGAGCGCCCCAGCGGGGCCCCGCCGGTCCACCTGCGGCGGCGCTGCGGCCTGCCGCTGCCAGCCCCCCTCACCCGAGTGCTCCGGCTCCAGCCGCCGCCATCGCCTCGTGGAACCCGCCGCCCCTGCCGTTACCGCAGGGGCGCGCCGGTGCCGGGCCGCACGCTGTCGATCTCGACCTCGAAGCCTTCGAGGCCCGCCTCGCCGTGCTGGGTGACCGCGAGCAGATCGGCAACTACGTTCTCGCCTTCCTGCGCCGAGTTTTTCCTCGCGTGCTGCTCTTCATGGTCAGACGCGACACCGTAGTCGGCTGGCTCGGTTCGGGCTCCGGAGTCGACATGACGGCGCTCGACAGCTTCCAGCTGGCCCTCGATCAACCATCGCTCTTCGCCTCCCTCGCCAAGGAAGGGAACTTCCACGTGGGGCCGCTGCCGCCTCTTCCTGCCCACCGCCATCTGGCGGCGTTGTGGGGAGGGCAGCTGCCGCGGCGATGCCTGCTCCTGCCGGTGCGCATCAAGGAGCGCCTGGTGACGGTCATCTACTGCGAGATCGACGACTCCACACCACCGGTCGACGTCTACGCGCTCCAGCGCCTGGCCGCCGCGACCAGCCAGGCGTTCGAGTTCTGCATCGTGCGCCGCAAGATGGACCAAGCCTCCGGCTGACGGTTCGTTGACACCCCGGAAGGCCCGTTGTTATCCTCCGACTCCTCGAATCGATCGAGCCAACGAGTGAGAGCCTCATGATCAAGTCCGACATCGTCAACCGCGTCGCCGACACCGCCGACCTCCCCCGCATCAAGGCGGCCGAGGCTGTGGACACTCTCCTCGAGGCGCTCAAGGACGCGCTCAAGGAGGGCAAGCGGATCGAGCTACGCGGCTTTGGCGTGTTCCAGGTCCGCGATCGCAAGCGTGGCGTTGGCCGCAACCCCAAGACCGGGGTCGAGGTGTCGATCGGCCCCGGCAAGACCGTGCGCTTCAAGCCCGGCAAAGAGCTGCGCGAGATCGAGTAGAAGAAGGTACCGGGGACCAGGGACCAGGGAAAGAGGTTGGCGCCCACCGGGACTCGGCGGCGCGCGGTTCGGCAGCACCCTCAAACGCAGCTGAGGGACTGTCCGAGAAATTCGCGTTCGGGCGCTCGCCGACTGCCAGGGGAGTCCCGATCCGATCCCGGGTCCCCGGTACCGGGTCCCCGGTCCCCTTCATGTCATCCGGAAGTACCCCATGCCCGGTACTGGAACCGACTTCAGCTCGACCGATAGTTGGTGAACTGCACGTCGATCCCGAAGTCCTGGGATTTGATGAGGGCGATCGCCTCCTGCAGGGTATCGCGGTCCGGCCCTGAGACCCGCAGCGAATCGCCCTGGATCGAGGCCTGCACCTTCTTGAGCTTGGCGTCCTTGATCACCCTCACGATCTCCTTGGCCTTTTCGGTCGGGATGCCGTGTTGGATCGCGATCTCCTGGCGCACCCGGTCCCCGCCCGCCGGGAGCACCTTGCCGTAGTCCAATGCCTTGAGCGGCACACCGCGCCGCACCAGCTTCTGCTGCAACACGCCGAGTACGGCTTCGCAGGTGAAGTCGTCCTTGCTGCCGATGATCAGCTTGCGCGCCTTTTCGTCGAGCTCGATGGTCGACATGGAGGCCTTGAGATCGTAGCGCTGCACGACCTCCTTCTCGGCCTGGTTGACGGCATTCTTGACCTCGGCGAGGTCGACTTCGGAAACGATGTCGAAGGAGTTGTTGCTGGCCATGGGGAGAAGCGTAGCAGGGGGAACGGGTATCGGGGACCCGGGACCCGGAATCCGGGACCCGGAATCCGGGATTCTGAAGAGTACCCCGGTACCAGGTAGCTCCCAGCAGCAGGTCCTTGGTCCCAGGTCCCTGGCCCCTTCCCTTACGGCACCGTCGCCGACCACCCCGACGTGTCGCCCGACTCGAAGCCGTCGGCGAAGATCCCGGAGCCTACGATCGCCAACACGAAGCCGTCGTGGTCGGAGGACCTCAGCGGCGTCGAGGCGTCGTTGATCAGGTTCGCAGCAGCATCGGTGTTGCCCCGACCGTAAGCAAACCACCTCACCCGTGCCGTCATCGGCTCAGTGGTGAGGGCATGGTCCAGAACCTGGGCGCTGCCGCCGAAGATGAAGGAATAGCGCTCGTCAGCCGGGAGGCTCATCACCTGGTTGGTGAGATTCGGATCGACCAGATCCGGGCCCGAGAGCATGTTGTCAGCGGGGTTGACCTCACCGCGGATCTGGCCGATCACGTCGACGTAGCCGTCGGTGAATTCGTAGGCGTTGAAGTCGCCCACCACGACCAGCGGTGCCGCCCCTGGCTCGGTCTGCAAATCCTGCGCGATCTGCGCAACCGACTGGGCCTGCTCGAGCCGCTTCTGCCGGATCCGATCCCCCTCGGTGCCGTCAATCCCACTGAGCGAGCGCTGGTGAACGACCAGAACCGCAAACGGGCTCTCCTCGCCGGTTTGGTCGGTGAAGGTCGCCTCGAGCAGGAACGGTGGCCGATCGTGGAGGAAGGCGTCGGGCTCACCCGGGAACGAGAAGATCGTGTCCGCCTCGAGCTGCGTCGTGGCGACCACGGACACGGTGCTACTCCGCACCAGGAACCCCACGTCGATGCCACCGACGTCATTGCCCTCTTCGAGGTACGCCGTGTAGCTCACGGTCGGATCGTCGGCGAGGATCCTCGCCGCAAGCGCCTGCAACGCAGCGAGATGCTCCACCTCCTGCACCGCCAACACGTCCGGCGAGCGCAACTTCTCGCGGATGTAGCGCGAGAACTTCTCCAGGCGCCGATGGTACTCCGCGGTTGGGATCACCGCACCGTCGTCCTGCGTGCCTGGATCGTCGACATCGTCGAAGAGTCGGAAGAGATTGAGGCTGCCGATGGTGACCTCGTCTTCCGCCGCTTCGGGCACTGCGGCGGCCGGGTTCGGCGAGGTCACGGTGAAGCTCGTCGCCCAGACCTCCCAGCCGTTGAACTCGTAGCCCAGGATGCCGACGGCGTCGAAGGTCGAGCCGCCGAGCACGGGGCTGGCGGCCAGGCCGAGGCGATCTTGATCGAGCTCGAAGACCTCGGGGTTGCCGTCGAACACCGGCAGGCCCACCTCGCCGGGGTACTCGATCCCCGGCTCGCGGAAGGCGCGGGGGCCGGCGGTGATCCAGAGCTCTGCGAGCGGATCGGAGCCGAAGAACTGGTTGCCCGCGCCGACCGCACCACCAACGATCTCGACCAGCATGTTCTCGAAGCGCTCGAGCTCGGTGGCGGCGACCGGCGGCGTCGGCGATGGCGTAGCACTGTCGAGCGTCACTGGATCCGGCAGCGGCAGGCCGCCGGCGTCGAAAGAGACCGAATACGCGCTGATCTCGGTCAGGCCGAAGAACTCCTGGACGATGCCGACGACATCGACTTGGTCGCCCACCGCAATCGGGGCCCCAACGAACGGTGCACCGGTGAATACGAAGATCCCCGCCGACGTCTCGGGATCGAGGTCGCGGCGATCGTCGGGGGTCTGGATGAAGAAGCCGTCGCTGGCCAGCGCGGTGACGATGTTGTCGTTGGTGCGAGCCACCTGGCCCACCACCGGCGACGCGAGGCCGGCCCCCTGAATCTCTTCGATCTCGACCGGGAGTGCATCGTCGTTGAGAATGGTGCCGACGGCTTCGTCGTCGTCCACCACCACCCCACCGCCGGTAGCGTTGGAGATCTGGACCAGGAAGGTCTCGTTGGGCTCTATGTCGCCGTCGCCGTTGACCGTCACCGAGAGCTCGTATTCGGTCTGCCCTTCGGCGATCGTCGCGCCGGTCGCCGAGTTGCTGACGTAGTCGACACCGGCAGTGGCGCTGACCGGGTTGTCGTCCGCGGTGGTGATGTCGAAGCTGACGCCACCGACCGGAGCCGGCTCCGACAGCTCGACGACAAATGTGGCCGTCACCGTTCCGCTGTCACCCTCGATGACGTCCACGTCCCCGATCGCCAGGCGTGGCGGGCAGGTGATGCTGGTGCCGACCTGGATGTCGTCCACACCGACCCACTCGTCGTTGCCCGCAGCATTTGCGGTGATCCAGCGCAGCTCCACCAGCGCCTGTCCATCGACCGCGCCCGGCAAGGGCGTGCAGACCGCCGTCTCGAGCGTTGCCGTGCTCGGTCCGTCCGTGGCGTCCGCGACGTAGGCCGCGGGGATGTCGGTGTAATCGCCGGTCCCGCCGATGCGGTATTGCAGCGCCAGAGGCTGGATCGCGTTGTCCGCCGACCCGTCGACATCGCGCACGAGGTACGAAATCGTCACGCCGCTCTCGCCGGTCAGATCGAGGGCGAGCACCATGTGAGGGGCATCGGCGGTACCAGAGCCCTGGAGCGCCACGACGGGGTTGGCGATCGCGGCCTCGGCGAGCCCGCCTGCCGTGCTCCCGCTCGGGTTCACCAGATTGGCGGTGACGTTCAGCGGCGTGGACGAGCCGTCGGCGACGATCGTCTGCGGGTTCGTGCCGGTCGAACCGGTGAGGCTGTCACCGCGGTAGCCGACGATGCCTGGCACTCCGGACCAGTCGTTGTTGACCGTGATCAGCGCTGCGTTCGACCAGTCCTGGCTGAACGGGAGGGTCTGAGGGGTGGTGTCCGCCTCGGCCACACCCGCCGTCGAGGCGAGGATGATCAGCGCGAGCGCGAATTTCGGGAGTTGGTGCATGGTGCTTCCTCCGGGTGGGTGCGACGCCCTGTCGGGACGCCCATGTTCGATGACCGAGCCTAGCGGATGCGGCCCGCACAGCCTCGACCAGGACGTGACAACCAGGTCACGACCAACGTCGCGAGATCACACAGGCGTTGATGCCGCCGATCCCCATCGACAACTTGCCGGCCACCTGCCCACTGGTCATCGGGCATTGGCCGTCGAAAACGAAACGTTGATGGACGCGGGCGATCTCGGGGTTGAGCTCGTCGGCCCGCAGCGGGGTCGGATGCAGCGTGCCCTGCTCGAGCCCAAGATACTGGGCCGTCAGCTCCCAGCCGCCGGCGGCGCTCATGCCATGACCAAAGGTGCCCTTGCGTGCGGTCACCACGACGTGCTCGGGCAACAAATCCCGCAAATTTTCGACCTCGAGGTAGTCCCCGGGTGTTGCCGTTGCGTGCAGATCCCAGGTCGCAACGTCGGCCGCCGCGACGTGAGCACGAGCCAAGGCACTCTCCATCGCCGTCGTCGGCCCTTCCTTGGACGGCGTGATGATGTGGTCGGCGTCGGACGAGAGGCCGACCGCCACCGGCTCGAGCCCCAGCGGCTTCATGCCCAGCGCGGTGAAGTGATCGTAGTCGCCGAGGATCCACACCACCGACCCGCCGGCGACGTGAGTGCCGCGCAACCCCGTCAGGGGTTTCGACACCGTCCCGTCAGCCGCCAACACGCGGGCGTTGTAGAAGCCGCCCACCGTCAACGGGTGCGGTGGCGGATCGGCTGAGCCCACGACCACTGCCTTTGCCCGGCCTTCGCGAATCGCGTCCAAACCCAGGGCCAAGGACACACCGAAGGTCGAGCACGCCGCCACCGGCGCAAAGCTCGGGCCGGTGATCTTGCCGAGCATGGTGATCTGAGCGGCGGGGATGTTGGGGATGTTCCACAAGAGATCGGCGCTCACCTGGGTCCAGGGCGGCTCGGGCGCCCCCCACTTGGCCTGGAGCTTGGCGCGGAGTCGGCGCTTGAGCTTGATCACGCCGAGCTTGGCGGCCTCGACCTCGCCCTCGACGCTCTGCCCCTCGATCTCCCGCAGCTCGGCGAGGTAGGCGATCAAACCGTCGCTGCGCGCCGCCCAGAACGCCTGCCACCGGTCCTCGAGATCTTCGCGGGCTTCGCGGTCGTCGATGGCGGTATCCGGGTGCGGTGGGATTTCGCCTCCCACCTCGGGGTCGAGGCCTCGGCCCTCGAGGAAGTGACGCAGCGCCGAGTTGCGCGACGAGTCACACCAGAAACGATTCCAACGTCGCTGCGCGCGATCGAGGGCCACCGCCGCGCGAGAGATCGTCGGCAGTGCTCCGAGCCCGGTGCCGACGTAGACGTGGGCCTCGGTCCCGAGGGCCTGCAGGGCCTCCTCGAGGCCGGCGTTCTGCCCGAGGGCTTGAATGAAGGCGGCAATGGCGAGCAGGGCGGTGGGATCCATCTTCTCGACCAACTGCGGGTAGCGGTTGGGCAGGAAGCGCGCGTCGATCCATGGCCGATAGATGGAAAAGTCGAGCGCCGGATCGCCGACCAGGAACGTCGATGGCCCAAAGCCGTCGAAGGCGGACAACCAGCTCTCGGCCGAGCCGAGGTTGGCCGCGAAGGCCTCGATCGTGGGAGACTTCGGAGCCACCAGGCCCCATCCGAAAATTCCGACTCGCTTCATCTTCCGCCCATGGTCCAAACAGGTCGCGATGAGCCCCGCCGGCTCGACGCGGTGGCGAACCGCTCACGAAGTGCTGGCAGCTTCGCGGGCGTTCTCGAGGAGGACTTCGAGACGGGCGACGTGCTCCTCGCCCATCTCCCGAAAGTGCAGACCGTACCCTTCGATGCCGTCGAAGGCCGGGTCGGCGATGCGGACTACCTCCGCAATCGCCTCGATCGACGAACCGCCGAGGTCGATGGCACACCGCAGCCGATCGCCGACGAGCAACGATCCGTGGCACTCGACCAACATTCCGGTCGCCGAAAGGTTTTCGGTGGTCGCCACCAAC
>CAZRFU010000034.1:11097-52850 GCA_964599475.1 uncultured Thermoanaerobaculia bacterium
TCTCCGGCGGCCGACAGGCGCACCTTGAGCCTCACGGGCAGGCGCACGCCGTCGCGCGGCGGCACTCCGAGCGCGGACGCCACGAAAGACTCGACCTCCGCCGCCGTGGCGTCCCAGCCGAGCAGATGGTCGGCGCCCGCGTCGAGCATCGCCTCGGCCTCGCCCCGGTGTTCCGGAGAGTGCAGCAAAGCGACCACCACGCGTGCGTTCTTGAGGCTGCGTCGCACCGCGAACAGGAACCGCAGAGGGTCGTCGTCGGCAAGCGGAACCCCGATGATCAGCCCGGCGAACTGGACGGCGTCGAGCAGATCGAGGGCACCGGCCACCCCGGGAAAACGATCGACATCGAACTCGCGCCGCCGCAGCACCGGAGCGATGCGGTCGTAGCGCCCTTGGGAGACCCCAACGACGAGCACGTTGCGATGTTTGGTCAAGACGTCGTACCTCGAATGGACAACGATAGCGCGACGACCCGCCTCACGACAAGCGCGCGCCACTTTCGAGTCGTTCGAGGGCCGCCTGCGCCGCGGCCTGCTCGGCCTTCTTCTTGCTTGCCCCCTCGCCGAGGCCCATCAGCTCGCCGGCAACCTGGCACTGAACCAGGAACTCACGGCGATGGTCGGGACCGGAGGTTTCCGCCACGAGGTATACGGGCAGTCCGAGTCCCCGTGCCTGGAGGTACTCCTGCAGCGCAGTCTTCGCATCGCCGCTGATCAGCCGGGTCGGCGCCGCCGCCTCGTGGTCGAACAGCTGCTGCGCCAGCCGGCGCGCCGGTTCGATCCCGCCGTCGAGATAGAGAGCACCGAGCACGGCTTCGAAGACGTCCGCCAGCAGGCCATCACGGTCGCGTCCGCCTGCGCGCTCTTCGCCCACGCCGAGGCGTATCTCTGCGCCGAGCCCGAGCCGCCGCGCCGCCTCCGCCAGGACGGGCTCGCTGACCAGCGTCCCCTTGCGTTTGGCGAGCTGCCCCTCATTTTCTGCGGGATAGCGGCGATAGAGCCACTCGGTCGCGAGCAGACCCAACACCGCATCGCCGAGGAGCTCGAGGCGCTCGTAATGCACTACGCCGTTGCCCTCGAAGGTCCACGAGCGATGAGCCAGCGCTTCGGCCAGCAGCGCCGGTTCCGCAAACTCGTGACCGAGACGCTGTTCGAGAGTGCTCATCGCCGGCCAAACCTCCGCTCGAGCTCGCCATCCGTCATCTTGAGCACCGTCGGGCGACCGTGGGGACATGCCCAGGGATCGTCACAGCGGAACAGGTCACCGACCAGCGCCTCGGCCTGCTGAGCCGCCAGCGGACGGTGAATGCGCACCGCACCCCGACAGGCCTGATCGGCGGCGAGCCCGGCGAGCACCCGCTCGCGCAGATCGCCGACCGCACTCCCGCAAGCGAGCTCGAGCAGCACCTCGAGAGCGCTCTCGCGATCGAGCACCGCCGGCACTGCGGCGAGGGCGATCTCTCCTCCCGAGAGCTCGGCCAGCTCGAAGCCCAACTGTCCCAGACCGGTCAACAGCGGCGCCAGGCGCTGGCGCTCCGCCGGGCCAAGCTCGAGGAGCTCGGGGCTCAACAAGCGCTGCGAGGCTACGTCACGCGCCTCGAGAGCGCGGCGCAGGCGTTCGTACATGACCCGCTCATGGGCGGCGTGTTGATCGATCAGCAGCAGGCCCTCCGGCGCTTCGAGCAGCAGCAGCGATGCCTTGTATTGCCCGAGGTAGACGACCCCCCGGTCGAGCCGCGTGGTCCCCGACAGCGGCACCGGACGACGCACCAGGCTCGGTTCTGCGAGGCGGCTCGACTCGTGGTCGTGCCGCGGCTGATGCCACTCGTGCGGCGACGACGACGCGGCGCGCTCGCGGACCTCTGCGCCCACGCCCTCCCACGCGAGCGGCGGCGGCAGCGTTCCACCAAGGGCGACCAGGGGTGCCCGGCCAGCGCCCCGCGCGGTGACCAGCGCATCGCGCAGCGAACGCCGGATCGCGTCCATGACGGCGCGATCGCGGAAGCGCACCTCGGCCTTCTGTGGGTGGACGTTGACATCGACCTCTCGCGGGGGCACGTCGACGAAGAGGAACAGCGGCGGCACCCGGTCGCTGTGCCATTCGTCGCGAGCGAGTTTGGTGAACAACCCAACGATCGTTCGATCGCGCAGCAGGCGGCCGTTGACGAAGACGAAGGCCCGGCGTCCACCAGCGGTCTCGGGCGCCCCCACCAACCCACCCACCACCTCGTCGCGAACGCCGCGGTTGGGGATCTCGACCAACCCCTCGGCCAACGTCGTCCCAAATAGGGCGGCTATGCGAGCACGCAGATTGCCCGGGTGAGCCTCGGCATCGATCACACGTCGCCCGTCCTGTTCCAGCCGAAAGCCGACGTCACAGCGCGACAGAGCCAGGCCCTGGACGACCTCGGTGCCCCGCCGACCCTCTGCCGCAGCGATCTTGAGAAACTTGCGCCGCGCCGGCACGTTCCAGAACAGGTCCGCGACCTCGATCGTGGTGCCTACCGGATGTGCCACCGGTTCACTCGCGACCCGGGTCCCGCCTTCGACCCCAACCCGCCAGCCATCACCCGGCGTCGTCGCGGTACGCAGCTCGAAGCGCGACACCGCCGCGATCGCCGCCAGCGCCTCCCCACGGAAACCCATCGTGACGACGTCGAGGAGATCCTCGAAACTGCGGATCTTGCTGGTGGCATGCCGCTCGACCGCGAGCTCGGCATCCTCGCGGCTCATTCCGACCCCGTCATCGGTCACCACGACACTGCCGATGCCCCCGGCCTCGAGCCGCACGGAGATCTCCCCGGCGCCGGCATCGAGGGCGTTTTCGACCAGCTCCTTGATCACCGAAGCCGGGCGTTCGACCACCTCACCGGCGGCGATCTGCGACACCAGCCGGTCGTCGAGTCGTTGGATCCGCGGCGCAGCCGTCACGGGATGGTCGCGCTCACGAGTCAGCGCGCTCGCCGCGCGACCAGGGCATCAGCCCTTCCCCATCAACGCTTCCCGGAAGTCCGGGCCGGGGCCGGGCTTGGGGCCGATCCACGAGGCAAACAGTGCGTCGGCAAACTCCTTGCCCGGGATCGTCCCCTTCTTCGCTCCCGCGACCTCGACGGTCGTGCCTTCACCCGGCATGTAGGTGAACACGTACCGATCGCCGGTCTTGGATGGAGTCATGTAGGAGCACAGGGTCTCGAACGCCTTCTTGGTCTCGGCGCTCGCATTCGGTGTGTTGGCGGCCAGGCCTTCGTTCCACGCGTCACAGATCGCCTCTTTGTCGACGTTGCGCAGCCAGTGCATCACCACCTGGCGCGGCTGGTCGGCAGCGAGGACCGCTCCGGCATCGGCAGTCTTGGCCGGGAGGTAGAGTCCCGCGACGTAGACTTTGAAAATAGCCTTCGAGCGCAGCGCCATGCCGTTGAGCACGAGCTTCTCGCTGCCTGCCGTCGAGGTCTCGGCCATCGTCACGCCCGCCACGGTTCCCGCCACGGCAGCGGTCGCAAGCAACAGTCCCAGGGCGAATCCAGCCAGCTGTTTCATGAAATCTCTCCTCCCGCGGAACGTTTTCGGTCCAAGACCAGTATAACGGTGGGTGTACCTCGTCCCGACCCTGAACCACGCCACGATGATCCTCCCCCGCGAGCGCACCGGCGCGCCGTCCCCACCTTCCGACGCGGAGCTCGTCCGCGCCGCCCTGGGGGGTTCGGAGGACGCCTTCCGTGCCCTCGTGGAGCGGTTCGAGCGGCCGGTGCTCTCGGTTCTCGGCCGCATGGTGAGTGACCCCGCGCTCGCCGAAGATCTCGCCCAGGAAGCCTTCGTCAAAGCGTTCCGGGCGCTGGCGAGCTACGACGATCAACGCAAGTTTTCCTCCTGGCTGTTCAAGATCGCCCACAACGTCGCGATCGACCATCTGCGGCGCTCGAGCCTCGACACCGTCGCTCTCGAGACCGACGACCCGGAGGCCCCGAGCCTGCTGCGGGTGTTGGCCGATGAGCAGCCCCATGCCGACGAGGTCGCAATCCAGCGCGACCGGCTCCGGCGCCTCGAACGAGCCCTCACCCAGCTCGCGCCGGACCAGCGCTCGGCGATCCTGCTGCGCTTCGCCCAGGGCATGCAGTACCACGAGATCGCCGAGATCACCGGCTGGCCGATGGGCACCGTCAAGACGCGGCTGCACCGCGCGCGCAAGGCACTGGTCGACGCCGTCGAGGGTGTGGGAACATCAGGCGCGCCGAACCCGTAGGGTCGCGACGAGAGAAGGACGATGCGCACCACCAGCCCCACCCCCCGCCGCTCCACCAGCCGCGACCCATTTCGAAGCTGGATCGAGGCTGAACGCCAAGGCGACGAGGCGTCCGCCGAAGGATGGTTAGCCCTTGCACTCCAGCAGCTGCCGGTCCCTCTGCCCCGGCCGGGTTTCGCCGACCGCATCCTGGCCCATGCCGGCCTCGACCGGGCGAGTCGACGCGAACGGCGGCGCGCCTGGCTCGTCACCCTCCTGATGACCACCGTGCTCGGAAGCCTCGCGAGTGCGGCACTGTGGTCGCAGCTGGCACCCGGCGAGCTCATCGCCGAGCTCGGCTCCGGTCTGACGCGGGCCGCCGAAGGGTTCGCGCTTGGGCTCGCAGTAGTAGTGCGGGTGGTTCGCCTGGGTGAGCTGGCTCGGACGGTGGCGGCGACACCCGAGTCGACCGCCGGCCTGCTCGGGTTGGCCCTGCTCGCCGGGCTCGCCGGCACCTTCCTCGCTTTCCTGCTCGAAAGGAGCCGTCATGTCGAAGCGTGATATCGCGCGATTCGCCGGCGCGTTGCTCGTGGTGTTGTTGGCCTCCGGCACGTCCGGCGCGGCTGCGGAGTCGCCTCTGGCTCGAGCCGTCCGCGATCGCTTCGAGGTGTTGGTGATCCGCGACGGCGTCGTGTTGCGCCCGCTCAACGAAACCGTGCAGGTGGTCGGCATCGAGATCCGTGACGGCGAGATCGCCATCGACGGCGAGGTCGTCGAAGTCGAGGCTCTGCCCGATCTCGTGGGCGAGCCCGAGGCGTCGCTGCTGATGCGGTTGGTCGACCTCGAGGCCGGCGAGCTGCGCGAGGTTTTCGCCCCACCGGCCCCGCCGGCGCCGACGCCGGCCCCCGGCGTCGAAACGACCCCGGCCGTTGCGCCGAGCCCGGCAGTCCCGCCTGTTTCACCCGTTCCCGGGGTCGCGCCGACACCTCCGCCGCCTCGCCCTCCAGCCCCGGTGCAAATCCGCTCGGGCGGATCGAAAGTGGTCTTCGGTAGCAGCGCGGTGGTCGACGCCGACGAAGAAGTCGAGGAGGTCGTTGCCATCGGTGGATCCGCCACCGTGCACGGCAAGGTCCTCCGCGACGTCGTGGCCGTCGGCGGATCGGTCGAGATCGAGGGTGAGGTCGGCGGCAACGTCACTGCCGTCGGTGGGCCGGTCGAGCTCGGGCCGAATGCGGTCGTCGACGGCGAGATCACTTCGGTCGGTTCGACCGTCGAGACTGCGCCCGGGGCCCAGCACGGCAAGATCAACGAGGTCAGCGCCCCGTGGCTCGGCGGCCTGCTCAACCTCGACCGCCTCGACCGAGGAATCGAGCGCGAGATTCGTGAGGGCATCCGCGAGGCCTCGCGGCGTCACACCAACCAGTTTGCGGAAGACTTCGAGGAGCTCGTCCATCGCGTCGTCTACTTGGTGGTGTTGGGCTTGCTCGGAGCCCTGGGAGCGATCGTCGCCCCCCGCGCCTTCCGCGCGACCGGCGCCGCGGCGGGCCGGTCGCCGCTGATGGCCCCGGTGATCGGCGTTCTCAGCGCCCTGCTGTTCTTTCCCCTGCTGGTGATCGTCACCATCCTGCTGGTGATCTCGATCGTCGGCATCCCGCTGGTGCTGCTCGTCCCCTTTGCGGCCGTCGCCTTCCTGGTCCTGTGGGTGTTCGGCTTCGCAGCGACCGTGGCCCGGGTCGGCGAGCTGATCGAAGGCCGCCTGGGACGCAGCGGCGCCGCGCTGCCGATCGTGCTCGCGCTCGGCCTGATTGCGGTCGGTGGCTTCGGTGTCGCCGCGCACCTGATCGATCTCGCCGACGGTCGCAGCGACATCCTCGGTTTCCTCTCGGGGGTCCTCGGCTTCTCCTACTTCTGTCTGATGGCGTGGGCCTGGTTCACCGGACTCGGCGCCCTGTTGCTCGCGCGTTTCCAACCGGTCGGCACGCCTGCCCCGTGGGCCGCAGCGCCGGCAGCGGCGGCTTGGGCCGGGCCCGCGCCAACGCCTTCCCCTGTCGTCACGGCGCCGCCCCCCCTGGACCCAGCCAAGCCGTGGACCGAAGAGGAGTTCCTGGAGGCCGCGCAAGCCGAGCTCGATCGCACCACCGCCGAGCCTGCGCCCCAGGGCTCGACCGATGACGCCACAGGCGATGAGGCAGCGCCGGCGCAGGCGACGAGCGAGGCGGCGGAGGACGAAACCGCCGAACGCGACGACGGCGAGCCGGACAACGCCGACGAGAAGCCTCGCGCGTGAGCGCCGGCGTGGTGCTGGGAATCGTCGGGCTGTGGCTGCTCGGGCGCGCCCTCGGCGCCGTTGCGGTGGTCCCGGGCCTGGTCCTGGGCATCGCCGCCGGGCTCGCAGCCGCGATCCGGCTGCACCAGCGCGGCGAGCGCGCTCCCATTGGACCTCGGCCGCTTGCTGCCGCTGCAGCTGCTGGCCTCACCCTGGCGGGGCTCGCGATCCTCGCAAGCTGGTGGCTGGGCCACGACGGCGGCGGGAACTGGGCGCTGCGCCAGGGGCTCCAGCTCGGCTGGTGGACTGACCGACTGCCGTTCCTGCCGGGCAAGTTGCTCGCGATCCTCGTCGGCGCCGCGGTGGTGGCCACGGTGGTGATCCCGGACGAGCTCGTCACCCGCGGCGTCCTGCTTCACGACAGCCAACAGCGCGGCTGGTCGCTGCGTCGGCAGCTGGCGTTGCAGGGAGTGATCACCGCGGCCGCCGGCCTCGGTGGGCTCTGGCAGCAAGCGGCACCGGCCACCGTGGTCCTCACCCACGTGGTTACCCTCGTCGCCCTCGCCATTGCGGCGACGCTCGCCGCTCGGCGCACCCAGGGCGTGCTCGCGCCGATCCTGCTCCACGCCGTGTTCCGCTGCGTGCTGGTGGTGCACGCGTTCGCGTGGATTCCGCGGCTCTATCGGTAGGAAGAGAAGGTTCCGGGTATCGGGTATCGGTAGCAGAGGAAGGCACCGGGTACCCTCAACTCGTCGGAGTCTGGGATTCACTGCCGAGCCCTCAGTTCTCTCCAATCCCGGGTCCCTGGTCCCCGGTACGGGGCCCTGATCCGGGTCGGGACGGCCGGTCCCGGGTCCCCGCTTCAGCGAACCCGACGGTAGACCAACCGGACCAAGCCGCGAGGCTGGGGCTCTGCTGCGACCAGCTCGAGCGGCCGATCGGGAACACCGAACGGCACCATGGGGATTCCGTCCCCGAGAATCACCGGATGCACGAAGAGCTCGAGGTCGTCGACCAGGTCCAGGCGCAGGGCCTCGGCAACCACGGCTCCGCCACCCGCAATCCACACTCGGCCGCTGCCCGGTGCGCGACGCAGATGTTGGAGGATCTCCCCCAAGTCTGCGCCGAAGCTCGCATGCCGATCGCGACCATCGCGTTTGCGCGACACCACCCAGGTTTCGCGGTCGCCGTAGGGCCATTCCTCGAAGTCGAGGATTTCGTCGTAGGTGACTCGACCCATCACGATCGAATCAACCCCTTCGAGGAAGGACGCGAAGCCAAAATCCCCGGCGTCGTCGAGCCAATCGATGCGACCGTCACCGCGGGCAATCGCCCCGTCGATCGAGGTCGCGAGATACACCACGATGCGCTTCATCCCACAATCCTACCCGGCTGCGAGCAGGACACGCGCCCGCGCCAGCGCCGCATCGATGTCGGCGCAGAGATTCTCCTCGCCGAGCTCGAGGCTGAACCCGGCCCGAACGAACACCCGCCGCGGGAACGGCTGCACTCCCGACAGCACCAGCAGCGTCCCGTCGCGACGGCAGCGCAGATGGAGCTCACGCAGCGCGTGCAGGCCGGTGGCATCGACCGCCGGCACCCGCCGCATCCGCAGGATCAGCACGCGCGGAGGCTTTTCGACCCGAGACAGTGCCGCCTTGAGGCGATCGGCCACGCCAAAGAAGAACGGCCCTCCGATCTCGTAGACCTCCACACCCGCCGGCACCTCGCGGCCCGAGGCCACCCCCTCCTCCTCCTCCGCACCCCCGCCGACCGCGGTCAGCGCCCCGATCTCGGCGACATCAGCCATCCGCTTCATGAACAGCAGCGAAGCCAGCACCATCCCGACGCCAACCGCCAGCGTGAGGTCGAGGAAGACCGTCAGCAGGAAGGTCGTCACCATTACGGCGGCATCGCTGCGCGGCGCTCGGAACATGCGGGCGAAGTGATCAACCTCACTCATGTTCCACGCCACCAACACCAACACCGCCGCAAGCGACGCCAGCGGGATGGCGCTCGCCAGCGGCGCCAACACCACGACGATCCCGAGCAGCGTCACCGCGTGGACCATTCCCGCGATCGGCGTTTGGGCTCCTGCTTTGACGTTCGCCGCCGTGCGGGCGATCGCGCCGGTTGCCGGGATACCTCCGAACAAGGCAGCAGCGACGTTGGCCACACCTTGCCCTACCAGCTCGACATCGGCGTTGTGCCGGTACCCGGTCATACCGTCGGCGACCACGGCGGAGAGCAGCGACTCGATCGAGATCAGCAGCGCGATCGCCAACGCATCCGGAATCAGCTCGCGCACGAGCTCGAAGTCGAAAGCCGGAACGGTCAGGCTCGGGAGCTCGCGGGGAATGCCGCCGAAGCGTGACCCGATGGTCTCGACCGGCAGGTCGGCAACGCCGACCACGATCGCTGCCAGTACCACGACGACGAGCGACGCCGGGATCCGCGGCGCCTTGGTCCGCAGGACTGCCAGCAATACCAGCGATCCGGCGGCCACGGCAGCAGTCTGCGGCTGCCAGCTCGACGCATGTTCGGCGAAGGCTCGCCACTTTTCGACGAACTCGGCCGGCACCGAGCCCATCTCGAGACCGAAGAAGTCCTTGACCTGAGATGTGGCGATGATCACGGCGATCCCCGTCGTGAAGCCCGTCGTCACCGGATACGGAACGTAGCGAATGACCGCGCCCAGACGCACCAGTCCAAAGAGCAGCACGAACAGGCCTGCCAGCACTGTGGCGGCGATCAGGCCGTCGTAGCCGTGACGACTGGCGACACCGTAGATCACCACGATGAAGGCGCCGGTCGGGCCGCCGATCTGGACGCGACTCCCGCCCAAGAGCGAGATCAGGAAGCCCGCGACGATCGCCGTCACCAAGCCGACAGCAGGAGGCGAGATCCCTGCCGCTGCCGCCACCTCGGCCGGAATCGAGGCGATCCCGAAAGCCATCGCGAGCGGCAACGCAATCACTCCCACCGTCAGGCCGGCGATCACATCCCGTCCGAACCGATCGAACGAATACCCCTCGCGCAGCGTCACTATCGTCTTCGGCCACCAACCAGTCGTCACTTCTCCTCCAATCTGAACGCAAGAAGCCGCGGGAACGATCAGCTCTTCCCGGCGGCCACTCTCGATGCTACTCTCGTCGAGTCCCTACTTCATCTGTCTGCCGTCCCGGCACCGTTTCAAACGTCTGGAGGTCGTATGCGTCGCTGCGTGCTCACCGTCATCCCCGTCACCCTTGCCGTGGTCTTGTGCGCCGCGCCCAGCCGCGCCGAGATCGGTCGCGAGGTGGCGGTACCTCGCCACCTGGCCGACGGTGAAGAATTCCTGATCAGCACCCACGACCTGATCGACCACGGCCGGTTGGTCTTCGACGCCATGTGGACCGACCAGGAAGGCGGTGGGCGCCCGTTGACCAAAGGCAACGGCCAGCCGCTGGCCGACTCGGGCTCGCCGTTGCTGTTTCCGCGCAACTTCAACCGCGTCTCCGCCCCAGACGCCAACTCCTGCGCCGGTTGCCACAACATGCCCCGCTCGGGCGGCGGCGGCGACATCGTCGCCAACGTCTTCGTCCTCGGCCAACGCTTCGACTTCGCGGAGTTCGACCCGGCCGACACCATCGCTACCCGCAGTGGCGTCGACGAGAGCGGCCAGGTGCCGATGCTTTCCGACATCGCCAACAGCCGCGCCACTCTCGGCATGTTCGGCGCGGGCTACATCGAGATGCTGGCGCGGCAGATGACCAGCGACCTGCAGACCATCGCCGCCGGCATGGCTCCGGGCCAGACCCAGGCCCTGGTCTCGAAGGGCGTGTCGTTCGGTTCACTGACCCGCCGCGTCGACGGCACCTGGGATTCCACCGGCGTCGAAGGACTGCCGGCGAGCTCGATCGCGTCGACCGGCACCACGGCGCCCAACCTGATCATCAAGCCCTTCCACCAGGCCGGAGCGGTGATCTCCCTGCGCGAGTTCTCCAACAACGCCTACAACCATCACCACGGCATCCAGAGCACCGAACGCTTCGGCGCAGCGGTCGACCCCGACGGCGACGGTCACATGGACGAGCTGACCCGTGCCGATGTCACCGCCGCGACGATCTACCAGGCCACACTCGCAGTACCCGGCCGCGTGATCCCCCGCCACCGGCCCACCGAAGAAGCGATCCTGCTGGGCGAAGCCCTGTTCGAGCAGATCGGCTGCGCGAGCTGCCACGTCTCGGCCCTACCGCTGACGGACTGGGGCTGGATCTTCACCGAGCCCAATCCCTTCAACCCGCCGGGCAACCTGAAGGTCGGCGAGGCGCCGACGCTCGAGATCGACCTCAGCCGCCCGGGCCTTCCCGGGCCTCGCCTGCCGGTCGAGAACGGGGTGACCTGGGTGCCCGCCTACACCGATCTCAAGCTTCACGACATCACCAGCGGACCGGACGATCCGAACCGCGAGTCCCTCGACATGCACCAACCGGCGGGATCGGCAGCCTTCTTTGCAGGAAACTCACGCTTCCTCACCAAGAAGCTCTGGGGCGCCGCCAACGAGCCCCCCTACTTCCACCACGGCAAGTTCACCACCATGAGACAAGCCATCGAGGCTCACGCCGGCGAAGCCCAGGCCACCACCGACGCCTGGACGGCACTCTCCGACTACGAGCGTGACTCGATCATCGAGTTCTTGAAGACCCTCCAGGTGCTGCCGCCGGGCACCCAGGCACTCATCGTCGACGACAAAGGACATCCGCGGCAGTGGCCCCCGGCGTGGGCCAACTGACCGACGTCGCATGAAACCCAACGTCGACCTGCTGGCCCTGGTCAGCGAGCTCCAGGCTCTCGACCGGCTGCCCCGCACCGGCTACGCCATGCGCGGCGTGGCGCAGCCCGAGAGCCTCTCGGAGCATGGTTTTCACGTCGCATTCCTGGCTTGGGCCCTGGCTCTCGACGAGCCGGGGCTCGATCGTTTGCGGGTCCTCGAGCTCGCCCTGGTCCACGACCTGGCGGAGGTGCGCATGGGCGACCTGCCCGCGCCATCCGGCCGCTACCTGCCCCGCCAGCACAAGGTCGCGGGCGAGCTCGCCGCCGCGGTCGAGATCCTCGCGCCGCTCGGGAGCGGCGCCTCCGATCTGCTGGCTGAGTACCAAGCCGCCGAAACGCGCGAGGCGAAGTTCGTCGTCGCCTGCGACAAGCTCCAGCTGTTGCTCAAGTCGACGACCTACCTGCGCTGGGGCTACCCGGCGGTCGCCGAGATCGTCGACGCCCTGACCCCGTTCCCCGACGGCGGGTTCGCTTCGGTTCGCACCTTGGCCGAGCAAGTCCTCCGCAACGCGGCGGATCTCAGGGAATCGAAATCAGGGCTTCCCGATCGCGTCCGAAAGTGCTAACTTAAGTTATATCCATTTAGTTGGTGCTCCCAGGCACGCCGTCCGGGAGACTTCTCGCGCCCACAGGCGTAATTTTCGGAGGGAGATAGAGATGAGGCATCAGAGAGTCATGCCCATGGCTATTGCCGTGGCCCTACTCGCGACTGGATCCGTCTGGGGTCAAGCCCAACGCGGCACGATCACCGCGACGGTGGTCGACGAAGCCGGCGCCGCCCTGCCAGGGGTGACCGTCAGCGCACAATCGGAGCGAACCCTGACCCGCCGTGCGGGAGTCACCGACGCTTCGGGCACCATCACCCTGACCGCGCTCGATCCGGGCACCGACTACGTCGTCACCGCCGTGCTCGAGGGCTTCCGCGAAGGCAAGGCGGAGAATGTCGGCGTCCGCGCCGGTCAGGACGCAGCCCTGCGCTTCCAGCTGTCGTCGATGACGGTCGAAGAGGCCGTGGTCGTCACCGCCGAGGCCCCGCTGGTCGACATCAAGAGCGCGGTCACCGGTCAGGACATCACCCTGCAGCTGACCGAGTCGCTGCCCACCGCTCGTTCCTACCAGGACTACCTGCAGCTGGTGCCGGGCGTGTTGCCGTCGCCGACGGGGAACCCGGCGTCGCGCTCGGGCCTGAACTACAGCGACATCGGCGGCACCATCGGTACGTCGACCGACAACTTCTACTACTTCGAAGGGATCAATGTCACCGACAACGTGACCGGCACCTTCGGCGCCAATCTCAACACCGAGATCATCCAGGAGCAGTCGGTGCTCACCGGCGGCCTGCCGGCTGAGTACGCCGGCGCCACCGGCCTGGTTTCCAACGTCATCACCAAGAGCGGCGGCAACGCGTTCTCCGGGTCGGTGAACTACTACTTCCAGGACGACAGCTTGGTCGCCGACGACAAGCACGAGGCCAACTCGAGCTTCTCCACCTACGACACCGCGGCCACCCTCGGCGGCCCGATCGTGCGCGACAAGGCTTGGTTCTTCGCCTCGTTCCGCAAGCTCAACCGCGAGGACGACGTCACCACCCCCGACACCGGCGCCTTCCTGCGCAGCGTCGAGCGCGACTCCGACCAGGCGTTCGGCAAGGTCACCTGGGCGATCACCGATCGTGACCTCGTGTCGGCCGTGTTCCTGAGCGACCCGACCGACATCAGCGGCCAGAACAACAACACGCTCTCCAACGCTCGCGACTTCGGTCAGGAGCAGGGTGGCGAGCGCTTCACCGTGCGCTACTCGCGGGCGTGGGACGCGCTGACCTTCGACGTCGGCTTCAGCAAGCACGAGTCCGACCTCAACCGCGCCCCGGCGATCGCGGCGATCCGTAACGACATCTCGTTCCGGGCCGGCGACAGCCGCACCCAGGCCGAGGAGCAGCTCGGCGGCGAGGGCAACGTCAACTTCGACACCCGCGGCACCGAGACGATCAACGCCAGCCTCGACTACTACTTCGACACCGGCTTCGGCAGCCACACCGTCAAGGGCGGCATCGAGCTGACCGACCTCGACCACTTCCGCAACAACAACTTCTTTGGTGACGCGCAGTACACCTCGATCTCGAATCGCTACCTCGGCCCCGGCGTCAACGCCGGTGACGCGGCCGACTTCTCGCAGGTCCGCTTCGATCCCTTCAACACCTCGGACTTCAACGGTTTCATCTCGACCATCAACTCGAGCTCGAACCGTGCCGCGTTCTACGGTGCCTTCGACACCAACGGCGATGGCGTGATCACCCCCGAGGAGCTCGCTGCGAGCCTGGTCTACAACTCGACCGCCGGCAACCCCGACGGCCAGATCAACTACTTCCGCAACCTGCAGACCGCAGCCGGTCCGCAGGAAACCGCCTCCGAAGGTTCGGTGGCCTTCGTCCAGGACAACTGGCAGTTCGGCCGCTGGTCGGTCAACCTCGGCGTCCGCGCCGAGAAGTGGGAGCACTTCGCGACCACCGGTGAAAACATCTACACCTTCGATTGGGATTACGCGCCGCGCATGAGCGTGGCCTGGGATCCGACCGGTCGCGGTCGCGCCAAGGTTTCGGCTTACTACGGCCGCTACTACGACCCGATCCGCAACAACATGACCAACTTCGCGGGCACGCTCACCGGGCGCGTCACCGAGGAGCAGGTCTTCGCCGCCGGCCAGTGGGTCACCTACCGCGTGCGTGGTGGTGCAACGGTGCAGGACGCGTTCTTCGCCCCGACCACCAAGACCCCCTACACCGATGAGATCCAGATCGGCTTCGCGACCGACATCGGCCGCAACATGAGCGTCGAGATCAACGCCTTCCGGCGTGAAACCCGCGACATCCTCGAGGACTACGACCTCGCGCTCTACGCCGACCCGGAAGGTTACGGCGGCCCGATCGACCACCCGGACAGCCTCTACCTCGGCCTCGGCTACTTCGGCTACTCGCAGAACCCGGGCTCGAACTTCGTCATCGCCACCCTCGCCGGCGGCGAGCGCAACTACGACGGCGCCGAGCTCATCTTCCGCAAGCGCTACTCGGATCACTGGCAGATGGTCGCCTCCTACAACTGGGCCGATGCCGAAGGCAACACCAACTCGGACTCGAACGCCGACTTCCAGGGTGACGTGTTGTTCCTCGACCCGCGGGCGCCGAACCAGTACGGCAAGCAGCCGGGCTCGGTCGAGCACCTGTTCAAGGTCGCGGCCTCGTACGATTGGGACAACGGCTTCCAGGTCGGCGGCACCTACCGTTGGAACTCGGGCTCGATCGCCTCGCGCACCTTCCGCGCTTCCGGTCGAAACCTGCCGCTACGGGTCACCGCCGACCAGCAGTTCGACTTCGCCGGCATCACCACCCGCTGGCTCGCCGAGGACTCGGTCGGTACGCTCGAGAATCCCTCCTACGGCATTCTCGACCTGCGCGTCGCCTACCTGTGGTCGTTCGGCGGCCGCTACACCGCCGACTTCTTCCTCGACATGTTCAACGTGTTCGACGAGCAGGCGGCGATCTCCAATCAGGACCTCGTCGCCGGCCTCGGCGGCGTCTCCTTCGGCGATGGTCTGACCTTCAACGACCCGCGCCGGTACTTCCTCGGAGCGCGTCTGCGCTTCTGATCCGGCGGCTCTCGTCGTCAGCTCGAACGGCCCGGGGCAACCCGGGCCGTTCCCTTTTTAGGAGCAAATTCCCCATGCACCCCTCCGTGGTGCACCCCGGAGGATGAAAACGATGAGGGACCAGGGACCAGGTAGCGGGGACCCGTCGGAGTGCGGGCTGGTTCCCTCCGAGTGGGTCCGGCTCCCACTCGGGTCCCTGGTCCCGGGTCCCATTTTCTGGGCAGGCTCAGTCGAGGTCGACGCGCACGACTGAAGCGAGCTGCCCGAGCTCGTCCCAGATCCCGATCGCCGCCGCCACGGCGCCCTCGACCACCGGCAGGCGCAGACGCTGGCGCAGCACCTCGCCGGCGACCGGCACCTGCGGCTGGTCCCAGCGCAGGGTGAGCTCGGTTGCGCCGCCGATGCGACCAGATCCGTCCCGCTGCGCGTGCACCACGTGGAGCTCGCCGCGAGCGTGTCCCTCAGCGTCGAGCCGCGGTGCCAACCGTTCCAGCGGGATCTCCAGTTCCACGTCCAGTCCGTCCCCGGCGGAGGCCGCGGGCTCGGCAACGCGGTGGAGAACGATCCCGTGAGGGTTGTCCCCCGGACCCAACACCAGGGCGGCCACCACCAGCTCGACCAGCACCGGACGCTCGGGGTCGGCGAGGTAGGCCGATCGATACCGCAGTCGCGTCCCGGGCCGTGTGGTCTCGAGGCGGACTTCGTGCCGCTTGCCGTCGTCGCCGTGGGGCGGCTCGAAAGCGACGCGGTAGGTCCGGTTTTCGGCCACCAGGGAGCGTACGGCAGGCGCCGCGTCGGCGGCCCCGACGACACACTCGCCGAGGCTGACCTCGGCGAGCCCACACACCGCCGTCTCGATCCCGGCGAGCCGGATCGTCGCGGCCCTTCCCTGCGACCCAGGCGCCCCCGGGCTCGAGCTGGTGACGCCGACGGTCGTCTCGATCCCGAACGGCACGTACGCCGAGATCGCCACCCCAAGCTCCGCGGCACGTTCGCGCGAACGATCGAGCTCACCGTGGAGCCCAAACCGGCGCGCCTCGGCCGCCAGTGTCGACTGGCGGCTCTCCTCCGGGATGCGGGTGATCGCTGCGGTGAACGCCGAGGGGTCCTCCATGCCGCGAGCGGCGTCCTCGAAGAGGTCCTCGGCGGGTGAGTCCGACAAGCCGCTGCCGACGTAGAGCACACTGCCTTTGGTGGTCGTGGACGCAACGGCGGCGACCAGGCTGTCGAGCTCGGCGATGCGCTCGAGCGCTTCACGGCGGCGTTCCGCGGCCACCACCTGGACCTCCGCTTCGGCCGCCGACCGAGCCATCAGTGCGCGTTCGACCGCCATCTGCCGCTCGACCGGGTCGCGGATCCGATGCGCGATCTGGAACTCTTCATGGACCCGGCCGAACTGGTCACGGAGCTGGTCGCCGGCACTCCTCCCGCGCAGCGGGAAGTTCGTGATGAGCTCGGACACAGCTGCGCGGGTCGCCGCCCGGTCTCGTGAGAGCGGTTGCACCAAGCCGAGCTTGGGAGCAAACACCGCAACTTCGGTCGTCGCCGACAGGCTGTCGAGAGCCTCGACCAGCCCTTCGCCGGCTCGGGCCCGCGCCGCCCGCGGCAACGATCCGGCATCGAACACGACCACCAGCACCTCGGGCTCATCAGGCTCGGCGGTCTCACCAGCGCCAGCGACCTCGCCCGACGACTCGTCGGTTCCCAGGTCGGGAGGGTCGAGGTGGCGAATCGGCACCTCGACGCCATCGACCCAGAGCTGCAGGTCCGCGGCCGCAAGCTCGACGGGCTCGCCCTTCGGGCCGGTCGCCAGCAGCTCGATGGTATGCAACCGAACCTCGCTGACCTCGGTGAGCTGACCGGCGATCGCTCCCGTGCCGGCCGCTACCGCCTCGACGAACTGAGCATCTCCGGTCGCCGCTGCTGCTGCGACTTCCGACGCCTCCTCGAGCTCCGGACTCGGCCGGGACCGCGGAGCCGTCGCCGAGCGGGCCATCGCCGAGGGGGCCATCGTCGCGCCACCAAGCGCCGCCTGGCCCTCGAGCCACACGACGACCTGTCGATCCAAGATCTCGCGCACCTCGCGGATCGCCTGAGTCAGCTGCATGCGGTTGGTCACCGGGCGCACATCGCCCCATTCGGCGCCGGCATCACGCGTGGCGCCCCACACCACCAAGGGCACCTGCAGGTCGGCCAGGTAACGGCGCACCTCGTTTGGAGTCGCCCGACTCTCGTCCACCGGAGCGTCGCCCACCACCAGAATCACCAGACGACCGCGCCGCGCACCCGCCACCGCCACCCCGGCGGCGGCCACGGCGTCGGCGAGCCGCTGCCGTGAGGTATCGATGCGCCGTTCGGCGTTGACCGGGATCGCCACCAGCAGACCCTGGGGAATCGGCGTCGCGATCTGCCGTTGGGCGGCACCACGCGAAAAGGTCTCCTGTTCCTGTCCCGCCCAGAGATTCGGGCTCTGGGGGAAATGTACCGAAGGCGTCGAGGCCGTTTCGACCACCTCCGGAATCGGGAACATGATGCGGAATTCGTCGCGCGACTTGAGCCCGGTCGGGCGATGCGTCTGCGCCACCCGAGGCGCCAGCATCTCCTGACGTAGCCGGTTGAGCAGCCCTTGTGTGGTCCAGTCGAGATCCTGAACCATGACCACGTCGGCGCCCGGCTGCTCCACGGCGACGATCTCGAAGGCCTCGCCATCGGCACGTGAGAGGCGCGTGTGGACCGCTTCCGTCGTCGGGACCTGCTTCGGGTCGTCGGCCTCGATCAGGAGCGTGGTCAACTCCCGCGCCACGTTTTCGGAACCGCCACCCCCGAGCACGACGTGGGCTCGGGTCGTCACCCCCACCGCCGTCAGCTCGGCCTGCAGCAACTGCGGCACCGTCGGATCGTACACGGGCAGGACGAACTTCCCGCCGGCCTGCGTAGACAGGTCGACTCCAGCGAAGGTGACGCGCAGAGCGTCGGGTGTGGCGGCGTCGACCGAGTGCCACACCAGCCGGCCACCCACGGCTCGACCCTCTGCGTCGCGCTCGAGGAGGATCTCGAGCTCGGAGCGTTCGCGCGGAACGTTGATGCGTTGAACCGCGGAGCTGCGCAGCTTCCCCTCGCGATCGAATCCGCGCGCCTCGAGCTGGTGCACCCTGAGCTCGGTGCCGAGATCGACGGTCACCTGCCAGGGAGGTTGGTGCACCTGCGCCACCTGCTCCCCATCGAGCAGAACCTCGATGCGCACGACCTCGGGATCGCCAACCGCGAGCTCGACGACGTGGACGCCGGTCACCAGACCCAGAAAGATCGTCAGGAACGTGATCATTGGTGGGACCTCCGCTTCGAGTGTCCCACGCGACGTGCACGGGAACAACCCTCGCGACGGACTCGTTATGCTCTCCCGTCTATGCGAACCACGCACCCGACCCTGTTGCTGACCCTCTCGCTGCTCGCCGCTGCACCGCTTTCGGCACAGCGTCCGCCGTGTTTCCCCTGCGCCGGCCTGGCCGGCGAGGATCCCGTCGCGCTCGCCGCCGCCCTCGCGACCGCCGGCCCCATCGCCGAGAACGAGCGGATCTACCTGCGCTTCGACCTCGCCCTCGATCAACCGGCGGCTCTCGACCCGCTGCTCGCCGCCGCGGCTGACGCCGGCGCCACGCCCTGGGCCCGCCTGCACTTCGCCGCACCGGCGCCGATCACCGCCAACGTCGCCGCGCTCGACCTCGAGCTCGAGGTCGCAGCCTCCGTGGCTGCCGCACTCGGCCCGCGGGCTCACATCCAGGTCGAGTGGGGCGCCCTCGACCCTGCCGATCCCGAACGGGTGCGCGACTACGCCTTCCTGCTCAAGCGGGCGTCCGTCGCGGTCGCCGGAGCCGCCGCCGAAGCGCGGGTGATCACGGCAGCCCTGCCGGCCGGCGAAACGACGCTGCGCGAGCTCTACCAACACGACGTCGCGGCCTATCTCGAAGGCATCGCCGTGCATCCGGGTTCCCCTGCTGACCTCGAGGCGACCGCAGCAACCCTGCTCGAGCTCGACCCGGGTCGTCCGCTGGTGCTCGACTCGCTCCCCTTCCCGTCGACCGCGCCGGCTCAGCTGTTGGTCGACGCCGCGCGGGCGGCGGCAAGCGGCATCGCCGTGATCTTTTTCGACCAGGCTGCAGCCGATTCCGTCGCCCTCGGCCCGGCCGTCCGGCTCGCCCGTGAGCTCGCCGGTGACGTGTCGCTGGATCCGGCCTCGAGCCCCGGCGGTGCGCCGTCCTGGGCCTTCGTCCGGGGTGAGGACTTGTCGCTGCGGGTGATCGTCGATTCCGCGGCAGCCGGCGAATCGCTCGCGCTCGCTTTCACCGATCCCACGCTGCGCGGGCTCGCCCGCATCGATCTCACCACCGGCGAGCGCCAAGCGGAGTACGGGGTCAGCCGCCGGGCCGACGGCTTCACCGCAGCGCTCGAAAGCCCAGGCCCGGCCCTGCTGCTGTCGCTCGAGCGGCCCACTGCGGCCGAGCTCGAGGGAATCGAGGAACGCGTCGAGGTCCAAACCGAACGCCACCTGCCGGTCGACGAAATCCTCCGGCGCCTGCAGGCGTTCGAGGATGCCCAGGCGCGACGGCTCGACCACTACAGCGCGATCAACGCACTCAGCCTGCGTTTCCAGGGTGGTGGCGCCGGTGCCGTCGAAACCACCTTCGAGGGTCCCTTCTTCTTCCAGCGCGGCCAAGGTTTCGATTGGGCCTGGGAAAGCCTCTACCTCAACGGGGTCAAGTGGCGGCGCGAGAAGCTCCCGGAGATTCCGCTGATCCAGCCTGAGAAGGCCGCAACCCTCCCGCTCGAGATCACCTTCACCAAGGAGTACACGTATCGGCTGCGAGGCACGGATCTGATCGAAGGCCGGGACTGCTGGGTGATCGACTTCGCCCCGGCCGACCCCACTGTCGGCGCCGAGAAGCGCCTGTTCCAGGGCACCGTGTGGGTCGACCGCGAGCTCTTCGCGCGCGTCCGCACCCGCGCCCTGCAGCTCGGCCTCGACGGTGAGGTGCTGTCGAACGAAGAGACCTTCACCTTCTCGCCGGTCGACGACTCCGGCAACCCTGCAGCCTGGAGCGCCGACAGCTACTTTCTGCCGCTTCTGGTCACCGGCCAGCAGATCCTCAACGTGCTCAACAGCGCGGTCGTGGTCGAGAAGGAACAACGCCTCTCGGCGATCTCGATCAACGGCGCCAACTTTGCCGAACGCCGCGAGGTGGTGTTGAGCTCGAACGCCACCATGGTGCGTGACACCGACGAGGGTCTCAAGTATCTGGTCAAGAACGAAGACGGCACGCGTGAGGTCAAAGACGGCTTCGACGCCACCAAAACCTTCCTGATCGGCGGGACCTTCTACGACGAGTCTCTCGACTTCCCCCTGCCGCTCGCCGGAATCAACATCCTCTCGCTCGACTTCCGCGGCAAGGGCCAACAGGCCAACATCTTCTTCGCCGGAGCCCTGCTGGTCGCCAACTTCGCCGATCCCCAGCTCGGCGAGACCAAGTTCGACGCCGGTGTCGACCTCTTCGGCGTCGCCATCCCCTTCAGCGACAGCTTCACCCGCAACGGCGTCGAACAACCGGACGAGGAGGTGGGAGTCCTGCCGGCGACGATCGCATTCAACCTCGGCCACCCGATCGGCAACTTCTTCCGCATCGGCGCCACCGCCCGCGCCGCCTGGCGCAACAGCCAACAAACCGACGACACCGCCGACGACTTCGTGCTGCCGGCCGACCACTTCGATCTGAGCCTCGGCCTCGAGGGTCGTTACGCCCGATCGGGCTACCGCGTCACCGTCGAAGGGGCGCTGCATCAGCGCAGCGACTGGGAGCCTTGGGGCTTCGCCGAGCAACGAGCGGCCTTCGATCCCGACACCGAAGAGTACCAAACGTACGGCATCACTGCCGCCAAGACTTGGTCCCTCGGCGGCTTCAGGCGTCTCGGGCTCGAGCTCGGCTGGGTCGGTGGTGACAACCTCGATCGCTTCAGCAAGTACGACTTCGGGTTCTTCGGCGACACCCGCGTCCGCGGCTTTGCCGGCGACACCGTGCGCGCCGAGAAGGCATCACTCGCCAAGGTCAACTTCGGCTGGACGCTGGGCGAAATCCTCCGCATCGACCTCGGCGTCGACGCCGCCTGGGCCACCGATCCCGAAGCCGGCCTCGACAACGAGCTGCTGCTCGGAGCCGGCATCTCCGGCACCGTCCCAGGGCCCTGGGGGACCTTCGTCCAGGCCGATCTCAGCATGGCCGTCGACGGGCCGGACGACGGCTTCGTGGCGTACCTGGTGTTCCTGAAGTTGTTTGATTGAGGAAGGGGACCGGGGACCGGGTACCTTTCTATGGACGGCCCGCGCGCGCCCCACGTAGACTCGGGCATGGCGAAATGGCCCCGGCCTTCGACTCTGCTGCTGCTCCTGCTCTGTGTCGGCTCGACCGCGTGGTTGGTGTGGCGCGAGCGCGGCAACCTGGTCACCGCCGGCGCACGGCCGGCCCAGGGTGAAAGCCACGGCTTCTACGCCGTGCTCGACACGCAGGGTCGCGACGTCGGCGAGCTCGAGGTCGAGCGCCGCGCCGAGGACCGCGACGACACCCCCGGCTTTGCCACGCGGGTGCGCTCGCGGGTGCGCCTCGATCTCCTCGGCGCCGCTCGGGAGCTCGCCCTCACCGGCGACTTCTGGATCGCCGACAGCGGCGACCGCGCCGTGGTCGTGGCGCACGCAGTCAGCGATGGCCGTGCCCTCGACCTCGATGCCGATGTCGAAAACGGCCGCCTCGTAGGGACGCTCAGCACCGGAGGCGAGCAGCTCCCGGTGTCCTTTCCCCTCCCCGCCGATGCCCTCGTGAGCGGCGCCTTCGGCACGCCCCTCGCCCTGCCCGAGCTCGAGCCCGGGGTCAAGGTGTCGATCGCCGGCTTCGATCCCATGACGCTCGGCACCGGCCGCACCGAGCTCGAGCTGATCGGCAGCGAAACGCTGACGATTGCCGGGACGCAGGTCCCTGTGCACCGCGTTGCGGTGCGACAGGGAGCAATCACCGCCACCGTTTTCCTCGACGACGCGGGGGAGCTGGTCCGCGCCGAGACGCCCTTCGGGCTGATCCTCGAGCGACGATCACCGGGGACAGTATCTCCTGACCGGCCTCTCGCCGCCGCCGAGGTCGTCTCTCTGGCGATGGTGCGGCCTGAAATCGGGTCCGAGTCCCCGCCACAGCGTGGTGCTCGGCGCCTGCGCCTCGTGGTGCGCGGCGCACCGACGACGATCCCCACCAGCTCGCGCCAGCGCCGCCTCGCCGACGGCTCGTTCGAGATCCTCGCCGAAGCGCCGGCCGGCGGACCGAGCACGAGCGAGCCGCCCACACCAGGCGCGCACCTCGCCGCCGAACCACTGATCCAAAGCGACCATCCCCGGATCCGGGAAACCGCTGCAGCCGTCGTCGGCGAGCTCACCGACGCCTGGCGCAAGGCGCAAGCGCTGGCCGACTGGGTCTTCGAGACCATCGACAAGTCACCGGCCGCGAGTGTCCCCTCGGCGATCGAGGTGCTCGAGACCAAGGCCGGCGACTGCAACGAGCACACCGTGCTCTACACCGCTCTGGCCCGCGCCGCCGCAATCCCCACCCGCATCGCCATCGGCCTGGTCTGGAGCGACCAACACCAGGCCTTCGCCTACCACGCCTGGCCCGAGGTGTGGATCGGTGATCGGTTCATCGCCATCGACCCCACCCTCGGCGAGCCCGTCGCCGACGCCACGCACATCGCGCTGCTTCACGGCGGCCTCGAACGGTGGCTGTCGCTCGGCGCCTGGCTCGGCGCGGTCGAGATCGAGATTCTGGAGGCCGAATGATCGAGCTCGAGGGACTGAGCAAACGCTTCGGATCCCTGGTCGCCGTCGATCACCTCGACCTCGAGGTGCGGCGCGGGGAGCTGTTTGCTGTGTTGGGCCCAAACGGCGCCGGCAAGACCACCACCTTCAAGATCCTCGTCGGCCTGCAGCGGCCGAGCGCCGGACGGGCCCGCGTCGGTGGCATCGACGTGGTGGCAGACCCGGTCGGCGCCAAACGCCTGCTCGGCTACGTCCCCGACACTCCGCTGCTCTACGACACCCTGACCTGCCGCGAGACCATGCGACTGGTTGCCGGGTTGTGGGAGCTTTCCCCGAACGGGCTCGACGCCCACATCGACGAGCTGCTGGCGACCTTCGAGCTCGCCGAGCACGCCGATCGCCTCGTCGGGCGCCTCTCCCACGGCATGCGCCAGAAGCTCTCGTTCGCCTCGACCTTCCTGCATCAGCCCGAGGTCGTGATCGTCGACGAGCCGTGGGTCGGGCTCGACCCCAAGAACATCCGCGCGATCAAGCTCTACCTGCGCCAGGCCGCCGCTCGGGGCACCACGGTGTTTCTGTCGACCCACTCGTTGTCGATCGCCGAGGAGCTCGCCGATCGCATCGCGATCCTGCACCGTGGGCGCCTGCGCCACTTGGGCACCGTCGACGAGATCAAAGCCTTGGCGCGCGAGAGTGTCGGCGGCAGCCTCGAGGACGTCTTCCTCGAGCTCACCCGCGGCGACGACGAGTGATGCGGACCGACGAAGCGCCACGGGCGCGGCGCGCGCTGATCGCGGCGCGACGGGCGAGCTTCCTGCATTGGATCCGTTCCGCCGAGCACGAATCCAAGCTCAAGATCGCGGTGGTGTCCACCGGCGCCGTGGGCCTGCTCGGCGCAACGTGGTGGCTCGCGCGCTGGGCTTTCGACTGGCTGGCCGACTTCGGTGGAGCGATCGTCGGCGCCGAGCTCATCACCCAGGTGTTGACGGCCAAACTCCTGACGCTCTTTGCCGCCGCCCTCTTCATCCTGCTCGCGACCTCGAGCGTGGCGGTCAGCTTCGGCGCCCTGTTTCGCTCGCGCGAGCTGCCGCTGCTGGTGGCAAGCCCGCTGCCGGCGCGAGAGCTGGTACGCGCCCGCGCACGCCAAAGCCTCGTCCTCGCCTCGTGGGCCTCGGCGTTCTTGTCGGCGCCGATCGCGCTTGCCTGGGGGCAGTCGATCGCCGCCCCGTGGATCTTGTACCCGGTCGCACTCGCACTCTACCTGCCCTTTGCCACCCTCGCCGGATCGCTTGGGATCCTGGTGATGTTGAGCCTTGCCCGGGTCTTTGCACGCCGCCCGATCGGCCCGTTGGTGGTGATCGCGCTTGCGGCGGTCTCCGGCCTGTTTCGCAGCGCCCGCCAAGTCGTCCGTTCCCTCGACGTCGGTGACGACATCGACCTCTCCGGCCTGCTCGCCCTGGTCAGCCGCGCCGAAAGCCCCTTCCTGCCGTCGAGCTGGTTTGCCGACGGCGTCCTGGCCGCGAGCCGTGGCGAGCTCGCCGCGCTGGTGCTGCCGGCGCTGCTGCTCGGCTCCTGGGCGGGTCTCGCCTTCGCCGCCGTGCTGGCCCTCGGGGGACGGTGGTTCCCGACCATTTGGGGCGACCTGCTCGATCGCGGTGCATTTTCGCAGGACTCGCGTCGACGGCCGGTCCTTGGTGGTCGTTGGCTCGACCGTGCTGTCGGCGCAGTTTTTCGACCGTCGATCGCCCAACTCGTCGCCAAGGACCTGCGCACCTTCTGGCGCGATCCCGCGCAGTGGAGCCAGTTTGCCGTGTTCTTCGGCCTGCTCGCGGTCTACGTCGCAACCATGAGGATCACCGTCGGCGGCTACGACGCGGCGGTCTGGCGCGGCATCTCGACCCTGCTCAATACCGGCGCGGGGCTGCTGATCCTCGCCACGCTGACCACCCGCTTCGTCTTCCCTTCCGTCGGCATCGAGGGCCGCCGCTTCTGGCTCCTGGGGCTCGCGCCGCTGCCTCGGCGCACCCTGGTCGCCGAAAAGTTGATCCTCGCGCTGCTGCTCGCCACCCCCCTGCCGCTCGCCCTGTCGGTCCTGGCCGGCTGGCGTCTCGCCCTCGATCCGCTGCAGATGCTGGTGACCGTGGTCGTGGTGCTGGCCTCGGCGGTGGCGCTGGCCGGAATCGCCGTCGGCCTTGGCTGCCTGCTGCCGAGCTTCGACGAAGAAGACTCGGCCCGCATCGTCTCGGGCTTCGGCGGCACCTTGACCTTCGTGCTGAGCCTCGGCTGGATCCTGCTCGCCATCGCGCTGCACACCGCCGTGTTGCGTTGGGAGTTGCTCGACGGCTGGCTCGGCACCGGCTGGTCCGTCGGCACGGTCGCCGCCATCGCTTCGGGCACGTTGGTGCTGTTGGCCCTCGCCGCAGCGGCCGTCCCGCTGCGGCTGGGGACTCGTCGCCTCGAGCGGCTCGAGCTCTGAGCCCGCCGGATCAGCGCGCGAGCTCGACCTCACGACCCCACGGTGCGTCGGCGAAGGAGCCGTTGGCCCACACGGTGCGACCGCGCACGAGGGTGCGGACAGGCCAGCCGGTGAGCTCCTGACCCGCCCAGGGGCTCCAGCCGCACTTGGTCGCCTGGTCCTGGTCGCGAACGACGTCGGTCTTCGCCAGGTCGACCAAAACCAGGTCGGCATCGGCGCCGACGGCGATCCGGCCCTTGCGCGCGAGGTTCCAGATCCGCGCAGGGTTGGCCGCCGTCCAGCCGACGATCTGCTCGAGTGAGCAGCGACCGCGTGCCGCCTGGTCCAGCAGCAGCGGCAGCAGATTCTCGACCGCCGGCAGGCCCGAGGGACTCTGGGGATAAGGCGCCGCCTTCTCCTCGAGGGTGTGGGGAGCGTGATCGGTCGCCACCACTTCGATGCGGCCATCGGAGAGAGCAGCCCACAACGCCTCGCGGTCGGCGGCGGTCTTGATCGACGGGTTCATCTGCACCTTGGAACCGAGCCGGGCGTAGTCGTCGACGTCGAAGAGCAGATGGTGGGGACACGCTTCGGCCGTCACCCAGCTCGGACGATCGCGCAGCAGCTCACACTCCTCGGCGGTCGAGACGTGGAGCAGGTGGAAGGCATGGCGGTGGCGCCGTGCCAAGTCGATGGCGCGAGCGGTCGAGATCGCCGCGGCGGCGTGGTCGCGAATGCGCGAGTGGTCGGCGACTTCCCGCCCTCCACCGAGCCGCTCGGCGTTGGCCCGCACCGTCGCCTCGTCCTCGCAGTGGGCGCAGATCGGCAGAGTGGTCTCGGCGAAGATCCGCTCGAGGGCCTGCTGGTCGTCGACCAGCAGGTCACCGGTCGACGAGCCGATGAAGATCTTGATGGAGGCCGCCAGAGCAAGCTTGGCGTGCAGGCGCTCGACGGTGGTCGTGGTCGGCCTGGTGTTCGGCATCTCGAGGAAGGTGGTGACGCCCCCCTTGGCACAGGCACGGCTGCCGCTGGCGAGATCCTCCTTGTGCTCGAGGCCGGGCTCCCGGAAATGCACCTGATCGTCGATCAGGCCGGGCAGCAGCACGAGCCCACGAGCGTCGATCACCTCGTCGGCAGGCCGCGCGATGCGATCGTCGATGCCGGCGATCCGTGCATCCTCGATCCAGATGTCGGCGCGCTCCCGGCCCGTGGGGAAGATCACCTCAGCTCCGCGAATCAGTACCGTCTGCATCACATCCTCCACACGTCGGCGGCGGCTTCGTCGAAGGCCGGCAGCGCCACGTCGAAAACCTGCACCGCAACCTGAGGCATCGGTCCGAGGTCACCGAGGAGCCGGTCGTGGAACCGCCTCCGGTCAGCTCCGGCCACCTCTCTCAAAGCCAGGATCCGGCTCGCACCGACGAAGTACGACGCCTTGTGCCCAGGCGCCAGCAAGTGGCGGGTGAGCTCGATCGTGGCGGCATCGGCGGTCATCCCGAGCTCGCGACGATAGACCTCCTCGGCGGTAGCACGGTCGAGGTCACCGCAGTGGAGCTCGGCATCGACGGCAGCGCGTAGCGCGCGCCAGGCCACCATCCGCAGGGCTGCAAGCTCCCGCTCGGGCTGACCCCGCCAGTAGCCCTGTTCGAGCATCAGCACCTCGGCGTAGAGCGCCCAGCCTTCGTGCACGACGGGATTGATCGGCGCCGTGGGCTCGACCGGGCCTTCGCGAGAGAACGCCAGGTGATGGCCGGGGATACCTTCGTGGACCGCCAGCGGCGCCACACACACGCGACAGTGGTTGCCGAGGTACGACGGATCGCTGGCCGCACGCGTGATCACCCCCAGGGTCCCACCGCGCAGGTACAAGGCGAGGGGAAAGGTCTCCTCGAACACGGCGTTCTTCACTTCGACGACCTCGATCGGCGAATCCGGCAGCTCCATCAGATCCGCTTGGGCGACGAATCGAGCGGCTTGGTCGAGCTCCGAGCGGTACCAGTCGAGCACCTCCGAGCTGGAGCCGGGAGCGTCTTGCCGCAGTCGCTCGAACACCCCACGCCAATCGGCTGCGGTGGGATCGACGTGGTGGCCCGCTCGATCCAAAGCCGTCTCGAGGCGGCCGAGCACCGCGCGGGCAACCCCGCCGACCGCAGCGGGGTCGATCACCTCCCCGGCATCTCGAGCCAGGGTGGCGCGAAACGCCTCGCAGTTGGGCAGCGGGACATCGATCACCAGCTCACCCGTCGGCTCGTCCATCGCTGCGGGAGCCCACGGACCGATCTCGGCCCACCGTGCCACCTGGGAAGCCACAGCGGCCATCACCAGAAGGCCACCACACCACAGCAGGCCCTTCGAGATCGGTCGACCCATCTCGCCTTACGGCCGCACGATCGTCATCGTGCCGTCGCGGTGATCGCGCACTTCGTAGCCGAGGCTGCCCAGGGCGTCGCGGAGGCGGTCGGAGGCGGCCCAATTGCGGTCGGCACGGGCCTCGCGCCGGAGCGTGGTCATCAGCTCGAGCAAGGCGGCCTCGCGAGCCGCCGCGCCGACATCGGCCGCCGACGCTCCTCGTCGAGCACCAAAGCCGAGGTCCCGCAGCATGCCCTGGAGGGTTGCGATCACCACGCGACGGACCGGTGCCACGCTGGCATCGCGCAGCACGGTGCCACCGGGGATCAGCTCGCGGGTCGCGTCGCCGACGAGCTCGAACATCGAAGCCAACGCAAGCGCGGTGTTGAAGTCGTCATCCATCGCCTCCTCGAAGGCCCGGCGGGCCGCCGCAGCAGCCTCGGCCAGCGCCCCGCTCACCGTACCCTCGACGGAATGCACCCGCTCGACCCCTTCTGCCTCACACAACAGGTCCAGCGTGGCGTAGAGGCGGTCGAGCCGGGTCGCCGCCTGGTCGAGCAACGCCGGCTCGAAGGTGATCGGTGAGCGGTAGTGCGCCGAGAGCACCAACATGCGCACGACCAGCGGGTCGAACGGGCCGGCCGGCGCGACGATCTCCCGCACCCAGCGCACGTTGCCGAGTGACTTCGACATCTTGACCGCCTCACCCTCGAGGTATTCACTCGCGAGCTCCGCTTCGGACGCCGCCTTGACGTTGATGAAGCCGTTGTGGACCCAATATTTGACGACCTGCCCCGATCCGATCTCGGCGGCACAGGCGCAACGGGTCTGAGCCTCTTCGTTCTCGTGGTGCGGGAAGATCAGGTCCATCCCGCCAGCGTGCAAGTCAAACGGCACACCGAGATAGATCTGGGACATCACCGAACACTCGAGATGCCAGCCCGGCCGACCCGCGCCCCAGGGCGAGCCCCAGCTCGGCACACGATCTCCGGCCGCGAGCCAATCTCCCGGGTCGTTGGCGCGAATCTTCCACAGGATGAAATCGCCAGGGTTGCGCTTCACCGCGAGCCGTTCTTCGCTGATACGACCCGAGACCCCTTCGAGCTGATCCTCGAGCTTGCGACCGGACAGGCCTCCGTAGCCCGGGTCGCGGGCCACGTCGAAGTACACGTCACCGTCGCGAGCCACGTAGGCATGGCCGGCTGCGATCAGTTGCTCGACGAGCCCAATCATTGGCTCGATGTGATCGGTGGCCCGCGGCCGCACGTCTGGAGGACGGTTGCCCACCAAGGAGGTCAGGCGCTCGTATTCCTCCATGTATTCGACGGTGAGCTCACGCCAATCCCGTTGCTCCTGGAGCGCCCGAACGATGATCTTGTCGTCGATGTCGGTGAAGTTGACGACGGAACGCACCACCAGCCCGCGCCGCTCGAGCCAGCGCTTGATCGTGTCCGGGACGATCGCTGCACGAATGTGGCCGATGTGAACGGAGTCATAGACTGTGGGGCCACAGGTGTAGAGGCCGGCTCGGCCGGGCCGGATCGGCTCGAACGGGACTTTCTGGCGCTGACGGGTGTCGTACAGACGAATCATGCGGCGAGAATATCCTGGGAGGCCTCGGATGCCAGGGCACCACAGTCCCGACAGGTCCTTCGCGGATCACTTCTCGCGCCAGGCCGGCGTCTACGCCCGGGCCCGCCCGACCTATCCCGCGGCCCTCTTCGACGCCCTCGCCGAGGCGGCTCCCGCCCGCGGCTGGGCCCTCGACGTCGGCTGCGGCAGCGGCCAGGCCACGGCACCGCTTGCCACCAGATTCGCCCAGGTGATCGGCACCGAGCCGAGCCTCTCCCAGCTCGCCGGCGCCGCACCTTCACAGCGTGGCCGCTTGGTCGTCGCCACCGCCGAGCAGCCGCTGGTGGGCGAGCCGATCTTCGACCTAGTCGTCGCCGCCCAGGCCGCTCACTGGTTCGACATGCAGGCGTTCGCCGACACCGTGGCCAGCTCGGCCCGCCCCGGAGCGCTCGTTGCGGTGTGGTGCTACTCCCTGTTCGAGCTCCCGACACCTGTCCTCGAGCACACGTTCAAACGCTTCTACCGCGAGGAGCTCGAGCCCTGGTGGCCTCCAGGACGCGAGCACGTCGACACCGGCTATCGATCCCTCGCCTTCCCCTTCGAAGAGGAGCCGGCCCCGAGCTTCGCAATCGAAAGAGCGTGGACACTCGATGAGCTCCTCGCCTATCTCGGGACCTGGTCTGCGCTCCAAAGGCGGCTGCGGGCCGGAGCCGAGGATCCCCTCCCGGAGCTGCGCGAGTGCCTCGAAGCCCTCTGGGGCGATCGTCGCCGAACCGTGCGCTGGCCGATCAGCATGCGTTGGGGGCGGTCTGCTCGGCACCCAACTGCTAGAGTCCTGCCATGAGCCTGACTCCCGAGCTGCTCGCGCAGGTCCTGCAGCGGCAGAAGGTCCTCTCGGCCGACCAAGTCAAAGAGGTCAAACGCGAAGCCGCCGAAATCCCCAAGCGCCTGAAGAACCCCAAGGCCCTCGAACAGGCCGCGCTGGGTTACGAAGTGATCCTGCGCCTCGGTTTCGCCAACCCCGAAACCGGTCATCCCCTCGACGAAGTGACGATCGGCGAGATCGTCGCCAAAGACGCCGGTCTCGGCTTCACCCGCATCGAGGTGTTGCAGCTCGACGCCGACCTCATCGCCTCGAAGATCTCGCGGCCGTTCGCCAAGCGACATCGCATGTTGCCTCTGATGGTGCACAACGGCAGGCTCCGGGTGGCGCTGGCCAATCCCTGGGACATCGAAGGCATCGACTCCTTCAAGCGCATCGTCGGTCGCGACATCGAGCTGCTGGTCGCGCCGGAGCCGGAGATCCTCAAGGCACTGAACGAGTTCTACGGCCTGCGCCACGCCGTCAAGAAGGCCGAACGAGACCTGTCCTCGGGGATCGACCTCGGCAACCTCGAGCAGCTGGTCCGGATGAAGTCCGAGACCGAAATCGAGTCGAGCGATCAGCACATCGTCAACGCGGTCGAGTACATGCTGCAGCACGCCTTCGACTCGCGCGCCAGCGACATCCACATCGAGCCCAAGCGCGACTCGAGCTTGATTCGCTTTCGCATCGACGGGATCCTCCACGACATCCAATCGATGCCGAAGGTGGTGCACGCCGCAGTGGTCAGCCGCATCAAGACCATGTCGCGACTCGACATCGCCGAGAAGCGCCGGCCCCAAGACGGGCGCGTCAAGACCCACCGCGGCGGCAAGGAAGTCGAGCTGCGCGTCTCGACGCTCCCCGTGGCCTTCGGAGAGAAGGTGGTGTTGCGCATCTTCGATCCGGGTGTGCTGCTGCAGGACATCTCGGGCCTCGGCTTTTATGCCGACGAGCTCGACATGTTCAACGACTTCATCACCCGCCCCCACGGAATCATCCTGGTCACGGGACCAACCGGATCGGGCAAGACCACGACGTTGTACTCGGCCCTCAAGCACATCGCCAACCACGAACAGAACATCACCACGATCGAGGACCCGATCGAAATGGTGCTGGACGTCTTCAACCAGACGGCGGTGCAGGAGAAAGTCGGGATCACCTTTGCGATCGCCCTGCGCCACATCCTGCGCCAGGACCCCGACATCATCATGGTCGGCGAGATTCGCGACGCGGAAACCGCCGAATACGCCACCCAGGCAGCCCTTACCGGGCACTTGGTCTTCTCCACCCTCCACACCAACGATGCGCCGACGGCGATCGGGCGACTGCGGGATCTCCAGGTCGAGAGCTTCCTGATCGCTTCGACCTTGGTCGGCGTCATGGCCCAACGCCTGGTCCGCAAGATCTGCCCACGCTGCATCACCGACCGCTACCTCGAGGACCACGAGGTCGCCACGCTCAAGCTGTCGGTGCCGGCAGGCAAGCGGATCAAGGTCCGCGAGGGCCAGGGCTGCCACGACTGTCGCGGCACCGGCTACCAGGGGCGCGTCGGGATCTTCGAAATGTTGACCATCGACGACGCGGTCAAGGAGATGATCACCAAAGGCGCGGATGCCACCGAGATCAAGCGCGAGGCCAGCCGCCGCGGCATGCGCACCCTGCGCCAGAGTGCCCTGCGGCGCCTCGCCGAGGGCACCACCACCGTCGAGGAAGTCATTCGGGTCACCGGGTTGCTGTAGGCGACAACCGTCAGCCCTAACTCTGCGGCAGCCAGGCCATCGGATCGATCACCCCGGCAAACGCCAACGCCGCCAGCACCGCCAACACCAGCAGGCAGCCACATCCGAGCAACGGCGCGACGCGTTCGAGGCTCGCGCCCTCGCCGACCACGGTCACCAGAGGCGGCCCATCGCCCGCCGGCTCGCGCGGCGCGGTTGGTTCGACGGGGCGCGCAGGCGCCTGTGGTGCTTCGACCTGGGCCGGCTGCCGCCCCTTGCGCGACCGCCCGCTGCCCGAGCCGATCGAAACCCCGGCGGCTTGGCTGAGCTGGCGCGCGAGCTGGTCGACCTGTGGAGCGGCGCCTTTGAGCAGCTCCACGTTGCCGGCGCGCGCGGTCCGGACCGTCAAGGTGGCGACCTGGCCCTCGCGAGTGACCTGTACTCCGAGGAACTCGCCGGCGTCGACGCTGCGCGTGGTCCAGCGCAGAATCAAGTAGCGCCAGCCGCGCGACAGCTTCCGCTCGGAACGATCGACGACCACCCACCGTTCCGAAGGCATCAGGAGCGCCAGCAGCACAAAACCCGCCCCCCACAAGGCCGGGGGCCCGAGCTCGCCGCCGAGTCGAGTCGAGGCGCCCATCACCAGGGGAAGACCCAAGCCCAACAACAGACCCGCGCACCCTGGGGCACTTCGCGCCAGCACCACCTGGCGGCGCCCGCGGCCCCAGGGGCGGAGCAACGACCCCACGAGGTCCAGGAGGTAGAGCCCGACCAACACCATCCCGGCGATCCGCAGCCAGTGGAGTGTCGGCCCCGCCTCTCGGACTGCCCAGCCGAGCGAGTCGGGCCCCGGATCACCGACCACCTGCACCCGCCCGTTGACCTCCATCGTGGCCAAGACCCGCTGCTCGCCGCCAACCGCGAGCTGCGGATCGCTCTCCCCGCGATACAGCAGATCGGCCGGGCGATCGGTGTACGCCCCGTCGTCGGAAGAGACCCGCCCGTGGACCTCACACACCCGCCCAGCGCCCAGCCGGCTCGCCTCACAGGACCAGCCTTCGACCTGCATCGTCGCCGGACGGCCACCGGCGGTCAACGCGAGCCACAGCGGAGATCGCACCTCCTCCCAGCGGAAAGCGCACCAGGCGACCACGGTCAGGACCGCAACCAGAAACATTCTGAACAGCCACATGGTTCCTCCCGGAGTGGTTGGGTGATGGTAGCAGGGGGCGAGGTGGGTACCGGGTATTGGGTATTGGGTATTGGGTACTGGGCATTGGGGGTCGGGGATCGCGGTGACACACTGGTCCCCTGGTCCCGGGTCCCTCTGATCCCCTGGTCCCCTGGTCCCTGGTCCCGGGTCCCGGGTCCCTCTGATCCCTTCCTCCCATCGCATAGCATGCGTCCTTCGATGGCGACGCTCGACCAGACCCCATTCCCTCGGAATCGGCAACATGCGCCCTTCACGGCGCCGGCCGGGCGGCCTCCGACCTATGTTGCGATCGGTGACAGCTCGACCGAAGGCATCGACGACCCCGACGGCCGCGGTGGATACCGGGGATGGGCGGATCGCCTCGCCGAGCATCTGGCAAGGACGCAGGGGGGTTCGGTGCTGTACGCCAACCTTGCGATTCGTGGCCGTTTGACCCACCAGATTCGCGCCGAACAGCTCGAGCCCGCCTTGGCGATGGGGCCGGATGTCGCAACGGTCTTCGCCGGCACCAATGACCTCGTCTCCAAGGAGTTCGATCCCAGCGCCGTGGAGCGAGATCTGGACCACATGGTCCGCGCCTTGACCGACGCCGGCGCGACGGTCCTCACGTTCACCCTGCCCGACCTGACCCAAGTCCTGCCGATAGCCCGCCGACTCGGCCCCAAGCTCTGCGTTTTCAACGACATCGTTCGCTCCGTCGCCGACGCCCGAGGCGCGAGAATCGTCGACTTTGCGACTCATCCTGTGGCTGCCGATCTGCGGTTGTGGAGTGACGACCGCTTCCACGCCAATGCCCTCGGCCATCAGCGCATCGCCGCGGGCCTCGCTCACGCCCTGGGCCTCACCGGCTTCGATGCGAGTTGGAGTACACCGCTGCCGCCCAGTAGCGGTCCAACGGCACTGCGCCGACGCGCCGGCGACCTGCGCTGGGGGGTTGCCTACCTGTTGCCGTGGTTGTGGCGCCACGCCCGCGGTCGCTCCTCCGGCGACGGCCGACTGCCGAAGCGCCCGCATCCGACGCCGGTAACGGCCGCGGCCGCGGGGGTGGTGCGATGAGCGCCCCGCTCGCCACCATCGCGATCTGCACGCACCAACGCTCGGCCGCCCTGGCACCGTGCCTCGATCACCTGTGGCGCCAGGTGGAAGGATGGACGGGGATCGAGGTCCTGGTGATCGACAACGCCTCGCGCGACGACACGATCGCCGTCGCCGTCGACGCCATCACGCGTGCCCCCTGCCCGGCTCGCGTGGTTTCGGAGCCCGCCCTCGGGCTCTCGAATGCCCGCAACCGCGCGATCGACGAGACGCAGGGAGACCTCCTGATCTACCTCGACGACGACGCCTTTCCGCACCCGGGGTGGCTCGGAGCGCTGCTGCAGGCCTTCGACGATCCGGCTGTCGAGGCGGCCGGCGGTCCGATCGACCCGCGCTTCGACGGGCCGCTGCCGGACTGGTTGGGACCAAGCTACCTCCCCTACCTTTCGGCCTGGGACCGTGGTCCCGAGCCCCACGCGCTGACCTACAACGAGTACCCCCGCGGCGCCAACCTCGCGCTGCGCCGTGTGGTCTTCGATCGGATCGGCCGCTTCTCGCCACACCTCGGGCGCCGCGGCACGCGGCTCGCGTCGTGCGAGGAGATCGAGCTGTGCCTGAGAGTCGAACGAACCGGCGGCACCGTCCTCTACGCCCCCGGCGCCCGCATCGACCATGCCGTGCCCACAGCTCGCCTCGACGCCTGGTGGATGGCCCGCCGCTTCCACTGGCAGGGTCGCTCGGAGGCTGTTCTGGAGAAGCTCCACGGCGGCTGGCGAGCTGTCGTCGCACACCTCGGCAGACAACGTCGGTCGTGGCTGGCGGCCAGGGCGCAACCAGACGTTTTGGCCGTCGCTCTGAGGCGCGCAGCGCTCATCGGCAGCGTGAGGGGCGTCGCCGACGCGGTCGGGGTCACACCGCTCCAGATCGCACAGGAGACCCGTTTACCTATCCCCATGAATAGATAGGCTTGACTCGACCTACCCTCCGGGGTAGGTTGGCAGAGTTCAAAAAGAGGAGAATCGTCATGATGTCGAAGCCGCGCTGTGGTCAAGTGCTTTGCCTCCTGCTCGCCGCCGCCCTGCCTGTGTCTGCCGCCGAGCCTGGAATTCAACTCCGCGATGTTGGAGGCGCAGTCCAACTCAGTATCGGGGAGGGTGCGGCAACGCTCTCGATCGTCGGCCCCGAAGGCACCGCCTGGCAGGGAACGGTCGACAAAGTCGGCACCTTCAGCGCCGAACAGCTCGGGCGCGCGCTCCCCGATGGGCTCTACCGCTGGGAGGCCCGACCTGTTGCCGCGAGCCGCGTCCGTGGTATCGACGCCGAAGTCGTTGACGTCGCAATCCTCGGCAGCGGCACCTTCCGGGTGATCGACGGCGCCGTGGTGCTGCCGGACCCGAACGCCACCGAAGGGGCAGGGCTCAAGGACCAGGTCATTCCCGACGATCTGATCGTCCAGGGCAGCCTGTGTGTCGGCTTCGACTGTGTCAACAACGAGAGCTTTGGCTTCGACACGATCCGCCTCAAGGAGAACAACACTCGCATCAAGTTCGAGGACACCAGCACGGGCACGTTCCCGAGCACCGACTGGCAGCTGACCGCCAACGACTCGGCGAGCGGCGGTGCCAACAAGTTCTCGATCGAGGACGTCACCTCGGCCCGCGTGCCCTTCACGGTCGAAGGCGGAGCGACGACCAACTCCTTGTTCGTCGACAGCACCGGCCGCATCGGCTTCCGAACCAGCACGCCGGTCCTCGACCTGCACGTCAACACCAGCAACACTCCGGGAATTCGCCTCGAGCAGAACAGCTCCGGAGGTTTCACCGCCCAGACCTGGGACATCGCCGGCAACGAAGCCAATTTCTTCGTGCGCGACGTCACCAGCGGGTCTCGACTGCCTCTGCGCATCCGACCCGGAGCCCCGAGCAGCTCGCTCGACATCAGCGCTGATGGAGAGGTCGGCATTGGCACCGGCAGTCCCGATCAGAAGCTCGACGTCATCGGCGGCGACATTCGAGTCCGCAGGACCGATGGCACGACCAACACGACCTCACTCTTCCTCGACAACGTCGGCGTCAGCGGTGGCGTCGACTCGACCTGGATCCTGCGAGCGAACGGCACCAACGGCGTCTTCACCATCACCCGAGGCGGCGGCGTCAGCCCGTTCCGCATCAATGCGAACGCCGTCGCCAACACCCTCGACGTCCTCGCCACCGGCGTCAACATCGTCGGCCAGTTGACGGTCAACGGCACCCCTGTCAACGTCCCCGATTTCGTTTTCGACGAGAGCTACGACCTGATGTCGATCGCCGAACAGGGCCGTCACATGCGCGAGCAGCGCCATCTCCCCGCAGTCCCGCGCGAGCAACTCGGCGAGGACGGACGCCCGGTGGTCGACGTCGTCGCCTACCAAATGGGTATCCTCGAAGAGCTCGAGAAGGCCCACCTCTATATCCAGCAACTGCACAGCGAGCTCACCGAGCTGCGCAACATCGTCGCCGCCACCTCGGAGGCAACCACCCCGGCGAACCCCTGAGCCGAGCGACAGCGACCGAAAACGAAGCGGTGCCGCAACCCGGCACCGCTTCTTCTTTATTGGCGGAGAATCGACGCCGGTGACGTTCCCATGGACCTGATCTACGCAGTGCTGCTGGCCGGTCTCGTCGGCCTGGGCCTGCGCGCCCTGCTCCCCGAGGTCACAGGCAACGAGATCGCACTGTGGGGTTGCGTCAGCCTCGCGCTGTTCAGCCCGATCCTCGTCTCCGGCTCGGTCCACCTGCCACTGGACTACCTCGCTGCCTTCCAGCCCTGGTCAGCCGCTGCGCCGCACAATCCCCTCCTGACCGATCTCGTCACCCAAATCCTCCCGTTCCGCCACCTCGTCCGCGAGGCTTTGCTGGCAGGACACCTGCCGTTCTGGGCCCACGGGCTCGGCACGGGAAGCCCCCTCCTCGAGAACGCCCAAGCTTCGGTGTTCTCCCCTTTCCACCTGCTCACCCTGCCGTTGCCGGCAGCGCGAGCGGTCACCGTCATCGCGGCCATGCAGGTCTTCCTCTGCCTCGCCTTCACTCAGGCCCTGGCTCTGAGCCTCGGCTGTGGCGGCAGGGCCGCCTCGAGATTCGCCGCGATCGCAGTGGCGTTCTCGAGCTTCTCGATCGTCTGGCTCTACCACCCCCACGGACTCGCCTTCTGCGTCGTGCCGAGCGTGCTGCTCGCCGCCGCGCGCCTCGCCCGTCGCCACCGCGCAGCCGTGCCCACAGTCCTGGTTGCCGGGATCCTGGGAATGACCGCGGGCCAGCCGCAGATCCTGGTTTTCGGAGGTCTCGCCGCGCTGAGCCTGTTCGTCGGGCTAGCCCCCTGGTCGAGTCCCAGCCGGCTGAGGTCGACGCTGGCGTGGGCAGGCGGCAGCGCCGCCGCGACGTTGGCCTTGGCCACCCCGGCGTGGCTGCCGACGCTCACTTACCTGCCCGAGTCGGAGCGTGCACACCTGGCCGCCGCCACGCCAGGCGCCCTCAACCCTCCCGGCGACCCGGCGCCACTGTGGACCTTGGTGGCAGATCCCCTACGCTTCGGCAATCCTGCCCACCAGAACTGGACCGGACCGTGGAACTTCAACGAGGCTGCCTCCGCCTGGGCCGGAGCGATTCCGCTGGCCCTCGCCGTGGCACTCCTGGTGGCGGGCCGCTGGCGGGAGCGCGCTCTCGTGCTCGGCGGAGCGATCGCGCTGGCTGCCGCGACCCGAGCCCCGGGCATCTTCGACGCGGTCACCGCGCTGCCCCTGCTCGACCAATCGACCACCGGCCGCCTGCGGTTGGTATGGGTCATCGCGGTGGGTCTCGCAGCGGCACGAGCCCTCGATCAGCTTCCGCAACGACGTGGTCTTCGGGCTGCGACGGTGGGAGCCTCGCTCGCGTCGATCGTCTGGCTCGGTGCCGCCTGGCCGGCAGCGGCACCTCTGTCGGAGCTCGTCTGGAGATCGACGGCCCTAGCGAGCCTGGTGTCGCTCGTCGTTTGTCTCGCCCTTCCTTCCTGGCGACACCGAGCCGCGGCACTGGGCGTGGTCACGGCCGCCGAGCTCCTCGCCCTGGGCTGGGACTACCACCCGGCGGTGAAGCCGGAGCTGATTGCGCGCAACCCCGCGATCGAAGCCCTGAGAGCGACCGCGGCCCTTCACGAGGGACCCGGGCGCACGGCCGCACTGGGGGGCAGGCTGATTCCCGCCTCGCCCGTGCTCTTCGGACTCGTGGATCCTCGCGGCTTCGATCCCCTTCGGCCGGCGGCACCGCTGGCAATCCTGCGCACGAGACTGCACCGGCCCGCGCTTCACGGCCAGATGTTGTTCAAGCGACCGCTGGCCGATCCGCCACTGCTCGACTTCCTCGGCGTCCAAGGGCTGCTGGCGGGAATCGACGAAGCCCCACCCGGCTGGCCCGAAACCTGGCGCGATCCGGCCGCCGGCATGGCAGTCTTCCGCAACCCTGGAGCACTGCCACTGTTCCACGAAGGCTTCCCTATTGCGGCGGGCGTCGACCGGCACGAAGCCATCGCGCGAGCCAAGACCAAGGGGCAGCTCGCTCCGGACTTCGTCCTCGATCGAGACGGGTGTGCGGTCGGGGCCGAGCCTGCAGCGACCCGGTCGAGTGTGATCGTCGAGAGCATCGAGACCACATTCGAGGGGTTCGTCATTCGCACCTCGAGCTCGGCCGGCGGTTGGGTCGCCTCGTCGGTCACCTGGCTGCCGGGTTGGCAAGTCGTCGACGGCGCAGCTTCGATCTGCCGGAGCTGGGGCGCCTTCCTCGCGCTCCGGGTGCCGGCCGGCGAGCAGCGGATCGAGCTGCGCTATCGGCCCGTTGGCTGGACTCTGTCCCTTTGGCTCTCGCTCACCGGAGCTGCCACCGCCGCCTTGTTGCTCCGGCTCACGACGCGCCGTAGCGACGCAGGTACGGATCGAGCTTGATCTTGCGGGCAGTCGAGGCCGAGCTCATGTACCGAATCGATCCGAAGATGGGGCGCTGCGGCGCCCACGGCCGGTCATAGCGACCCAGGACCCAGCCGATCCCGGTGTAGGAGTTGGGATTGCGCCCGTCGATGGACCAGCGGTTGTTGAGCTCGACCAGCAGGTCGAAAGCCTCGCGCGGCGACGCCGTCCACTCGAGGATCTTCTTGCCCCACAGCATGCGCAGGTAGTTGTGGATCGTGCCTTCGGCGCGGAGCTCTCCCTGCGCCGCGTTCCAGATCGGGTCGTGCGTGCGCCCGAGCTCCAACACTTCCCGATCGTAGAGATACGGGCGATGATCGTCTTGGTGCAGCTCGAGAGTCGATCGCGCCCAGGCGGGGAGGCCCTCGTAGCGATCGTGGTCGCGCTGGTGATGCGCAGTCAGGTAGCCGAGCTCGCGCCAGGTGATGAGCTCGTCGAGGAAGGCTTCAGCCGGCGGCGACATCCCCCACCAACCTTCGCGTTTGCCGTTCGCGGAAGCCCCGAGTCGGTCCGGAGTCCACCGCTCCTGAGCTGCCAACGCCGCGAAGACCTGGTGCACACCGATGTGGCCGAAGTGCAGGTGCGCCGACAGCTCACTGGTCGCCCTCTGCTCGAGATCGGTGCGCCCATCGATGTAGCGTGGGAGTCGAAAACACAGAAACCGGTCGAGCCTCGCAGCTGCAGCAACCGACCCGCCGCGGGTTCCGACGACCCCGACCTGGTGGTCGATCGGCAGGCTCGCGAGGGCTTCCGGGCGAGCTGCTGCGGCCGGATCGGCCCGCGGCCAACGCCTCTCGATCGCGTCGAGGAGCTCGGGTGCCGGAACAGGAAGCTCCCGCAACGGATGCTCGGTGGGAAGCTCGACGAGGTGTTCAGCCAGGTTCTTCTGCAGCCACCGGCGCAGGTCGACCGCGCGGCCGAATGGGCGATCTGCGGCTCGCATCGGGAGGAGGCCGTTCGAATCCACCACCTCGAGCGCAACGTCGAGCCGTGCCGCGGCGCTCTCGACCATCGTGGGCAGGAAGAAACACGGGAACTCGTCGGTCACGACACACGCGGCCCGGCTCGCCAAGGCCTCGAGCAGCCCGGCACCCTGCCCCGGCCCGTGCTCCACGAACGGGTAGTAGACCAGCGGAAGCCCCCGCGACGCCTCGAGGTTGTCGACCATGCCATCGAGCACGAAGCGATGGATCCTGTCGCTCGCCCAGGGATAATCGACCCGCAGTGCTTCGAAGATCACCAACGGCACCGCCAGCTCTCGTGCCCTGGCCGCGGCGTGTTGGAGCGCGAAGTTCGATTCGAGGCGCCGCTGCGCGATCATCCAGTAGAGGACGTAGCTGCGCTCGCCGCGCAGCGGCGCGTCGTTGGCTCGGCGCAGGCGCAGCGCCGGGATTCCGTGGTTTGCCATCGCTCGATCAGAAGCGCAGGTGGCGCACCGACTGTCCCTCGTCGCGGATTTCCTCCAGGGCCGCGACGCCGATCTTGATGTGGTTGTCGACGAAGGAGGCCGAGACCTTGCGGTCGGACTCGGCGGTCTTGACTCCATCCGGTACCATCGGCTGATCCGACACCAGCAGCAGGGCACCAACCGGAATGCGATTGGCAAAGCCGGCGACGAAGATGGTGGCCGTCTCCATGTCGATCGCCATGCTGCGGGTGCGCCGCAAGTACTGCTTGAACTCGTCGTCGTGCTCCCAGACTCGGCGATTGGTCGTATACACCGTCCCGGTCCAGTAGTCGAGCTCAAAGTCGCGAATCGTCGAAGACACTGCCCGCTGCAGCGTAAATGCAGGCAGAGCAGGAACTTCCGGCGGCATGTAATCGTTCGACGTACCCTCTCCCCGTACGGCCGCCAGAGGAAGAATCAGATCCCCGAGCTCGTTCTTCCGCTTCAAGCCACCACACTTGCCGAGAAACAACACGGCCTTGGGAGACACCGCCGAGAGCAGATCCATCACCGTCGCGGCATTGGCACTGCCCATACCGAAGTTGATCATGGTCAGGCCGCCGGCAGTGCAGGCCGGCATCGCGGCACCACGATCCTTGACCTCGCCGCCCTGGAGACCGGCGAAAAGGCCGAGGTAGTGGTTGAAGTTGGTCAACAAGATGTACGGGGAAATGTCCTCGAGAGCCATGCCGGTGTAGCGCGGCAGCCAGTTGGCGACGATTTCGGGTTTGGTCTTCATTGGTGGGGAGATTACCAGGGGTTGGGAGTTGGGGGTCGTTCGGCGCGGAGGTCACGGCGAGGAGCGCCGCCGCCGAGCCGACGGCGGTGAGCGGGCCCGTTATACACTCCCTGCCGGCGAGCGCGAGTAGCTCAATTGGATAGAGCATCAGACTTCGGATCTGAGGGTTGGGGGTTCGAGTCCCTCCTTGCGCGCCAGTCCACTCCATGAGCACCTCCCCTTTCCCTCGTTTCGCCAAGGTCGGCGGTGGGCTTGCGGCCTGGATACTCGGCCTGTTCCTGGTAGTGGGCCTGCGAGGCGTGGCCGGGAGCCCAGGGTTTCTGGCATTCCAGGTGATTGCCGCGATCGCCGCGCTGGCCACCGCGGTTGGGTTCCTGCGTGAGCTCGAGTGGGCTCCGCGCATGGCCAACTTCTTCGTCTTCCTGATGCTCGCGGGCGCCGTTGCGAGCTTCGTGATCGCCGGCCGGGCGATCGATCTGATCTCGGCTTCGCTGCTTGCGGTGGTCGCTTTCGCCGGCAGCGCCGTCGTGCGCGCGAGGTCGGCTCCTCGGGCGCACGTCAGTTCTGTGAGGTAGCTCGCCGACGATCAAGACTCGGAAGA
>CAZRFU010000035.1:0-837 GCA_964599475.1 uncultured Thermoanaerobaculia bacterium
ATTCCGGGGTCGCCAAGTCTCCCCTTGACTTCCTGGCCTTCTCATGGAAGGTACCAGGGACTCTTCAGAGCGCAGCGTAGGCCCTGCCCATGGTCGCCGGAACCCTCGTCGGACAGCCACTTCTTGCGCAAGCGGCGCCCATTTCTCTCGAGCGCAGAATGTCTGCTTGGCAACTGGACCGGTCCCCGGTCCCGCGTCCCCGGTCCCCTCCTAAAGGGTCACAACCTGACCCGTAGCGTTACCGCAACGGGGTATCCAGTTGACCCATGGGTCAGCGGGGAACCCGGCGTCGGTCGAGCAGCTGATCGGCGCCACCCCGAGCGAGCTGTTCCAGCTGGAAGGCGACCAGCCCGGCCGAGCCCGGCCGCGCCGCAGGATCCCTGGCGAGGCAGCTTTCGATGACCTCGACCGCAGGCTTGGGCAGATCCGGCCGTACCGCACCGAGGCCAGTGGCGGACCAATCGAGCGTGGCTCGCAGAGTCTTGGCGACGGTGCGGCTGCGGAACGGGTGGTGACCGGCGAGCGCCTCCCACAGCAACGCCCCCAGTGCGAAAAGGTCCGAGGCAGGGGTGGCGGGCTCGCCCATCAGGACTTCGGGCGCGACGTACCCCGGGGTCCCGAAGACCTTGCCGTCCTCGGTGGGAGTGGTGTGGCCGGCGAGACCCGCCAGCCCGAAGTCGGCGAGCTTGACCGAACCGTCCGCACCGACGAGCACGTTGCTCGGTTTGACGTCACGGTGGACCAACCCGCGCTCGTGGGCGGCGGCCAAGCCGCGAGCGATGGCGGCGCCGAGGGCCAGGACGTCACGCCAATCCGCCAGCTCGCGGCGATCCAGCA
>CAZRFU010000035.1:847-25768 GCA_964599475.1 uncultured Thermoanaerobaculia bacterium
ACGCGAACGGGCGAATCGGCCGCCAGGCCGGCGGCGCCGATCGCCTGGAAGTCATCAGGGTGCAGACGGATGGTCGCCGACCCGTGCTCGCCCAGCCGGTCGAGCGGCCGGCCTTCGACCAGCTCCATGGCGACGAAGGCGGCGTCCGGAGACTCTGCCAGGTCGTAGACCGCGACCAGGTTGGGATGCGACACCTGGGCCGCGGCGGCTGCTTCCGCCGCGAGCAGGTCGAGCGCGTGTCGCCGTTGCTCGGGGTCCGCCACCGCAAGTCGGATGGTCTTGAGCGCGATGGCGCGCCGGAGGCGCGGATCCCAGGCACGCCAGACCGCACCCATCGCTCCTTCCCCGAGCAATTCCTGGACCTCGTACCGGCCGACGAAAAGCGAGCCCAACTGCCGACGTTCCTCGCCCCAGCGGGCGAGCGCTTCGAGGCTGCGGCCGAGCTGGTGGATCTCGTTGCCTTCCGGCGCATCCTCTCCGGCCCGGCCCGCGAGACGGCGCTGTGCGCCCAGCACTCGCCGAATCGGGCGCACGATCGAACGATGGGCGATGGCGGCAGAAAGGAGCGCCAGCGTCACACCGAGGCCGCCGGCGATGAGGGTCGTGCGCCGGGCCGCGATTGCGATCCGTTCCGCGATCCGCGCCGGCTGCGTCGAGACCACCAGCCAATCGGTATCCGGCACGGGCTCCCACGCCGCGACGACCAGGGTGTCGGTGGCACGCCAGCGCGTCGCTCCGCGTACGCGCCGCGAGGCCGGCTGGGCGAGCTCGGGCGGTTGCGGTGCGTCGGGATTGCCCGCGAGGGTTTCCCCGTCCGCCCCCAGCAGACTGAGGCTGGCGTCCTGTCCGAGATCTTCGGGCGCCAGGAGCGTATCGATCACCACACCGTCGACGACGAGGAGCAAGTCGCCGAGGGGTCGTTCGAGAGTCTGGCGAATGAACAGAAAAGGCCCGGCGGGCGTGCGCGAGAACGTTACGCCCGGGGTCCCCGCTTCGGGCGGGTCGACGCCGCGGCGCCGAACCCGCACCACCTCGGCTCCCGACGGGTCGCGGATCACCAAGGCGAGGAGGGCCGGGTCGCTGGCAAGCGTCGCGCGCAGGATCTCCTGACTGGTTTCGGACGCGGGGTGCTGCGTCACCAGCACGTTGGTGGCCAGCGCTGCGGCCAGGCTGCGGCGTTCGTCGATGGCCGCCATCACCCGCGCAGTGGTGGCCCGCGTGGCCACCAGGTGAGTGCGCAGGACCTGGTCGATCAGGGCATCGCGATTGGCGCCGAGCGCCGGGCCCAGAGCGACGGCCAAGGGCACCAACGCCACCAAGCCGAGCGCAACCGCAATCCGCCCGGTCAGACCGAGGCGTCGCCGCGGAGGCCGATTGAGGATCGACGAGGCCATGGAAGTGCGTCCTGCCGTAGACTATCCGCAACGGAGGTAGGCATGCGTCGCTTGAGCTTGATCGTGGTTGGCGTGTCGATTCTGGGAGCCGACGTCGCCGCGGGTGCCTCGGAGCTGCCCGAGACCGGCTGGTACGTCGTCCGCCCAGGGGACACCCTCGAGGACATCACCCGGCGCCACGGTCGACTCGGCGGTGATTGGCACAGGAATCACCAGCTGAATCCGGAGGTGGGCAACCCGAACCTGATCTTCCCGGGCGCGCGTTTGTTGCTCGACCTCGCGGACGGCTTGGCTGCCGGGGCGGTGGTGGTCGGGCTCGATCGCGAGGTCGCCCTCCAGCCGACCCCCCTCGATTGGATGCCGGCACGCAACACCGATATCCTGACCGGTCGCAGTGGCCTGCGCACCGGCCAGCGCGCAACGGCGGCGCTGGTTTTTGCAGACGGGTCGACCCTCGGTGTGGCTCCCGACTCGGTGATCTTCGTCGCCGGCCGCGAGCGCCTGGTGAGGCCGGGCCAGATGGTCGAGGTCGTTGTGGGGCAGACGGATGTCCGATCCCTGCCTGCGTCGCGGCGCACCGATGACATCGAGGTGGTGCTCGGCACGGCTCGGGCGGTGGCTCGGGCGGCGGAGTCCGGCTTGGCCGCACGGACGCGGCGGGAGTCTTCGGGCCAGGCCCAGGTGATGTTGTACCGCGGCCAAGGTGAGGTGGAAGCCGCCAGGGCCAAGGTAGAGCTCGCCGCCGGCACCGGGACGACGGTGCCGCCGGACGCGCCGCCGAGCCCCCCCGAGGCGCTCCTGCCGGCGCCGAGGTTCGAGCCGCCTGCCGCCGTCGTCGCCGATGGTCGGGTCGCCTGGGAACCGGTGTCGGGTGCCGCCTCCTACGCCGTCGAGGTCTGCGCGGACGAGCAGTGTCAGCGAGTGGTGGATCGGGTCGTTTCCGCCGTCCCCGAGTGGACGCCGGGTTTCCCGCCGGGCACCAAGGTGCTGGCGCGGGTCGCTGCTCTGGCCTCGAGTGGTCTGGACGGCTTCCCGAGCGAGGCTCGTACCATCGAGATGGTGTCCTCAGTCGACCCGCCGGCGCCACCGCAGATCCAGGCTGCCGGGCCGCTGGTCTGGCTGGGTGACGTGCTGGTGCTGGGGCCGGGTGGAAGCTTCGAGCTCCTGCCCACTGCGGACGGTGTGAGCGTCGATGGCAAGATCGATGGCGAAGCCGGTGAGTGGACCAAGGGCTGGGCGAACGGCCGCCATGAGCTCGAGCTGACGGCACGGGATGCGGCTGGACAGGAGGCGACGTCGACCCAGCTATTCGTCTCGGACCTCGTCGCCCCGGTGATCAGCTGGCAGGTCGGAGGCGACAACCTGCTCGAGAAGCATGGCCTCGGCGATCCGCGAGCCAACCGGCGCGGAGTCAAGGTCGACGACCCCGACCGCCGCGTCGGGATCCAGTGGTCGACCGACGGCAACAACTGGTGGCCGTTGCTGGTCGAGGACGACCGCGCCGACGCCGATGGTGTGATGCGGACGTGGACGGTGAGTGCCGAAACGCCGCAGTTGTTCCTGCGGCGCAAGGGTCGCGGCAGCGGTTTCGATCGTGCGCCGATCCGGCTCGAAGGCAACAACTTGGCTCGGATCATGGCGCGCGACGGCGAGAGCGCGGTGCGCACCCTGTCGCTCCAGGTGATCGGTGGTGCCGATCCGAAGCTGCGGATCGAGGCCATCGATGTGGTCGGCAACTCGAGTGTGGTGGAGTGGGCCATCGACCGCGACCGGCTGTGATCGCCGCGTGATCGTCCCTCTCGCCGAGGCGCCGCTGGTGGGCCGAACGCTCGAGCGCTTGGTGATCGATCGCCGCTTCGATCAGCTGGTGGTGTTCCTCGGGCCGGAGAGCGCCGAGCTCGTCTACCATCGCACCGACACGACCCGGCTCGACCTCGACCTGCTCGAGGAGGCCGCCTTGCGCCGGAGCGAGATCAGCTCGAGCTCGGTGCGCCACGACGGCGACTTCGTGGTTCACCTGATCGAGCTCGATGGCGGCAGCACGTTCGAGGTGTGGTGCCGCGATGCGAGTGTGGTCCTGGGGGCGCGGTGAGCATCGTCCGTCCGCCGCGCTTGATCGGTTGGCGCGAATGGCTCAGCCTCGAGACCTTCGGGATCGATCGCATCAAGGTCAAGGTCGACACGGGCGCCCGCACCTCGGCGCTGCACGCCTTTGCGATCGAGTCGGTGGGAACGCGAGGCGGCGTCGAGTGGATTCGCTTCGTCGTGCATCCAGCCCAGCGATCTGCGACGCCGGCAGTGCCGGTCGAGTGTCCCTTGGTGGGACACCGATGGGTCCGCTCATCGGACGGGCGGCAGACTCTGCGCCCGGTGGTACGCTGCCGCATGCGGTTGGGGCTCACCGTGTGGAACGGCGACGTGACGCTGGTGCGCAGAGACCTGATGGGCTTTAGGATGTTGCTCGGGCGGCGTGCCCTCAAGCGACGTTTTCTGGTCGATTGCAGCCGCTCGTTTCTCGGAGGCCTCGAGCTCGCAGAGGCCTCGGCCTGTAGGGAGCCATCCGGCGCATGAACATCGGCATTCTTTCGCGCAACGCGCAGCTGTACTCGACCCGCCGACTCAAGGAGGCGGCGTTGGCTCGTGGCCACTCGGTCGAGATCGTCGACTACCTGCGGTGCTTCATGAACATCACGGCGCATCGGCCCGAGGTGATGTACCGCGGTCGGGCCCTGCACTTCGACGCGATCATCCCGCGCATCGGCGCGAGTCACACCTTCTACGGCACGGCAGTGGTGCGTCAGTTCGAAATGCGCGGCGTGTTTTCGGCCAACGAGTCGCAGGCGATTACGCGCTCGCGCGACAAATTGCGGTGCTTGCAGCTGCTCGCCAGAGCTGGGATCGGCCTGCCGGTGACGGGTTTTGCCCACTCGCCCAAGGACATCGACGGCTTGATCAACATCGTCGGCGGGGCCCCGCTGGTGGTCAAGCTGCTCGAAGGCACCCAGGGGATCGGCGTGGTGCTGGCCGAAACGCAGAAGGCAGCCGAGTCGGTGATCGGCGCCTTCAAGCAGCTCGACGCCAACATCTTGGTGCAGGAGTTCATCAAGGAGGCCAAGGGTTCGGACATTCGCGCCTTCGTCGTTGGGGGCAAGGTGATCGCCGCGATGAAGCGCCAGGGCCCGCCCGGCGACTTCCGCTCGAACCTCCACCGGGGCGGCACCGCGGTCAAGATCCGCCTGACCCCGGAGGAACGCAGCACCGCAGTGCGTGCGGCCAAGGCGATGGGGCTCGATGTAGCCGGCGTCGACCTCATCCGCTCCAATCACGGCCCGGTGGTGATCGAGGTCAACTCCTCGCCCGGTCTCGAAGGCATCGAAGGGTCGACCGGCGTCGACGTCGCCGGGCTGATCGTGGAATACATCGAACGGCACGCCGCGCCGGGTCGCACCCGAGATCGAGTCGATGGCTGAGACGGCCGGCAGCCTCGTCTTCGCCGAGACCGAGGTTCCCGCCGGTACCCGTGCAGATGTCGAATTGCGCTTCGCGCGGTTGTTCACCGGGAGTTGGGTGTCGCTGCCGGTGGCGGTGCTCAACGGCGCCGGCCCCGGGCCGCGGGTGTGGCTCTCGGGCACCATCCACGGTGACGAGCTCAACGGCATGGAGATCATTCGGCGGGTGTTGCGTCGGCTCGACCCGAAGCGGCTCGCCGGCGTGATCTACGCCTTGCCGGTGGTCAACGTCTTCGGGTTTCTCAACCAGGACCGCTACCTGCCGGATCGCCGCGATCTGAATCGCAGCTTTCCCGGATCACCGAACGGATCGCTGGCAGCTCGCCTCGCACATCTGTTCATGACCGAGGTCGTGTCGCGCTGCGACTACGGGCTCGACTTCCACACCGGATCACAGCACCGCGAAAACCTGCCACAGATTCGCGCCGACCTCGGCGACGCCGAGACCCGCCGTCTCGCTGAGGCCTTCAATGCGCCGCTGATGTACACCTCGGTCCCGAGCCGCGGCATGTTGCGAGCAGCGGCCGTCGAGCGCGGGGCGCGGGTCCTGGTCTACGAGGGTGGCGAGCCCAACCGCCTCAGCCAGGAGGCGATCGAGATCGGCCAGCGCGGCGTGCTGCGGGTGTTGCAGGCGCTGGGGATGTGGCGGCCCAAGCCCCGAGAGATCAGGCCTGAGATCGAGTGTTTCGAGGCGCGGCTGACGCGGTGGGTCCGCGCTCCCCGCAGCGGAGTCTTTCATCTCGACGTCGAGCTCGGACAACGCGTCGTCGAGGGCGAGACATTGGGAGTCATCCTCGGCGACTTCCTGTCGCATCGTGGGGTCGCGATCAAAGCGCCGTGGGACGGCCTGGTACTCGGCTTCACCAGCCATCCGCTGGTGAGCCAGGGCGATGCGCTGGTTCACCTCGCACGGGGAGTGGAGCAATGAGTCGCGGAGCCGCCAAACGTGCCAAACGCCGTCGGCGTCGGCTGCGCGAACCGGCCGCCCCCGTGATCGCCTCGCGGGTCGGCGCCTCGCCCGGAACGCTGGAGATCGCCGAGGACGCACTGGCGCCGCGCGTCGACGTGCGTTGGTGGACCCCCGAGGTCGTGCATCAGCGCGTCTTCGAACGGGGGACCTCGGCAAGTATCGTGGGGGAGCAGCTCGGGGGGGTCCTCGGCGAGGTTCGCGGCGGTGGATGGACCCTCTGGATCGACGTCGAGGGAGTGGGCGACCCGGCGTTCTTCGAGGGTCTCGGTGCCCTGTTGGGCCTGCATCCCCTGTCGCTCGAGGATCTCGTGCACATCGATGCGCGGCCCAAGTGCGAGATCTATCCCGAGTACACCTTGCTCATCTGCCGACAGCTCCAGGATCGCGACGAAGGACCCGATGATGCTTTGGTGGGCATCGTCGTCTTCCCCGACCTGGTGCTCAGTGTCCGCCACTGCGAAGACAGCCCCTTCCGCCAGGTCGAGAGGCGTCTGCAGGTGCCGGAAGGGCGCCTACGGCGTTCGAAGGGCGGGTATCTCGGGTACGTCCTGCTCGATGCGGTCGTCGATGGGTGGTCACCGATCGTGGACCGGCTGTTGGGAGAAGCCGAAGCTCTCGAGGACGAAATCCTCGAAAGCCCCGACCCCAGCGACCTGGCTCGACACGCCGAGCTCAAGCGGCGTGTGGTGTTGTGTCGCAACGCCCTGCGTCCGCTGCTCGAGACCATCGCGCCGATCCTGCGCGGGGACAGTCCGGCCTTCGAAGGTGTCGCCTCGGCTTATCTGCGCGACGTGCAGGACCACGCCTTCCAGAGCCTCGAGGGCGTCGAGGCGACGCGCGAGCTCCTGATCAGTGCGATCTCGGCCTATCAGAGCGCCATAGCTCAGAAAACCAACGAGATCATGAAGGTGTTGGCGGTGGTGTCGACGGTGTTCGTGCCGCTGACCTTCCTGGTGGGCGTTTGGGGCATGAACTTCGAGCACATGCCGGAGCTTTCGTGGCGCTACGGCTACTTCCTCGCCCTTGGCCTGATGCTGGTCGTCGGCGGCGGCATCGTGATGCTCTTCCGCGTGCGCGGCTGGCTCAGCTTCCGGCGCGACATCGTGGCCGGTGGGGACCGGAGTGGGGTGGAGGGGAGGGGACCCGGGATCCGGGACCCGGGATCCGATCGGAGGACCTGAGCCGCGCGGCCGCGCGGCGAGTTGGGCGTCACTCCTTCTTCGACAGGTCCGGCCACCGCGCGTCGGCTTTGGCAACGAACCCACCGACATCCTCGAGCCAGGTGTCACGGACCTCGAGGCTGTAGTTGAGGAAGAGGCGTCCTTCGTGCACTGTCCAGGCCTTGGGGTCGATGTCGTAGAGCCCACCCTTGGAGACACCGTAGGCGCACCAACCGCCGTAGGCCGGGGCGTAGCGCTCGGGATCGCCGGCAAACAGATCCCGATGTTCACTCGAGGCAAAGCGCCAGGTCGCCGCCATCCACTCGAAGGTGAAGTCCTTCGAGCCTTCGACCGGCTTGCCCTCGAGGTGGTAGGCCACCGCGTCGTAACCCTTGATCGCCACCTTGCCGAAGCGGGTGGCATTGATCTCGGCCGCGTCGGCCGTGCCGGTGACCAGGAGCCCTCCTGCGACTATCGCCGCGGCGGCGGTCGAGCGGTTCAGCCGGCCGACGGGAAGCTGATGGCGATGCACCACGACGGTGCCTGCACTCGCCGCGGTTACGATCAGGGCGAGGCCAAAGAGCAGCCCACCGTCGCCCGCGACCTCGATGCCAAGGGGGCCGAGATGGCTCGCGATCGCGCCCATCATCACCGCGATCGCCAGCAACGCGCCGAAGGCCGCCGTCGCCGGGATCAGCAGCAGCACCACGGCAACGAGCTCGGCGATCCCGGCCGCAATCCGGCCCCAGGGCTCGACACCGAGGGTGGAGAAGATCTCGACCGACTCGGGTGCGGCGGTGAACTTGAAGAACAGCGTCTGGAAGAGGATCGCCACGGCGATCAGGCGCAGGGTCCAGGAGAGGGCGGGGCGGGCAGTAGTCACGGGGTACCTCCGGGTTGTTCGACCCGCGTTCGATGGCGCGACCGCGTCTACCGTTTCAGCCGCTACTGTTGGCATGGTCCAAGTCGTCGCGACTTTGTCCCGGTTCGACAGCTTCGGCCGCGTGACCTTCGAAGGCCGTGTCGATGCGGGCAGCGGCATCCGGCACCACCCACGACGCCGCGGGCGCGCCGAGTCGGCGGTGGTCGGCCTGCCACCCGCGACTGCGCGACGCGCGACGCCGCTTCGCGCACGACCTCACACCTTGGCGCTCCGGCTCGATGACCGCTGCGGACAGCCGTCGACCCCCGACCCCCCGGGCCGCAAACGTGACGACGGACAGCTACCAAGAGGTGCGCGCTGCCGCGCGCACCCTGGGGCGCTTCCGCTGCCCGTACACCGGAGCGACCCGACGTGGGGGATCTTGTGCGGTCCCACGCGCCACTCTCGCGACACCGCCGGCAAGATCGTCCAGTGCCGCGGTGGCGGCCGGGGCGCTGGGAGGCCTAGCGGCACCCTTGCTTGCCGAGCGCGGCCATGACCGCGGACACCAACTGTTCCGGAGCCGGCGGCAGGGGCTCGGCGGGCTCGCCGGCGCGTAGGCTCTCGCGGCACAGGCGAATGGTCTCGCGGTAGGACTCGAGGTAGTGCTCACAGCAGGCGCAGTGGCTCAGGTGCCGTTCGAACTCGCTCTGGCGATCGGCCGGGAGCTCTCGGTCGAGGTAGTCCGCGAGGAACTCTGCAACCTCGCGACACGTTGTGGGTGGACTCATGGCGTTGACCTCCGCAAGCGGCGATCGAGCAGTTCTCGGAGCGCCTGCCGCGCTCGGTGGAGTCGGATACGCACCGCGTTGGCGCTGATCCCGAGGACCTCCGCGGCCTCCGGGCCGCTCAACTCTTCGATGTCGCAGAGCAGCAAGACGTTTCGCGCCGCTTCCGGGAGCTCGTCGATGGCATCGCGGACCAGTTGGCGGGTTTCGTCGCGCTCGAGTAACACATCGATCCCTTCCCAGTCCGACACCGGCTCGTAGCGATGGCCGTCGTCGGCGAACGAAGGGAGCAGCTCGTCCAGAGAAGTTTCGCGTTTTTCGGAAGGCTTGCGCAGCCGCATGAGGGCGGCGTTGACCGTGATGCGGTGCAGCCAGGTGCCGACGTCGGCCGATCCGTCGAACCGGTCGATGGCGTTGTAGGCCGATATGAAGGCCTCTTGGACGACGTCTTGGGCGTCGTCGGCGTCGCGAACGAAGCGTTGCGCGACGCGCAGCAGTCGTCCGCCCTGCTCGCGGACGAGCCGTTCGAAGGCCTCCGGTTCGCGGGAACGGAGCTGGTCGAGCCAGGAGGGGAGATCAGGCGCGGCAGAGGTCGGCATGAGCGGCGGGAGCATAGCAGGTGCCCATGTGCCGTCCGTGGGGCACCTCCGTTGGATGAGGGGTGAACCTCTCGTGCACCACGTGCAAGGTACCCGGGACCCGGGACCGGGACCAGGGACCAGAGGCTTGGGCGGAGTGCACCACAACCAGCTCGTCCCGGCGGAACACCCATTCATCCCGCGAAGGTGCCCGTTCGTCACCGGCCCCGAATCATGGGAATCCAGCCGGCGTAATGCCTGATGTGGACCACACGGTCCCGAACCTCAAAGGAGAACTCACATGAAGCAATCCCTCCGACTCGCCGCCGCCACGCTCGTCTTCGGTGTGGTGCTCGCCAGTGGAACGGCGTTTGCCGGTCAGAAACACGAAGGCCGATTTGGTGCCGATGCGGTGCTGGTCTACAAGTCGACCTCGACCGCGACGGTCGCCAAGATCGACGGCGAAAGCCTCACCGTCACCAACGAGGCCGGCAAGGAGATGGTGCTCCAGGTCAGCGGCAAGACCAAGATCAAGAACGCGACGGGCGAGAAGATCGCAGCGAGCAAGCTCGAGGCCGGCCAGCGTCTCGAGATCGTGCACCGCGGCGAGCAGGTGCTGAAGATCACCGTCTTGTCCTGAGTGGCAGAGGTACCGGGTACCGGGTACCGGGGACTCCTCGGAGCGGGCATGGCCGGCCTCTGAGGCTACCCAGTACCCGATACCCGAGTACCCGATACCCGCTCTCCTCAGCCCTCCGGCGGGCCCCACAGCTCTTCCAGCCGCGCGTCTCGACCACATCCGAGGCGGTAGCTCTTGTAGCGCACCGGGCTCTTGAGCCAGAAGTCCTGGTGGTAGTCCTCGGCCGGGTAGAACGGGGCGGGATCGAGGATCGGTGTGACGATGGCTTGGCCGAGCCGGCGTTCAGCGGCCTCGAGAGAGGCCTTGGCGAGAGCGCGTTCCGAATCCGCAGCAAAGACGGCCGTGCGGTACTGTGGGCCGCGATCGCAGAATTGGCCGCCGTCGTCGGTGGGATCGACGTTGGTCCAGAAGATCTCGAGCAGCCGTTCGTAGGTCGTTTCGCTGGGGCTCCACGAGACTTGGACGACCTCGTAGTGGCCGCTCCTGCTGCTCGACACCTGTTCGTAGGTGGGGTTGGCGACCTCACCGCCCGCGTAGCCGGACACCACCGCGTAGACGCCGGGTTGGCCCTCGAAGGCGGTTTCGAGGCACCAGAAGCATCCGCCGGCGAACACGGAAGTGCGAAGGTCCGGCGGAGCCTCTCTGGTCTCACGCTGCGCAGCCCCACATCCGGCGGCGAAAATGGTTGCCAGCGCGATGGTCGCGATCGCTACGAGTTGCCAGGGGAGAGGGAGGTGCCCGGTGGGCGACTTCCTGAACAATCCGAATCTCGTCACGACAAGTGGCTCCTCGAGGTCGATCATCTCCATCATGCTACGGCACCCAGGCGCCGCCGGATCTCCCGGCCCCCGATCCCCGATACCCGATACCCGATACCCGATACCCACCCAAATCAACGCTTCCCCAACCGCGCCGCCTGAGTTACAATGGCGAATTCCGGCGGCTGAGGCCGTCCCGCCTTCGGTCTGTACACTCCAGGAGGAAATCCGATGTTGAAGATTCGCCTGCGGCGGATGGGCTCGACCCACCGTCCTTTCTACCGCGTGATCGTGTCCGACTCGCGCCGCGTTCCCACCGGCGGCACCGCGCTCGAGGAGCTCGGCTGGTACGACCCGCGTCAGAACCCAGCTCGCATCGAGTTGCAGGCCGACCGGATCGACCACTGGGTCTCGAGCGGTGCTCAGTTGTCGCCGACCGTCGCCAAGTTGCTGGCGTCGGTGCGTTCCGCCACGGCGTGACGGCGATGGGGACCGCTGAGGATCTGACGACCGTGCTGCGTGGGCTGGTGAGCCAGCCGGATGCCGTACGAGTCGAGATCGCGGAGGGGGAGCGCGGTCCCCGCTTGGACGTCCACGTGGATCCCGCTGACCTGGGCGCCGTCATCGGTCGTCGGGGCCGCACCGTCAATGCGCTGCGGACCTTGCTGCGAACGCGCGGTCAGGGGACCGGTGAGTTTCATGACCTCAAGGTCGTCGAAAGCGATTGAGTCCCCCGTTCGCAAGCGGCTCACAGTCGGCCTGGTTCGCCGCCCCCACGGGGTGCGCGGCGAGGTCGTGGTCGAGCCGCAGAGCGAGGTGCCGGGACGTCTTGCGCCCGGCCGTCGGCTGCTGATCGAATCGCCGACGGCAGGTGCTCCCCGTCACGTCGAGATCGCCTCGGTGCGCCCGCAAGGCCGGTTGCTGCTGGTGGCTCTCGACGGCTTCGACGACCGCGACGCCGCGGAGATCCTGCGCGGCGCCTCGCTCGAGATCGAGGTCGACTCGGTTCCGGAGCCGCCACCCGGCCGGTTCTGGATCCACCAGCTGATCGGCTGCTCGTGTGAGGATCGGCTCCTCGGCCCACTCGGCACGATCGATGACGTGATCTCGGATGGTGGTGGCGAGCTGCTGGTGGTGCGGGCCGGTGATCGCGAGGTGTTGGTGCCGTTCGTGACGGCATTGGTCCCCGAGGTCGATGTCAACTCCCGGCGGGTCGTCACGACGCTCCCAGAAGGATTCCTCGAGGCATGTGGATCGGCGTCCTGACCATCTTCCCGGAGCTTTTCGACCGCTTCCGCCACACCAGCTTGGTCGGCCGGGCGGTGGAGGCCGGGCTGTTCGAGCTCGAGGTCGAAGACCTGCGCCGCTGGAGCCGAGACCGGCATCGGTCGGTCGACGACGAGCCGTACGGCGGTGGCGGCGGCATGGTGATGACGGCACCGCCGTGGCTCGATGCCGTGCGTGCCTTCCCCGGCGACCGTGCACCCCGGCGCATCCTGCTGTCGCCCCAAGGCCGCCGTTTCGATGATCGGATCGCTCGCGAGCTCGCCGCCGAGCCGGCCTTGCTGTTCCTCTGCGGCCGCTACGAGGGTGTCGACGAGCGCGTCCACGAGCTGGTGGTCGACGAGGAGCTGTCGATCGGCGACTTCGTGCTGTCCGGTGGCGAGCTGGCCGCGATGGTGGTGATCGAGGCGCTGTCTCGGTTCATTCCTGGGGTGGTGGGTGAACCGATCTCGGTCGCCCGTGATTCCTTCGGGGGTGGGCTCCTCGATTTTCCCCACTACACCCGACCGGTCGAGGTCGAGGGTTTGCGCGTTCCGGAGGTGTTGCTGTCAGGGGACCACGCCGCAATCGAACGTTGGCGTCAGCTGGCGGCGGTGCGTGCTACCTGGCGCAAACGCCCGGATCTTCTTGCATCTGCTTCACTCACAGCTGCACAGCGCGACGAGCTGGCGCGGTTGGCCGCTTGCACACAAGGCGAGCATTCTCAATAATTGGCCCGTTCGAATCGGGTTCGAAAGGTGGATTGGTCATGAACAAGCTCAACCAAGTCGAGTCGGAGTATCTTCGGAGCGACATTCCCGAGTTCCGTCCGGGGGACACGCTGCGAGTGCACGTGCGTGTGATCGAAGGCAGCAAGGAGCGCATCCAGGTGTTCCAGGGTGTGGTGATTGCCCGCCGCGGCGGCGGCACCCGCGAGACCATCACGGTGCGCAAGATCTCCAGCGGTGTTGGCGTGGAGCGGATCTTCCCGCTGCACTCGCCCACGGTGGAGAAGTACGAGGTCGTGCGTCGGGGCCGAGTCCGTCGCGCCAAGCTGTACTATTTGCGCGACCTGCGAGGGAAAGCGGCGCGAATCGTCGAGCGGCGTGACGATCTCGTCGCCGGCGCGGCATCGTAAGATCACGGGGGGCCTCGACGGCCTGGAGGAGAGGGCAATCGGACCGCTGTTGGCTGAAGGAATCCGGTTGGGGATGATGCGGGGCCTCGAGAGTGAGCTCGAGTCCTGTGGCTTCCCCCGGATCGCGGGTGTGGACGAGGCGGGGCGTGGTGCTCTGGCTGGACCTGTCGTCGCCGCAGCGGTGATCCCCGACCCCGGTGCTCTCGTCCCCGGGGTCGACGACTCCAAAGCCATCCCCGAGGCTCGCCGCGAAGCCCTCGCGCATTGGATCCAGAGGACCGCGCTCGCCACCGGACTCGGCGTGGTGTCTGCTGCCGACATCGACCGCAGCAACATCGCGGCGGCAACGCGGCTGGCGATGCGCCGGGCGCTCGCCGGTCTCGGCGTGGCGCCCTCGTGGGTGCTGATCGACGCCGTGGTTTTGCCCGACCTGGGCGTGCCTTCCACGGTGGTGGTCAAAGGTGATCGGATCAGTTATGCGATCGCAGCGGCTTCGATCCTCGCGAAGGTCACGCGCGACCGCCTGATGCGAGAGCTCGACGGCGTCGCTCCGTGGTACGGCTTTGCCGAGCACAAGGGGTACGGCGCCCCGACCCACCTGCAGGCCCTGCAGCGGCTGGGGCCGTGTGCTGAGCACCGGTTGACGTTTCGCGGTGTGGTCCCCGCGACGAGGGCAGCCTGATGGCGTTGAATCGCGAGGCTGTCGTCCGCTCGGCGGAGAAGTACGTCGCCAAGGGCAAGATCGACGCGGCAATTCGCGAGTACCGCAAGGTGCTCGAGGAGAACCCCAACGACATCAACACCCTCAATCGCGTCGGAGACCTCTACGCCAAGGTCTCCCGCATCGACGAGGCGGTCAAGCTCTTCGTCCAGATCGCCGAGCAGTACGCCGGGGACGGCTTCTTCGTCAAAGCGATCGCGATCTACAAGAAGATCATCAAGCTCGACCCGACCCGGCTCGAGATCTACGAACGGCTCGCGGATCTCTACGCCCGCCAGGGCCTGAAGAACGAGGCGCGGTCACAGTTCCAGGTTCTCGCGGACTACTACCTCAAGCACAACCAGGCGGCCTCGGCGATCACCATCCACCTGCGGATGGCCGAGCTCGAGCCGGACAATCCCTCCCACCACCTGAAGCTGGCGGAGCTCTACCAGAGCCAACAGCTGTGGGACAAGGCGATCCGCGAGTACAAGACCATCGCCGAGATGATGCTCGAGCGGGGTGCGGTCGACGAGGCCGTTCAGGTCTACCAGCGGGCCTTCGACGTCAAGTCGGACGACCTGGCCTTCATCACCGACGCGGTGATGGGCCTCAAGGATGGTGGGCACGGAGCCGCTGCCGCTCGATTGCTTGCCGCGGCAGTGCAGCGCAACCCTCAGGCCGAGCGAATCGTGCGGCTGGCCGGGCTGTCCTCGGCCGAGGGTGACGGTCGAGACACCGTTGCCGCCTCCGGCCCCTCACGGCCGGCTGCTGCTGCTCGCGCCCCGATGGCGCCGACCGAGCCTCCCGACTTCGATCCCGACGAGTTCGTGATCGAGGTGGACGAGGACGTCCCATCGACCCTGGTCGCGCCTCCGGCCGGCATGGGTCAGGGACCGGGTTTTGGGTTCCGAGCCTCGGCTGCAGTCGAGGACGAAGCCTCCTTCGAGCTCGAGCTCGAGGCCGAGCCCGCCTCCGCGATTCTGGAGCTCCCCCAGGCTGAGCCTGCTCCCACCCAGCCGGAGCTCGAGGAAGAGATCGAGATCGAGCTCGAGCTCGACGATTTCCAGGCCGAGCTCGCCTCGTTCGAGCAGGAGCCGCCGCTCGCTGCGGAAGTCGAGCTCGGCGCAGCCCCAGAGTTGCCCGGCTTCGGCGAGGTTGCCTTCGAGCTCGAGGACCAGGCGAAGCCGAGAACGGATCTCGAAGCCCCTCCTGCCTTCGAGGACGTTCCATCGCTCGACGAGAACGCCTTCGAGCTGGATCTCGAGATCGAAACCGCACCCGACGAGCTTTACGCTGCCGCCAGCGGTGAGCTCGAGCTTCCCGGCCCGGAGGCAGCGCCGGGGTCGATGCCGGCGGCGTTCGAGGCTCCTTCGCTGGAGCTGGAAGTGCCTGAGCTCGATCTCGAGGTGCCGTCGTTCGAGCTGGAGCCGCCGGTTCTCGAGCTGGAGGAAGCCGCCGCCGTCGAGCTCGCCCCCCCAGTCGAGCTCGAATCGGAAGTCCCGGGCTACGAGCTCGAGCTGGACGTGGACGAGGCCCCCAGCGCGGCCGAGCTCGAGCTTCCGGCTGCTGCCGTGGCCGACGAGGTGGTGTCGGTGGTGCCGCCGCCGGCCGTGGCGCCGCTGCCTGCACCAGCGCCGGTGGCGGCGGTGCCGAGCCTGTTGGACTTGCTCGCCGAAGCCGAGGTGTTCGCCAAGTACGGGCTCGAAGAGAAGGCCCTCGATCGCATTGGGCGGATCGTCGCCGAGGATCCCGACCATCTGGCTGCCCGGTGCCTCGAGGTCGAGGTGCTGCTCAAGCTCCGCGACGACCACCGGTTGGCGCCGGCAGTTTCACGGGCGAGCGAGCTGGCCCAGCGGGCGGGCGACGAGACGCAGTGGCCGCGGGTGCTGCAGCGGCTCGAGCGCGCCGGCTACGTTGTCGCCGATGGTCGCCTGTCGGCTGCGGCCCCATCCCCGAAGAAGCCGGATCGCATCGCCGACTTGCTGGGCGGCTTGGGCCTCGGCGCGGCGCCGAAGCCTCGCCGGCCGGCCGCAGACGCGAGTGTCGAGTCACTGCTCGGCGAGTTGGGTGTCAGTCGCCCCACTCCGCGCGCGCGGCCGACACCTGCGCCGGCTGCCCCGGTGGAGAGCGCACCGCCTCCTGCCGAGCTGCCGTCGATGGAGATCGCAACGCCGGGCGCGCTCGAAGAGGCTGCGGCCCCTGGGGGTGGGCCAGAGCAGGCGGAGGCGGTCGCCGAGGCGGCTGCTCCTGCCGAGACGGCTCCTCTCGCCGAGGAGGCTGCGCCCCGGTTTGCGGACCCGACCTTGCCGTTGCCGCGGTACGACGAGGAGGCTTTCGACGACGAGCTCCCGGACATCGTCCTGCCCGAGCGCAAGAGTGCGGCCAAGGGCGCAGCGGCCGAGGCGCTGGCAGCGATCGACCAGAAGAGCGACACGGTACCCGCCGCCGACGACGGTCTCGACTGGCTCGACGAGCCGGGGCCTGGGGGCTCCACCGGCAGCGACGCGCTTTTCGACGACGAGGACGAATTCTTCGATCTGGCCGCTGAGCTCGAGCAGGAGCTCGACCGCGATGACGTGTTGGTCGCTACCGGAGCCGGGACCCCCGAAGAACCGAGCCTCGAGGACATCGTCGAAGGGTTCAAGAAGGGCGTGGCCGAGCACCTGTCGGAAGAGGACTACGACACCCACTACAACCTCGGCATCGCCTATCGCGAAATGGGTTTGATCGACGAGGCGATCGGCGAGTTCCAGCTTTCCGCCAAGAGCCAGGACCTGTTCGTCGATTCCTGCGCCATGCTCGGCTTGTGCTTCGTCGAAAAGGGACTGCCGGACCTCGCGATCAAGTGGTACCAGCGCGCCGTGGCCCATCCGGGCAACAGTGAAGAGACCAGCCTCGGGTTGCTCTACGACCTTGGCAGCATCTACCTCAACATCGGCGACGACGAAGCGGCGTACAAGACCTTTGTCGAGATCTACGGCGTCAATTCGAACTATCGCGACGTCGTCGCACTGTTGGAAGAGCTCAAGCCCCAGGCGCGGAGCTAGCCCCTTTGAACCGCGATCGACTGATCTTCGGGTTGGCGCTGGGAGTCTGCATCGCGGTTGTGATCGGCTTGATGATGGCTCCCCGCGTGGAGCAGGCCCTGGCTCCTGAGTTGGTGCGGGCGCACGTGGCGATCGAGATCGACGGCAGCGGCGTCGCCGCGATTCCCGCGACCGAGGTCGAGGTCGACAGTGGTGTTCCAGTGACGCTCCACGCGGTGCTCGAGGGCCGGCGGCGTGACGGCACGGCGATCTTCTACACCGAGGCGCAGCGGTTGCGGATCGGCTCCGCCGAGGTCGACCCGGAGGCCCTGTCTCGCTGGGATCGCACCACCGAGATCAAGGTGCGCTGGTTCACCATCGAACCGACCCGCACCGAGCTCGTCGTGCAGTCCGTCGAGGACCTCGACGGTCTGCGCTTCGAGCCGATCTTCAGGCCCGAGTGGCCGATCAGCTGGAGTGTTCCGTTGACCGTCGACCCGAAGTTCGACGATGGGCTCGACCCCGAGCGCCGCCGCCAGCCTTTCGGCACGGTGCGGGTCCACGTGCGGGTGGAGTTGTTCGGCCCCGAGCAGCAGCTCGTGCCGGTCGCACGCTACGCTTCGCCCGAGGCCGAGGGGGTCGTCCAGGGCCAGCCGGTGCCGACGGTCGTCGTCTCCCTGCCCGGCCGACTGCGCCTCGCCACCTCGGCGTTTGGGTTGACGCACCTGTCCCTGGAGACGGTCGAGCCCACGGTGGTGGCCCAGGCGGCGGAGCTCGGCGAACGGCGCCTGGCATCGTCCCTGCCGACACTGCTCGGGAGTGAGCTGCGTCGCCGAGGCATCGACCCGGCTTCGGCGTCGTGGTCGACGATCGATTTCGTCGAGCGGGAGGTGCCCTGGTCGACCGCGGGCGTCGGTCCGGGCTCGGTCCTGCGGGTGGGCGGCAGGGTGGTGTTCCTGCTCGCGGACACCAACGCCAGCGGTCGCCTCGATGCGGCGGATCTGTGCCTCGACTTCGATCGGGGCGCCGCGGTTCGGCCGCTGGAGGAGGTATTCGGGGTCGGTGGAGCGGTCGAGTTGTTGGACGAGCCGCCGGGCTCGGCCGGAGCCACGTGAGCCGCCCGCGCGGGCGACCGCCTTCCGGCGAATCACTGTTCGATGCGGAGCCGGCGCAGCGTCTGAGGGCGGCACCCTTGGCGGAGCGAATGCGGCCGCAGCGGGTCGAGGAGGTGGTCGCGCATCAGCAGGTGATCACGCCGCTGATCGAAGCGGCGCGCGCCGGCCGGCCGCCATCAGTGGTGCTGCAAGGACCGCCCGGCTGTGGCAAAACCACCGTGGCCGGCTTGCTCGCGCGCGAGGCGGGCCTACACTTCGTGCCCTTCAGTGCGGTGACCTCGGGCATCGCCGAGGTGCGCGAGGTGATGGCCTCGGCGCGCGCGCGGTTCCGCCAGTCGGCCCGGGCGACGGTGCTGTTCGTCGACGAAATCCACCGCTTCAACAAGGCCCAGCAGGACGCCTTCCTGCCCTTCGTCGAGACGGGAGAGATCGTGTTGATCGGGGCGACCACCGAAAACCCAGGGTTTGCCCTGAATGCCGCGCTGCTGTCTCGCTGCCAAGTCGTGGTGCTCGCACCGATCGACGCGGAATCGGCGCGTGCATTGCTCTCACGAGCCCTCGACGATCCGCAGCGCGGCCTGGGGACCTCCGGTGTGCGGGTCGAGGCGGCAGCTCTCGATACCATCGTAGAGTGGGCGTCGGGAGATGCTCGCCGCGCCCTCACGTTGCTCGAGCAGCTGGTCGACGACGCGCGGCGCCGGGGTGTTGCGAGCGCCGATGTAGAGCGCCTAGCGGAGCTGGCGCGTCGCCCGCCGCCGCGCCACGACCGCAGTGGGGATCACCACTTCGACCTGCTCTCGGCCTTCCACAAGTCGCTGCGGGAGAGCGACGCCGACGCCGGGTTGTATTGGCTCGCACGGATGATCGAGGCAGGTGAGGATCCCCGCGTCGCGGCGCGCCGGATGGTCTGTGTCGCCAATGAGGATGTCGGACTGGCGGACCCGCGAGCGGTAGAGGTTGCCCTGGCGGCGTGGTCGGCCTACGAGCGCTTGGGCAGCCCGGAAGGCGACTACGCCCTCGCCCAAGCGGTCGTGTACCTCGCCCTGGCGCCCAAGAGCAACGCCGCCCACAGCGCGTTCGGGGCGGCGCGCGAGGCTGCCCGCCAGACACCCAACGCGCCGGTGCCGCTGGTGATCCGCAACGCACCAACCGCGCTTGCGCGGTCGCGGGGCTTCGGTGAAGGGTGGAGCTCGGCCCACGACGCCGCGGAGGGCGTGGCGGGATTCGAGTGCCGTCCAGCCGAGGTCGCCCGCCAGGTGTGGTACCGCCCTCGGCCCCGCGGCATCGAGGCGCGGTTGGTCGAGCGGCTGGCCGAGGTCAATCGGGCTCGATCTGAGGCGCGCTCGAAGTCGTCGGAGTAGGCGTCCACGCGCGAGGCACCGGCCGAGTTCGATCGCGGTCACGACCGGCAGGCGATCGGCGAGCATGGGACGACGTCGCGGCGGGTGTCGAGCGCGACCATCGTGTCGGTCGGCTGATAGGCTCGCAGCTCCACCACGGAGCCCCGGATGTCCCACCAAACCGTTCTCGTTCTCGACTTTGGCAGCCAATTCACCCAATTGATCGCGCGCAGGATCCGCGAAAATCGCGTCTACTGCGAGGTGCAGGCGTTCGATTACCCGATTGCGGAGATTCGTCGCCGTGCGCCGATCGGCGTGATCCTCTCGGGGGGCCCGCAGAGCGTCTACGCGGAAGGCTCCCCGCAGGTCGACCCCGGCATTTTCGAGCTCGGCATTCCGGTGCTTGGGGTCTGTTACGGCATGCAGTTGATGGCGAGGGCGCTCGGGGGTGCGGTCGAGCCGGCGAGAGAGCGCGAATACGGCCGGGCCGAGATCGACGTCACCGACGCCGGCCGATTGTTCGAGGGCCTCGGGAGTCGGGAGACCGTGTGGATGAGCCATGGGGACCGTGTCGCCGCATTGCCGACGGGCTTCCGCGGCACGGCGTCGACACGGAATGCGCCGAACGTCGCCTGTGAAGCCCCGGAACGCGGGCTCTACGGCATCCAGTTCCACCCCGAGGTGTCTCACACCGTCCATGGGGTCGAGGTGCTGCGCAATTTCCTCTACGGCGTGTGTGGCGCCCGCGGCGATTGGAGCATGGCCGGCTACCTCGAGGAGTCGATCGCCACGGTGCGGGCTCAGGTGGGTGATGCGCGAGTGATCTGTGGGCTGTCCGGCGGCGTCGATTCGACCGTCGTCGCCACCTTGCTCGAACGGGCGATACCCGGCCAGGTGACGGCGGTCTTCGTCGACACCGGCCTGCTGCGCCGGGACGAGGCTCGTCAGGTGATGCACGTGCTGCGGGACGAGCTCGGGCTGCCGGTTCAGCTGGTCGACGCCGGAGCACGTTTCCTCGGTGAGCTCGCCGGCGTCAAGGACCCGGAGCAGAAGCGTCGCATCATCGGCAGGGTGTTCATCGAGGTCTTCGAGGAAGCGGCCAAGGACATCGCCGACGCCCGGTTCCTGGCGCAGGGGACGCTCTACCCGGACGTGATCGAGTCGACCTCGGTCAAGGGGCCGTCGGCGGTGATCAAGACCCACCACAACGTCGGCGGGCTGCCGGAGAGGCTGGGCTTTGCCCTGGTCGAGCCCCTGCGGATGTTGTTCAAAGACGAGGTGCGCCAACTTGGGCGTGAGCTCGGCATTCCCGAGGATCTGGTCATGCGCCACCCCTTCCCGGGGCCGGGCATGGCGGTCAGAGTGTTGGGCGAGGTCAGTCCGGAGCGGGTCGCCGTGTTGCAGCACGCCGACGCGATCTTCCGCGAGGAGCTGGTCGAGGCCGGCCTGCATCTGAAGACCTCGCAGGCCTTCGCGGTGCTGCTGCCGGTGCGGTCGGTCGGCGTGATGGGAGACGGCCGCACCTACGAAGAGGTCGTCGCGCTGCGGGCGGTGGAGACGCAGGACTTCATGACCGCGGACTGGTCGCAGCTGCCGTGGGATTTCCTCGGCCGGGTCGCCGGGCGCATCGTCAACGAGGTCCGCGGGGTCAACCGGGTGGTCTACGACATCACCAGCAAGCCGCCTGGGACGATCGAGTGGGAGTAGCTCACACATGCGCTGGAAGTTCCTGATGCCGTTGTCGTTGGTGCTCGCGTCCGGTGGTTGTGCCGAACCCCCGATCCACGATCTGGTGATCCGCAACGGCACGCTGTACGACGGGCTCGGCGGGGCAGGGGTGGTCGGCGACGTCGCGGTCGATGGGGATCGGATCGTCGCGCTCGGCGATGTCGGTGCCGCCGTCGGACGGCGCGAGGTCGACGCGAGCGGCTTGGCGGTGACGCCCGGGTTCATCAATCTGCTCAGTTGGGCCAACGAGTCGCTGATCCAGGACGGACGCTCCCTGTCCGACATCAGCCAGGGCGTCACGCTCGAGGTCTTCGGGGAGGGGCGCTCGATGGGACCCCTCGGCGAGGCGACCCGCGCCGCCCTGATCGAGGCGCAGGGCGACATCCGCTACGACGTCGAGTGGACGACCCTCGCCGAGTATCTCCAGTACCTCGAGGACCGCGGGGTTTCGACCAACGTCGCCTCGCTGGTGGGCGCCGCAACCGTGCGGGCCAACGTCGTCGGATTCGAGGATCGGCCGGCGACCGCGGAGGAGCTCGAGCGCATGCGGGAGCAGGTCCGCGCGGCGATGGAGGAGGGGGCGATGGGAGTGGGCTCGGCGCTGGTCTATGCGCCCGGGTCCTACGCGTCGACCGACGAGCTCGTGGCACTGGCCGAGATCGCGGCCGAATACGACGGACTCTTCACTGCGCACGTCCGCGGCGAGGGCAAGGATCTGCTCCCCGCCATCGACGAGATGATCGACATCGTGCGGCGATCCGGAGTCCGCGGTGAGATCTACCATCTCAAGGCTTCGGGGCAGGAGAACTGGTCGAAGTTCGAGCAGGCGGTCGCCAAGATCGAGGCGGCACGAGCCGAAGGGTTGCCGCTCGGAGCCGACATCTACCCCTACCGGGCCAGCTCGACCGGGCTCGACATCATGTTTCCCGGGTGGGTCAAGGAGGGAGGCCACCAGGCCTTCGTCGAGCGCCTGCGCGACCCGGAGGTTCGCAGTCGTCTGTCGGCCGAGATGGACATGATTCCGGCGCAGGATGTGATGCTGGTCAGCTTCAAGAACGAGGAGCTGCGCTCGTGGGTGGGGAAAACCCTGGCGGATTGGGCCGAGCACCACGGCGTCAGTCCCGAGATCGCGGCCATGGACCTGATCGTGGCCGACGACAGTCGGGTCGGCACGGTACGCTTCACCATGAGCGAGGACAACGTCCGCCGCGCCCTGCAGTTGCCGTGGATCGCCTTCTGCTCGGACTCGGGCTCGATGGCGCCTGAGCCGCCATTCACCAACGGGCAACCGCATCCTCGAGCCTATGGTTCATTCGCCCGGATCCTCGGCCACTACAGCCGCGACCTCGGGTTGCTACCACTAGAGGAGGCGATCCGTCGCATGACCTCGCTGCCGGCCGAACGGCTCGGTCTCGACGATCGCGGGCGCCTCGCTCCGGGCGCCCTTGCCGATGTCGTGGTGTTCGATCCCGCCACCATCATCGATCGTGCAACCTTCGAGGCGCCCCATCAGCTGGCAGTTGGTGTGCGCCACGTGTGGGTCAACGGGGTCGAGGTGATCCGCGAGGGCGCGCATACGGGCGCGACGCCGGGGCGTTTCGTTCGCGGCCCGGGAACCATTGGGACACCGATCGGGAGCAACCGCTGATGCAAGGCTTGCGACGACGCGCCTGGATGACCGTTGCAGCAATCGGACTGGCTGCCGCTGCGGGGAATGCCTCCGACAGCTCGCTCGAGGCCCGGGTCGAGGCTGCGAGTCGGCTGATCGACGTGTGGATCGGCGAGAACCTCGCCTACCACCAGTGGCCCAGCGTGGCGGTTGGGGTGGTTCACGGTGGCGAGCTGGTGTGGGCGAAAGGTTACGGCACGGCCGATGCTGCCGGCGCGGTTCCCGTGACGGCGACGACCCGCCACCGCCTCGGTTCGGTGAGCAAGGTCTTCACCGCAACGCTGGTGATGATCCTGCGCGACCAGGGGAAACTCGCACTGGACGACCCGATCACGCGCTTCCTCCCGGGCTTCGAGATCGAGAATCCGTTCCCGGGCTCCGCACCGATCTCGGTGCGCCACCTGCTGACGCACACGGCCGGACTGCCGCGTGAAGGAGCTTTCCCGTACTGGGCAACGCACGTCTTTCCCGGACGTGCCGAGCTGTTGGAAGCGACCGCCGGGCAGAGCCTGGTCCACCCCCCGGGGACTACCTACAAGTACTCGAACCTCGGCGTCGCTCTGCTCGGAGCGATCGTCGAAGAGGCGACCGGCCTTACCTACGCCGAGGCGCTGCGCCGACACCTGCTCGAGCCGCTCGGCATGGCCAACACTACGGCGGCACCATCGCCGAGCGAGATCGAGTCGCTGGCGGCCGCACGGATGCGCCGCGAGCCGCAGGGCCGCCGGTTGCACACCTACTACGACACCGGAGCGGTGGCAGCGGCAGCCAACGTGGTCTCGACGGTCGCGGACTTGTCGCGCTTTGCCGCCCTGCATCTCGGCTACCGGCCCGACGTGTTGGCCGAACGCACGCGCCTGGAGATGCAGCGACTGCAGTTCATCTACCCCTCCTGGAGCGGCGGTCGGGGCCTGGGCTTTGCCGTCTCCCGCGACCAGGGCAAGGAGTTGGTGTCCCACGGCGGATGGATCGGTGGCCACCGCTCCCAACTGACCTTCTCTCCCGGTGAGGATCTTGCTGTGATCGTGCTCACCTCGGCGGACGACGTCAGCCCGGCCTTCGTCGGTGCCCCGGTGCGCCGCGTGTTTGCCGAACATCTCAGCGGGCCGGACCCACTCCCCAACGAGCCAGCCTGGTCGGCATACGAAGGCCGTTACACCGATCCCTGGGGTTGGGAGTACACGGTGATGGCGCTCGGAGGTGAGCTGGTGATCTACGACCACAACTACCCGCCGGACGACGACCCCAAGAGCTCGCTGACACCCCTCACTCCGATCGGCCCCCATCTCTTCCGGATGGATGACGGCGAAAACGTCCGCTTCGAGGTCGACGCCGGCGGCCGCGCCATTCGGTTCATCCGCCGTGTGGAGCCGATGGAGCGCATCCCCGAGCCACCAGGTCCGTGATCGGGTCTCCAGTCAGCCGCCGTCGCCGAACGCCAACGTCGGCCCCTCGTCCCACTCGGTCTCGTCGGCGAATCGCACCAAAATCGTGTCGATCTCGCCTTCGCCCCACGCCTCGTGCGACAGCAACCAGTCGGACACGAAAGCCGCGACCGTGCGGCGAGCGGGCTCGCGGGCGAGCGCTACTCGATCGGCGTGACGGGCAGTCGCGGTGAGGTGGGCGGTGAGCGAACGTTCGAGCTCGGCGAGCTGGGCGGCACCGTCGAATCGCGCCCAGCCTTCATCGACGCGCTTTTCGAGGCCGTCGGTGCGAATCGCCACCGGGACCGTCGGCCGCAGCCTCGGGGCGGTGACTCGGCACACGGTCCCTTCGACCTCCACCGACCATGCATCAGCGAGCTCGAGGTGGTAGCGATAGACCACCGGCACGCGAATCTCGACGGTAGTGGTGCCGAGCGGCACGAGATCCCAGGCGAGGCTGCGTTCATCCTCACGCCGCAAGACTTCGGTGGCCTCGAGCGTGGCGACCTCGAGCCGTCCCCGTCCAGCGTCCCGCGCGACCGGGATCGAAGCGAGAAAGGACTCAGTGATCGAACCTTGCTCGAACGCCTGAGCCAAGCGCTCAGCGCCGCGCAGAGGGGCAGTGACGACCCGCCACGCGAAGAAGGCCCCGGCGCCCGTGAGCACCGCGGCAAGAAGGATGGCTCCGATGAGCACGGCGCGACGTGAGCGGGGGATGGTCACGGAACAAGGTTAGCAGGGGTACCGGGTAGCAGGGGTACCGGGGACCAGGGACTCTCGGAGCGCGGCTGCGTATCGTTACCCGGTTCCCGGTTCCCGGTTCCCGGTTCCCGGTTCCCGGTTCCCGGTTCCCGGT
>CAZRFU010000035.1:25868-42409 GCA_964599475.1 uncultured Thermoanaerobaculia bacterium
CCCGGTTCCCGGTTCCCGGTTCCCGGTTCCCGGTTCCCGGTTCCCGGTTCCCGGTACCCAGTACCCAGTACCCAGTACCCAGTACCCATCATTCAGCTATCGTTCTCCTCTCATGCCCGCCTGGATCCGATTCATCGACGCCGTCTCCCGCGCCGTGGGCAAGGCTGCCACGTTCGCGTTGATCGCGATGATCACGGTCGGGGCCTGGAATACGCTCGGACGCTTCGTCGGTCGCTGGATCGGTGTGCGCCTGGCCTCGAACACCTTGCTCGAGCTGCAGTGGTACCTGTTCTCCCTGATCTTCCTGTTCGGGGCTTCGTGGCTGCTGCGCCTCGACGGGCACGTCCGCGTCGACGTGCTTGCAGCGCGCCTGTCTCGTCGGACCCGCGCATGGTTCGACCTGATCGGTCACACCCTGCTGTTGATCCCGTTCGCGGTGGTGACGATGGTGCTCGCTTGGCCGGTGGTGCGGTTTTCGTTTCTGGCGCGTGAGGTCTCCTCCGATCCCGGCGGCTTGCCTCGTTGGCCCCTCAAGTTGGCCGTGCTCGTCGCCTTTGCGCTTTTGATCGCGCAGGCGGCGGCCGAGATCGGCCGGCGGGTGATCGAGCTTCGGGCGACTGCAGATCCCGAGGTCGGCCCGCGATGAGTGGGGGAGCCCTGGCGGCGCTGATGTTCGTCAGCTGCTTCGTGCTGGTCTTCCTGGGATACCCGGTGGCGTTTGCTCTCGGTGGATCGGCGGTGGCGTTTGCGGCTCTCGGCTCTCTGCTCGGTGTCTTCGACTGGCCGCTCATGGGCCTGATTCCGGAACGCATCTTCGGCGTCATGTCGAACGCGATCCTCCTCGCGATCCCCGGCTTCGTGGCCATGGGAACCTTGCTCGAGAAGTCGCGTCTGGCGGAGGATCTGCTGACCACGATCGGCGCCGTGTTCGGCCGGGTGCGCGGCGGCCTCGCCCTGGGTGTGGTGATCGTGGGCGCCGTGCTCGCAGCCGCCACCGGTGTGGTCGGGGCTTCGGTGGTGGCGATGAGTGTGATCTCGCTGCCGGTGATGTTGCGCTACGGCACCTCGCCGCGCGTGGCTTCGGGTGTGATCGCGGCCTCCGGGACGCTCGGCCAGATCATCCCTCCGAGTGTGGTGCTGGTCGTGCTTGCCGACCAACTGGCGGTGTCCGTCGGCGACCTGTTCTTCGGCGCCCTTGGCCCGGGCTTGATGTTGGTGGGGCTCTATCTGCTGTGGGTGGTCGGCCTGGCCATCTTCCACCCCGAGGCCGTGCCGGCCTTGCCGCCCCAGGTGGTCGCGGAACAGCGGCAGGGGCTGCTGCGCCGACTTCTCGTGGGCCTGGCGGCGCCGTTGGCCCTGGTGGTGGTAGTGCTCGGAAGCCTGTTTGCCGGCATCGCCACACCGACCGAAGCGGGAGCCCTCGGCGCCGTTGGGTCCGTGGTGTTGGCGGCCGCGCGTCGGCGTTTGTCCTGGCCGGTCGTGCGCGACGCCGCCGAGGATACCGCCAAGCTCACGGTCATGGTGGTGTTCCTGCTGGTGGGCTCGACCGCGTTCGCGCTGGTGTTTCGCGGTCTCGGTGGCGATCATCTGTTCGAGCGCGTGTTGACCGGGCTTCCGGGAGGTGCGCTCGGCTTCCTGGTGGTGGTGAACCTGGTGGTGTTCCTGCTCGGCTTCGTGCTGGATTTCCTCGAGATCGCCTTCATCGTGCTGCCGCTGGTGGTGCCGATCGCCGCCGGTCTCGGCATCGACCTGGTGTGGTTCGGCGTCGTGCTCGGGCTGAATCTCCAGACCTCGTTTCTGACTCCGCCGTTCGGCTTCGCGCTGTTCTACCTGCGGGGGGCCGCGCCTCCGGAGATCCGCACCGGCGACATCTACCGCGGCATCGTGCCGTTCGTCGCCATCCAGCTGCTGGCACTGGCCGCGGTGATCGCCTTCCCGGCGCTGGTGACGCGATGACGTGGGACGACCGCCTCCCGGAGGTCGAGCAGGCGAGTGTCTCCTGCCCATGGTGCGGTGAGACGGTCGAAATCAGCCTCGAGGCCGATCTCGAAGGCGAGTGGGTGCAGGACTGCGAAGTCTGCTGCCGGCCCTGGAAGGTGGTCCGCGACGACTGGGGGCTGCGGGTCGACCGCGAGTAGCCGACCCCTCGATCCTGTGCGCCCCGACCTGGGCTCTCTCAAGCTACTCGGCCAAGAACTGCATCTTCACCAGGCCGAACTGGACCTCGTCGCCGGGCCGAACCTCGACCGGCACACCGGTTTCGACCCGTTCGCCGCGTACGAAGGTGCCGTTCATGGTGCCGATCTCTTCGATCACCATGAACGTGTCGCCTTCGCGCAGGATCTTGGCGTGACGGCGGGAGGTCGACCGCTGGTCGTCGAGGGTGGTGAGGTCGACGTCGGGGTGGATGCCAGTAACGGGGTCGCGTCGGCCGACCAGGGTCTCGCGTCCGGCTCCCATCAGGAAGCTCGCCCCGGAACTGTGGACCAGGCGCTGCGGACCGGCCGGTCGCACGACGGTTTCCTCGGGCGCCGGGCCATCGATCCCCGACCGTTCGACGTCGCGCCCGGCCAGCGCGTCCTTGAGCAACTGATCGGTCAGGCGCAATCGGCGCGAGAGTTTGCGCATGATCCGCACCGCGATCTCGGGGCGGTTCTTGAGCATCTCGTCGAAAGTCGAGCCGTTGATCTCGACCAGCTTGCAGTCGGTGACGGCCTTGGCGGTGGCGGTGCGCGGCAGGTCCTCGAGCAGGGACATTTCGCCGAAGAAGTCGCCCTTGTCCAGGGTCGCCAGGACCTTGATCTCGCCTCCAAGGATCTGGGCTATCTCGACGGTGCCGCTCTGGATGATGTACATCTCGGTGCCGAGCTCGCCCTCGTCGAAGATCGTGGCGCCGGCCGGCACCTCGACCGAAAAGCTCCCGGCCTTCTGGCGGGTGGTCTTGAAGACTGGCTTAGCCATCGATGCTCCTGCGGCGCCGTGTCGGCGCGATCACCAGCGCCTGGCGCTCGGGATCGAGGAGAGCCCGGGCTCCAACCGGCACGGTGAGATTGGGTGCGCTGTGTCCGACCGGCAGGCCGAAGGCGATCGGTGGCGCTTCGGGGCTGCCGAGCTCGAGGATCCGCGCGGCCAACCACGAGCTCGACCAGTTGGTCGTGTCGTTCCCGTCGAGATGGCCGAACGCGAAGCCTGAAACGCCGTCCAGCCTACCGGAGAGGGAGAGGTGGGTCAACATTCGATCGATGCGATAGAGCGGCTCGCCGACATCCTCGAGCACCAGGATCGAACCCCGCAGCGACGGCATCCAGCGGGTGCCGACACAGTTGCTGAAGAGCGAGAGACACCCGGCCGCCACCACCCCGTGTGCCGCTCCCGCGCGCAGGAAGTGCACCGGCAGCGGTGTTGGGCGGCCCTCGAGCGCAGCCAGGAAGCTGTTGGTTTCATCGCCGGTCAAGCCGCGTGCAAAGTCGGCGGCAACCATCGGTCCGTGGAACGAAACCAAGCGACAGCGGGTCGCGAGGGCGTGCAGGAAGGGGGTGAGATCGCTGTAGCCGACCCAGGCCCGTGGGATGCGGCCGAGCAGGTCCCAATCGATCTGCGGCAGCAGCCGCAGGGCCCCGTGCCCACCACGGGCAAAGACGATCGCACCCAGCGTGGGGTCGGCGGCGAGGTCGTGCAGGGCCTGCAGGCGAACCTCGTCGGTACCCGCGAAGATCGCATCGCGCCGGCGCAGGTTCGAAGCCTCAACCGGTTCGAAGCCCAGGCTTCGCAGCGCATCGAGCCCGGATTCGAGGCGGTCGGGGTCGACTGCGCCGGCTAGCGCGGCCACGCCAACGCGGGCGCCGGGACCGATAGGCGGGGGGAAGTGGGCAGGTCTCATGGGTGGGGACTCGGGACCCGGGACCCGGGACCCGGGACTCGGACGGATCCCGAATCCCGGACGGATCCCGAATCCCGGACGGATCCCGGATCCCGGATCCCGGATCCCGATCCGGGTTCTTCTCGACGGAGTGGTTCGGAGAGGTGCATAAGCCGAGTTCTGTTCCTGCCGAAGCAGGTGGCGGTCATTCCTCTGGGTCCGACGTTGCCGCCGGCCTCGAGCGACCTACCCGGAGTCGATGTGCCGCCGAAGCGACACGCTGGAACGGGCGATCCATGTCGACTCCCTATTTGGTCTTGCTCCCCATGGGGTTTTCCCTGTCCTCGCGCCGTCGCCGGCGGAGCGGTGCGCTCTTACCGCACCATTTCACCCTTACCGAGCCGAAGCCCGGCGGTATCTTTTCTGTTGCACTTTCCGTCGCGTCGCCACGCCTCGCCGTTAACGAGCATGGTGCCCGTAGGAGCTCGGACTTTCCTCGAGCCGAACAAGCCGACCCGCGATCGCCTGCGCCTCTCCGAACCGAGGAAATCGTAGCAGGTCGGTAGGGGCAGTTGCCGGCCCATCCAATGCGGCGGCCGCAACGGAAACGGGGACCCAGACCCGGACTCGGAAGAAGATCTTCTGGTTCGGAGAAGAGCGACGCTGGGTGCTACAGAGCGTTGACCCAGCTTCGCGGTGGTTGCGGCGTTCCCCCTCCCTCCCTTGTTGGTGAAGGGCGACGAGCTGAATCGGGGCTCGCAAAGGTCCGTGCCGCGGGTGCCGCCAGCGCCGCTTGCTCGGGTCGCCCTGCTGGGCGGATTTTGAAGTTTCGGTGCGGCGATGGAACGACTCATTCCACCGATCCGCGAGCTCTCAACCACCCGCCACGTCGCTCGCTGACCCGCAGGCGGCCAAGCGCAGGCGAGCCACTGACGGTGCGGTCCTTGAACCCGCAGCCGTGCGAAGGCTCTTGGATCGCCAAACCGGCATCGGTGGGCAGCCAGCTGCGGCCGCGAGCGAGCGCCGATTCAGTTGGCATGCTTGGCGTGTTGTGCGACACTCGCAGTGTGAAGACTCTCACCAAGACGGCGCTTTGGGGCGGCTTCGCCGCTGGAGCCCTGTTCCTGGCCGGAACGGTGCAAGGGACCGAGGTGGAGACCCCGTGGGAGTCGTTGCGGTCGACGCCGCCCGCCGCATCCCGGCCCGTCGTGGTGAAGCCGGAACTGCTCGAGCGACCTGGGCACGGTGCGATTGTGGGGGTGGTGGTGGATGCGGAGTCGGGCCTGCCCCTGCCCGGCGTGACGATTTCGGTTCGAGGTCCGAAGTTGACCGGAAGCAGGGTGGCCGTGAGCGACCTCGAGGGGACGTTTTCGCTGGGGCTGCCGGCTGGTGCCCATGAGCTCGAGGCCGAGCTGGACGGTTATCCCCCGACCCATTTGAAAGAGGTCGTCGTTCGTGCCCAGGAGGCGCGCCGCGTCGAGGTGGAGATACGCCTGATCCTGCACTGCAGCGGCTGAACCGGGGTCTGGAGGTGCTCGAGCGGATCAGGGCTGGGAACCCGCGGCGCCACGGGCAACCGCGGGGCCACAGAGCAACCCGAATTGGCGCGGGTCTTGCTGTGGACCCATCAGGCGAACGAGGAGGCCCCGGATGTGTCGATCGTGGTGGCGGTGGATGGCGGCGGCAGCGGCCCTGCAACTCGCGCTGGTGCCGTCCGGTCTCCGCTCCGGCCGGGTGCCGGATCCCTGGTCCCGGGTCCCCATTTCCTGAGCAGTTCCCCATGCACCCTCCGTGGTGCACCCCGGCCGATGAAAATCGAGCCCGGCGTCCCGGTCTCCGTTCCGGATCCCGGGTCCCGGATCCCTGGTCCCGGGTCCCCATTCCCCGAGCAGCCCGCCAGAGCCGCGGACCGGGTCAGGAGGTGGCAAAGGCCAGGAAGAACAGGACCGGGCGGTAGACCAGCATGTGCCCGACCGCCCCGCCGATCAGGACGATCGGTACCTGGAGGCCTGCCAGCCACACCGGCTGGCGGTAGGCGCGGGCGAGTGTGCCCCAGGTGAACCACAGGCAGCCCGCGCCAAGCACGAGTTTCCAGTGCCACTGCTCGGGAGCGACTCCAAAGGCCGAGTTGATCGCGTCCCCGAGCATTGGAATCAGGATCGTCAGTGCCAGGACGGCGGTCCAGAGGTGGAAGCCGATCGCCAGATGGTCGACCAGGTAGATCCGCTTGCGTCGCAGCAGGAGCCACAGCACCGGTGCCAACAGGAGTGGATGGAGGATGACCAGGAGTTTGGCGAGGGAGGTCGCCTGGGCTGCGAACTCGCTGCGGACCTCCTCCCAACTCTGGCCGCGCTCGGCCCGGCGCGAGCTGACCAGCTCCTGGGCGAGTTCGCCGTACCAACTCTGCCCCATCTGGTCCTCCAGTGGGAGGTTGAGGTCGGTCAGCGGCGGTGCCACGAAGTAGACGAGGTTGATCAGGAGAAACAGCGGCAAGGGAGCGGTGTAGTGGGCGCGGCGGCCGGCGAGCCAGGCCGCGCCGAGCTCACCGGGACGAAGGACGAAGGAAGTCAGCGTACGCCTCAGGCGACCATCTGCGCCGACCAGTGAGCGAACGAGCTCCGCCAGGAACCACACCAGGCGTCGCTCCTCGGGCTCGATGCGTTTCTGCCCGCAGCCGCTGCAGAAGCGCCCGGTGAGCCCAAGGCCACAGTTGGGGCACCAGTCGGGGTTCTCGCCGATGAGTGGCGCTCCTGTGTGGTTCTGCTCGAGCATCGAGCGTGGAGCCTATCTCGGCGCGCGGCAGGGCTTCGCGATGTCTCTGACACCGAGCCGGCACCACGAAGACTGCGCTGCCACGCGCACCCCGGGGTGCTTCCGCGGTCCGTACACCGAAGCATCCGGCCGGGGCATCCTCCGGCGGATCCCGGTTCCCGGATCCCGGGTCCCGGTTCTCCCCCTAACCCCCAACCCCTACCACCCAACCCCTTCTGCCTACGGCACCACCCCCGACCACGCTCCCGTGTTCCCACTCTCGAACCCGTCGGCAAACGGCAACCCGCCGTCGCCGATGCCACCGCCGTCGAGCTGGCGCAGGTAGGCGAGGAGGTTGTCGCGATCGGTGGTGCTGAGCGCCAGCACGCGGCGGTGGGGTTGGGCGGCGGTGAGGTCGTCGGCGGTGCTGACGAGGATCTCGTCGATCGAGATGCTCGGCCAGTTGGCGACACCGGTGAGCTGGATGGTGTTGGTCGCCCCCGCGTTCAGCGTCACGCCCTCGACGCGCACGGTCGCCCAGTTGGTGTGGCGCCAGGTGGGGAGGTTGCCGACCGACGGAAGCCCGATCGTCTGGGGGTTGCCGTTGACGCGCAGCTCGAGATTGACGGCACCGGCCGTCGACACCCGCAGCTCGATCGCGCCGGTGCCGCCGCCGCCGCCGTCGACGTTTGCGAAGGTCAGCCGGTGCCCGACGCCCTGGAGTTGGCCGAGTGCGCGGCCGCGTACGGTGTCGTCGTTGTTGAGGTCGACCCATTGGGCCTGGATCTGGGCTCCGCCGCTCGGCGTCGAGGACTCCGCGGCGATCACGTGGCCACCGGCGACCGAAAACACCGCTTCGAGGGTTTCGGCGGAGCCGTCGTGGAAGTACGGGGCGGTCGCCCACAGGCCACGCAGGGTCGGCGTGTCGATACCCGGTAGTGGGCCGCCGAGGCGTCCGCCCGAGGTGGTGCGCAGGGTGCCGACGTCGTGCAGCAGGCCCACCCCGACACTCGAGTCGGTCATCTGGGGCCCGGCGTGACAGGTGGCACATCCTTCGGCGACGAACACGGTACGCCCGGCGACCGCTGCCGCCGTCAGGCTTCCGTCACTCTGGCGATGAGGGCTGCGGGGCAGACTCGAGTGGCCGAGGGAGGAGACGTAGGCCGCCAGAGCGTCGAGGTCGAGCGACAACCCGGCCTTGATCGGCCCGAGCGGTGCCTGGGTGGCGGCGAAGTCGGCGTCGTCCATGAAGCCGCTGCCGCCGAAGGCGCCGCGGATGTCGTTTTCGAAGTCCTGGATTTCGTCGAAGTTGGCCGACCAGTGGACGTTGCCTTGGGCGACTCCCCCGCGGCCGCGCAGGCTGGTGGTGTTGCGCAGGCCCTCGCCGCGTCCGGTGAAGTCCCATACCCGATTGTCGGTGTCGCCGTCCAGGTGGCAGGTGGCGCAGGAGATGTAGCCCTCGGAGCTCATCCGCGGTGGCGAGGCGTCGTAGAACAGCTGCTTTCCGAGCAGGACCTGCGGCGACAGCGGCTCGATCGCCACCGTGTCGACCACGCTCGAGGCGACCTGGATGTCGCCGGCCTCGAACAACGATGCGGTCTCGAGCGCCGAGATTCCACGCGACATGAAGTTTGCGATCATCGTGCGGTTGGTTGGGCCGTCGAAACACAGGCCTTGGGGCGCGTTGCCGGTGCCCAGACGGGTGACCAGGCCTCCGAGCCCGGCCGAATTCGCGAGCGCGAGGGTGTCGAACACCACCATCTCGTTGTTGCCCTGGAGGGTGATGCCGAGATAGTCGCCGAGGGGTGAAAACGCCACGGCCGAGGCGGAGTCGGAGTTGTCGAGGTCGAGGGTCTTGGTCACCGCGCCGCTGGCGAGGTCGAGGCGGATCGCGACGTTGCGCACGGTGTTGTCCTGGTCGAGGTCGGGCCCGATCAGCAGGCCACGTTCGACGTTGGGTTTGGTGCCGACTATCCAGGCTTCGCTGCCGTCGGGAGCGATGGTGATGCCGGCGAGGTAGTTCGGCGTACCGCGGCCGCTGGCGGTACCGTCGCGGTTGGCCTCGTCGCCCAGCTTGGCGATCCGCAGCGTGCGCGTCAGCGTCATCGCGGTCGCGTCGACGTCCCAGACCTCGGCGTGGTTGCGCGGCGAGAAGAAGCGCGTGACCAGCACTCGGGAGCCGTCGGGAGATACGGCGAGCGCTCGCGGGAACGGCCCGAGGGTCAGCGATCCCGTCTCGGCTCGGGTGGCAGCGGAGTAGCGTCGCAGCTGTCCCGGACCGGAAAGTGCCGCGAACACGGTTGAGCCGTTGGGGCTCGCGGCGATACCGGTGGGCGCGGCGCCCCACGGCAGCTGGACGGTCGCGAGGATGCCACCGCCGGCAGCGTCGAGGACACGGAGTGTGTCGTCGTCATGGCAGGCGACCCACAGTTCCGATCCCGCCACCGCAACACTGCGCGGATCGGCGCATACTGGAACCTCCCAGACGAGCCCGAGCGAGTCGGCGTCGACGCGAGCGACAGTGTTCGCATCGGGGTTGGTGACGAACACCCGGCGCGAGGCGTCCTCGCAGGCGATCTGGCTGCTCTGGGTGGCGGCACCGGTGGGTGGCGTCAGCACCGTCGTGGTGAAGCTCCGCGTCGCCACCAGGCCGCCGCTGTCGCGCACTTGCAAGGTGGTGCGGTAGTGGCCGGGCTCGGTCCAGCTCACCGGCGTCGACGCGGTGGCCGACCAGGTGGTCTTGGGGCGACCGTCGCCGAAGTCGAAGCGGTACTCGAGCAAGCCGCCGTTGGGATCGGTGGCACTCGCGATCAGCGAGGTCGAAGCGCCGGGAGCCACCGGGTAGTCGGCGGCGGCAAAGGCGGTCACTACCGGCGGCAGGTTGCCGCCGACCGTCGATCCGGTGGAGAAGGTGAAGGCGTAGCCGGTGATCGCGTTGCCCACGGCGTCCTCGAGACCACCCGCCGGCAGCACGACCTCGTAGGTGGTGTTCGCCGCCAGGGGAGCAGTGGGCACGAAGGTGAGGATGTCGTCGAAGGCGAAGGTGATCTCACCGGCGATCGGGCTGCCGCCGAGCGGGCGCACGATGAAGCTGATGCCGTTGACCAGGGTAGTGGTGTCGAGGGTTTCGTGGATGATCAGGCTGATCGGGGCGCCGACGGGATAGTTGGCCTGTCCCGCTGCGGGGACGTGCCAGGAGACCTCGGGGCCGCGGGTGTCGGGGGCCGCTTGGTGGGCCCAGATCGCCATGCCCTGGTTCTCGCCGACGCCGCCGGTGACGAGCAGGTTGCCGATCGGCAGGGCGAATTGGGAAACGTCGACGCCGACGCCGGGCTGTTCGGTCCGCGGCCGGTTGTTGCCATCGAGGAACAACACCGAGGTCAAGGTGCGCATGTCGATCTTGTGGTCACCGATGAAGCCGTATTCGTCCTGGAACTGGGCGTACATCGCTTCGGCGCCGGGGAGCGGTACGTCGGCGACGAACTGGAGATTGGATGGGTCGGTCGCGTCGACCACGCGGATGCCGTTGCCGTTGGTCCGGTAGGGGAACACGATCAGGAGCTTGCCGTCACCGGCCCACAGCTCGGGCCAATAGCCGCCGGGGCCGCCGGTGGTCAACACGTCGAGGATCGGTGGTGAAGCGGGGTCGTTGCCGGGATCGCCGTCCATGTAGGCTGAAAGGTCGTAGGTGGCGACACCGGTGCGGCTTTGGTCCGCGGCGTAGATCAGCAGGTTGCCGAGGATGAAGGGATGCCCGATCACGCCGGTTTGGCCGAGATGGTCCCAGTCGGCGAGGACGTTCCAGTTGCGGGAGAGCTCGGCATTGCCGCCGACCTCGCCGTAACTCCAGAAGGTGCCGTCGGCGACCCATTCGCCGAACAGGCAGCCGCGTACGCCGACGCAGTGCAGCTGAGGGTTCTCCTCGCGCACGATGCTGCCGAAGCCGTTGGCGCGGAAGCTCCAGGGTGCCTCGGGCGGCCAGTTGGCGCCGATCGAGAGGTAGTCGCCGTTCTGGAGGTAGCCGTGGGCGTTGACCGGGTGGGGGGTGATTCCCCATTGGGCAAGCTCGACCGGAGCGGTCGGATCGGAGATGTCCCAGGTGCGAACCTGGTAGTCGGAACCTGGTTGGCTCGCCGGCTGCTCGGGAATCGTGAACAACAGCCCGCTGTGGTAGGCGATGATCGCGGTACGCCCCTGTTGCGGCGCGTTGAGGCCGCTCAGGAGGGTCCCGGGCGTCTGCGGGTCGTTTGGGAAGCCCTGGGCCTGGACCGCCGAGGCGAGGATCAGGGCTGCCGGCGCAGTGCCGAGGAGACGAAGGGCCCGAGTGCGGGATGTGGTCACGCTGCTTCCTCCATAGGGGTCGGGGAACTATAGCTCAAGGCGCATGAGTTGATAGCCAGGGTCTCACCCTGTGTATCGGAGAAACCGACGCAACACCGCCATCGCTCCTCTCGCCGCGTAAGATCGCGCGGTGCGAAGCGAAGATCCGACCCCGCTGCTCTCGACCTTTCTGGCGCTCGCCGTGCTGACGGCAGGATGTCAGGCGCCCGCCAAACCCCCGCTGCCCGCCGCTACGAAACCGGTCGACACTGCCCCCGCCGGCACTGCTGCGACCGGTGTGGGCCGGGCCGATGCGAACCCCCCGGCGGCGGCATCGTGGCCGACGGTGGTCTTTCTCGGTGACTCGTTGACTGCCGGGTACGGCCTGGCCGAAAGTGAGGCGTTCCCGGCCTTGGTCGCAGCCAAGTTGGCCGAGGAGGGCCGACCGGTCCGGCTCGTCAACGCCGGGGTCTCCGGTGACACCTCATCGGGAGGCCTCGCGCGTCTCGACTGGCTCCTGCAGCAACGGCCGGCGGTGGTGGTGCTGGGCTTGGGTGCCAACGACGCCTTGCGCGGCTTGCCGCTCGATCAGCTCGAGGCCAACCTGCGCGAGATCGTCACGCGGTGCCAGGCGGCGGGCGCGCAGGTGGTGTTGCTCGGCATGCAGATCACTCCCAACCTCGGTCCGGCCTACGCCCGCGGGTATGCCGCCATCTACCCGCGCCTCGCCGCAGAGCTCGACCTGACCTTCGTCCCCTTCCTTCTCGAAGGCGTCGCGGCCGATCCCGAGCTGAACCTGCCCGACGGCATCCACCCCAACGCCGAGGGTCACCGGCGGGTGGCCGAGACGGTGTTCGCCGCGCTCGAACCGTTGGTGGTGGGCCTGAGCGAGGATCCCACGTAAGGCGCCTATACTTCACGCATGCCCTGGCGCCTCCCGACTCAGATCGCCGTGGAAGAAGGGGTCCTGACGCGGACCGGAGCAGCCACGCGGGCCGCGATCGGTGGTTCACGCCTGCTGCTGGTGGTCGATCCCGGCCTCGATGCCACCGCCTGGCCCGAGCTCGTGCGCTGCTCGCTCGAGGATGCCGGCTACACGGTCGACGTGGCCTTCGAGGTCGAGCCCAATCCCCGAGTGGCGTCTGCGGCACTCCTCGCGCAACGGGCGCGCGAGAGCGATGGGGTGGTGGGGCTCGGCGGGGGTAGCGCCCTCGATGCCGCGAAAGCAGCGGCGATGCTGGCGACCAATCCCGGACCTCCGCTGGACCTGGTGGGGCGCGAGAAGTACCGCCACGCGCCGCTGCCGTTCGTGGCGTGCCCGACGACCTGCGGTACCGGTTCCGAGGTCACTTGGGTGGCGGTCTTGACCGATCCTGCGACGCGACGCAAGGTCAGCCTCAAAGGCGTGGGGATGTTTCCCCGCCTGGCGTTGGTCGATCCCGCCGCGCTGGCTACACTGCCGCGCCACCTGATCGCCAGCACGGCCATGGATGCGCTGACCCACGCGGTCGAGGCCACCGTTGGGCGGGCTCGCAATGCCGTGTCCGACACGCTCGCCGAACAGGCGATCCGCCTGATCTTCCGCTCGCTTGCGCGGTTCTGGACAGACCCCGAGGATTGTGCTGCACGGCACGACACGGCGCTGGCCTCGACCGTTGCCGGGATGGCCTTCGGCAACGCCGACGTGGCCACGGTGCACTGCCTGTCGGAGTCGATCGGCGGGGTTGCAGACCTGCCGCACGGTCTCTTGAACGCCTGTCTGCTGGCCCCGACCTTGCGGTTCCTGGGCGACTCGGTGGTCCCCCGGCTGGCTGAGCTCGAGGCCGCTCTCGGGGGGGGTGCCGCGTCCCCGGCGGCGGCGAGCGCCGCGTTCCTCGCTCGAGTCGATGCCTTGGCTGCCGAGCTCGAATTGCCGTCGTTTGCGGAGCTCGGGCTCGATCCCGAGCTCGATGCCGAGATCGCAGCCAATGCCGAGGCGAACGGTTCGAACCTTTCGAGCCCGATGCCGATGGACAGGAACGCGTACCGGCGCTTGTTGGCTTCGGCACGGGCGTAGCCGGGCACCCGTTCCGAAACCCGGTACTCGGTACCCTCGACGCCTGTCGCATGCATCCCCCTGCATGGGCCTGCGGAAAATTGGTGCCGGCCGCGACCGGATCTCCCCCGTTCGGGGGATGAAGACCGTTTAAGTAGATTCTTTCCAGTGAGTTGCGCTGGCTGCACAATTCTCTGTGCAATCCGCTCTAAGTCGGCCAAAGACGACGACTTAGGCGGTCGCCAGTGCGAGTTTGTCGCAGGGTTTTCCGCAGCCCTGTGGAGAACTTTCGGCCGACTCGCGCAAGTCGCGGCGGATCAACGACCTGCGGCTCCCGGGTGCAACGAGGTGACGGCAGTGTGACGAAGGGGCCGTCGGCGGTGCTCGACCGGGACGACCCCGCGGTGCTGCGGAAAACTCGCGCCGGTAGGCATCAGGGTCTTGCGCAGCCTCTGCAATCGTCTCGTAAGTTGCTGTAAACAATGGGTTTGCCGGCAGTGCACAATTCTCTGTGCAGGATGCTCTAAGTGTTGGCTGGAGGGAGACTTGGCGCCCCTCGAGGGTGATTCTCCCGCAGACTTTTCCACAGGTTTGTGGAAGACTCGGGTGACGCCTTGGTAACGCTCACGCAGGCAAAGACTTGTATCGACGACAGCGGCGGCGGCGGGTCCCGCCTCGCGTGCCGCGCTGCCTCTCGAGCTCATTCACCATGTAGAGTCCGGGGACGGAGATGGCGCCCGGATGATCGATTGGACGACTTGGAAGGCAACCGACCTCGCGACGCTGGTGTTCGTCGTTACCGATGGCAGGATTCTGCTGATCCGCAAGAAACGCGGCCTCGGCGCCGGCAAAATCAACGGTCCGGGAGGGCGCCTCGAGGCGGGCGAGTCGGCTCTCGAATGTGCGGTGCGCGAGTGCGTCGAGGAGATTCACGCCACCCCGTCGGGCTTATCGGAGGCCGGCCGGTTGCGTTTCCACTTCGTCGACGGGTATGGCTTGGATGTGACGGTCTTTCGCGCTGACGGCCTCGACGGCGTGCCGGCGGAGAGCCCGGAAGCTCTGCCCTTCTGGGTCGATGTCGACGATCTTCCCTATGACGAGATGTGGGCGGACGATCGGTTGTGGTTGCCGCATCTGCTGGCAGGTGTCTGCTTCGACGGCCGCTTCGTGTTCGATGGCGAACAGATGTTGCTCGCCGACCTCGAGGTGGGGTCGTGAGCCGCTCGTCCGACGGCGGGCCGCAGCATCTCGAGGGCGAGGCGCTGCGCCGAGCCGGGTACGCCGTGATCGACTGGATCGTCGACTACCGATCGCGGCTGGAGCAGTTCCCGGTGTTGTCCAACGTCCCTCCCGGGAGCATTCGCGAGCAGCTTCCGCTCCGGGCTCCGGAGCGTGGCGAGCCGGTGGAGGCCTGGCTGGCGGATCTCGATCGACTGATCCTGCCGGGCATCACGCACTGGCAGTCGCCCAACTTCTTTGCGTATTTCCCCTCGAATGCCAGTGGCGCTTCGCTGCTGGGAGAGATGCTCTCCGCGGGCCTCGGCGTGCAGGGGATGTTGTGGTCGACGAGCCCGGCGTGCACCGAGGTCGAGGAGCGCGTGCTCGACTGGCTGCTCGAGCTGCTCGGCTTGCCGGCATCGTGGGGCAGTGCCGGCCCTGGCGGCGGAGTGATTCAGGACACGGCCTCGAGCGCGGTGTTGTGCGCTCTGATCGCAGCCCGCGAGAAGGCGACCAGCGGTCGGGTCAACCGCGAAGGTGCCGACGGATCGTTGGTCGTCTACGCCTCGAGCGAGACTCATTCGTCGATCGAGAAGGCGGTGCGGATTGCCGGGCTCGGCTCTTCGGCGCTGCATCTGGTCGCGATCGATGATCGGCGAGCGATGCTGCCTGAGGCTCTCGGTGCTGCGATCAGGGCAGATCGAAACAGTGGTCGGCAGCCGTGTGCGGTGGTCGCCACGGTGGGAACGACGTCCACTGCGGCCTGCGACCCGGTCGACGCCATCGCCGAAATCTGCGCCCGTGAGGGACTGTGGCTCCACGTCGACGCGGCCTATGCCGGCTCTGCTGCGGTGTGTCCGGAGCTGCGGCTTGCGTTTCGGGGGTCGGAGCGTGCCGACAGCTGGTCGTTCAATCCCCACAAGTGGCTGCTGACGCATTTCGACGCGAGCGTATTGTGGGTCGCGGATCGGCGCGCGTTGATCGATGCCTTGTCGATCCTGCCGGAGTACCTGCGCAATACGGCTACCGCCTCCGGGGCCGTTACCGACTACCGTGACTGGCAGATTCCGCTCGGTCGGCGCTTCCGGGCGCTGAAGCTTTGGGCGGTGTTGCGGTGGTACGGCCGCGAGGGGCTGCAAGCGCACATCCGCCACCATGTCCAGCTTGCCCAGACCTTTGCGGCATGGGTAGAAGCCGATCCCAACTTCGAGGTAGCGGCGCCGGTCGACTTTGCGCTGGTGTGTTTCCGGCACCGCGGCGGCGAAGCCGTCAACGCCGCGATCCTGGAGCGGTGCAACAGTTCCGGGATGGTGTTCTTTACCCACACCCGCCTCGAAGGCGAGCTCGTGCTCCGACTCGCGATCGGCTCGATCGGCACCGAGCTGCGCCACGTCGAAGCTGCTTGGCGCCTGATCCAGGCGGCCGCGGCCGAGGCGGCAGGCGTCTGAATCAGCCGCCTGCGAATCGTCGCCGGGCTTCGAGGGCGCGCTGCTCGGCGGTCTGGACGTCCGCCGCCACGGCGGTCAGGTGGCCCATTTTGCGACCCCGGAGCGCCTGCCGCTTGCCGTAGAGGTGCACGCTGACGCCCTCGACCTGGAGGGCCGCCGGGAGGTCGGCGCGACCGTCGATCCACAGGTCGCCGAGCAGATTGGCCATCGCCGCCGGGCAGCGCGGGCTCGTCGCGCCGAGGGGGAGATCGGCGCACACCCGCACCAGCTGGTCGAACTGTGACGTTGCCGCCGCTTCGATGGTGAGATGGCCGGAGTTGTGAGGCCGTGGAGCCAGCTCGTTGACCAGGAGGCCGTCGTCCGCGGTGAGGAACATCTCGACGCAGAGCACGCCTTCGAGACCAATACCCTCGGCGATGGCGCGCGCGATAGCCTCGGCTTCCCGAGCCACGGCCGGCGACACCGGTGCCGGCCAGAGAGTGAGATCGAGGATGTGGCGTTCGTGGTGGTTGTGCAGTGGCGCCCACGTGGTCGTTTCGCCTCGAGCGCTGCGGGCCACCAACACCGAGAGCTCGGCCACGAACGGGATGACCTCCTCGGCGATGACCTCGGCTCGTGCGAGACCCTCCCACCCCGAAGCCGCGGCAGGGCGGCCGGTGACGCGGACTTGGCCCTTGCCGTCGTAGCCGGAGCTGGCGGTCTTGAGGATCATCGGGACGTCCGGCAGCAGCTCCAGATCGTCACTCGAGCGCAGTGGCCGATACGGCCCGACCGGCACACCGAGCGCGCGCAGTGTGTCCTTCTCGCGCAGGCGGTTTTGTGCCAGGTGGAACACGGCGGGACCGGGTCGGGTCGGCACTCGTGCGGCGCACACCTCGAGAATTGCTGCGGGGACGTTCTCGAACTGGCA
>CAZRFU010000035.1:42419-52306 GCA_964599475.1 uncultured Thermoanaerobaculia bacterium
GCCAGACCCGGACCACGAGAAGTTCCGCCTCTACGCCGAGGGCAGCGTCGACCATTTCGACTGGATCGAGGCACGGGGCGTGCCCTTCCGGCGCACCTATTATCCCGAGAAGAACCTCGTGCCGCCGGGGCCGGACTGCCTGATGTATAGCGGCAACGAGAAGGCCTGGCCCTATCGCGATCTCGCACCGCCGGCGCCGCGGGGTCAGGATCGAGGATCGCCACCTGCATGCCGTAAGCTCGGGCCGCCAGCGCAGTCAGTCGGGCCAGCTGCCCGCCGCCGAGGATCCCGAGAGTGGGGCCGGGGGCGAGGTCGACCTTCACGGCAGGGTGTCGTTGGCCAACACGGCCTCGGTCTGCTCGCGGCGCATCTGCTCGAGCCTCGCGCTCAGGGACTGATCCTGGAGGCTCAGGATCGCGGCCGCGAGGAGCCCGGCGTTGCGGGCACCAGCCTCACCGATGGCCAGGGTCGCCACCGGAATACCGCCCGGCATCTGCACGATCGAGAGCAGGGAGTCCAATCCCGACAGGGCGCTGGAGCGTACCGGCACGCCGAGCACCGGAAGGACGGTGTGGGCGGCGAGCATCCCTGGGAGGTGGGCGGCCCCGCCGGCCCCGGCGATGATCACCTTCAGGCCGCGGCCGGCAGCGGTGCGACCGTAGTCGGCCAGCCGCTCAGGAGTCCGGTGAGCCGAAACCACACGACACTCGTGAGGGATCCCGAGCTGTTCGAGCACCTTGGCGGCGTGCTCCATGGTCGGCCAGTCCGAGCGCGAGCCCATCACGACACCCACCAGCACCGAGCCAGTTTCCCCAGTCTCCACCACGGGGAGATGCTAGCAGGTGCCCATACACCGCTGCGTGGTGCACCCCGGAGGATGAAGATGAGGAGGGACCAGGGACCAGGTACCGGGGACCCGTCGGAGTGCGGGTGGTTCCCTCCGAGTGGGTCCGGCTCCCACTCGGGCCCCTGGTCCCCGGTCCCGGGTCCCGGGTCCCCATTTTCTGAGCAGTTCCCCATGCAACCCTCCGTGGTACACCCCGGGGGATGAAAATCAAGTCCGCCGTCCGGTCTCCGTTCCGGATCCCGGGTCCCGGATCCCGGGTCCCGGGTCCCATTTCCTGAGCAATTGCCCTCCGGTGGTCGTCCGAGTCCCCGGTACCCGGTACCCTCTTCAACCGTGCCCGTTTGCGACGCTCGCGGCCGAGCTGGTAGCATCGAGCCAGAACACCGCAGTCTCCCCGCGAGGCAAGAGGAAGGCGATATGAAGATCGAGCTTCGGTACGACGAGGGGGTGACCATCCTCGCGCTCGATGGTCGGCTGACGATCGGCGATGGAGACGTGGCACTGCGTGATGCCGTCGACGAGCTGCTGGCGGAGGGAACCACCAAGATCGTGGTGAACTTGGAGCAGGTCAAGGCGATGGATTCCTCCGGGCTGGGCGAGCTCTTGCGCCTGCGCAGCCGCGCGCAGGCGCAAGGGGCCACGATCAAGTTGGCCGCGGCCGGCTCGGTGATGGAAGTGCTCGAGATGACACGGCTGATCGGCGTCTTCGAGATCTACGACGACGACCTGTCGGCGATCGCGTCCTTCCGGTGAGCAGGACGTCGACTCGAGCCCCCGGGTCGACTCCCAGCCGTTCGGCCCCGCTGCGCCTCGTCGCCAGCGTCACCGAGCGCCTGATTCGTAGCGACAATGTCGACGACGCACTCCAGGCGTTGGTCGACGGGGCGTGTGAGCTGCTCGGCGTCGAGCGAGTTTCCCTGATGAGCCTCGATCGCGGCACCGGTGTGTTGTCGATCGTCGTTGCCCGCGGGTTGGATCCGGACGTGGTGGAGTCGACGCGGCTGCGCTTGGGTGAAGGCATCGCCGGTACGGTCGCCGCGACCGGTCAGCCGATCGTGGCTCAGAACGTGCGCGAGCATCCGGCTTGGAAGCAGTTTCGCCGCAAGGTCCGCGACGGTCACGACTACCACGACGATTCGGCTTTGAGCGTGCCGATCGTGCTGCACGGCACGGTGCGCGGAGTGATGAACTTCAACCACAAGAGTGGCTCACGTCCGTTCACCGACGACGATCTGGCGCTCGCCAAGATGCTGGTCGACCAGGCTGCCGTGGCGATCTGGGCCAACGCCTTGTCGCGCGAGGCGATCGCCAAGCGGGCCTTGGACCGCGAGCTCGCTCTGGCCCGCCAGATCCAGGTGCGGCAACTGTCGCGACCCCTGCCCGAGGTGCCTGGGGTGAGGGTTGCGGCGAGGTGCCAGATGTGTGAAGCCGTTGGCGGTGACTTCCTCGAGGCGGTGCGTCGGCGCTCGGGAGGGCTGGTCTTAGCCATCGGCGACGTTGCCGGGCACGGCATGGCTTCGGCGCTGCTGATGTCGAGCGCCCGGGCGTGGATGCGCAGCGCGATCGAGCACGAGGACTCTTTGGTCGCCACGGTGGCCACGGTCGACCGATTGTTCTGCGAAGAGGCTGATCCGGGCCGCTTCATGACCCTGATCCTGGCCGAGCTCGAGCTCCCCACGCTTCGCCTCAAGAGTGTCAGCGCCGGTCACCCCATGCCGTTCCTGCTGCGCCATGGAAAGTTGGTCGACACCCCGAAGTTCGGTTCGAACATCCCGGTTGGCGTTGGCGGCAGTCCGTTCGTCGAGGAGCCGGTACTGCAGCTTCAGGCTGGAGACTTGGTCGTGTGGGTGACCGACGGGGTGTGGGAGGCTGCAGACGGGGCCGGGAGGCAACTCGGTCGCCCGGGCATCGCTGCGGCGCTCGAGGCCCTCCCGGTCGGCACCGTCGATGCCCAGGCCGCGGTCGACGCCGTGCTCACCGCCGCTGCCCAGCGCCGGGGAGGGCCGGCGCTGGACGACGAAACGGTGTTGGCGTTGGCCGTGTCCGCCTAGGGCAGCACGTGGGTTCGATGATGGAAAAGGTACCCGGGACCAGGTACCGGGGACCCGCCGGAGCGGCAGAGGCACTCCTTTACGTACCCATGTAGCTCTCCCGGTGGGCCCCGCGGGACCAGGTGGGTCCCCGATTCCCGATCCCCGATCCCTGGTCCCTGATCCCGGGTCCCTGATCCCGGGTCCCGGGTCCCCGGTCCCCTCCTACGGCGTCTTCACCGGATCCGCCGGCCGGGCCGGCAGTGCCTTGGGGCTCTTGGCCATCAAGGCGAGGACTTCTTCGATACCGCGCTCCAGCTGCAGGTCACGACCCTGGATCACCGATACCGGATCGTTCTCGACGACGATGTCGGGATCGACCCCGTGACCTTCGACGACCCATTCGCCGGCTGCCGAGGCGTTGCCGAACTCGGGCACCGACACCGATCCGCCGTCGATCAGCGGTCCGTGGTTGGTGATGCCGATGATGCCGCCCCAGGACCGCTTGCCGATCAGCGGGCCCAGACCGGCCTCGCGGAAGGTCCACGGGAAGATGTCGCCGTCGGAAGCGGACGTCTCGTTGAGCAGGCAGACCATCGAGCCGTGGAAGACCGCCGAGGGGTAGGTCATCGGCGCGTCGAAGCCGCGGACGAAATCGAGCCCGAGCAGCTCGCGGCGCAGGCGTTCGATGATCATCTGCGAGACGTTGCCGCCGCCGTTGCCGCGGACATCGACGACCAGGCCCTCTGCGCGCAGCTGGCCGTAGAAGTACTTGATGAACTCGCGCAGTCCGTCGGCTCCCATGTCGGGGATGTGCAGGTAGCCGACTCGACCGTTGGTCGCTTCGGCGACCTTGCGGCGGTTGCCTTCGACCCAGGCGAGGTAGCGGAGCTCGGCCTCGCTGCCGATCGGCGTGACCAGGACCCGCTTCGCCGTCGCTCGATCCGAGGTCGCGCCGACCTCGATCTCGACCGGGCCGCTGCCGACATGGCGCAGGAGCGCGTAGGGGTTGTCGTTGGCGCGGAGCTCGCGGCCGTCGATCGAGAACAGATAGTTGCCTTCGGCGACGCCAAGCCCGACTTCGCTCAGCGGTGAGCGATAGCGGTCCTCGTGGGGATCACCCGGGAGGATTTTCGCGATGCGGTAGCGACCGGCCTGTGGATCGAGCGCGAATTCAGCGCCCAGCAGTCCGGCTCGCGGTCGGCTCGGCAGACCCATGTCACCACCGGCGATGTAGGCGTGGCCGATGTTGAGCTCGGCGATCATCTCGGCGATGACGTAGTTGAGATCCGAGCGATGGCCGACGTGAGGCAGCAGGGCCGCGTACTGGTCGCGCAGGGCCTCCCAGTCGTAGCCGTGCATGTTTTCGACGTAGAAGAAGTCGCGGAAGCGGCGCCAGGTCTCGTAGAAGGCGTTCTCCCATTCGTCCTTGGGAACGCGGTCGATCTCGAGGCCGGCTGTGCTGACGGCCTTGTCCTCGCCGCCGGCGATCTTGAAGCGGCGGAAGCTCGAGCCGTCGCGGGTCAGGACGTACTGCCGGTCGTGTGACGTCGTCCAGCCGCCGAGGCCTTCGGTCAGGACCTTGCGCTCGCGCTTGTCGAAGGAGAAGGTGACCAGCTGAGGCCGGCCGGCTCCATCACCGCCGTACACGAACGCCGGTGCTTCGTTCCAGAGCAGGTGGTCGCCGGTGGCGACCAGGCCGCCGACGTTGGCCCGATCGACCGGGATGCGGACGATGCGGGTCTCGAGTCCGTCGAAATCGATACGGATCGGCTTGACCGTCGCTGCGGGCTTGTCGGCGTCGTCCTTGGGCTTGTCGTCCTTGGACTTCTCCTCCTTGGGCTTGTCGGCCTTGTCGGCGCGCGCCACCTGGTCTTCACGGGTGGGAAGGGGGTTTGCGCCGTCGGCCTGGAGCACCAGCGCGTAGATCTGATCGGTGCGGTCGGTGGCGTAATTCCACTCGAAGCTCGAGATCTGCGGCGAGAGCTCGCGTGCCGCTACGTAGAACAACCAGCGGCCCTGAGGATCCCAGCTGGGAGTCGACTCACCTTGCAGCGACCCGGTCACGGCTCGCGTTGCGCCGGTGCCGCGGTTCCAGACGAATACCGAGGGGCGGCCGTTGAGCTCACTGCGCGTATAGGCGATCCACGAGCTGCACGGTGACCACTCCCAGTCGGTCAGGCGCCCGAACGGCTCGTCGTCGATCTCGACAACCCGCTTCGAGGCGATCTCGAGCGCCAGGAGCTTTCCGGACTGCTGGCTCCAGGCCACCCACTTGCCGTCCGGCGACCACTGGGGATTCCAAATCCGCCCGCCGGCTCCGGTGGTCAGCTGGCGAGCCGCACCTGCGCCGGACGCGTCGACCACCCAAAGCTCCTCCTCACCGCCCTGATCGGAGACGAACAGCACCTGGGTGCCGTCCGGCGACCACCGCGGGAGGCGGTCGTGGGCCTTGGTGGAACGGGTGAGATTGCGCGTGGGCCCGTGCTCGATCGGCGCCGAGAAGATGTCGCCACGGGCGGCGAAGAGGGCCCGTTCACCTTTGGGAGCGAGCGCGAAGTTTTCGATGTTACTGCTCGCGGCGACCCGCTCGGGGCGGCTCGCGACACCATCGGTCGGAACCTCGATGCTCAGTTGGCGACTGGTGCCGCTGCGCAGATCGAGCACCGCCAGGGCGCCACCGAGCTCGTAGACGACCTGGGAGGTTCCGTCCGAGCTCGGCCAGCGGACGTCGAGGGTTTCGTTGGTCAGCGCTTCGGCCGAGCCCGAGGTCGGGTCGAGGCGGTAGAGGTCGAACGTGCCGCTGCGGTCCGAGTTGAAGACGATCGAGTCGCCTACCCACATCGGGTCGCGGTCGGAGCGGACGTGGTCGGTGACCTGCCGGGCTTCGGTGCGGTCGATGTCGAAGATCCACAGATCGGTGGCCCAACCGCCCTGGTAGCGCTTCCAGCTGCGGAAGTCGCGAAACAGCGGCGAGTACACCACCTTGCGACCATCGGGCGACAGGTCGCCGGCGCCCGACCGCGGCATCGGCAGCGCGGTAGGGAGCCCGCCGGCAAGAGGCACGGTGTAGAGCCGGGAATCGCCGAGATCCCAGGTCTCGCGGTAGGAGCGGAACAGGACCGCGGCGCCGTCCGGGGTCCAGCCGTAGACCTGGTGATCGTAGCCCCAGCGGTCCGGAAGCGGGCCGCGAGAGGGGTAGAAGGTCAGCTGTTGGGGGATGCCGCCGGTTGCGGGCACCACGTAGACTTGCTCGTCTCCCTCGTACTGGCCGGTGAATGCGATCCACTTGCCATCTGGCGAAAACTTCGCGAACAGCTCGAGCCCGGGGTGGGCGGTCAGGCGCACGGCGCTGCCGCCGCTCGTGCTCGCGGTCCACAGGTCGCCGGCGTAGGTGAACACCACCCGATCGCCGTGGATGTCGGGGAAGCGCAGCAGACGCGTGTCGGCTGTGGCCGGGGCGGTCGCACACAAGAGAGCCAAGGCAACAAGGCGCATCGTCACGAAGGGGATCCTCCAGCTGAATGAAAGGGGAGGCCGGCGGGGTGTCGGCTCGGGCTATGGTACGTGACAGAGGTACCGAGGTTGCGGAGGGTGTGGTAGCGTCTATCGAGAAACCCCTATAGGTGCTCTCGGCAGCACGCGGAGGAATGGATCCATGAGGCGGATTGCAGTGGCGTTGGTCGTGGTGATGATGTCGTCGGCCTGTGTCTCCAAGAGTGCCTACGAGCAGCTTCAAGCGCAACTCGACGAGTGCCGGACGGACAAGACCGCCGCTCAGGACGCGGCTTCCAAGTGTGAGGAGCGCTTCGAACGCGAGGTCTCGCGGTGGGATGACACCGACAAGGCGCTTACCGAGGCGGTTCCGCAGGCGATGCAGCAACTGCAGGAGGAGAAGGAGAAGATCCTCGAGCTGGTTCCCGAGGCGGCGCGCCAGGAAGTGCGCGCGTACTTCGAGGACTTCTCGAAGTCGGTCAGCCGGGGCTTCCAGAGCCTCCAGGCCAACCAGGAGGCGCTCCGAGCCGACAATGCCCGCATTCTCGCCGAGCTCGACACGGCCAGATTGTCGCTGGCTGCCGTGGGCGATACCACTCAGTCGATCGATGTGACCCTCAAGGGCAACCTCGAGGATGCCAACCGCGATCGCCAGCGCATGCGTGCCGCGGCGTCGGACATCGCGCGGATGGTGCAGGAGTTCGACACCACGTACATCAACGAGAAGGGCAGTGACAACCGCCTTTCCCTCTCGCGCAAGGAGCGCGAGGCCATCATCAACTTCCATGCGCGCGTGACGGCGGCCCTGACCGCGCTGCAGGCCGATATCGGCCGACCCGCTGCCGAGCCGGCGGCCCCGGCGGAGCCGGAGTCGACGGAAGGCTGAGGAAGGTTCCGGGAGGGAGGTGCCGGGTACCAGGTACTCGGTCGGAGCGGGCCTGCGGTTCATTCCCCAGTCCCAGTACCCGATACCCGATACCTGATACCTGATACCTGATACCCGATACCCAGTCCCTGGTCCCCGATCCCTACCTCGCCCCGGTCCCCTCCTCACTGTCCCGCTCCTCAGCAGGGCCGCCGGTCAGCGCCAGGACGTAGTGGTGCTCGAGCTCGGCGAAGTAACCCTGCTGCTGCTGGAGTGTGGTGCTGAAGCGGTCGACCAACGACGCCAAACCGGGGCTCTCCGAGGTCAGCGGCACGGCATCGACCGGGGATCGCGCCAACGTTCTGGCGGCACGGTGGAGCACCGCCCGGCTGCCCCGAAAGCTGCGTTTGAGCACCTGCTCGACGGGCCGCGGATCGACTTGGGAGCAGGCCACTTCGATCGCTCGGCGAACGGCGTCGGGGTCGTGGTGATGTAAGTCCGCTCGTCGCTTTGCTGCTGCCAGCAGCCAGCCTTCGTGAAGAACGTGCGACGCCGTGTCGAGCGCCTCCTTGACTGCGAGCACGATGGTCAGCCGGCGAAACAGCTTGAGGAACAGCTTGAAGGCGAGACGCAGCGGGAGGAGGAGCACAGTCCCGCAGCCGACGGGTTTGGAGTCGGCGCCCGCCAGAGTGCGCACGGCTTCGGGTGACAGTGCATGGTCGGCGAGCAACTCGCGCCCGAGAGACGTGCGAACTCGCTGCAGGACTGCATCGTCGAGGAAGGGTATCGGGATCAATGGGCATAGTCCCGCCAACACGCCGTGAAGGGCGATCTGCTGGGTCTCGCGACTGGTCGCGGCAGGAGTCGGTTCGGTTGGGGCGAGAGATGCGTCCGCGGGCTCCATCAGGCGTCATTCTTCCAGAACCGCGTCGGCATCTGCGAGAGGAGCGCAACCTCTTGCAATTGCAAGGAAACGTGGTATGGTTTCGCGCGAGGTTTCCCGCAGCAGTCCAGTCAGAGAGCCGTCCGACTTCGAATTCCCGTCGTCTGTCCTTCCTCTGTACCACTCCGCGGCGAAGTAAAAAGGTTCGAGTCAGGTCCATCTGGAACGCCCGATGGGCGGGAGTTGCGGGTGGCAGCAGCACGGCCTACAGAGGCCAGGAGAAGTGGAAGATGACGACGAGGATTTATTGCGGCAATCTCCCGTACACCGCGAACGAGGACGAAGTCCGTGGCTTGTTCTCACCGTACGGCGAGGTCGTCTCGGTCAAGCTGATCAACGATCGCGAGACCGGCCGGGCTCGGGGCTTCGGCTTCGTCGAGATGAGCGACGGTGCCGAGGACGCGATTGCTGCGCTGGATGGCGCCATGGTGGGCGGTCGCGCGCTCAAGGTCAACGAGGCCCGTCCCCGTGAGGGCGGCGGCGGTGGCGGTGGCTTCCGTCCCCGCGGCGGTGGCTACGGCGGCGGAGGTGGCGGTGACCGCGGCGGCTTCGGCGGCGGCGGTGGTGATCGCGGCGGCTTCGGCGGCGGCGGCGGCGGTGACCGCGGCGGCTTCGGTGGTGGTGGTGGCGGCGATCGCGGCGGCTACGGCGGCGGTGGGGGTTACGGCGGCGGCGGCGGCGATCGCGGCGGCTACGGCGGCGGCGGTTTCGACGACGATCGTCGCGGCGGCGGCGGGCGGCGTTACGGCCGCTGAGCTTCTCCTGCGCGGATGAGAGTTTCAACGGGCGGCCCCTGCGGCCGCCCGTTTCTCGTGGTGGCGGTGGTTGCCTCGGGTCGCTGTTCTCGAAGGGCTGGTTGCAGCCCAGCCGCCGTCTTCTCTCAGAGGCTCTTGGGCCCGTCCGGCTCCCACGATGCCTGCCAGGTGGCGCCGTCCGGAGTCGTCCCAAGGCACACGACGGTGACACCGCCGGCTCCGCAGCGCTCCAGCACGCGGCTCAGGTAGCCTTCCATCAGGGGGCCGTACTCCGGCATTCCGACGGCGAAGTCCGACAATGAGGCCCGCACCGAGGTAGGGCCGAGGGACTCGACCTGCCACTCCCCGGTGGTGTGCAGCAGTCGCCACAGCGACGCAAAAACGCTGAAGAAGCCCGCTGGCCCGCGGCTTACCAACCCAGCGTACAGGCCATTGGCGTGATCGTCGGCAGCTTCGCGGCCGATGAACCTCCAGCGTTCCGGCGGCGGGACCGGGAGAATCGTGCACAGGATTCCCAGGAGCTCTTGTTGGTCAGCCTCGGGGTACCAGCTGCCAGGGAGGATTCTCTCGACCAAGTAGCGCTGCAGGTGGGGAGGGAGGTGCGAGGCGACACGGTCGCGGTTGGCGCGCAGCGCCTTGACGGCCAGGCGCACGTTGCTCCCCTTGACCTGCGGCGTCGCCTCGGAGCTCATGGCGAGATTGTAGTCTTCTCCGCAGAGGCCAGGCGTGGCGAGGGCGGAGCGGGCTCAGGGGCTGCCCCTTCTCGTGGTTGTTGCTATAATGCCTCGGGCCGTTAGCTCAGTTGGTAGAGCAGCGGACTTTTAATCCGCGGGTCGTAGGTTCGAGACCTACACGGCCCACCACACGCCTTTCCGCCCCCATCGTCTAGCCAGGTCAGGACACCAGCCTTTCAAGCTGGCGACACGGGTTCGAATCCCGTTGGGGGTACCAC
>CAZRFU010000036.1:0-51488 GCA_964599475.1 uncultured Thermoanaerobaculia bacterium
ACCGCGAAGCTTGGCCAACGCTCTGATGCAACCAGTGCCGCTCTTCTCCGAACCAAATAATCTTCTTCCGAGGCCGGGTCTGGGTTCCCGTTTGGGTTGCGGCCGCCGCGTTGGTTGAGGCGGTGCCGATACTCGTCCAGCAGCTGAAGTCCCAGGAGCCGCCACCCCTTCCAAGCCCAAGGGGCCACGCGGCAGCCTTGCAACTCAGAGCATCCCGAGTACCATTTCGAATGCCATTCAAGCATGGCTCATGCGTACCATGGACAGCTGGGCGCCGCGGGTCTCAGGTCACGGCCCGACGACCCACTCCGAGGTGTCGCCACTTTCGAAGCCGTCGGCGAAGATGTCGCCGTTGGGATCGACGAGGCGCACCACGCCGCGCCAGGACGCGGCGCCGAAGATGTCGCCGTCGTCGGCCTCACCCCAGCCGGTCAGGGTAAAGGTCGGCATGGTGTTGACATGAAAACCGCTCCAGCCGTTGCTACCGAGCGCCATCGGCTTCCAATCCTTGGGCACAGGGCGCGCGGTCAGCGCGGTGGACTCGATCCCGGCCCAGATCTGGCCGGTGCACCAATCGCTGAAGATGTACCAGCCGCGCAGGCTCGGGTAGGGCCCGTGGTAGCGGAAGCCGCCGATGATCGAGCAGTTGTTGTTGGGCGACAGGTCGTGCGGCAGCTCGAAGATCGGATCGACGAACGTACCGGTGTCACACACCCCGCCGGTGACACCCTCAACCGTCCCCTCCCAGCACGGCCAGCCCAAGTTGACCCCACCTGCCGACGCCGCAGGCAGGTAGCTGATCTCCTCGCGGGTGCCCTCGCCGACGTCACCGATGAAGAGGTCGCCGTTGCTCCGGTCAAACGAAAATCGCCACGGATTGCGAAGGCCGAGGACGAAGATCTCCTCGGCGGCTCCGGCCACCCCGACCAGCGGATTGTCGGCCGGGATCGCGTAGTTGCGATTGGCATCCCCCGGGAAATCGTCGCCGTCGACGTCGATGCGCAGGATCTTGCCGAGGAGGTTGGTCTGATCCTGCGCGACCAGGGCGCCGGCCCCACCATCGCCGCTGGCGATGTAGAGGAAGCCGTCGGGGCCGAAGTGCATGTCGCCACCGTTGTGGTTCGAGGCCGGCTGGTCGAAGCCGAGGATCCGCAGCGCCGAGCCGCCATCCGCGACGTTCGAGGACGGCGGCGAGGCCTGGTAGCGCGCCACCACGGTGTCGCCGGAGAGGTCGGTGTAGTTGACGAAGAAAAAGCCGTTCGAGGCGTAGCTAGGGTGAAACGCCAGCCCCAGCAGACCGCGCTCGCCGCCGCCGTTGGTCAGCGGGTCGAGGTCCAGGAATGGCGTCTCCAGCACCTCGGTCCCCGTCCACACGCGGATCTGACCGCCCTGTTGAATGACGAACAGGCGGCCGCTGCCGTCGCGGGCGCTGGTGATGCCGATCGGGTTGGTGAGATCGCCGAAGGCCTCGACGGTCGTCACGGTCGGTGGAGTCTGGGCAACGACAGCGGCACTCGAGGCCACTACGACGACGAACGGCATCATTATTCTGTGCATGGCGACAACTCTATCCTGCTCAGAAAATGGGGACCCGGGACCCGGGACCGGGGACCCGAGTGGGAGCCGGACCCACTCGGAGGAACCACACCGCACTGCGACGGGTCACTGGTCCCTGGTCCCTCCTCATTTTCATCCCCCCGGGGTGCACCACCGAGGGCTCATTGCCCCCCCTCAGTTCGGGCGCGAGTCTTTGCCGCCAGGCACGACCACGAAACCCCGCCGACGGCGTTGGGAGCGCATCCGCAGCCGGATCCAGGCGGCCTCGATCCGCAGGCGCAGATCCCGCAGGGCGCGGCCCACTCCCCCACCACGCATCAGCGCCCACGCCACACCGATGGCCACCAGCAGGCCGATGAAACCGGGCAAGTCCTTGCTTGCGAGGAAGCCGATGAAGGCGAGCAACACCTCCAGCGGGATGAACCACCGCGCCGGCATCGGCAGGACGAAGAAGAGATGAATGGTCGCCCGGGGATTGAGGGTGGCGAACGCTGCAACCAGAATCGCCATCAGCACGCGTTGGCCCTGGACCAGCGGATACGAAACCGCAGCACCACCCCAGGTCGAGGCCAGCGCGTCGACCCCGACCGCAGCCGCCCCGCCGATCGCAGCGCTGATCAGCACCAGCCGCCACAGGCCGCGCCGACCGGTCCGCGCCACCACACTCGCGGCAAACATCGCCACGATGAACAGCTCGAGCAAGATCCACGGCGTCGGCGGGCCAATCCCGGCGAATGGGTAGCTCGCCAGCTGCCAGACGAAGCCGCTGCGCCACACCGCCGGAGTCAGGCGCAAGAGTCCGATCAAAGGCGCCGTCACGGCGAAGAACTGCAAGGCCCAGGTGGCGAAGACGATCGACACGAGAGCCCAGACGACGGTCGGGAATCCGTCACCGAGCCCACCAGATCCGACCGGCGCCAGCCTCCTCATGGCATCCCCACGCCGCGCAGCGCTGGAGCCACGGGGATTCGCACGAGCTCACCCGGCGCGCCGACGACTGCAGGATTGCAGCGCACCACCTCGGCAGGATCGAGCCCGGCCGATTCCGCCAGCGACGCGAGGCTCTGGCCCTCCTCGATCCATCGCCGCACCGGCGGCAGCGCCACCGGCGTGCCGACCCTCAAGTCGCCCCGATTGAGCATGCGCACCTCTGCCAAGTCTGCCCCGAAACGATTCGCGAGTCCGAACCACGTGTCGCCGCGTTCGGCGCGGACGACGCGGACGCCCCAGTCGTTGGCCTCGCCGCTCTCGAACAGCGGGAACACCTCACGCGCCAGCCACTCGATCTTCGGCACGTAGTCGCGCGTTTCGGCCCGAACGTGGGGCCTGAGAGCCGTCCACGAGCCCGCGCCGGTGCGCCGTAGCGTCGCCGCCAGCGCCGTTGGCCCCAGGTTGTAAGCAGCCACCGCCAAGTCCCAGGCTCCGAAGCGCTGCTCGAGTCGCACCAGATACCGCGCCGCGGCGCCGGCGGAACGCACCGGGTCGAAACGCGAGCCCCGGTCCGGGACGCCGTAGTCGAGCCCGGTCGCCGGCGTGAACTGCCACATCCCCTCGGCCCCTGTCGGCGACACCGCGTGGGGGTTGAACTGGGATTCGGCCAATGCCACCGCAAAGAAGGTCGCCGGGGGCACACCGTGGGCCCGCGCGATCGGCTCGAGCTCGTGCCAATAGAGCGGCGCCCGAGCGATTCCAGCGCCGATCAGCAGACGCCGATCCTCCCGTTCGAAGTACGAGCGGACCGCCGCCTCGTCGGAGAACCCATGCGCAGCGCCGGGAGCCAGCCCAAGCGCCAACGCTGCCGCCAGCGACAGTCCGGCCGCCTTCATGGGAACAGTGCTGGGCGTCGGCGATCACCCTCGCGCACCAGCTCGTAGGCAGCCTCGACGACGGTTTCGCGACTTGGTTTCGATACCCAATCGCCGTCGGATCCGTAGGGCGGCCGATGCGCGGACCCGGTGAGGGTCACCGGTGCCGCGTCGAGCCAGGCAAAGGCCTGTTGGCGTTCGATCACCTGTTGGAGGATGAAGGCCGATGCTCCTCCCGGCACGTCCTCGTCGACGATCAGCAACCGCCCGGTCTTGCGCAGCGACTCGCCGATCGCACCGCTGCGATCGAACGGCAGCAAGGTCTGGACGTCGATCACCTCGGCCTCGATTCCCAATCGCGCCAGAGTGTCGGCGGCCTCGAGCACGACCCGACACGTGGCGCCGTAGGTGACCGCGGTAATGTCGCTTCCCGCCCGCAGAACCTCCACGACGCCCAGCGGCAGGCGCATGTCCGCGAGGTTGGAAGGCAGCCGCTCCTTGAGCCGATAGCCGTTCAGGACCTCGACCACCAGGCCGGGGTCGCCGGCTTCGAGCAACGTGTTGTAGAAGCCGGCCGCCCGGGTCATGTCTCGCGGCACGCAGACGTGGACTCCCCGCACCAGATTCAGAATCCCCGCCATCGGCGAGCCCGAATGCCAAACACCCTCGAGGCGGTGGCCACGCGTGCGCACGATCACCGGTGCCTTCTGCCCTCCGCCGGTACGCCAGCGCACTGTGGCAAGGTCGTCGGACATCAGCTGGAGGGCGTAGAGCAGATAGTCGAGGTACTGGATTTCTGCGATCGGCCGCATCCCCCGCATCGCCATTCCGATCGCCTGGCCGAGGATCGTCGCCTCGCGGATCCCGGTGTCGGAAACCCGCAGCTCACCGTACTTCTCCTGCAGCCCCGAGAAGCCCTGGTTGACGTCGCCGAGCTTGCCGACATCCTCGCCCATGGCCACGACCTCGGGAAAGCGGGCGAGGATGGCGTCGAAGTTGCGGTTGACGATCTCGAAGCCATTGAGGCTCGGGGCATCCTCGGCGTACGTCGGGGCGACCGCAGGGACTCGGTCGGCGGCATCGTCGCCGTCCGCCACCAGGTGACGGCCGAAACTCGCCCGCAGTGAAGCCTCGTGCTCGCGCACCCAGGCCGCCAGGCCATCCCGGGCCGGGCTCGGGTGGTCGAGCGTCGACACCAGCACCTCCCGAGCAGTGGCAACCAGATCGCGACGCAGCGGGGTTGGGACTCGCGCAAGCGCGGCGAGCGCGGCCTCGGTCGACGCCGCTCCGGCCGCCGAACCCACCGCATTCAGATGGGCCTCGAGCTCGGAGCGCCACAGCTCGATCGGAGCCCGAGCGGCCGTCCACGCCGCCTTGCGTGCCGCCTCGACACCCTCGCGCTCCTCCGCCTCGATGGCGGCGAGCGTCGCCTCGTCGGCGATCCCGCTGTCGATCAACCAGGCCCGCATCCGGGACAGTCCGTCGTGATCGCGTTCCCACTCGAGGCGCTCCGGCGACTTGTAGCGTTCGTGGCTGCCCGAGGTCGAATGCCCCTGGGGCTGAGTCAGCTCGATCACATGAATCGCTACCGGCACGTGGTCGCGGCGGGCAATGTCGGCGGCCGCGGCATAGGTCTCGAGCAATGCCGCGTAGTCCCACCCCTTGACAGTGAACAGCTCGAGGCCCGCACCGGCCTTCTTGGTCCGTTTGAAGCCGCTGAGCAGCGCGCCGACGTCGGACTTGGCGACCTGGTAGCGGTTGGGCACGCTGATGCCGTATTCGTCGTCCCACACCGACACGACCAGGGGCACCTGCAGCACACAGGCCGCGTTGACCGACTCCCAGAACAGCCCTTCGGCGCAACTGGCGTTGCCGATCGTCACCCAGCAGATCTCGTCGCCACCATTCGAGAACTGCGTTCGATCGGTGAGATCGGGAAGGCCGCGATACATCTTCGAAGCCTGCGCCAGTCCGACGGCACGAGGCATCTGGCTGCCGGTCGGCGACAGGTCCGACGACGACCACGGCCGCTCGGTCTGCGGCAGCCAGTTGCCGGCCTCGTCGAGCATGCGGCAGCCGAAGTGGGCGTTCATCTGGCGGCCCCGGGAGAAGGGATCCCCATCGGGATCGGCGTAGAGCTGGGCGAAGAACTGCTGCACATCGCCGAGGCCGAGAGCAAATACGATGGTCTGATCGCGGTAGTAGCCCGATCGCACGTCGCCCGGCCTCATCGCGCGAGCCAGCGCCACCTGGGCGACCTCCTTGCCGTCGCCGAAGATACCGAACTTGGCCTTGCCGGTAAGGACCTCCTTGCGCCCGAGGAGGCTCGCAGCGCGACTGCGCGCGGCGATCCGGAAATCCTCGAGCGCCTGCTGGCGCAAGGTCGCCGGGCGAGGGACTGCAGTATCGGTGATGGTCGGCATTCTGGGCTCCTCCCCCGGTTTCGGGGCTTTGGGCAAGTCTACCAGTCGGCTGCCGGACGACCGTCGCTATACTGCCCCGGATGAGTCACGACCGGCGTCGCCACCCGCGCTTCGAAGTCAAGGGCATCACCGGCACCTGGGACGGGCATCTGCCGCTCAAAGTGCGCGTCCTCGGGCTCGGTGGCATGCTCGTCGAGACGAGGGCCGAGCTGAGTCCCGGCGATGTCGGCGACCTCAAGGTCGACCTGCCCGGCGAAGGCCCGTTCCGGTCCGCGGGCAGGGTGCTGTACCTCGGCCCGATCAGTGGAGGCACCTACCGCGTCGGCATGGCTTTCGAAAGCCTGTCGATCAAGGAACGGGTGACGCTCGAATCCTTCCTCACCAGCCGCCCGGAGTCTCCGATTTGAACCGCGCTGCCCTGACCGACTTCCTCGCCCTGGAGTTGCCCCTGCTGCTTTCGGCCGTCGACCCCACGGCGTCTGATGCGGAGCTCGAAGCTCGACTGTTCCGCGCCTTCGAGCCGCCCGTCCAGGACGAGGGCACTACTCACCGGCTGTGGCCCGGCCTCGACCGCTCCAGCGCCGCTGCTGCGGCCCTCGCCGAGGACCGCCTCAAGCTCGAGGGATTCCTCGAGCGGCAGCGGCATCTCGCCAGGATCAGCGACGACCAGCGCCTGCTGATGCTGGAGCGGATGGTCCTGACACGGGCTCTCGATCAGCGTCTCAAGCTCGAGTTCGACCAGAAACGCATCGCCTGGAACGGGTACGCGTCACCCCAGAAGGGTTTCCGCTCGACCGGCCAGGAGGCGATCGTGGGTGCGGCCCTGCCACTGCGCCGCCCACCCACCCACACTCCAGGCCCGGGCTACGACGGCGACGTCATCGCCCCGCTGATCCGCGATCTCGGCGCGCTGTTGATGTTCATGCCCGATCCGGTCCACGCTTTGCGTGTCCAGTTCGGCAAGATCGGAACCCCGGTGGGGGGTCGCGACCTTCACCTCGGCGACTTCGAGCACGGCGTATTGCCGCCCGCGGCTCCCCTCACCATCGCCACCCAGACCGTGGTCGGCTTGGCGCTGGCCTCGGCCCAACGAGGGGAGGACCGCGTGTTCTGCTCCTTCGTCGGCGACGGCGCGAGCTCGCTCGGTGAGTGGCACGAGTCGATCAACTTCGCTGCCGCCCGCAAGCTGCCGATGATCTTCTGCATCGAGAACAATCACTGGGCGCTGGGCACGCACGTCTCGGAGCAGACTGCCACCCGTCGCTTCGCCGCCCGCGGCATCGGGTACGGAATCGTCGGGGCGAGCGTTTTCGGCAACGATCCCGAGCAGATCGCTGCGGCTTTTGCCTGGGGTGCCGACCGCGCCCGCCGCGGCGCCGGCCCGACCTTGATCGAGGTCGTCACCTACCGCCGGCCCGGCCACGCTCACCACGACGACGACCGCTTCCACGGCAGCCCGGACGGTTCGATCCCCGGCTACGAATACGACGAGGAACGCCGCGCGTGGGAGGCCCTCGACCCCGTCGACCAGTACCGGGCGCGCCTGATCGAGGCCAACCTGATCGATGCCGCCGGGTTCGCGGCGATGGAGGCTGCGGCTGCACGTCGGGTCGACGAGGCGGCACGGGTCGCCGAGGAAACTCCCTGGCCGAGCCCCGAGGAGTACCGCGCCAAGGTGTTTGCGCCGTCGGAGCCCGCCGCGGCGGCCCCCGCACAGCCGCACACTCGGGTCCTGGCTTATGACGAGGCCGTGCGCCAGGCGTTGATCGAAGCGATGGAGGCCGATCCCGAGGTCTTCGTGCTCGGCGAAGATGTCGGCGGTCGCTACGGTGGTGCTTTCGGCGTCACCCGGGGGCTCGCCAAGCGCTTTGGCGACGACCGCTGCCTCAACACCCCTCTGGCCGAAAGCGCCATCATTGGGGCCGCGGTTGGTGCTGCGCTCGCCGGCAAACGCCCGGTGGCGGAGATGCAGTTCGCAGACTTCCTGGCTACGGGTTTCAACGCTCTGGTCAACAACGCCGCCAAGCTCCACTGGCGTTGGGGCCGGCCGGTTCCCATGGTGGTTCGACTCCCCTACGGCGGCGCCACCGGCGACGCCAAACGGCTGCTCGGCGGCGGACCGTTCCACAGCCAATGCCCCGAGATGTGGTTCGTGCGAACGCCCGGCTGGAAGATCGTCGCGCCCTCGACCCCGGCCGACGCCAAAGGCTTGATGCTCGCGGCGATCCGCGATCCCAACCCGGTGCTGTTCCTCGAAGCCAAGGGGCTCTACGGCTTCTTCCGCACCGATCTGCGCGAAGCCGTGCCTCTCGGAGTCGAGCACGAGGTGCCGATCGGATCGGCCGCGGTCCGGCGGGTCGGCGCCGACTGCAGCGTGCTCGCCTACGGCCCGATGGTCTGGACCGCGCTGGACGCCGCGAGCCAACTGGCGACTCGAGGCATCGACGTCGAGGTGATCGACCTGCGGTCCCTGGTCCCCCTCGATCTCGACACGATCGCTGCCTCGGTCAAGAAGACCGGCCACGTCCTGCTCGTCCACGAGGACTCGGTCCGCGGTGGTTTCGGAGGCGAGCTGGCTGCCCTGATCGCTGATCGCTGCTTTGCGTATCTCGACGCGCCGATCCTGCGAGTGGGTGCACCGGATACCCCGGTGCCGTATTCGCCCCCGCTGGAGCTCGATTTCCTCCCCGGCGTAGCCGACATCCAGGCCGGGGTCGAGCGGTTGGTTGCCTACTGAGGTACCGGGAATCGGGTATCGGGCGCCGGATACTGGGTACTGAAGACCACTGACCGCGCCGCATCTCCTTCTGGTCCCAGTACCCCAGCCCCACGTGTCCGTGGTCCCTGATGCCCGGTACCTGGTACCTCCTTCCGGCCAACGACGGCCACAAATCCGCCACAACCGCGGTACAGGCTCCTCCTATACTTAGCCGGTGAGCGTCGACGACCTGCCCCTCCGCCCAGAACCAGATCCGGCCTCCGCCAGGACCCCTCCTCCCACGACCAAGCAACCGCCCAAGCCCACGCGGAGGCGGCGCGGCTGGTACGTCGCATCGCTGGCGCTCCTGCCGCTGTCGGCAGTCGCAGGTGCTGCGCTGGCGTCCTTCATCTCGATGCCCGAGGTGGCCGAGCTCGAGAGCTACCAACCCGGCCTGATCACCACCCTCACCGATCGCGACGGCGTGCGGTTCGAGTCCTACGCCCGCGAGCGACGGGTCCTGTTGGCCGAGGGCGAGCTGCCGGAGGTGCTCAAGCAGGCCATCGTTGCGGTCGAGGATGCCCACTTCTACCGCCACGGCGGCGTGGACCTGTTGGGTGTGATGGGTGCAGCGATCGACAATCTCAAGGCCGGCCGGATCGTGCGCGGCGCCGGCACGCTCACCATGCAGCTCGCGCGCGAGCTCTTCCTGACCCGCGAACGCGACTTCAGCCGCAAGGCCTCCGAGGCACTGCTCGCGGTCGAGATCGAGAAGCGCTACAGCAAGGAGCAGATCCTCACCCTCTATGCCAACCTCGTCAACGTCGGCCACGGCCACTACGGCATGGAGGCCGGCGCCCGGTACTACTTCAACAAGTCGGTCGCTGATCTGACTCTGGCTGAAGCGGCAACGCTGGCCGGGATTCCGCAGCGCCCTGCCGACTACAGCCCCTACCGCAACCCGGATTTGGTCACCAAGCGCCGCAACAAGGTGCTGCGGCGAATGCTCGAGGAGAACTTCATCGACCAGGCGACCTACGACGCTGCGGTGGCCGAGCCGCTGCTGGTAGCGCAGCGGACTGCCTCGAAGGATCGCCCCGTGGGGGCCTACTTTGCCGAAGAGGTGCGGCGCCACCTCGAGCGCAACTATGGTGCCGATGTGCTCTACGACCAGGGGCTCCAGGTCGAGACGACCCTCGACCGGCGGATCCAGGAAAGCGCCGAGACGGCTCTGCGCGACGGCTTGGTGCGTCTCGATCAGCGGCGCGGCTGGCGCGGTCCGACGCAGAAGCTTCCGGAGACGATCGACCCCGACACCGCTCGGCTGCCGTCATGGGCTCCCGGTGCGCTGGAGGTCGGCGTCTGGTACGAAGGAGTCGTCACCGGCGTCAGTGCGAGCGCCGCCACGATTCGGATCGGCGACGAGACCGTCGAGCTCGACAAGTCGGGCATCGCCTGGACCCGCAAGGCCGCCGTCAAGGACGTCTTGGCTCGCGGAGATGTCGCCTGGTTCCGCCTGCTGCCCAACGAGAAGGACGAAGCCGCCGCCCCGGTGCTGACGTTGGCTCAAGAGCCGGAGCTCGAGGGTGCCGTGATCGTCTTGGAGTCCGCTACCGGCGCCGTGCGTGGCATGGTGGGCGGCTTCGACTTCGAGAAGAGCAAGTTCAACCGCGCGACCCAGGCCGCCCGCCAGGTCGGCTCGGCCTTCAAGCCCTTCGTCTTCGCCAGCGCCTTCGAGAACGGCTACACCGCCGCGGACACGATCTTCGACGCCCCGGTCGCGTTCCCGGGCGCGGATGCCCGAGCCAGCTACAGCCCTCGCAACTACTATCGCCGCTACTACGGCATCATCACGCTGCGCCGCGCGCTCGAGCTCTCGGTCAACGTCGCGGCCGTCAAGCTGCAGGACCTCGTCGGCGTCGATGCGGTGATCGATGTGGCACGGCGCTGCGGTATCACCGCCAACCTGCCTGCCTATCCTTCGCTCGCCCTCGGTGCGTCCGACATCGTGCCGATGGAGCTTGCCACCGCCTACGCCGCCATCGCCAATCTCGGCGTGAGGGTCGAGCCCTGGTTCGTCGAACGTGTCACCACGCCCGACGGGCGCGTGCTCGAACGTCACTCCCCGCGGGCAGCCAAAGCCCTCGACCCGCCGGTTGCCTACGTCCTGACCCGCGTGCTCCAAGGCGTCGCTCAACGGGGAACTGCCGGCTCCCTTCGCCGACTCGAGCTCGACCTCGCCGGCAAGACCGGCACCACCAACGATTATTCCGACGCCTGGTTCGTCGGCTTTACCCCGAAGTACACCATCCTCACCTGGGTCGGCTACGACCGCAAGCGCAGTCTCGGCCGGGGCATGACCGGCGCGGAGGCCGCGCTGCCGATCTGGACCGACCTGGTCGAAGCAGGACTCGAACAAGGCTGGATCGCCAAAGGTGAGCAGTTCGTCCTCCCCTCGGGCGTCACCGAGGTGGCGATCGAGTCCGATACCGGGCTCCTGCCGGGCGAGAGCGCCGCCCAACTGCTGCGCGAAAGCTTCGTCGCCGGCACCGAGCCTTCACAGATCTCGACCGAAGAGTGGCGGCGAATCATGACCCTGCCATGGTTTCAACAGCGCCCGTTCTACCTCCCCAAGGAGAACGAGCGCATGCCCGAGGACATCGAGGATTGGAGCCTGATTCGGGCGGCGTGGGCGGATCGGTGAAGGGATGAGGAGGTACCGGGTACTGGGTATCGGGTACCAAGAAGGGGACCCGGGACCCGGGACCAGGGAAGGGACCAAGGGACCGGAGACGGGGGGCACCCGAACCAGGTGCGAGTTGCGCGTAGGGGGCCGGAAGCTGGGCGGAGTGCGGAACCGGCCCCGAGCCTCGATCGCGGCGGTCAGCGGGCGATGGCGACGCGGAGGCGTGCGCGCAGGTCGGCCATTGCCGCTTCATCGTCGACGGGCACCACCGGCGTGGTGTCGTACTGTTCGTAGAAGAGGCTCGCCGGGGTCTCTTCCGGGACCTCGAGGATCTTGCGCAGGCGGCGGTTTTCGGGAACGAAGCCGCGATCGAGCAGACGAGTCACGGTCGAGCCGATGGTGCCCTGCAGGCCGCAGATGAAGATCGCCGCGCGGTCGGGGGTGAGACCACCGCGCCCGAGCCCGAGCTGATCTTCCAGCCCGGCCAGCCGCTCCTCGCGGAAGAAGTCCTCGACCCGACCAACGGCTCCCGTCCAGCCATCGGCTTCGTGCGGCCGGCTGACGGTCGGCAGGTACTTGAGCCCCTTGGCCACCAGGCTCTCGAGCTCGGAGCGGTAGCCTAGGTCCGCCGGGTACGACGCGCCGTGCAAGATCGCGAGGCTCGAGAGATCGCCATCACCCCCGAGCAGTCGATGGCGGGCCATCGAGATGAAAGGAGCGAGGCCGGTCCCGGCAGCCACCAGCACCTTCAGCCGCCGATCCTCGCTGCCGACCGTGTGCTCGAGCGTGAAGGTCCCGGCCGCCTTGGGGCGAATCGACAGCCGGTCGCCGGCCTTGGTCTTCCACAGCAGCCAGGTCAGAGGATTCTCCGACTCCGGATGCGCGACCCAACGAATGTAGAACTCGATCTCGGGGCCCTCTTCGGGTGCCGACGCGATCGACATTGGCCGACGGACCGAGCCCAGCTCCGGCGTGGCCTCGTTGTTGAGGCCGATGGTCAGGTACTGGCCCGGTACGAACGGTCCCTCCAAGGGCTCGTCGAGACGCACGCGAAAGGTCGCGAGGGCAGGCGTCATGTCCACCCGGGCAACCAGGGTCGCGTTGTAGTCGAGGAACTTGGGCGCCATGGAAAGCCTCCAGCTGCAAGGGTCGTCGAAGTTGGCGCGACAGTAGCAGCCCCCGGCGGGATGTCAAGTTGGAAGGGGTATCGGGATCAGGGATCGGGTCTTGGCAGGCGGCGCGGAGATGCGCCGGGCAGTGTCCTGCACCCCTGCGAAGTGCACCATGGCAGGTTAGATCGCGTTTGGAGGTCCGGTCTCAGTCGGGTCCCTGGTCCCCGGTCCCCATTATCCGAGCGGGCCCGAGGACTACTCGTTGCCCCGCCTGGGTCACCTCGACCCGCGCGTGCAGCGAGCTTCCGGCGAGCCGCGGGTCGACACTCTCAGCCTCGAGGATCCACACCCCTGGGCTCAGATCGAGGACCGCGCCCGGCACTTCGATCTGGCGGCGCCGTCGCACCCCCCAGTGAGTCACCTCGATCCACGGCATGCCCTGGGCGTTGGTGGCAGTGACGAACACCGGCCCGGGCTCCGGGAGATCGACCACCACCGGAATCCGGGGTGAGAGCGCCACCTCGATGTCGTCCCGTCCGGTCACCGCGACCACCTCGGGAGCCCATCCGTCCGCGGCGATGGCGAGCCGCTGCGCGGAGCCGAACCCCAGCAGCTCACCACGCCCGGCCGGGTCCAACACCAGCGTCCCGGGAGTCTCACTCGTGTCGGGATCCGCCACCATGACGAGAGTCGGCGTAGGGCCGGGAGCGACCACGCGAAGCGCCCGCCGTCGACGCGGCTCCAGGACCACCTCGAGAGGCCCTTCGCCCGCGTGCTCGAGGTGGCGGGCTTCGTACCCGTCGGCACTCACCTCGACACGCCACGGCCCAGACCCGGTTTCGACTGTCGCAACGCCGCCGCTTCCTGTCCTGGCGCGAACCTGCCGGACAGCTGCCGGATCGACACCGACGACCCTGACGTCGGCCCCTGCCATCGGTGCGCCGTCGATCGAAGTCACATGCACCTCGACGGTGGCGCTCCCTAGCTCGAGCTCCACCTCGAGATCAGCATCCGCGACCTCGAGCGGCCAACTGCCGGCGTGCCCGTGCTCGTCGTGCGCCCGCAGAGTCCACGATCCTTCGACCAGATGAAGCTCGAACCGCCCCGCGAGATCCGTGGTTCGCCAACCGGTGGGCGACGGCCCCTGGGCCCGCACCTGCACGTCCGCGGCAGGGTTGCCGTCGATCAGGACCGTCCCGCTGACGCGAGTAGTAGGCGCCAGCCGGACCTCGACACCTGTCGCAGTCTCCGCAGGCCCGACCTCGACCTCGGCAGACCCGCTGCGGCCGTCCTCGAGGGTCACGGCCACCCGATAGCGGTCGGCCTCGAGGCCATCGACCCGAAAGGCACCGTCCCACGCCAGCTCGGCCGATTGCCGGGGGAGGGAGCTACTGTCGAAGACCGTCACCCGCGCTCCGGCTGCTTCAGCTGCCGCGACCCCGACCAGCCGCCCCTCGATTCGCCCCTTGGGCTCGAGGAGCAGGTCGACATCGACGCGATCCTCCCTCAGCTCGATGACTCTCGAGGTGGACACCGGCCGGGCCTCTTCGCCCCCGACGGCAAGGAGCCGGATCGAGCCTGCGGGAACCGAGCCGAAGTCGAAGACGCCGTCCTCGCGAACGAGCTCGTAGCGCTCCCAGGTTCCTCCGGTGGCGGACACCATCGCGACCACGCCCCGGCCCGACGGATCGACACGCCGACCCGCCAGCCGCCATCCGCCCGCGAGCTCGACTCTGAGGATCGGCACCGCACCGAGGTCGATCCGGGCACCGAGGCGCTTGGGCTCGTAGCCGTCGGCTTCGACTTCGACGACCACATCCCCCGCCGGAACGGCAGGGAGCTCGACGATCCCGTCGGCGTTGGTCCGTCCCCAAGGTGAGGGGAAGCCACCTCCTGGAGCCGCTCGGGCGACGCTGACCCGGGCGGCCTCGATCCCGCCTCCGCTGTGGTCGACGACCTCGACCCTCACGCTCGCCGCCGGCTCGAGCTGGACCACCAGTGCGCCGCTCGAGGGCACCTTTGCCTGAAGGTGTCGTCGCAGCCAACCAGGCCCAGACGCGGTCACCATCACGTCGCCCCGGGCAAGGCCGGGCGCCTCGAAGCGCCCTGCCTGGTCGGTCGTACGGCGAACCACAGGCCTGCCCGAGTGGATGGACATCCCTGAAGCCAACCCCGAAACGATGACCTCGACTCCCTCGATCGGCGATCCCCCGGCATCGACCACGGACCCGCTCAGGGATCCGAGATCAGGCAGGACCAGGTGAGTGGCCCCCGCCCCGGCACGAGCTGTCCCGGACGCCGAGGTGCGGTCGCGATGGCTGGCGGCGACCAGGACCTCCGCCCCTTCGCGAAACCAGCCGAGAGACACCTTGCCGTCCGCTCCGGTCACGCCACGCGCCAGCTGTTGGTCTCCCAGGCCTTGCGCGGCCAAGGAGAGTGCTACCCGGTCCTCGCCCGCTACCACCTCGGCCGCCCCGAGCGGATGACCGTCCTGGTCGAGGGTCAAGACCTCGACCGGATGGCCGGCGTCGAGCTCGACCGTCCCGAGATCCACCGTATCGGTTCCGGGCAGTCCTTCGCTTCGGATCGGCAAGGTGGTCGCGTCGATTCCAGGGAGGGTCAGGGGCGCGAAGCCCGCAGCGCTGATGTCGAGCGTCCACCCCGAGCCGGCCTTCGGAGCCGGCAGCTCCAGCTGCGCGATCCCACCGGCGTCGCTCCACGCACGCACCGGATCGAGGCCGTCGAGGCGAGCGGTCACCTCGGCGCCGACGACCGGCTCGGCCGTCCCATCGACGACCAGGACTCTCGCTCGCACCGCCGGCTCGAGCACCACCGTCTGCCGCGCCGCCGCGGCCTCGAGCATCACCCCGGTCGGGGCGAACCCCGCCGCCCGGGCATCCAGGCCCCCAGCGACAACCGCACCGCCCGCGTCGAGCAGCAGGCCTCGGACGAACGTCCGACCGTGAAGGTCGGTGAGACGTCGGAGCTGGAACCCCGGGGTTCCCGGCTTGCCCAGCTGGCCAATGCGCACCTCGGCCCCGGCCACCGGCTCGCCGGCCCCGTCGACCACGACCATCTCACGAAGCCCGGTGGCCGCCGAGCGCAGAGAGGCCCGGCCACCGAGGACGCTACTCGAGGCGCCCTGACCGCCGAGCGCACGCGCTCGGACCCACGTCGGACCGGCGAGGTCGAGCCGTACCGAACCACCAGTCGGAACGTGACGGAACCATCCGTCTCCCCCGGCGACGAGAAAGGGCCCCGGGAGACCGCCGAGTGCGACCTCGACCTCCGGGATTCGGTCCGGCAGCTCGACCCGGATCGGCCGCGCGACCCGCTCCGGCACCTCGACCTCGACCCGACGGCCGTCCTGAGCCCACAGCACCACGGCAGTCGCGCCGGAGGGAACCTTCAGGTCGAGCCGACCACCCCGGTCGCTGAGACCGTAGGCCCAGCCCTCAGGGCCGAGGGCGACGACGGCCGGCGCTGGTTCTGTGCCACTGGTCACCACGATCTGCACCTCCCGGCTCGCCGGGGGCGGAAGGCACCCCTGCGCGTCGCAGCGACGAGGCGGGCGGCCTGGGGTGCCGACCAGGGCCGGCGCCAATCCCCAACCCGGTCGCGGCGGCAGGATCGCGGACGGGCCCCACACCTCGATCGCGCGGATCGCGAGGTCTGCAGGCCACGGTGTCCACTCGAGGCCACCAAAGGTCTGGAGCGCCAGCTCCCCCTCGTCGACTCGGCCAGGGACTCGCCGCTGTTCGACCAAGGGCCACGTCCCGAGCTCGACCTCACCGATTACCAGTATCTCGAGCTGATTCACACCGCGCGGATCCTCGACTTCGACTCCGTACGGACCAGCTTCCGGGGCCATCAGGCGAAACGCCCCGACCCTGTCCGTCGTCGTTCGATCGACCACCTCGCGTGGTCTGCCGGCCAGCTGCCGCACCGCCCGCGACCACGTCGTCTCAGGGGCCAGAAGACGGACTTCGGTGCCGACCAGCGGAGCCTTGGTCAGCCCAATCTCGACGTTGCCCGAAATCGCGTGCCCGGCCCCCACTCTCGACGCCTCGGCCGGCACAGCCGCCAGGAGCAGGAGAGCGCAGACGACCGTGCGCGCGAGCCTCGGCATGACGGACGATATCGCTCTGCGCATGTCGATCCCTACGCATCGGCTCGGCAATGCATTCCGGGTGAGCTACGTCGCGGTCATCCGGCCGGGACAGTGAACCTCGGCGAGTCGCTCCGCTTCGGATCGAGATCGATCGCGGCCGCCGCGAAGCTACCGAGGCTCTGGTATCGCTCGACGACATGCAGATCACCGTTGGCGTCGCGCCGAATGACGTAGAAGCCCGTCTCGAGCAGCAGACCCTTGCCGACCAGCTCGCTCCCACTGGCGAAGACGTCAGTCGCCATGTTCTCGAGAGTATTGCCGTGGGCCGAGACCACCGCATTCGAACCGGCGGGGATGTCGAGTGAGGTCAGCGTGCGTCGAACCTCGGCGGTGAACGCCCCCCGATTCCCGGTGTTGGTCACCGGCGTGTGAGCAAGGCCGTGACTCACCCTGTCGATCCGCCCGAAAGCGAGCTCTGCCGTTTGCATCGCCCGACAGCTCGGACTGGAAACCACGTTCCCAACAGGCACCTTCGCCAGCTCGAGAATCCGGCCGATCATCTTCGCCTCCTCGATCCCCTGAGGCGTCAGGCACACGGCATCCCTGAAGCTCTCGTCCCTCGAGTCCGCCGAGGTGGCCATCTCCCACACGTCGAAAGCGATGACCGAGTCCCACTTCTGGCGTTGGGCATGGCGAAAGTAGAGAATCGCTCCGCCTTCCCGCAGCGAATGCGCCGTCGCTCTCAGATCGTCGTCGGTGCGGTACTGACTGCCGGGTTCGGGACCCGCGGGAAGCGGAGCGTTCCCATCGTCCGCACGCTTGCCGACCAGCCAGATGCCGCTCGCACCAATCCCGATACCGACGGCGACCGCCACCAGCCAACGAAGGCTTTGTTGCATTCCGATATCCTCCAGAGGTCGTGCTCGACACGACTCTACCACCCAGCCCTGCGTGCCTCGGCCCGCGGGCTTCCTCCGGCCGGAGCACCATGACACCTCTTCAGACGCCGTCCACTCCGCCGTTGCTCTGGTACCGATTGGCGTGGATCGTCACCCTCGGCGGCGGCATTCTGATGGCGCTCGAGATCCTGGCGAGCCGCGTGCTCGCACCCCATTTCGGCTCCAGCGTGTACGTCTGGGGCTCGATCATCAGCGTCTTCCTGGCAGCCCTGTCGGTTGGCTACGTGTGGGGCGGACGCCTCGCCGATCGCGATCCGACCCTGGCCGGGCTCGGGTCTCAGGTGGCCTGGGCAGCTCTGGCCCAGGGCGCCCTGGCGATCGTCGCCCGACCAGCCACCGCCTGGCTGGCCTCGGCCACCGGCCACTCGACATGGGGGACGCTGGTCACCACGGCGGTTCTCTTCGGCATTCCGAGCGTGCTGCTGGGCGTGATCTCGCCCTATTCGGTACGTTTGGCGGCCCGCGATCCGGAAAACCTCGGTGGGACCGTCGGACGGCTCTACGCTCTGTCGACCGCCGGCAGCCTCGCCGGAACCCTGGGCTGCACCTTCCTGATCGTGCCGTACCTAAGCCTCGAGCGGGGTCTCGCGCTGTTGCTCTTTTTGACCTGCGCCACCGCGCTGGTCGGGCTCGGACGCGAGGTTCGCCGGTTCCGACTGGCTACGGTGGCCACTGTGGCTACGCTGATGCTTGCCGGAAACGGTTGGCGCACGGTCCATCAACCCGGCGGTGGCTTGCTCTACGAACGCATGACCGCCTACCAAACGATCGAGGTCCACGAATTCGGAGGCGTGCGGTATCTCACCAGTGATGGCGTGCGACACGGGGCCCTCGACCTCGCGACCGGGGACACCGCGCTGGCGTATCCTCAGGTCGCAGTATCCGCACTCTTGGTGGATCCGAACCCCGGCTCGATGCTGGTGCTCGGCACCGGGGCCGGCTTTGCGGGGACCCATCTGCAGCGCTTCCTTCCCGAGCTCTTGATCGACTTCGTCGACATCGATCCGGCGATGGAGCAGATCGCAGGTCGATTCTTCGGCTTCGGCGCCGGTCCAACGCGCCGGCTCCACGCTGTCGATGCACGGCGCTTCCTCGATCGTGCCGAGGCTCAGTGGGACTACATCTACTGCGACACCTACATCGGCCTCGCGGTGCCCTTCCATCTTGCGACCACCGAGTTCTTCGAGCTGGCGGCCAGTCGCTTGGCGCCCGACGGGGTCTTCGGGCTCAACCTCGCCGGCGGCCTGTCCAAACCGTTCCCGCGAGCGATCTATCGAACCGTTCGCGAGACCTTCCCTCACGTCCTGGTGTTCAAGGTCCCGGCCTCCGGCAACCTGCTGCTGCTGGCCCGCCGCTCACCCTTCGCAGCCCCCGAGGAGCTCAGCCGCCGCGCGGCGGAGCTCGACCGACGCCACGGTTTTCCACTCCCTCTGACCCAGGTGCTCCAGCTCCGCCAGAAGATCGACCTCGACTTCACCGACACCCCCGTGCTGCGTGACCAGTTCGCTCCGGTCGACCGCCTGCTCCACCTCGACGCCGACCTGCCGGCGCTCCTACGAGGCGAGACGGTGGCGGAAGCCGTTGCGAAATAGGCAGGCTCCGTGCTGAGCTCGCACTCCAGGGCCCGATGTCAGTGCCCACCGACGAGGCGGTCGAGCTCGACCACGTGGTCGACGACCAGCCACTCGAGGCCTCCTGCCGGCAGTCGGCCTTCGTAGCGTGGGGCAATCACCCGTCGAAATCCCAGGAGCTCGATCTCGCGCAGGCGGGCCTCGGGCCGCGCCACGGGTCGAATCTCGCCGAGCAGCCCGATCTCGCCAAAGTAGGCAGCGTCCTCCGGTAGCGTCTGGCGGCGCGTCGCTGACAACAGCGCCGCTGCCACGCCGAGGTCGACCGCCGGTTCTCGCAGGGCCAACCCACCCACCACGTTGACGAACACGTCTTGGTCGCCGAGACCGAGACGGCAGAAGCGCTGGAGTACCGCGGTCAGCAGCGTCGAGCGCTGCGGATCCAGGCCGATCGACACCCGCCTCGGCTGTGGCAGTCCGCTGCTGTGGACCAGGGCCTGGACCTCGACCAGCACCGGGCGGGTGCCCTGGATCGTCGCCACCACCGCCGAGCCCGGCGTGCCGGACTGACGGCGGTCGAGCAGCGCCCGCGAGGCGTTTTCGATCGCCGCCAAGCCATCGTCGCGCATCGCAAACAGGGCAACTTCGCCGGTTGCCCCGAAACGGTTCTTGGTCGCTCGCAGTACGCGGTGCTCGAGGGTTCGGTCGCCCTCGAAGGTCAAGACAGTGTCGACCAGGTGCTCGAGCGACTTCGGCCCGGCGATGGTGCCTTCTTTGGTGACGTGCCCCACCAAGAAGAGCGCGCGATGGCCCTTCTTGATCGCCTCGACCAGCCGATCTGCCCCGTGCCGAACCTGCCCGATCGATCCCGGAGGTCCATCGAGGTCGGCGCTGCGCAGCGCCTGCACCGAATCGACGACAACCACATCGGGGCGTTCAGCCTCGATCGCGCCGAGGATCCCCTCGAGCAAGGTTTCCCCGACGACCAATAAGCGCGGCGAGCGGCAGCCGAGTCGCTCGGCCCGAAGCTTGAGCTGGCGTGGGGACTCCTCCGCGCTCGCGTACAAGACCGTCCGGCCCGAGCTGGCGATGGCATCCGCCAGCGCAAGGAGTAGCGTCGACTTGCCGATCCCCGGCTCACCGGCGAGCAAGGTCGCGCCGCCGACCACGACGCCGCCACCAAGCACACGGTCGAGGCTGGGCAACCCGCTGGGGACCCGGATTGCGGACTCGTCCTCGATCTCGGAGATCGGGCGTGCCACCGCCGCCACGTCGCCGACGCTCCTGCGAGCGCCGCCCTTGGCTCCCTTCCCCAAGGCCGCGGGCACCACCTCCTCGACGAAGCTGTCCCACGCCTCACATTCCGGGCACCGGCCAACCCAGCGCGACGACGTCCGGCCACAGGCCTGGCACACGAACTGGGTCTTCATGGCAGGGGAGGAAGATGGGGACCCGGGACCGGGGACCAGGGACCAGGGATCAGGGACCCGGGACCGGAGACCAGGGACCCGGGACCGGGGACCAGGGACCAGGGACCAAGAACGGAGACCGGACGACGGAGCCGAGTTTCGTCTCCCCTGCACCGCGGAGGGGTACCCCCGTCACCACTCCGGCCGGTACCCGGTACCGGGTACTCGGTACCTTGCAAGTGGTGGGCAGGAGGTTCCATTCTCATCCAGCAGAGGCGCACGACGAAGGGGTCCATGGCCAATTCTTCAGAAACTCGGCACCGAGCCGAGCAGGTACTTCAGATCGTCGTCGCGCCAGCGGATCCCCGCCCCGATGAAGGCACCACGGTTCTCGTCGACCAGCGGGTCGTCGTAACCACCGAGCAGGTAGAGGTTGCGATGCACTTCCCAACCCACCGTGAGGCGCAGGTGGGGATCGAGGTCATCGCGCCGGTCGAAGTCGAAGGCTTCGAGCGAAAGTCGCCAGCGGTCGGCCGGGCGGTAGTCGACTTGCACGCCGAAGCGCGACTCGACCAAACCAGCCCACACCTCGGTTCGTTCGCCCAGCGGAAAGCCGAAGAGCGCCGACACCGACGTTTCGTCCTTGATCGTTTCGGTCTCGACCACGCGCGTCTCGACGCTGCCATCGGGATTGGTCACCGTGATGGTTTCGGTTTCCACTCGGCGTCGCCCACGCGGATCGTCGACGATGGCGATCCGGTACTTGCGCCCCGACTGAGGATCGAGATCGAGGCTGAATGCCCCCCGGCTCTCCTCGAAGCTGTCGAGCCACATGCCCTCGAGGCCGAGCTCGAGTTGGAGCTTCTCGACCCTTCCCAAGGTGTTTGACAGTTTGCCCACCCCTTCCTCGACCTTGCCGAGAGCGCCGGTGAGGGCGTCGTGGGCCTCGTCGCTCGCCAGCAGCTTGCCGATCGTTCCCTCTCCCCGAGCCAACCGATCGGTGATGGTGTTGAGGTTGTCGACACTGACCTGGACGTCCTTGGCGAGCCGCTCGACCTGGCTCAACCCGTCGCGCAGAGGCCCGCGACTCTCGGCGACGGCACCATGGATTTCCTCGAGCAGCGCCTCGAAGCGGGCCGACAACCGCGGCAGGTCGGTCGCGAGCGTCTGCGAAACCCGCTCGGCATTGCCGACGGTGGCATCGATGGCGGCACGGTTGGCTGCGACCAGCTCCCGCAGCTCCTGAGACAGTCCTTCGAGGTTCTCCAACAGATTGGCGAGAGGGCCTTCACCGCGAGCGCCGGTGAGCTGACCGGTGACCTGCTGCAGCGAATCGGCAAAGTCCGAGACCTTGGCGATCACCTGGTCGAAGCTCGCCGGAGTCGAGCCTGGGATCGGCACCCCCGGCGCCAACGCCGGCGCACCTTCAGGTCCGGGGGTGAGCTCGACGTACTTGTCACCAAGCAGGCCCATGTTGGCGATGGCCGCTGTGGTCCCCTCGACCAGCGCCAGCGGTTGCTCCAGTAACAAGGTCACATAGGCCTTCTGGCCAGCCAGCCGAATCCCGTCGACCCTGCCGATGCGCACGCCGGCGACCCGGACCGCGGCCTTGTCGTCGAGACCCGCGACCGAGTCGAACACCGCCTCGATCCGTTGCCCCTTGGACCCGAACAGGCGCAGATCCTCAGCTTCGAGGATCAGGTAGGCGGCCACCACCATGGCGATCGCTGCAAACAATCCCACCTTGACCGCGTCGGTTGCCGTTCGACTCATCGCTCCTCCTCGGTCAGCGGTCCAGACGCCCGCCCCTCCAGAAATTGCCGCACCCGCGGGTCCTCGAGCTGCTGGAACCGTGCGACATCAGCGACCTGGATCAGCCGACCGGCGTGCAACATGCCGACCCGATCGCCGAGCCGGAAGGCGCTGGTCAAGTCGTGGGTGATCGTCACGGTGGTCATGGTCGACGACCGTTCCATCATCTCGAGGATCAGCTCGTCGATCACCGCGGTCATGATGGGATCCAGGCCGGTGGTGGGCTCGTCCAACAGCAGGATTTCCGGTTCGAGAGCAATCGCTCGGGCGAGTCCAACTCGCCGCCGCATCCCCCCCGAGAGCTCGGACGGCATCTTGTGATCCTGGCCGTGCAGTCGCACCAGCTCGAGGCATTCGGCGACCCGCGCCGCCAGCGCTGCGCGATCGAGCTTGCGCGCTCGCCGCAGGGGGAAGGCGACGTTCTCGTACACGGACATCGAATCGAACAGCGCTCCCTCCTGAAACGCCATGCCGAAGCGTTGACGAAAGTCCGTCAGCTCGCGGCCCGAAAGGGTCGCCAGATCGATCCCGTCGACCTCGACCGTCCCGGAGTCGGGCGTGATCAGGCCGATCAGGTGTTTGAGCAGCACACTCTTGCCGGTACCGGAGCCGCCCAGCAGGACCAGCGATTCGCCACGCCGGATCTCGAGGTCGATACCATCGAGCACGACCTTGCCACCGAAGGACTTGCGAAGGTCGCGCAGACGAATGGCGAGCTCGCGCATCAGAACAGGATCTTGGTCAGGAAGAAGTCGGCGATCAGGATGCTCACGCTGGCGACCACGACCGATTCGGTGGTGGCACGACCCACACCTTCGGCACCGCCGCGGGTGTGGTATCCCTTCGAACACCCGACAACGGCGACGATCAGGCCGAACACCGCAGCCTTGATGAGGCCCGAGGTGATGTCGTCGAAATCCATGTACCGAAAGGTGTTGTCGAGGTAGGAGACGGGGTTGGCGCCGAGCAGCACCACCGACACCAGGTACCCTCCGAGGATCCCAACCGCGTCGGCGAGTGCAATCAACATCGGCATGGTGATCACCGTCGCCCACACCCTCGGCACCATCAAGTAGTGCACCGGATCCGTCGCCAGCGCCTCGAGGGCGTCGATCTGCTCGGTGACCCGCATGGTGCCGATCTCGGCGCCCATCGCCGACCCACAACGCCCGGCGATCGCCAGGCCACCGAGCACACAGCCGAGCTCGCGCACCATCGACAGGGCGACCAACGACCCCACGTAGGCCTCGGCGTTGAAGCGAGCCAGCGTGGTGAAGGTCTGCAGCGCCATCACCGCACCGGTGAACAGGGCGATCAGCAACACCACCGGCAGGGACAACACGCCGACTCTCACCATCTGGCGCAACAACTCGCCGAAGTCCCACGGTCGGCGTGGAGTCCACGCGAAGATCTTGCCGGTCAGCGACACCAAGCGCCCGAGCTCGGCCAGCAGCTCGACGACGAAGCCCTTCATCGCCACCTCAGGCCGACGCCCCGTCGCGGTAGCGGTTGCGAAAGCTCGTGGTCTCCCCGAGGAACACCAGGTCGACGGTACCGGTCTCGCCGTTTCGATGTTTGCCGATGATGAGCTCGGCGAGGCCCTTGTTGGCGGGGTCGTCCTTGTTGTAGACCTCGTCGCGGTAGACGAACATCACCAAGTCGGCGTCCTGCTCGATCGATCCCGACTCGCGCAGGTCGGCCAGCTGCGGGCGGTGATCCCCACCTCGGCGTTCGGGCTGGCGCGACAGCTGCGACAAGGCGATCACGGGGATCTCGAGCTCCTTGGCCAACTGCTTGAGACCACGGCTGATCGCTGCAATCTCGAGGTTGCGGTTCTCGTAACGCCCACCCGCCTGCATCAGCTGCAGGTAGTCGATGATCAGAAGGTCGAGCCCAACCTCGGCGCGCAGCCGGCGAGCCTTGGAGGTGACCTCGAGCAGCGACGGGTTGGCGCCGTCGTCGATGAACAACGGCGCCGCCCGCAGGCGTTTCTCGGTCGCCAGGATCTGGGTCCACTGCTGCTGTGAGAGGTGTCCGGCGCGCAGCCGCGGAAACGAAAGATCCGCCTCCGAGCAGAGGATTCTCAAGACCAGCTCGCGATCGCTCATCTCGAGCGAAAACAAGGCGACAGCCTTGCCCTCGCGGATCGCGACGTGTTGCGCGACGTTGACGGCGAAGCTCGACTTCCCCATGCCGGGCCGGCCGGCGATGATGATCAGGTTGCCGCGGTTGAGACCGTGGGTAATGCGGTCGAGGTCGATGAACCCGGTGGGGATGCCGGTCAAGGTACTGCCCGGTCGCTCCTCCAAATCCTCGATCGTGTCGCGCAGCACCACTCCGAGGCGGCTGAAGCCCTTTCGAATCGCCTCCTCACCGAGCTCGAGCACGCCTTTTTCGGCGAGCCCGAGCGCTGCAGCGGCATCGAGCCCGCCGTCGAGGCACGCACGCGTCACCTCGCCGCAGACGCCGATGAGGCGCCGACGCAACGACCGTTCCTTGACGATCTCGACGTAGTGGTCGAGCCGCCCCACGTCCGGCAGGTCGACGTCCAAACCGGCGAGATAGGCCAGCCCACCGACCTGGTCGAGCTGGCTGCGCTGTTCGAGCGCCGCCTGCAGCGTGCGCAAGTCGATCGCGGTCTGCTCGACCTGCAGCGCCAGCATCGCGTCGTAGATGCGCTGGTGCCGTTCGAAGTAGAAGTCGTCCGCCACCAAGCGACCGGCCACCTGAGGGAGAGCCTCGGGCGAGAGCAGGACGGCCGCCAAGACCGCGCGCTCAGACTCTTCGCTGTGCGGCAACGCCCGATCGAGAGAAGCGACGGCGCTCAAGGGCGAGTCCCGCTCCCCATCGCGGCGATGGTCTTCTTGATGAACACCTGCAGGCGTTCACGACCGCCGGGATCGAGGAAGCGAAACTGGATACCGCACCCCGGAGGCTTGCGTGGCCCCTCGGCACGCACGCGGATCCAGGCCACCTCGCCGAAGCCCGTGATCTGCTCCTCCGCCGACAGCTCGAGCCGGAACTGCAGCAGGGTGCCCACCGGACGCGGATCGGCGATCTCGACGAACATGCCGCCCTCCGAGACGTTGGCGGCAAAAGCCAAGACCGTGTCGGGGCGTTCGTCGAAGCGAATTTCGACCCGCGCGTGGATCGGCGCGCGGGTGTGCTCACGAAAGCTGGGGTAATCCTGCGCCACGCGATGAGCCTACCAAGTTTCCGCGTCTGGTCATCGACCCGTGGCGATCCTTCGGCCGGCGCGATCCCTGCGAGGGCTCACGCCGCAAGCCTGGCGGCGCCCAGCCCGAGCTGACGGTTGGAGCGCCAGAAGCTCACCAGGCGGTCGACGTAGGTCGCAAGCGCCGGGACCTCGATGCCGGTGCCGTCGAGCGCGTCCAGGGTCGACACACAGTCGTAGCGGCAGCGATGGAAGAAGTATGGATTGGCCTCACGCTGCAGTCCGAGGGCTGCCGGAATACCACTGGCCGTGAACGCTCGGACCGCAACCTCCGGAGCCGTCGCGAGCGTCCCGACCCCGTGCAGCTCCCGGCAGAAGAGGTCGCAGATCTCAGCCGTCGTCGCCGGCGCCGGATCCGTCAGGTGGAAGGTTCGGAATGCCGTGTCCGGTTGGCCGGCAAGCGCACACATGGCGTCGACGACGAAATCGACCGGTACCATCTGGAACCCCACCTCCGAGGACCCGAAGTTCAGCAGATTCAGCGGAGGGGGAAGTCGCGACATCAGCTCGAGCACCATGTACGGCCCATCGAACTTGGCCGTGATCCCGTCTTTGGAGGAACCGACGATCGAGCCCGGCCGATAGATCGTGGTCGGCAGACCTCGCTCCATCAATCGCTTCACCTCGAGCTCGGCGCGGTACTTGGTCTCCTCGTAGTGGTTGTGGAAACCCGCCCTGTGCTCGAGCTCGCGCTCGCGCACGACTCCGGTGCGACGGCCGGCCACCGCAAAGGTGGAGACGTAGTGGTACCGCTCGAGCCGATCGAGACGGGCCACCAGGTCGTTGACGTTGCGGGTCCCCTCGACGTTGACCCGCTCCGCCAACGAGCGGCCCACGCCGAGGTCGTAGATCGCCGCCAGGTGCCACACCTGGTCGATGTCGTCGCTCAGACGACGAACGGTCGACGCATCGAGCCCCAACCTCGGCTGGGTGATGTCGCCTGCCAGGATCTCGAAACGGTCGGCCGAGCGGAACGCGAGCGCCGCCACGTCGTCGATCGCCGCCCGCGCGGCTTCGGCGAAACGGGGCTCGACCAGGAGGACGAAGCGCTGGTCACGCTCGGCCAACTTCGTGACCAGCCGGCGGCCGAGAAAGCCGGGGAAACCGGTGATGAACGTTGCACGCATGCCAAACCTCCGAGAGCAGGTGCCCCAGAACCCGAGTCTATCGATGACGCCGGCGACTTGCTCGATCCCGAAGCCGGCGTGAAAGAATGAGCAGATCGCGTCGGCGCAGCGCCACGCAGGGGCATCCACCGTGAATCAAGACGTTCCTTCGATTGCCAGCCTCGAGTTCCTCGAAGAGCTGTATTCCCGTTACCTCGACGATCCCGACAGCGTCGCGCCGAGCTGGCGCGAGTACTTCGCCGAAGTCGCCCGCGCCGACGGTGACCGCGGCGCTGCCCAGGCAGCCGTCCACGGCCCGGACTTTGCTCCCTGGTCGCTGTTTGCCCCGCCTTCGAGCGGGGCAGCCCTTCCGGCGCCGATCCTGAGCCCGGCGGTGCTGGCCGATCTCGACCTCCCCGAGCTGGATCAGGCGACTCTGCAGTCCCGCTTCGAAATGCTGGGCCGTCTGCCCCTGTTTCGGGGAATGCCGCCCGATGAGATCGCGATGGTCGCCCGCATCGCGGTCGAGGAGAGGGTAGCCGACGGAGCGGTGTTGTTTCGCGAGGGTGAACCGGGCTCGTGGTGCGCCATCGTCACCGCCGGCAAGGTGGTCGTCCGCCATGGCGACGCCCTGCTCCAAACCTTGGGCGTGGGCGATGTCGTCGGCGAGCTGTCGGTGATCGACGGCGAGCCCCGCTCGGCCGATGTCGCCGCTCTTGGGCCGGCAACCCTGTTGCGGCTCGAACGCGAGAGCCTGCTGGCCTTGATCGAGCGGCGCCCGGCTCTCGCCCGCAGCCTGCTGCGCCTGCTGTCTGTGCGCCTGCGCCAGCGCGGCTCCAAACAGGAGCAGGTCAACCGCCTGATCCACGCCCACCGCGTGCGCGGCCACATGGTCGCCGCCATCGACCCCCTCGAGCTCCCCCGCGACACCCACCCCGAGCTCGAGCCCGAGCACTACGGCCTCGGCGAGGAAGACCTCGACGCGTTGTTCTCGACCACCACCATGGGTGGCGCTGCAACGATGACGCTGCGCCAGATCCTGGCGCTGGTGCGCACCACCTATTGCGGCTCCATCGGGGTGCAGTTCATGCACCTCGACGACAAGGACCAGCGGCGCTGGATCATCGAGCGGCTCGAAGACCCTGCCACCCACCGCGTCCTGAGCACCGAAGAGCAGGTGCGGATCCTGACGGCGCTGACCGACGCCGAGATCCTGGAGCAGTTCATCCACCGCAAGTTCCTCGGCGCCAAACGCTTCTCGCTCGAGGGTGCCGAAACGCTGATCCCGCTGCTCGACCTCGCGTTGGAGGAAGCGACGACGGCCGGAGTCCGCGAAGTGGTGATCGGCATGGCTCACCGCGGCCGACTCAATGTTCTGGTCAACATCATGGGCAAGAGCCCGCGGTGGATCTTCCGAGAGTTCTCGGACGCCGACGCCGCCGACATGCGCGGTCGCGGTGACGTCAAATACCACCTCGGGTACGGCGGTGAACGTGTTTCCGCATCCGGCGAGAGGGTTCATCTGTCGCTGTGTTTCAACCCCAGCCACCTCGAGTTCGTCGGGCCGGTGGTCGTCGGGCGACTGCGAGCCAAGCAGGACCGCTTCTGCGACCGCGACCATGCCCGCGGCTTGGGCATCGTCATCCACGGTGATGCCGCCATCGCCGGCCAGGGCGTGAACCAGGAGCTCTTCAACCTTTCGGCTCTGCACGGCTACCGGACCGGCGGCACCCTGCACATCGTGGTCAACAACCAGATTGGCTTCACCACCCCCCCGGAGAGCGGGCGCTCGACCAGGTACGCTACCGACATAGCCAGGATGCTCAGCTCGCCGATCTTCCACGTCAACGGCGAGAACCCCGAGGCGGTCGCCCACGTGGTGCGGATGGCGATGGACTACCGGCGTGCCTTTGCGTCCGATGTCGTGGTCGACATGTTGTGTTACCGCCGCCATGGGCACAACGAAGGGGACGAGCCCTCCTACACCCAGCCCGTGCTCTACGAGGCCATTCGCAAGCGCACCTCGGTCCGCGCTGCCTACCTCGAGCACATTCAACGGCTCGGCGGCATCAGCGCCGAGCACGCCGACCGGATCGCCAAGGAGCGCCGAGCCCATCTCGAAGAGGAGCTCGCCAAGGCCAAGGAAGAGAAGCCCAAACCGCCGGCCGGCGAGGGCATCTGGGAGAAGTATCTCGGCGGACGCGATCATGCCGTCGAGGAGGTCGAGACGGGAGTCCCGATCGAACGACTGCGAGATCTCCTCGAGACTCTCGCCTCGGTTCCCGCCGACTTCCGCATCCACCCCAAGCTCGAACCCCTGATGGAACGGCGGCGCGAGATGGCTCGCGGCGACAAGCCGCTGGATTGGGGAACCGCCGAAGCCTTGGCGTTCGCAACTCTCGTGACCGACGGCTTCCCCGTGCGCCTGTCGGGTCAGGACTCGGGCCGCGGCACCTTCAGCCATCGCCATGCGGTGCTCCACGATGTCGAGACCGGAGCGACTCGGGTGCCGCTCCAGCACCTGGCCGAGGGTCAAGGACGGTTCCACGTGTGGGACAGCCCGCTGTCGGAAATCGCCGTCCTCGGCTTCGAGTACGGCTATTCGCTCGAAACGCCCGAGGGCCTCACGATCTGGGAAGCCCAGTTCGGGGACTTCTGCAACGTCGCACAGGTGATCATCGACCAGTTCATCACCTCGAGCGAGGACAAGTGGCGGCGGCTCTCGGGATTGACGCTATTCCTGCCCCACGGCTTCGAGGGGCAGGGGCCCGAGCACTCGAGCGCGCGCCTCGAACGGTTTCTCCAACTCGCGGCGGAGGACAACATCCAGGTCGCCAACCCGACCACCCCGGCGCAACTCTTCCACCTCCTGCGGCGCCAGGTACTGCGCCCCCTGCGCAAGCCTCTGATCGTCGCGACCCCCAAGAGCCTGCTGCGGCATCCCGACTGCGTCTCCCCCCTCCAGGAGCTCCAGGCAGGCCGCTTCCAGCGCGTCATCCCGGATAGCCGCACGCAACCCGGCGCGACGCGCAAGATCGTGCTGACCAGTGGCAAGGTGTTCTACGAGCTCGAGGCCGCCCGCCGAGATCGGCAGGCGAATGATGTGGCGATCGTCCGCCTGGAGCTCTACTACCCCTTCTCCGATCAGGCGCTGGCCGACGCGCTTGCACCCTACGAGAAGGGAACGCCGCTGGTCTGGGTACAGGAGGAACCGCTCAACATGGGAGCCTGGGCCAAGCTGCGTCTGCACCACGGTGAACACGCACTCGGACGATTCCCCTTCTCGGTGATTGCACGGCCGGAATCGGCGAGCCCGGCAACCGGCTCCCCCAACGCCCACAAGGCGGAGCAGCACGAGCTCCTGCACCAGGCGTTCTCGTGAAGCCCTTGCTCGTCGTTCTGTTCGCAGCCCCAGTGCTGGCCGGCTCAGCCGTGGCCACCCTTCTCGAGCTGCCGAGGGCCGGCCACCTACGCCTGGGGGCCAACGCCGCCCACGCCGAAGTGGTCGCATTCGCTGACTCCTGCGGCCTCGCTGCGGTGCTCGACCCGGCCGGTCGCGCCGTCCATTTCGTCGCCGTCGACGATCCGTCCGCGCCACGCGTCGCTGTGACCGCCGACCTCTCGGAGGTGGGTCCCACCCCCACCGGAATCGCGGCCTCCGGGCGTTTCGTGGCGGTCACGGTTGCGGCGGAGCCGGGCCTACCCGGCACTTTGCTGATCCTCGACTGCCGCGGCACGGTCATCGCGCGCTCCCCCGTCGGCTACCACCCCGACGCCGTCGCCTTTGCGCCGAACGGGCGCAAGATCGTCACCGCCGACGAAGGGGAGCTGGCCGGTGACATCGACCCTCCCGGTGGGGCGACGATTCTCGATTTCGAGCCCCGCACCGGCACGCTCGGGTTCGCTCAGGTCCTGACCTTTCGCGACTTCGACCCCGAGGGTCCGCGGGCGGCCGAGCTTCCGGCCACGCTGCGGCTGAGACCGGGCGTCCTCCCGTCGCTCGATCTCGAGCCCGAATACGTCGCCATCAGCCCCGACAGCAGCACCGCATGGCTGACCCTGCAGGAGAGCTCGGGCATTGCCGAGATCGACCTCGACACCGGCAGCGTGCGCCGCCTGGTTGCACTGCCCACCGTCTCCTTCGCCGCCCACGGCATCGATCCGAGCGACCGCGATGGCGGATCGCGGATCGCACCACACCCGATCGAAGGTCTGATCCAACCCGACGGTATCGCCGCCTACCCCGGCCCCGACGGCACCCTGCGACTGCTCATCGCCGGCGAAGGCGACAGTCGCGGGTCGCTCGACGAGGTTCGCCTCGCCGAGCTTGGGCTCGACCCGGAGGCCTTCCCCATGCGTGCCGAGCTCGAGGCGCCCGAGAGGCTCGGCAGGCTTCGCGTCGACCGCATGTGGGGCGACCCCGACCACGATGGTGCGCTCGAGCGCATCGTCACCTTCGGCTCACGCGCGATGCACGTGCTCGATGCCGCTACCCTCGAGCCGATCTGGGACAGCGGCGCCGACCTCGAGCGCCTGACCCACGCTGCTGCCGAACGTGCCGGCGAACATCCGGACCTGCGCTCGGCTGCTCGGGGGCCCGAGCCGGAAGGTGTTGCCATCGCCGCCATCGGGGGCAGAACTTTCGGTTTCGTCGGCCTCGAGCGAGCCGGAGGCGTTGCCGTCGTCGACCTCACCTTCGAGCCTCCGACGCTTCTCGGCTGGGCGCCATTCGAACCCGACGACATCTCCCCCGAGGGCCTGGCCGTGATCACATCACGCGAGCGGCGACCGCTCCTGCTCGCCACGCACGAAATCTCGAGCTCACTGGCGATCCATGACCTGACATCCCTACTGACCCCGACCGAGCTCGTCGTTGCCGCCTTCAACGTGCAGGAGCTTTCCCGAGAAAAGCTCGAGGGTGGAGACTCCGAAGGCCAGATCGACGCGGCGGTGGCGATCGTCCGCGCCGTGCGACCCGACATCCTGCTGCTCAACGAAGTCGACGCCGTGGGGCCGGCAACCGCACTCTTCGCCGCCCGTCTCGCCGATTCCTCGACCTCGTCGACCCTCGGCCCACCGATCCACTTCCCCCATACGCTGACGCCGGCCAGCAACACCGGAGTCGATTCCGGCCTCGACCTCGATCGCGACGGCCGGCTCGGGGGGCCGGCAGACGCCTGGGGCTTCGGGCGATACCCCGGGCAGTACGGCATGGCGGTGTTGTCGCGTTTCCCGTTCGGCGCCCTGCGCACGTTCGGAAGGCTGCCGTGGGTGGTACTCCCAGGCGCCTTGATCCCGGACGGCGGCCAAGGCCGTCCGGCGTGGTACGACACGGTCGCCGCCCGGCGCCAGCCGCTGTCCAGCAAAAACCACATCGCCCTCGAGATCTTCCTGCCGCACGACCAGCGTCTGGTGTTGGTCGGCTCGCACCCCACGCCGCCGGTGTTCGATGGGGACGAGGATCGCAACGGTCGGCGCAACTACGACGAAATCCGACTGATTGCGGCGATGCTTGGGGCCGAGGGGCAGCCGGCCTGGCTGGTCGACGATGACGGCGGCGTCGGGCCCATCGCTGCCGACACCCACGTCGTGGTCGCGGGAGACCTCAACGCCGACCCGGTGCGCGACGACGCCCCCTATGGACGTACCGCCATCTCGCAGCTCCTCGAGCTGCCTCGTCTGTGTGATCCGCACCCGCGCGGCCCCGGCGGGGCGGACTTCGACCGACCGTACTCCGGCGATCCGACCGAACGCACCAATTCCTGGGGGCGACTCGACTACGTCCTTCCGAGTTGCTCCCTGGAGGTCCTCGGCTCCGGCGTCTTCGCCCCGGCGGCCTCCGACGAGATGGCGGCCACCGTCCGCCGCGCGAGCGATCATCGGCTGGTCTGGGTCCGTCTCCGACTGCCACGTCGATGAAGACCGAACGTTACGGCGAGCTCGACCTCGGGCTGCGCGATCGCCGCAGCTGGCCGAGTCGTCTCGTCACGCTTCCGCTGTTCTTCGTCATTCGGACCTATCAGCTGCTGATCGCGCCGCTGCTGCCGCCGGCGTGCCGCTTCGAGCCGAGCTGCTCGCGCTATGCCATCGAGGCCCTGCGCGAGCATGGCGCGCTGTACGGGTCCTGGCTGGCCCTTCGCCGAATCGGCCGCTGTCACCCCTGGGGGGGCTCCGGTTACGACCCGGTTCCCCCTCGTGACCCCAACACTTGAGCCGCGGCGTCAAAGTCGAGACAATGTCGCCATGAAACTCACCCCCACCCGCGGCCTTCTCATCGTGCTCCTCCTCGTCGGCACCCTGGTTGGTGCCCAGCAGTTCGTCGGCGCTCGTCGCGGGCATCCCGGATACACGCGGGTCGCCCCGGACGCCCAAGGAATGGTGACGATCGATGTCGCCGACGTGCAGCCGCTCGGCGCACGCTTCTATCGCTTCCTCAACTCCGGCAACCAGGAAGTGCTGTTCTTCGTCGCGCGTGACGAAAAGGGCGTGCTGCACGTGGCGTTCGACGCCGGCGAGAGTCACTACAAGCTCCATCGCGGCTTCCGCATCCAGGACGGCTGGGTCACCGACAACAAGTGCGACTCGACCATCCGGCTGTCGGAGGTCAACGCCGGCGGCAGCGGCTGCCGACCGGCGCCACTTGCCCATCAGCTGGTCGGGAACCAGCTGCGGCTGCGCGAACAGGACATCCTCGCGGGGTGGCGGTTCTTCAATTAGTGGCTTACTCCGCCGGATGTCACACGTTTTGCGACATTCTTGGGAGGGCGCCCGCGCAACAGTTGACCACTCGAAACGTGTGCGGCTCTCCACACGGTGTGGTTTTCCGACCTGGTCGCCCACGGCAGTGGTGCCCGTATCTCGAGAACCGCACCGTCAGTGGCTCGCCTCCGCTTGCAGTGGCTCGCCTCCGCTTGGTCGTGAGGTCGAGTGTTCCGCTACATTCTTCTTCCGAGTCCGGGTCTGGGTTCCGTTTGGGTTGCGGCCGCCGCGTTGGGAAGAAGGTACCGGGGACGGGGGACCGGGGACCAGCCGCCCCAGGAAGATACCGTGGACCGGCACTGAGTCCCCTATCCCATCAGTCGCTCAGTCCCTTCCCTCTGCCGCCAATCGCCCTTGTGGCGAGCAGCCGCCCGAGCCCATAGGTCGACCAGGCCCAGGCCAAGGCGACGACGACACCGAGCGCGATACCGAGCCATCCGGCACGGCCGTGTCCGCCGCCTGCGAGCAGAATCAGATCGTCGCTGACCAGCCGACCGTCGTGCCACCACGGGAGCTCGGCGATCACCAGCGAGCCCAACTCGTACGCATCCCCGACGAGCCCCATGAACGGAGCGTACGCCACCGGCAGGCTGATGCCGAACAGCAGCGGCCGCGATCGGTCTCCCGCCCACAGCAGGGCCCAGACGCCTGGGAAAATGGTCAGGAGATAGGGACCAAGCACGGTGGCGGCATGGATCCAAAAGCTGCCGTGGTCATCGAAACCGGCGAGCCGGCCGGCGTAATCGCCGCCCGCCACCACGAAGGGAAACAGTCGAGCCAGGAGGGCTCCGCCGTACTCCGGCGCGACCTCGAGGCGGCTGACCTCGCCTCCGGTCACCAGGCAACCGGCCACGTGCAGGAGCTCGTGGATCGGCACGTAGATCCACCAGCCGACAGCCAGCCCGAGGAAGACCACGGCCAGTCTGGACGCCTTCCCCGCCAGGGTCCGATCCAGTCCGTCGAGGAGATCGGTGAACGGGGCCGTGAGAAGCGAGCGCAAGCTCACTGCCCGAGCCGCCATTCCCGCGGCCCGAACGATGCGGATCGGCCCGACGGCACGAGGAAATTGGCTCCGACCAGGATCCGCGGATCGATGTCGGTCGGCTGGAGCTCGAGCACTCCGGTCTCGAAGCGGCCCCCGCCCTCGAGCAGAGGCACGTAGAGGCGCAGCACGTTGGGAGATTGCAGCGATCGTCGCAGCTCGCCCGAGCGATCCTTCTTCAGCAGATCGAAGCGCGGGAAATCGCCGGCGTCGACCTCGTCCCAGAAGGCGTCGGAAGCCACCAGCTCGACGAAGTTGTGGTCGACGAATCCGAGATCGGTCGGTTCGGGAGCCTGGTTCTGCAGCGTGATCCGCATTCGCAGCGCCCGGCGGCTAGGGGGCAGGGACTCGAGGATGACCTCGGGGTTCGGCATGACCGGGGCCGGCCCCAACGCATTGACGAGATTCTCCACCGCGAGGCCGGTGACCTCGGTTGGTCCGGGCATCCTCACGTAGAGCTCACCGAGACGATGCGGAAGCGCCCGGCTGCCGAACAGTCTCGCAAGCTCCTCCATGTGGGGGGTCGAGCTGCGCACCAGCCGGACCCGCTGGCCGCTGGTCACCGTCAGCGATCCCACGCGGGTGGGCTGCTCGGCGCGGAAGGAGTAGACCTGGCGATCGATTCCCTCGAGAGTGAAGCCGTGCTCCACCGCGAGGCCCGGCGCCCGCACGAGGTCGCCGAGCCCGACCTCGGTGGTCGACTTCAGGACCTGATCCCGTTCCAGCAGTGTCGTCGATCCCAGGATGGAGACACCCGCGAGATACGGCTTGCCGAGATCCTCGACCGCTTTGGCGGTCTGTTCGACCTGCTGGAAGTCCCAAGCGCGCGGGGCTTCCACCTCGCCCGGACGTTGCCCGTAGAGCATCACGACCAGGAAATCCACCGGCGCCACCAGTCGGCGGAGGTCGGAGTGCTCCAACAGCTCACGGGGAATCGAGACCGACAGCAGCAGCTCTTTCTCGAGGCCCTTGCGCAACGCCTTGAGCACAGCGCCAGGGCCGGCGAGCTCGCCCAGCGGCACCAGGTCGAGATGGAATCCGTTGGCGAACAGGCCTTCGGCCTCGGCCGCAGTCCTGAGCTGGTTGAGCGCTCCGAGCAGGTCCTCCCCTACTTCGGGGTCGAGCGTCGCCGGCCAGGAGCCGCGCACCACCAGAGTGACCCCCAGACGCCGCGGCGGCTCGAAGGTGATCGTCTCTTCGATCATCGGCCTGCCGCCGTCCCAGGTCAGCTCGCCCGCCTCGACCCACACCTCGCCCACTCCGACCTTCTCGAGCTCCGCGAGCTGCGGCGCGCTGAGCTTTCCCGATGCCACTTCGAGAGCCGATCCGGGAGCCCGCTCCGGTGATCCCCAACCGCCACCGCAGGCCATGAGCACGACGCCGAGCAGCGCTCCGAGCGCCGAGGGTGGAATCCGGATCTTCATCGCCGCGGGATTCTACAGGTGACGGCGAGGCCGCCGCCGTCGCGGTTGGCCGCGGTCATCTCGCCGCCGTGCTCCTCGACGATTCGGCGAGCGATCGGCAGTCCGAGCCCGGTCCCCGTGTCGTGGGTCGAGAAGTACGGATCGAAGATCCGGCCGAGCGCGCCCTCGGGCACACCAGGCCCGCGATCGCGCACGGTCACCCAGGCATACCCCTCCGACGCGTCGACCACCACCTCGACCTCGCCACCACCGCCGCTGGCTCGAACCGCATTCTCGAGCAGGTTGCGGATCGCCCTCCCCAGCAGCTTGCGATCGAAGGCGGCCTCGACCGCTGCACCCGTCCCCACCAGGCGCACGGGTACCGCGGCATCGGCGTACGCGGCGACGAGCTCGCCGGCCAGGGCCGAAAGGTCGTCGGGCTGCTTCTGGATCCGAGGAATGTGCGCGTAGGTCGAGAACTCGCTCGAGATCAGGCGCAGCTCTTCCACCTGAGCAATGATGTTGCCGACACAGCGCTCGAGAACCGCGCCGACCGCCTCCGGACTGCGCCGCCACACCTCGCGCAGGTGCTCGGCGGACAAACGGATCGGCGTCAGCGGGTTCTTGATCTCGTGGGCGATCATTCGGGCCATCTCGGCCCAGGCTGCCAGGCGTTCCGCCCGCAGGGACTCGGTGGCATCCTCGACGATCAGCAGGCCGGCGGCATCTTCGCCGGGCCCAGCCGGCAGCGGCACCCAGACCGCTCGCCACTCCCGTTCCCCCTGCTGTGTGGTCAGCCGCACCGTGCGCTCGAGCGGCGGTCCCCAGACTGCCTCGTCGAAGAAGCTCGCGAGTGGCCGGAGCCGCGGATCTCCATCGAGCAGCCGAGCCAACTCGGCACCGGGCGCCACGCCCAGCAGCTCCACGGCGAGGCGGTTGAGCAGCAGGACGCGGCCGTTTCGATCGATCGACACCACCCCGGCCGTGATGTGGTCGACCATCCGCTCGACCACCTGTTTGCCGCGCACCAGGCGCTCGCGCCCCTCCGCGATCTTCGTGGCCATGTCGTCGATCGCCGTGGCCAGCTCGGCCAACTCGGCTTCCTGCGGCGTTGGCACGCCGAGGCTCGGCTCGCCCGCAGCAATGCGACGGGTGCCGAGGACGATGTCGGCGATCGGACGGGTGAACCCGCGCGACAACCGCCATCCGATCGCCAGCATTACCAGGAAGATCAGCACGACGATCACGAGACTCTGACGGCGCAGCTCGGCGATCTGCACCTCGATGGTCTGTTCGACATCGAGCAGCGGCATCCCCAGGACCAGACGTGAGGCTCCGGACGGTTGGCCGAGCAATCGCACCGGCGCATAGAGCTCGCGATATCGGGCGGCGCCGGTGCGGCTGGTGCGACTTGCCAAATCCTCGCGCCGCAAGGCCAGTCGCAGATAGACGTCGCCCGGAATGCGCTCCGGCAACAGGCCGGCATCGACCAGTTCCCGCTTGCTCGAAGCCACCAGACGAGCACCCCAGTAGAGGTTCAGCTCGTGCTGCACCGCTCGCGAGAGCCAGACCAGGAACGAATCGTCGATCTCCGTGGCAAGTCCAAAGCCGGGTGGCAGGTTCTCGACGTATTCGCCCAACACCCGTTCGGCTGCCCGCAGAGCCGTTTCGCCTGCCGCCCGTTGCTCCGCTCGCAGCCTCTCGGCCAAGACTCGCGCGAACACCAGATGCAGGAGAATCAGAGGGATCAGCAGCAACACCCCGAAGACCAGGGCCAAGCGGCGCGGATACGAGCGCCAGCTGGCCATGGCGGTGGTGACGATGCGGCTCGGCCAGCCGGCCCCGAACGCAAAGACGAGGGCGAGCGGCAGCAGGGTGACGACGGCGCCGAGGCCAATCGAAACGGAGCGTTCGAGTGCCGCAAACGGGCGAGGACGCGGGGAGACGACGACGACGTCGAGGCCCGGCCTCCAGCCCCGCCGCCACCAACTCGCCCGGCCGTCGGGAGTGACGATCGGGGAATCGGCGTCGCCCAACACCGGGGGATCCGGCCATGGGCTGAGCAGCCATCGTGCCGCGCCGTCCACGAGACCGACCTGTAGCGGTGCTGGAAGGCGCGGCAGCCAGCCTCGCGCTCCTCCGCCACCTCGCAGCAGGGCCAGATCGAGGTCGGGACCCCGACCGCCGCGCTCGGGCTCCCCGGGAGACGGCAACAACCACCACCGCAACTTCGCCCATTCCCGCCCACCGCGCAGGACCGTGCCTTCGCCACTCAGAAGCAGATCCTCCAGACCCGGCAGGTCGAGATCGCGCCAGCGCTGCGGATCGCGGTCGAGCTCTCCCTCGCTCGTCAGCGGTAGGCCGAGCGAAAAAGTCAGCGGCTCGTGCTCCTCCGGGAGGATGGCGACGGCGCTCAAGCCCGCGAGCGGGCGCAGCGCCGAGGCACGCCACCACGAGGCCGCGAGGTCGTCCAGCACGAGATCCTCCGACGCGGCGAAGGGTTGGACTTCTTCCAGCTCGGTGTGGGCCAGAATGCCTTGCAGTCGAGTCTCGAGCTCGTCGAGCTCGGAGTTGCCGACGCTCGCGATGCGATCTGCCCACTCCTGCGCGACCTCGTCGAGAGCGGCGCGGCGCACGAGCTCCCACGTCGCGCCGGCGAGGAGTGCGCCCAGCGCCACCGCCGCGGCGAGCCGGAGGATCGAGCCGTGTCGGCGATCGCCGAACCCGCCGCCGAGCACGCCGACCGCCAGCGATGCGACGATCAGCGCCGCACACAGCCACACATGGGCCACCAATGCTGCAGCTGCGAGACCGAGCGCCACGGCAGCCGCCTTCCAGGTCACCGGAGCGGGTGCCCGCAGCTTCGATCCGAGCAGCAGCACGGCGGCGAATGACAGGGCCAGGGCCGCGGGCCCAAGCCACGGTCCAACCGCGACCGGCGACGCCAGCGGATCGCCGAGCTCCAGGACTCTCGGGACCGATACTGCTCCTGCCGCCGCCGTCAGGATCGCCGTGCCCCCGAGCCCGATCGCCGCCCAAAGCCCTCTGGCGGGTTTGGCCCGGCTGGACCACAGACACAGAAACCACGAACCGGCGACCGCGGCGGCAGCGCCGAGCGGGCCGACTACCGCCGCCGCGGCGCCCACTGTGAGTGCCGCGCCGGCCGCCGCAGCCAAGGTCGGCCTGTGAGACCAGCGCTGCGCCCAGATCCCGCTGAGGACCAGCAGGGGAGCCAACCACCAGCGCCGGTCGACGCCGCCCGGCGCCGCGACGACCCCACCCTCGACGAGAAGATCCGGCGCCGAACCGCCGCCATCGACCCGCTCGAACCCACCGTCGTCCTCGCCTTCCCCGGCGATCCGCCAGCGCAAGGCCTCGAGGCCGGCAGGCTCGAAGCGCGAGGTCTCGAGGGTCCGCCCCACGACGATGCGCCACGGCCGGCGCCCGTCATCGATCGCCACCACCGCCAGGATCGTCGCCGCACCCCAGCCGTTGCGCGCGACGAAACCCTCGCGCGGCAACTGGGACGGGGACGGCTCGTGCAGCACACCCTCCCCGGCCCAGGCGTGCGGCGCCCCGTCGCGGTCGACCAGAAACAGCGCGAGCCCCGCAGCGTCCAGCCGCTGTGCCCGTGCCGCCAACTCCGTAAACGCCCCGACCCGCCCACCGCCGCGTTCCTCCTCGGGCAGGGGGAAATCTTCCGCCGCCGCGCGAGCAACCCGATCGAGCTCAGTCACCACGTTTCGCCAGGCCGATCCGACCACGACCTCTGCCGGTTCGTCGGCTCCCGGCTGAAGGAACCATGCCCCCGGGGCAATCGCCAGGCCGGCAGCCAGGGTCCAGCGTGACCACCGCGAGCGCGGGGCCGCCAGTGCACCGCCCGCGAGCAGCACCACCACGGCTGGAGAGACGACATCCGGCCGGGCCAACAGCGCCAGTACCGCGCCTGCCAGGACAGTGTCGCTCAGCCAGGCCAAGTGTCCGCGCACGAATCCTCAGCGATCGAGCATCGGGATGTCGACCCCTCGTTCGCGAGCACAGGCGATCGCCTCCGGATAGCCGGCGTCGGCGTGGCGGATCACCCCCATGCCGGGATCACCGGTCAATACCCGTTCGAGCCGTCGCGCTGCCGCCGGGGTTCCGTCTGCCACGACCACCATACCGGCGTGCAGCGAATAGCCGATGCCCACGCCACCACCGTGGTGGAAGGAAGTCCACGTCGCGCCGTTGACCGCGCTCAACATGGCGTTGAGGATCGGCCAATCCGCGATCGCGTCCGACCCGTCCCGCATCGCCTCGGTTTCGCGGTTCGGGGAGGCCACCGAGCCACAGTCGAGGTGGTCGCGGCCGATGACGATGGGCGCCTTGACCCGCCCCGACGCCACGAGCTCGTTGAAGGCCAACCCCGCCTTGGCCCTTTCGCCGTAGCCGAGCCAGCAGATGCGCGCCGGCAGCCCCTGAAACGCCACACGCTCCTGAGCCATGGTGATCCACCGCCGCAACGCCAGGTCCTGAGGGAAGAGCTCGAGGATCGCCGCGTCGGTGGCGTGAATGTCCGCCGGGTCACCCGAGAGGGCACACCAGCGAAACGGTCCCTTTCCCTCGCAGAACAGAGGCCGAATGAACAGGGGGACGAAGCCGCCGATCTCGAACGCCTCGGTGACCCCCTCCTCGAGGGCTTGCCCACGCAGGTTGTTGCCGTAGTCGAAGGTCACCGCACCGCGACGCTGAAGCTCCAGCATTGCCCGGACGTGTGCGGCCATCGAGAGCTTCGAGCGCCGCAGATACGCTCCGGGATCGGATTGGCGCAGTGCGCCCGCATCGGCGAACGACATGCCGTGCGGCACGTACCCGAGCAGGGCATCATGAGCAGACGTCTGATCCGTCAGCGATTCCGGTGTCACGCCGCGGGCGATCAGCCGTTCGAGCAGGTCGACCGCGTTGGCCTCGACCGCGATCGAAACCGCTCGCCGCGAAGCCTTGGCGGCGAGCGCCAGGTCGATTCCAGCATCCAGGCTCGGGGCAACCTCGTCGAGATAGCGCGTTTCCAAACGCCGGCGGATGCGGTTCGGATCGACCTCGGCGACGAGACAGGTCCCTTCGTTCATCGTGATGGCCAGGGGTTGGGCTCCGCCCATCCCACCGAGGCCGGCCGTGACGTTGAGCGTCCCGGCAAGCGTGCCGCCGAAGTGCTGACGGGCGCACTCGGCGAAGGTCTCGAACGTACCCTGCAGGATTCCCTGAGTCCCGATGTAGATCCACGACCCCGCGGTCATCTGGCCGTACATGGTCAGGCCCAGACCCTCGAGGCGGCGAAACTCGTCCGCCGTTGCCCACTTCGGCACCAGGTTCGAGTTGGCAATCAGCACCCGCGGAGCATCTTCGTGAGTCCGAAACACTCCCACCGGCTTGCCCGACTGCACCAGCAGCGTCTCATCGTCGGCCAGGCGCCGCAGGGTGGCGACGATCGCGTCGAAACACTCCCACGATCGCGCCGCTCGACCCGAGCCGCCGTACACGATCAACTGGTCCGGGTCTTCGGCCACGGCCGGATCGAGGTTGTTCATCAACATTCTCAGCGCCGCTTCCTGGAGCCATCCTCGGCAAGACAGCGTAGTGCCACGGGGTGCTGAGACTGGGCGGGGACCGGGCGCGATAGTGCTCATCGCCCAATCCTATCCGCCCCGCCTGCCCAAACGGGTCGGGGCCGGGGGCCACTGGGGCCGTACAATGAAGTCCATGGCCAGAAGACGTGTCCATCCGCTCGGCCTCCTCATCGCCTGGTGCACGACGGCACCGGTGGCGGCGGCGATCATCGCGGTCCCGGGAGACCATTCGACCATCCAGGCCGCGATCGACGCCGCCAATCCCGGCGACACCATCCACGTCGCCGCCGGGGACTACAACGAGGCGCTCACCTTCACCTCCTGTGGGCTGCCGGGCCAACCGATCGTGCTGATGGGACTCCCCGGCGACCTCGTCACCCTCGGCGACGTTCCCGCCCTCGACACCTCCGGTACCGGAGCCGCCAACGCCATCCTGATCGACGACTGCAACGACGTCGCGGTGATCCGCTTCGAGGTCCGCGATCACAACGCCGGTACCGACGGTTCGGTGGTGCGAATCCTGGGCTCGAGCAGCCGGGTCGAGGTACGCGGCATGGTGATCCGCGACGTGGTCGGAACCAACGCCATGGCGATCACCGCGTACGGCACCGACGCAGATCCCATCGCCGACCTGACGATCGCCGACAACGTCATCCGCGACATCGCGGCGGCGCCGAGTGAAGCGGTCACCCTCAACGGCAACGTCAACGGCTTCCTGATCGAGAACAACGTCGTGCGCCAGATCAACAACATCGGCATCGACATGATCGGCGGCGAGACGGACATCCAGCCGAACCCAACCCTGGTGGCGCGCAACGGCCTGGTTCGCGGCAACGTCGTGTTGGCGGCGAACTCCAACTACGGCGGTGGCTACGCCGCGGGGATCTACGTCGACGGCGGCCGAGACATCGTGATCGAAGGCAACGTCGTCGAGGGGTGTGACCTCGGCATCGAAGTCGGGGCCGAAAACGCCGGCGTCACCGCCTCCAACATCGTCGTCCGCAACAACCTGGTGGTCGGCAACGAACGCGCCGGCGTGGTGGTTGGCGGATACTCCGACAAGGCCGGAAGGACCGAAAACATCCTGTTCCAGGGCAATACCCTCGTCGGCAACAACACCCTGGGTCAAAACGGCGTCGGGACCTACTTCACCGGAGGAGGGATCGGTGAGATCTGGGTCCAGTGGGCGGATTCGACCACCTTCAGGCACAACCTCGTCGAAGCCTCTCCCCCCGTGGTCGCACCCTTCGACATCGTCTACGTCGGCAACTACGAGGTCGGCAGCGCCACCAGCACGGTCTTCGAACGCAACCTCTACTGGAGCATCGATCCGACTACGCCGGGCTCCGGCGTCTTCGACTGGAACGGCAGCCAATACGCCGATGTCGCCTCCTGGCAGGCCGCGCCACTTGGGTTCGACACGACCTCGATCCACGCCAACCCACTGCTGTTCCTCAACCTCGAGACCGATCACTACGAGCTGACGGCAGGCTCACCCGCGGTCGACGCCGCCGATCCGGGATTCGTCCCCGCTCCCGCCGAAGCGGATATCGACGGCGGCGAGCGACGGCGCGGCACCGCCGTCGACCTCGGTTCCGACGAGCTCGGAGCCGCCCGCATCTTCGGTGACGGCTTCGAGCTCGGCGACTTCACGGGCTGGTTGCCGGAGGTGTGATCGGCATCCCGCCGCGGTCGAGGTAGATCCGGTAGAGCTGGGCGTAGAGGTGGGCCTGCGCCAGGAACACGATTGCGATCGCCGGGAAGATGCCGACGAAGCACGCCAACATTCCCATCAAGACCAAGACGATGGCAAGGAGTGCCATGCCTAGGTGGCACGCCATCGCCGTCCAACCCACCCGGCGCCAGAAGTCCTTGCAGAACTCGAGGTCGTAGGCCGACCCGAGATCCTCGAGATAGGCGGCGCGAAGCCACAGTGGCGCGACCAGCGATGCCACGCCCATAGCCAGCAGGGCCAAGGCGAGCACCCCTCCGGCCAGCAACAGGAGAACCAGGACGCTGGGCTCGCCACCGGATCCCGCCGCGGCACCCGCAACCGCGCCGGCGATTCCGAGGCCGAAGATGCCGACGAGAATCACCGGCACCAGGACCACGCTGGCGACCAAACCCACCAGAAACAGGCGAAGGCCCTTGATCAGATAGTCCGCCAGGCGGTTGAGGTCGAACGGTCGAACCTGCTCGGGCGCCCCACCGCGCCCGAGCTCGACCGTTGCCGCAGCCTGGTAGCCGTTGGCGACGATCTGCCCCACCATCGGGACCAGACTGGCTGCAGCCAGCCACAGGAGCGTCAGGGGCCAGTCCTTCTGCTCGAAGATCCAGGAAACCGAACGGCTGTAGCGCATCTCTACTCCTTGGCCGGCCTGATCTCGACTCGTCGAACGCGTACGGCTCCCCTACCCTCGAGGGTGAGCGCGACCCCACCGGGGTCGAGCTCGGCGATGTGGCCGTGCGCCACCGCGACGCCGTCGAGAAATGCCCGCTGGTGTCGGCCGACCGAGGTGACGACCAGCGAAAACGGTCCGGCACCGAGGTCGACCTCAGCCCTGTCGAGAGAGCGATCTCCCCGTCGCAGCTCGATCACTCCGTCCGGAGCGGTCCCGCTTGGTGGCAGAACAGCCAGCTCGAGGCGATCCGAGGCCTCGCCGCGGTGGTGAACCAGGGCCAGCGTGCCCTCGAAGCGTTCGAGCTCCGCCTCGACCTCGAAGCGGATGTCACCGTAGGTCCCCGGCAGAACCAGGGAAGCGGCTCCGTCCAGGACGAGCTCGAGGACGCCGCCGTTGCTGGTTGGTCGCAGTGCCTGCGGGCCGGATGTCGATTCCACCCGAATGCCACCACCGACCGACTCGGGACCAACCGGACGCCAGCTCAGTCGACCATCGGCGCCGCTGACGGGCAGGCCTGCAGCCCGTGCCGGGGTGGTCGCCGGTTCGTCACCGCCACCTGCGACCGCCATCTCCTGGTCGACCTGCCGGCGCGGCGCCACGGCCACGCCGAGCTCGTAGACGAGCCGCCCCCCGAGATCCGCGGTGAATCCAAGCGCCCCCAACGCCGCCACTTCGAAAGCCAGTAGCACCGTTCCCCAGGCCACGTGCGGCCGCTCGCGCGCCTGCTCCCACCCGGAGAGCACGACTCGGGCCATTGCCACCGTCACCACCAGGATCATCGCCACCAGAGACTGGTCGGCGTGATCGGCGAGCACGCGCTCAGCCTCGATGTCGAGAGCTCCGACCCCTTCCGCCGCTCGCTCGCCGGTCCAACGCGCGGTCGCAGCACCGATCGCCGCGAGAATCCACAGCCACTTGGCCGCCGGATCGAGCCACCGGTGCCGGCGTGCGACAGTCAACCGCGCGACGTCGAAGAGGGCTGCCACCGGCGCCAGAGCAAGGGCAAAATGCACCACCGCCGGATGCAGATTCGGGAGCCCGGTAAACGACAACACCTCGGAAGCCATGAGCTTGGGACGGTATCACCGACGATGGTGTGGACGGCGTTGCGATGTGGGTGCCGGGCCGAGCGCCACCACCACCTCGATCGACGTGGTGCCCGCAAACAGATCGAGCGCCACCGCGCGCTCCGGCGTCCAGCCGGCCCGCTTCCATGCGTCGAGCTCCCGCGGCAACTCGTCGATCCCGCAGCACACGTGGACCACCCGCGTTGGCTCACGCTCGGCCAGAGCAGCGGCCAGCCCCCGCGCCGTACCCTGACGGGGTGGATCCAGGATCACCACCTCCGGCCCACGCCCCCGTCTCAGGCCCTCCCGGACGAAATCCGGGTCCATCGCGGCTGCGACGAACCGGAACTTGCTGCCACGGCGCCGGGCCGTGCCTCGTGCGGCCTCGATGGCGGGTCCGTCGTGATCGATTCCCAAGACCGAAGCCGCTCCTTGCCCCACCGTGAAGGCAAATAGGCCCCACCCACAGTAACAGTCCAGCAGACTGGTACCCTCGAGCGGGCCGGCGAGCCGCGCGACCGTCTCGACCAGCGTGGGTACCATGGCGCCGTTGACCTGCGCGAAAGAGACCGCCGGATGCAGTAGGCGTGTGCCGCCGATGCTGGTCTCGAGCCACTCCGAGCCCATGATCACCTTGAGACCGAGCGATTTGGCCGGCCTTCTGGCCTCGAGGTAGTACTCCGAGCCGCTCGGATCCAGATACAGCAACACCGACTGCACCCCCAGATCTGCAAGGACCTCCCCGACCCGTCTCGCCGCCCTGATCACCGCCGCATCGAAGCGCACGACGTTCAGGATGACGGTCAGCCGAGGACCTTCGCCGCGGACGATGACCCAACTCGAAACCTCGGCGAGAGTACCGAAGGGGGGGCGGCCCAACAGGTCGGCGACGGCGCGGTAGACCGGCAGATGCGTAGGGTGATCGAGCAGCGAGTCGATCGCGGTGCTTGCCGCGGCTGGGCCAGCGACCCAATCCCCCGCGAAGCCGAGGTGCACTCCCTCACGGCCTCGCCTCACTCTGCGCTTGCTGGTGGTGCGATACCCCCGAGGTTGCACCGCCGGCCTCAGCGGCTCGAGAGCTCCCCCCACCCCGAGGCCGTTCCACCACCGGACCCAGGCCTCACTCTTGGCGCGAAGCTCCAGCTCGTACGCGGCACGTGCCAGCGGTTCGGGATCGGAGCTCGTGCCCGCAGCCACCCCGTGCCGACGCAACTCCTCGACCAGGGCCACGGCATAGCCGCCGGCGCCCTCCGACGCCGGCGGGCGGGTGGCTGCTCTTCTCCCGGGCGGCGACCCCGATCTCACCGCGGTTCCAGGACGACGGTGTCGACGGTTGGGCCGGCCAACAACGGCGTCGCCTGCCCCTCCTGCCAAGCGTCGAGTCCGGCCCGAAAGAACGCCGATCGCGGGTGAGCGCTCTGCCCGCCGGGAAGGTGGAAGATCCCGTCCTCCTCCCGGCCCGGAGTGATCACCATGCGCTGCGAGGCCCCAAAGCCCGGCGACTGCACCCGCGGCATGTTCCAGTCGCCCGGCAGCTCCCGAGCGGGAACGTCCAGCCATCGCGCCAAGAGCGGCAGCGCGCCGCTGAGCGGGTGACGGATGCGCGTCGTGTTGCGCTGGCCCCAGGTCGCCGTACTGAGCGGCTGCTCGTTCTTGGTCAGCTCGGCCACCGCGGCGTCGACGCACGTCGCAAGGAATTGCTCCCAGCTCTCAGCGTCGGGCGGCAGGAAGTGCTCGGGGCGGCGGCTGACCAGCTGCCACAGCGCACCTTCGCGCTGGTCGACGCGGCGCCAATCGAAGGCCGAGTCGCGAGCCAAGGCGGGCGACGTCAACCAACTGTAGAGGCGGGTCTCGACCTCGCCGCGAAACGCGCGGACGATCCGGTAGCCCACAGAGTCGACCGCCGCCCGACCTCCCCACGCGTCGACCAGCTGCCGCAGCTCGGCGCGGCCCCCGTCCTCAGCGAGGAGTTGTACCAGCAGCGCCTGCCAGCGGCCGAGGAACACCGCTCGATCATCGAGCTGGACGGCCAGGAGATCGGCCTCCGTCGCATGTTCGAGCCCACCCAGTCCGTCGCGAATCTGTCCCGCCCGAGCGCCGAGATCGTAGCCGCCGTCGCCAAGGATCGCCAGCCCTTCGGATCCCACTGTCCGGGCGTTGGCCGTCCACAGCCGACCATCCGGGGGATCGACGACGCGGGGACGTTCCGTCCCGACCCAGCCGTGCCAACCGACCTCCCCCGTCGCCCACGATCGTGGCCGCGTGCCGTCGAATCCGACCCGATGGGGAATTGCCGACAACACCGTCCAGCCGAGACTGCCGGCCCGGTCGACCACGACCAGATTCTGCGCCGGGATCCCGAGCTGCGGCGCGAGCTCGATGGCCTCCGCCACCGACCCCGCATCGAGCAGACGCTGGATACCGAGATTGGCACCCTCCGATTCGAGCGCCACCCACTTCCGGGCCAAGAGGCGGCCCTCGGGATCGGTCGCAACGATGGGCCCCCAGCGCGTCCACCGCACCAACTCCTCCTGCGCCGGCCCCCCGGCCACGACGATCTGCTCCCGGAAGACCTGGAACGCCTCGACACCGTCGGGAACTCGGTAGCCACCCTCGACCTCCTCCACCACGACCAGATCGCTCCAGTCGCCGTAGCCGTTGGTAAAGGCCCACGCGATCTCTCCGTTGCTGCCGGCCACGATCTGGGGAGTGCCGGGCAGGGAGGGGCCGACCAGTCGTCTCCCCGACTCTGCAATCCGCTGTTCGACGCGATACCACAGCGCCGGAACCGCCAAGCCGAGGTGCATGTCGCCCGCCAGCATCGGCAAACCCGTGGCCGTGCGAGCGCCGCTGATCGCCATGTTGTTGCTACCCAGGGGCGAGCGCTCGCTGGTGCGCACGGGTTCGAAGGCGGGGATCTGTCGACGCGGGTCGACGACTTCGGCCGGAGGGATCTGCGGAGGGCCGAACGGTTCGCCGAGCAACGGTGCATCCCACTCGGTACCGGCCGGCCACAGAAACGCCAGCAGCTCCGGAGCCAGCGCGTGGTCCAGTGTGCTGCGAGCGATCTCGATCTGGTGGTCGTTGCCCTGAAGCTCGAGGTACATGCCGAGGGACACCAGCACCGTGTCGGCCGGCGACCAGGGTTCCGGCTCGGCACCCAACACGAGGTACTCCCACGGCGGGGCCGACAAGTCCGCGAGCCCTGCCGAGACTCCCTTGGTGTAGGCCTCGAGGGTCGCGCGTTCCTCCGGGGTGGTGCGGGCGACGACCTCGTGGGCCTGGCTGCGGAAACGATAGCGGCGATTGCCCCGGTCGTAGTCGACCGCCACCGAGCCGAACAGCTCCGACAGCTCCCCGGCGGCACGCCGACGTTGGAGATCCATCTGGAAGTAGCGATCTTGAGCGTGCAGGTAGCCCAGCGCCGCGGCCGCGTCGAGCGCGGTGGCCGCCCGGATCCGCGGCACTCCCAGGGCGTCGCGCTCGATCGTGACCGGTGAAGACAGGCCGGTCACCGCCGCACGCCCTTCGGAACGGGGCAAACTCCCGCGCAGCTGCCACCACACAAAGACCAGCGCCCCGCCGATCGCTCCGAGGAGCAGCAGTCCAACCACCTTCAGCCATTTGCGCAACGCCATGCCGGTCCTCCAGGAACGCGGAGATTGTGGCACGGTCTAGGGGTTGGGATTGGGGATCAGGGACCGGGGACCGGGGACCAGGGATCAGGGACCCGGGACCAGAGATGGGAACAGAGCCTGCCCGCGGAGGGCAAGTACCTGGCACCCAGTACCCAGTACCCGATACCCGATACCCAGTACCCGGTACCTTCCTCCGTACCCGGTACCTTCTTGTTACCCCTGAAACGCGTACGAGACCTTGACGAAGAGCTGCTCGCCGGCGGGCTCCAGGCCGGTCTCGAGGTCGCGCAACCGCGACTCGCTCCAGCCGACGTAGAGCACACTTTGCCAGTTCAGTTGCCACGAGAACACCAGCGACGCGTCGACCGCTTCCTCGCGCCCGGCAATCAAGGTGGGGTCAGGGTACAACGCCGGGTTGCGTTCGGTCTCTCCCCACAACACCAGGAGGCGCAACCAGGAACGGGCATCGAAGGTCCAGACTCCTCGCAGGGTCGCGACCGACGCGGTGAAGAGGCGATCGCCCGCGAGGGTCGCTTCGTCGAGGTCGAGGGCCCGGCGAGTGCCCTCGAGGCCAACCACCAGGTGTTTGTTCGGTCGCATCTGGGCTGCGATCGAAAGCTGCCGGATCTTGGCTGCCCGGTGGCCGACGAAGTCGACATCGTCCCCGAAGCGGCCGTAAACGCCGACCAGGGAGACCAGCCGCCCAGGCCGCATTTCGATCGTCGGCCGCAACTGGCGACGGTCGAAGCGGCGGCCGGCGTCGACCACCGTGTCATGTGCAACCTCGAGCCGACCGAAGGTGTTGCGAGTGGCGTCGAGGCCGGCGCCAAACACCGCCTCCTCGTGCAGCAACTCCCCGGAGCGGTCCTCGTCGCGCCGGCCCCAGCCGAACAACCGCAGACGGCGGATCGGCGCGTCGGTGTAGCGGAAGGTCCGCCCAACTTCGGAGTACAGCCGCCGATAGCCGACCTGCGGCACGAACCCCGAGTCCGCACGGAAGCCATCCGCCACGTCGCGGGTGTCGACGAAGAAGTCCCAGGTGGGAGTGTTGCGCGACCAGTAGATCCGCGCGGCGTGGCCCGACAGCTCGCGCCCGTCCCACTCCTCGGCGCGATCCGGCCGCTCCGGCGTTTCGCTCCACGAATAGAGGAACTGGCCGACGATACGATCGGAGCCGGTCGGGCGCCACTCGAAATCCGGGCCCGCGACGCGGTTGGAGGCACCACCGTCGAGCTCGCGCCCGGCATAGAGCATCGATACGAAGCCTTTGCGGAAGTCCCGCCGGTAGCGGCCAATGATGACATCTGCTCGGTCGTCACTCGGCGCCAGGCGCGACCCCTCCGACCCTGGAATGATCGTCACGCCACCACCGTCGTCCTGGCCCACGAGGATGGTGTAGCGAGAAGACTCCTCGCCTCCCGACAGCCGCAGACCCCAGCGAGGATCGTTGAACGTCCGCGTCGAGACCGCCTGGATCGGGGTGGCCAACAAATCGACCGATTCGAGGAAAAACGGCCGCTGCTCGGGGAAAAACAGCGCGAAGCGCTCGTTTGCCGCCACCTGGGGTGTGTCACTTTCGATCTGCGAGAAGTCCGGGTTGATGGTGGCATCGACCACCAGGCTCGGGGACGGGATCCACTTCAGGTCGACACCGATCTCGCCCGTGGGGTCCTCGCTCTGCAACTCACCGTCCCCACCCGCCAGCCGTTGCTGCAGCCCGGTGGCGTACGGGGCCGCAACCCAGTGGGCGCCGGTCGGCAGGTCGGCGAGGCCGACCAAATCCTGGCGATTGCACACGAAACAGTTGACGTCGCGAGGCATACGCTGGGTGAAGTACTGGTAGCGAAAGTCCCGCGGTCGATTGCGGTAGATCAACACCCCCCACTTGTCGGGGTTGGCGTCGGCGTAGCGCAGGGACGCAAACGGAATGCGCAGCTCCAGCACCCAGCCGTCCTCGGTGATTCGACCCGCGGCGTCCCAGAAGAAGTCCGGGGCGCTGTCCTCACCGCTGGCATCCGAGGTAATCGCGTCGTATTTCACGCCTCGCGCGGTCGCCAGGAACATCTGGCCGCCTTGGCCGGTGCCCTGGGTGTCCAGCACCAAACCGGCGTAGTCGGTCCAGTTGCCGCTGATGTCGTCCTGAGCTCCGAGCGGAGCCCGGATCTCCGCCGGCCGCGGGTCGCGGAGCTCGAGGAGGGCGTAGAGGAACTCGCCGTCGTAGGCAATGCGTGCGGTCCCGCCGACCTCGGCGGCGGCGACGACGTTGTCGGCCGGGTTGGTTTCGTACCAGGTCGACACGGCTTCGATTGCCTGCCACACCGGATCCGAGGGGTCGCCATCGACCGTCGGCGCCTGATCGACTCGCACAGCACGCATCGGTTGGCCTCGATCCTGCTGGGCTGGCGCCACCCCCGCCGCGAGCGGCACGCTCAGCAGGCAGACCGCAGCGGGCGACGCGATGATCCGGCGAGGGAGGCTTGAGCGACGAGGAACCAACGGGGGGCGCACGCGATGATCCATGCTTCGGCATACGGATCAGCTCGGCGCGAGTTCGGGAGGTGTCGATACTCGCCAGAGCCTGTTTCAAATGGCCGGCGAGCCGATCGGAGCAAGCGCTGAGCCACCGTCGACGTCGTGCCCTTTGCGCGGTCAGAGGTTGCTCTGCCGCAGCCGGGACCGGCAGCCTCGTAGGGCAGCACAAAGCGGCGAGGGACGTTCATCCCGCCGAAAGGTACTTCCGCACCGTCGCCCGGCTGAGCTTCACCGCCTGGGCGATCGCTGCGATGGACTTGCCCTCATCCCGCAGCTCCGCGATGCGCCCCCTCCTCCTCGAGGAGACCTGCGGTCGGCCAAGGTGCTTGCCGGCAGCTCGAGCCCGCTCCATCCCGGCCTTGACGCGCTCGGAGATCCGGATGTGCTCCTGCTTGGCCAGCGTCGCGAGGATCGCGATCAGGGCCTCCTTGAAGAGCCCGGTCGAGTCGAGATAGCGCTCCGTGTACGAGCGAAACCCTACGCCGTAGCTCTCGAGCTCCTGCAGGGAGCGAAGTGTGGCCATCGCTCCTTCCCGCGAGAACCTATCAAGAGCCCAGA
>CAZRFU010000037.1:0-51339 GCA_964599475.1 uncultured Thermoanaerobaculia bacterium
TAGAGATCCTCGCGAAAGCGGCCATTGGCGATCTCGCGATCGAGGTCGCGGTTGGTGGCGGCGATCAGGCGAAAGTCGACATCGAGCAGCTCGCTGCCGCCGACACGCATGATCTGCCGCTCTTCCAGCACCCGAAGCAATTTGACCTGGAGCTCGGGATAGAGCTCGCTGATCTCGTCGAGGAACAACGTCCCCTGGTGCGCCATCTCGAAGCGGCCGATCTTGCGCGCCACGGCGCCCGTGAACGACCCCTTCTCGTGCCCGAAGAGCTCACTCTCGAGGATGTCGGAGGGGATCGCGCCGCAGTTGATCGCGAGAAAACGCTGGTCGCGGCGCGGGCTGGCCTGGTGCAACGCCTTCGCGACCAGCTCTTTACCGGTGCCGGATTCGCCGATCAGCAACACACTCGAGCGAGTCGGCGCAACCAGGCGCATCTTCTCGAACAGCTGCTCCATCGCCGCCGAGCGGCCCACCAGGCTCTCGAAGCCAAAGCGCTTGTCGAGCATCGAGCGCAGGTTCGAGACTTCTTCCTTGAGCTGGCGGTTCTCGAGCAGGTTGCGCACCCGGGTGCGCAGCTCGTAGAGATCGACCGGCTTGGTCAAGTAGTCGTCGGCCCCAACCCGCATCGCCTCGACCGCCGATTCGATCGAGCCAAAGCCGGTGACCAACATCACCGCGAGGTCGAGCTCGCGCTTGTGCACCTCGTCGAGAAACCCCAACCCATCGAGCCCCGGCATGCGCAGATCACACACCGCCAGCCGCGGCGAGCTGTGGGTTTCGAGGTACTCGAGCGCCCTGCGGGCGTCGTCGAAGGTCAACACCGAATAGCCGGCGCGTTCGATGGCAATCGCCATCGACTCGCGCGAGCCGGCTTCATCGTCGATGACCAGGACCAGGGGGGCAGTTGCGGACATGGGCGCCATTCTGGCACAGGTGGAAGGGACCGGGGACCAGGTACCGGGTACCGGGTACTGGGTACCGGGTACTGGGTACTGGGTACCGGGGACCGGGGACCGGGGACCGGTAGACGGAGGGAGAGGTTGGGGCTTAGGGGTTAGGTCCGGAGTGCCAGCGGCGAGCTCGAACCGACATGGGAGTCAGCGGTCCGAGGGCATGGCGGCGGCGGCTCCGGAGCGCCAACCAGCCATACCTGCCTGGGGCACGCCCCAGGCCTCGGTTGCCATTCCTTTGGTTCGGCGAGGGCCAGCGGCCCGGCATCATGAGCCGCGCGGGGCGGACCACGAGCGCAGACGCCCTGCGACCGCGACCATCACCAGAGCTGCGACGGTGCCGAGACCCCCGAAGGGGCCTGGTAGAGGGGCGCGGCGACTCCAAGGCGTAGGCCCAGCAGTGCCCCGTGGGACCCTCCGTGGTGCATCCCGTCCGACGAAAATCAAGTTCGCCGTCCGGTCTCCGTTCCGGATCCCGGATCCCTGGTCCCGGGTTCCGGGTCCCCGGTCCCTAAGGAGCCGCGTCCTCCGCCTTGCACTGCTCGTTCGGCTTGGCGCCGCACATCTCGCAGACCGGACCGTCGGCGCCGGCGACGCCTCGTTCGCGCAGGGTGGCGATGCCGCCACAGGAGCCGGCAATGGGTTTGCGGCCGGCCATCACACCAACGGCCATCGCCAGCACCACCAGCGAAAAGACCACCACGGCGGCGATCACGACGAGTAGGTTCATGGCAGATCTCCAGTCAGAGCGAGGAACCGCGGGGTGGCCACCTCGCGGAAGCCATCACCGTCGCGGACGAGCAACAGGGCGGCGAGACCCTGTTCGACCGCCACAGCATACCCCTCGTCGGGGCCGAGCACGTCGATCGCCGTCGCCCACCCGTCGGCATCGCGACAGGTTTCCGCGAGGATCGTCACCGACGCGAGCTCGTGACGGATCGGCGCGCCGGTGCGGGGATCGATGGTGTGGGAGTAGCGCACGCCGTCCTCGACGAAGTAGTTGCGGTAGTCCCCCGAGGTCGCCACCGCGACGTCACGCAGCGGCACGATTTTGGCAATGCCCCGCGAGTCGGGGGTCGGGCGTTCGATCGCAATCGACCATGGGTCTCCGTCGGGGCGACGGCCACGGCCGCGCATCTCGCCGCCGATCTCGACCAACCAGTCACGGTACCCCTCCGCGTCGAGCAAGGCGCCGACGCGATCGACGCCGTCTCCCTTGGCGATGGCTGAAAGATCGACCCGCAGCCCTGCGACCTGCTTGCGCAGGCCGGGCGGATCGAGGCTCACCTCCAGGTGCTCGAGACCCACAGCCTGGCGTGCCGCTTCGAGCTCGTCGACGCTCGGAACCCGCGCAGGCCGCGGATCGGTGCCGAAGCCCCACAGGTCGACCAGCGGGCCAACGGTGACGTCGAGCGCGCCGCGCGACTGGCGGCCGATCTCGATTGCCCGCTCGACCACCGCTGCCGTAGTCGGCGATACAGGGATCCACTCTCCTTCGGCTGCGGCGTTGAAGCGCGACAACTCCGACTGCGGCCGATAGGTCGACATTTCGTCGTTGACCTGCTCGAGCAGCCCCTCGATCGAAGCCTGAAGCTCGGCTTGCGCAAGCTCTGGTTCGGCCGGCACCACAATCTTGACCGTCCAGGTCGTGCCCATGGTCGCGCCGCTCAACGTCAGCGGCGGGTCGGGCGCGGGAGCACACGCTGTCAGCATCGCCAGCACTAGCGCCAACCCCAGCCTTGGGCGTGGACCCAGTAGGCGATCGCCAAGGGACCGGGGACCGGGGACCAGGGACCCGCCGGAACGGGGAGGCCCGGCTCCCTCTTGCCCCTTCCCTCCTCCCGGTCGAGGGCATTGCGTGCGGCAGACGCCGGAATGTGAGGCGCGGCGAGTCAAGCGCATGGGTCCCCCAGATACACGATGGGGCGACCGTCGCCGGCCGCCCCACCCAAGCAGACGCTGAACCGAATCAGCCTCCGAAGTCGTCGTAAGCGATGTTCTCCGGCTCGACACCCAGGTCGTCGAGCATCTTGAACACCGCCGCGTTCATCATCGGCGGTCCGCAGATGTAGTACTCGATGTCTTCCGGAGCCTCGTGCTTGCTCAGGTAGTTGTCGAGCAACACCTTGTGGATGAAGCCGACGTAGCCGGTCCAGTTGTCCTCGGGCAAGGGCTCCGACAGCGCGATGTTGAAGGTGAAGTTCGGGAACTCCTTTTCGATCGCGCGGAAGTGGTCGACGTAGAACAGCTCGCGCAGCGAGCGGCCGCCGTACCAGTACGACACCTTGCGACCGGTCTTCAGGTTCTTGAACAGCTCGAAGATGTGGCTGCGCAGCGGCGCCATACCGGCACCACCACCGATGTAGACCATCTCGGCTTCGGTGTCCTTGATGAAGAACTCGCCGTAGGGACCCGAGATCGTCACCTCGTCGCCGGGCTTCAGGCCGAAGATGTACGAGGACATCTTGCCGGGCGGCACGTTCGGCATCCGCGGCGGTGGCGACGCGACCCGGACGTTGAGCATGATGATGCCCTTTTCGCCCGGGTAGTTCGCCATCGAGTAGGCGCGAATGACCGGCTCATCGACCTTGGAGACGTACTGCCAGACGTTGTACTTGTCCCAGTCCTCGCGGAAGCGCTCCTCGATCACGAAGTCCTTGTAGGCCACGGTATGCGGCGGCGCCTCGATTTGGATGTAGCCGCCGGCCTTGAAGTCGACCTGTTCCCCTTCGGGCAGCTCGAGCACCAGCTCCTTGATGAAGGTCGCCACGTTGTGGTTCGAACGCACCTTGCAACGCCACTTCTTGGTCTCGAGGGCCTCATGCGGCACCTCGATCTTCATGTCCTGCTTGACGGCGACCTGACACGACAGGCGCATGCCCTCACGCGCCTCGCGTTTGCTGATGTGGTTGAGCTCGGTGGCGAGGATCTCGCCCCCACCTTCGTGAATGTGGACCTTGCATTGCGCGCAGGTACCACCACCACCACAGGCCGAGGATACGAAGATGCCGGCATCGGCGAGCGCGTTCAGCAGTTTGCCGCCCGCGGGGACGTCGATGGTCTTCTGGTCGTTGACGACGATGTGGACGTCACCTTCCGCCACCAGACGCTTCTTGGCGAACAAGATCACGGTCACCAGGGCGAGCACCACCGCGGTGAACATGAACACGCCGAGTGCAATTTCACTCATGACAGATTCCGTTTCAGAGCTGGATGCCGCCGAAGGACATGAAGGCGATCGCCATCAGGCCGGCGGTGATGAAGGTGATGCCGAGGCCACGCAGCCCCGCAGGGATGTCGCTGTACTTCATTTTTTCGCGCACCGCGGCAAGGCACACGATGGCGAGAGCCCAGCCGACACCGCCGCCCAGGCCGTAGACCACCGACTCGCCGAACTTGTAGTTGCGCTCGACCATCAGCAACGAGCCACCGAGGATGGCGCAGTTCACCGTGATCAGCGGCAGGAAGATGCCGAGGGCGTTGTAGAGCGGCGGGAAGTACTTGTCGAGAGTCATCTCGAGGATCTGCACCATCGCAGCAATGACACCGATGTAGCTGATCAACCCCAAGAACTGCAAGTTGGTCGAGGCCAGCTTGGGCGAAACCCAGCCGAGCGCGCCTTCCTTCAGCAGCAAGTTGTAGATCAGGTTGTTGGCGGGCACCGTGATGGTCTGCACCACGATCACCGCAACGCCGAGTCCCAGGGCGGTCTTGACGTTCTTCGACACCGCGAGGAACGTGCACATACCGAGGAAGAAGGCCAAGGCGAGGTTCTCGATGAACACCGCCTTGAGGAACAGGGAGAGGTAATGCTCGAACATCTCAGGCCTCCTCGACCTGGTCTTTCTTCCAGGAGCGCAGCGCCCAGATCAGCAGTCCGATGACGAAGAAGGCGCTCGGCGACAGCAGCAGGAAGTTGTTGGGCAGGTACCAGCCACCTTCGCTGACGGAGGCGAACACCGTATTCCCGAACAACTTGCCTGCGCCGAAGAGCTCGCGGATGACGCCCACCGCGAGCAGCACCACGCTGTAGCCCATGCCGTTGCCGAGACCGTCGAGGAAGGACATCGCCACGCCGTTCTTCATGGCGAAGGCCTCGGCGCGGCCCATCACGATGCAGTTGGTGATGATCAGGCCGACGAACACCGACAGCTGCTTGCTGATCGCAAAAGCGTAGGCCTGCAACACCTGATCGACCACGATCACCAGCGAGGCGATGATGGTCATCTGCACGATGATGCGGATGCTGCTCGGGATGTGGTTACGAATCAACGCGACAGCGGCGTTGGAAAACGCGACGACGAAGGTCACCGCAACCGCCATCACCAGCGTGGGCTTCAGCTGGGTCGTGACCGCGAGCGCGGAGCAAATCCCCAAGACCTGGAGTGCGATCGGATTGTTCGCGAACACCGGGCCGAAGAGGATGTCTTTGGGTTTGGTTTGGGACATCGCGAGTCGTCTCCTTACGACGCCTTGTGTTTTTCGATGAAGGGGCCGAAGCCGTCGTCACCGAACCAGTACTTGACGAGGTTGCCGACCCCGCGCGCCGTGATCGTGGCACCGGTCAGGCCATCGACGTCGTGCGTCGGGTCGCTGCCGCCGCCTTTGACCACCGCGAGCGCGACATCGCCGCTCTCACCGTAGATCTCCTTGCCGGGCCACAGCGCCTTCCAGCGTGGGTTGTCGACCTCACCACCAAGCCCCGGTGTTTCCGCGTGCTGGTAGAAAGTGATGCCCTTGACGGTGTCGAGGTCCGGCCCGACCGCCATGAAGCCGTACAGCGTCGACCACAGACCCTTGCCGTAGATCGGGAAGACGTACTGCTCGACCTGGCCACCCTCGCCCATCAGTTGATAGACGAAGGCGTACTTTTCGCGGCGCTTGATCCCGGCGAGGTCGTCGGCTGCCGGGATCTCTACCGACAAGCTCGGCGTGCCGGCGGCCTTGCGCGGATCGTAGCTCTCGGGGTCGACGGCACCGCCGTCCGTGACGAACTCGCCGGTCTCGAGGTCGACCAGTTTTTTGTCGAAGCGAGCGAATTGCTCGGCCACCGGCCGCGCCGGATCGAAGATCCCGGCGGCCTGAAGGATGTTCTTCTGCATGTCCTCGGCCTTGTTGCGGTCCTGCACCTCGCGCAGCCCCACCGCAAAGGCGGAGACCATCACCGAGCAGACCACACACAGAGTGAAGGCGACGAGGATCGTCTTGCGTACCGTGTCACGCATGGAGTCGAGCGAGCCTCCGATTGACGTTCGCCTGGACGACGAAGTAGTCGATCACCGGTGCCACGACGTTGCCGAACAAGATCGCCAGCATGATCCCTTCCGGATATGCCGGGTTGATCGCGCGGATCAGAATCGTCATCACACCGATCAAGATGCCGTAGAACCACTTGCCGGTTTCGGTCATCGACGCCGACACCGGATCGGTGGCCATGAAGACCACACCGAAGGCAAAGCCGCCGATGACGAGGTGCCACAGCGGCGAGAGGCCGAACATCGGGTTGGTGCTGCTGCCGACGGTGTAGAGCAAGCCGGACAAGGCCACCGCACCGATCACGCAGCCGGCCATGATGCGCCACGAGCCCACCCCGGCCGCGATCAGGATGACCGCTCCGATCAGGCAGGCTAGGGCCGACGTTTCGCCCATCGATCCTTGGATCGTGCCGAGGAACGCGTCCTGGAAGGTGACGCCGGCTGCGGCGATCGCCTCCATCGCCTGGCCCGGTGCGGCCACCGCGGCAGCGCCGAGGGCCGTCGCGCCGCTGAAGCCGTCGACCGCGGTCCACACCGTGTCACCGACGATCTGGTTCGAGTAAGCGAAGTAGAGGAAGGCGCGGGCGGTGAGCGCCGGGTTCAGGAAGTTGCGCCCGGTGCCGCCGAAGATCTCCTTGCCGACGACCACGCCGAAGCTGATGCCGACGGCGACCTGCCACAACGGGATGGTCGGTGGCAGAGTCAGCGGGAACAACATACCGGTGACCAGGAAGCCTTCGTTGATCTCGTGCTTGCGCACGCTGGCGAAGAGCGACTCCCACGCGCCGCCGACGGCCATGCAGACGATGTAGACGGGGAGGAAGTAGAGGGCGCCGTGGATGAAGTTGGCAAGCCAGCTGGCGGGGTCGTACCCGATGCCCAGCATCTGGATCACATCGCCACGCCAGCCCGGTGCGGCGTCGACCCCAAGGGCCGCCATCGCGCGGTTGGCCTGGAAGCCGGTGTTCCACATCGCCATGTAGATGCAGGGGAGCAGCCCGACGATCACCATCGTCATGGCGCGCTTCAAGTCCACCGCGTCGCGCACGTGCGACGTGGTCTTGGTGACGTCCGGCGGCGTGTAGACGAACGTGTCGGCCGCCTCGTAGAGCGGATAGAGCTTCTCGAGCTTGCCACCCTTGTGGAACAGCGGCTCGAGACGGTCGAGAACCTTGCGTAGGGCCTTCATGGCCGCCTCAACCCTCCTTCTCGATCCGCGTCAGGTTGTCGCGCAGGATCGGACCATATTCGTACTTGCCCGGGCACACGAAGGTGCACAAGGCGAGGTCTTCTTCTTCGAGTTCGAGACACCCGAGAGCCTGCGCCGAGTCGGTGTCGCGCACGATCAGAGAGCGCAGCAGCTGAGTCGGGAGAATGTCGAGCGGCATCATCTTCTCGTAGGTCCCCATCGGCACCATCGCCCGGCGGCTGCCGTTGGTGGTGGTAGTCATCGGGAACTTCTTGCCGAGCACGCTGCCGAAGTAGATCTTGAGCGTCGAGAACTTGTCGAAGCCGGGGCCCTGCCAGCCGAGGAACTCACGCTCGCGGCCTTCACGCAAGACGCTGACCTGCTGGTGGTAGCGACCGAGGTAGGCGCCGGTGCCGGCAGCCGTGCGGCCGCCGAGGACCGACCCGCTGATCACCCGCATCTCGCCGTCGTGGAGCTCGCCCTTGGTGAGCTCCACGAGGTCGGCACCGATCACCGTCCTCACCAGGCGCGGGTTCTTGCAGCCGGGACCGGCGAGCGACACGACCCGTTCGGCCGACAGTTGGCCGGTGGTGAAGAGGCGCCCGATCGCGATGACGTCCTGGGCCCCGAGGTGCCACACCTGGCGACCCGGGCCAACCGGATCGAGCAGGTGGATGTGGGTGCCGACGAGACCCGCCGGGTGTGGCCCGGAGAACGAATGCACCTCGACTCCGGCGATCCCCGCTCCGGGGACCGCCGAGCCGGCCTTGGCGCACACCCGCACGGGAGTCGCGAGGCGAGCCAGGACCTTGAGGCCGTTGACGAAGTCGTCCTTGGCCGAGGCCACGACCAACACCGGATCGAAGCCCAGGGGATGAGTGTCGATGGCGGTGACGAAGATCGACCGCGGCCGGGTGCCGGGAACCGCCACCTTGCCGTAGGGACGCACCCTGATCGCCGTCCACAGGCCGCTCGCCAAGAGCTCGGCTTCGACATCGGTGGCGGTCAGAGTGTCGAGCTCGGCGGCCTTCCAGGAGCGAAATTGCTCCGCCTCGTCACCCTCGACGGCGATCACCAGCGACTCGAAGCGGCGCTTCTCGCCACGATTGACTTCGACGACTGTTCCCGCCGCTGGCGCCGTGAAACGGACCCCTTCGGTCTTCTTGTCGGTGAACAGCAACTGGCCGCGTCGGACGCGATCGCCGACTGCGACTTCCATCGTGGGCTTCATGCCAACGTAGTCGTCGGCCACCAGGGCGACTCGCGTCACCGTGGGGCCGGGTCCGATTTCCAGGCGCGGCGCGCCTGCAATCGGCAGGTCCAGACCCTTTTTGATCTTGATCGTGCTCAACTCGCGACTCTCGTCATCGATCCGTTGAAAATGGCGAGCCCGCACACGCATGGCGGAAGGAACTCGGCAGACCGACCAGGTCTACGAACTCTTCGCTGAGGCGCTGCTTGCTCGGTGGGACGATATTGAGTGGCGTCTCGAGGCCGCGAGGCCCACCGCGCCAAGGCAGACGCTACCACAGTCGCCCGAGGTGCGTCGACCGGCCAACGGGGTGGGATCGCACTAAGATCCGGCCATGAAGCTCCGAGCGATGCGCTGTGTCTTATCGAGCCTCCTGGCCCTGACGACGCCAACACTGTGGGCCGCAGCAGAGCCGTTGCCGCAGTCGGCCGGGGCGGCGATCGAGCAGTGCGAACGGCTCGAATACGGTGACCCTGTCGCTGCCGCCCGGATCGCCGACCATGGTCTACGCCTGGACCCACAGATGCCCGACGCCCAACGCGGGTTGTTGTTGGCCTGCAGGGCGTGGTCGCAGATGCAGCTCGGCGAATTGGACCAGGCCCGCGCCCAGATCCTGGAAATCGACCGCCTCGCGAGCGAGATCGCCGACTCGGAGGACCCCCGCGACCACGTCGGCCTTCTGATTCGCCTAGGCTCGCTGCACGGTCGCAGCGGCGATCCGATCTCGGCGCTGGAGGTCATGGAGCGAGCCCTGGAACTGACGCGCAGCCACCAGCTCGACGAGGACCTGCCCCAGGTCCTCGGCAACCTCGCGATCCACCTCACCGAGTCGGGTCAGTTCAAGCCCGCGATCGAACACTTCGAACGCATCCTCGAGCTCGCGCAAACCAACCCAACGGCACCGATCCCGCAGGTCCCCGTACGTTTCAATCTGGTCCGTGCCCTGTTGCTCGATGGCCGACACGACGCTGCGTTGCTGCACCTGGAGTGGCTGGTCCCTGCCATGGAAGGCGCCAACGACCCACGCCTCGCCACCGCCCTGGGCATGACCGCCAGCGTGTGGCGCCGACTCGGCAATTTCGAACAAGCCACGCGCTACCTCGACCGGTCCGAAGAGGTGCTGCTCCAACAGCCACGCAATCCGGGCGAGCTGTCGAGCTTGCGCGGCGAGCAGGCCTTGCTGGCCCTGGACCGCGGCAAGCTGGCCGAAGCCGAGACCTACGCTCGGCAGGCACTCGAGCTGGCCCGCGAGATCCGGTACGAACGCAGCGTGCTCGAGGCGCTCGAGCACCTAGTCGACATCCTCGAGCGGCGTGGCAACTTCCGCGAGGCCTTGGCACTCCACCGCGAGTACGCCAAACGCAACCAGGCCTTCCTCGAGCAGAACCAGCGTTCGCGCCTGGACGCCCTCGAGGCTCGCCTCGGCATGGAAAGGCAGGCGCGCGAAATCGAGGAGCTGCGCCAGACCACGGCGCTGCAGGAGCTGCAGCTGCGCCAGGAGTCCTTCCGACGTCAAGTGGCCTGGATCGCGCTCCTGGCAGTCCTCGTGATCGCGCTGGCGATCTCGATCTGGCAGCGGGCTCACCAGCAGCGCCTGCTCAAGGTCAGCCGCACCGATACCCTGACCGGCCTGGCGAATCGCCGCCACCTGACCTTTCAGATGCAGGCGGCTCCCCGGGGCAAGGCAGTGTTGATGCTGCTCGATCTCGATCACTTCAAGCACATCAACGACCGCTGCGGCCACGACGTCGGCGACCGCGTCCTGCTCGAGGTCAGCGGAGCCTTGCGGCGGGTCGCCGAAGAGCACGGAGCGCTGTGCGGCCGTTGGGGTGGGGAGGAGTTCGCCCTGTTCCTTCCCGATGGCGATGCCCAAGCCGCCTCGAGCCTGGCCGAACAGCTGCGGAGGGAGATTGCCGACCTCGAGGTCGAGGACGGTGAAGGCGAGCGGGTACCGGTCACGGCCAGTCTGGGCTTTGCGCCGATCGAAGGTCTGCGGCGCGACTCCGGCCAGGAGCTCTGGGAGCCGGCGCTCAAGTGTGCCGACCAGCTGCTCTACCGCGCCAAACACGCGGGGCGCAACCGCGGTTTCGGCGTCTGGCCCACCCAGCCCGGCAGGGAGATCAATCCTCTCGCGATGGATGCTGCGCTGGAGCGTGGCGAGCTCCAGCTCCTGTCCATTCCGAGCCAGCCCGCGGCCTAGCGGGCCCGCCCCAGCTCGGCGCACTGCCCCTTTCGAGACCACCGTGGCCACCAACTCGCCCACCCTCGACGACCTTCTCGACCACCGACAGCGGTTCCTGCGCTTCCTCGAACGCCGAGTGGGGTCGTCCGAAGACGCCGAGGAGATCCTGCAGCAGGCGCTGACCCGTGCCTGGGAGCGGGCCGACTCCATCACCGACGACAGCCGCGTGGTGGCGTGGTTCTACCGGATTCTGCGCAACGCCGTGGCGGATTGGTGGCGCACCCGAGCGAGCGAAGCGCGCCTCAGCGACGCCCTCGCGATCGAGTTCGGAGACGCCCACGAACCCCCGCCCGAGGCCCACGCGGAGCTCTGCCGCTGTTTCGAGCCCTTGCTCGACCAGATCAACCCCGGCTACGCCGACCTGCTGCGGCGAGTCGATCTCGGCGAGGAGCGGCCGGTCGACGTCGCCGCCGAGCTCGGCCTGACCGCCAACAACACCATGGTGCGGCTCCACCGCGCCCGCACCGCCCTGCGCGAGCGACTCATCCGCACCTGTCGGCACTGTGCGGCCCATGGCTGCCTCGACTGCTCCTGCTCCCCGCCGGGGACGAGCTGAGAGGGTCGCCACCCCCTCCAGGCCGGTGAAGCTCGTGGTCCGGTCGCAGGTGCGATAACATCCCTTTCCATGGATACTTCGGAAGCTGCGAAGGCGCCCCCCGAGCAGTTTGCCGCGCGTCGGCTCGCCCTCGCGCTGGAGTTGTCGGAGACCGCCCTGGTGCTGATGCGTCAGAACCTGCGGCGGCGTGACCCAGCAGCCGACGAGGCGACGATCGACGCCCGATTCCGACGCTGGCTTGCCAGCGGTGGTGGGCATCCCAAGAGTCACTTCAAGGCTCGCGCCGGCTTGCGATGAATCATGTCGAGGCCGCGCTGCGGCAGATCGCTGCAGCGCTTCAACGACGACCAACGCGCTGGGCAGTCGTGGGAGGCCTTGCCGTATCGCGCTCAAGATCCTCGCCGGCCGCGCCACCGTCGGCGGCCTTCGCCCACCACGCCATCCCGATCCCCGGCTTCCGGTACAAGCGTTGACTCTGGGCACGCCGCGAAGAGGTGCGCGCTGCCCCGCGCACCCTGGGGCGCTCCCGCTGCCCGTACACCAGAGCGCCACGGTGCAGGATCCTCCGGCGGATTCCCGATACCGATCCGTGGTCCCCTCTCTTCGCCCGACTGCCGGTCAGCGAGCGGGGCGGGCGCGCCGGTGGGCTCGCGGATCGGTGGAATGAGTCGTTCCATCGCCCCACCGAAACTTCAAAATCCGCCCAGCAAGGCGACCCGAGCAAACGGGCTATCCGCACCCGCGGCACGGGCATCTACTGGACCTGCTCGAGATCGCCGCCCTTCACCAGTAGGGAGGGAGGGGGAAACGCCGCAACCACCGCGAAGCTTGGTCAACGCTCTATAGCATCCAGCGTCACTCTTCTCCGAACCGAAGAATCTTCTTCCGAGTCCGAATCTTCGTCCGACTCTGGTTGCGGCCGCCGCGTTAGGATGAGCGAGATGAGCATCTCGGTGTTTTTGAAGCTCTACGCTGTTGCGCTCACCAGCTTCATGGTGCTCGATCTCCTCTGGCTCGGGGTTGTAGCGCGCTCGTTCTACCGGGCCCAGCTCGGGCACCTCATGCGCGCCGACGTCAACTGGGCAGCCGCAGTGAGCTTCTACCTCGTCTTTGTGGTGGGTATCGTCCTGCTGGTGGTGTGGCCGGCGATCGAGCGCGCGAGCCTGCGCCACGCGCTGCTCCTGGGCGCCCTTTTCGGGCTGGTGACCTACGCCGCCTACGACCTCACCAATCTCGCGACGCTCGAGGGTTTCCCGGTGCAGATGGTGGTCGTCGACCTGCTGTGGGGCACGCTCTTGTGCAGCGGCATCAGCGCCATCACCTATGGGGCGTCGACACGGATTTGAACGGGACAGGAAGCGCCCCATGTGCAAGACCATCAAGCAACGCGTGAAGCTCGAGGCCGAGCCGGCCACCATCTACGAGCTGCTGGCGGACTCTCGCAAGCACACGTTGCTCACCGGCAGGAAGGCGACGATCAGCCGCAAGGTCGGTGGGACGTTCTCGATCGGCGACGACGAAGTGACCGGGGTCAACGTGGATCTCGTGCCCGCACGACGCATCGTCCAGGCGTGGCGGCACCACCGCTTCCCCGAGGGCATCTTTTCGATGGCGGCGATCACGCTGACACCAACCCCCAACGGCGGGACCGAGCTCGTGCTGACGCATCGCGGAGTTCCCAAGGATCTGATCCCCGAGACGGAACAGGCCTGGCGAGAACACTACTGGTCCGCGATCAAGACCTATCTCAAGGGCGAGGCCGGACGGAAAGCCGCGTCGCTGGCCTAGCAAGAGGGGGACCAGGGACCAGGGACCAGGTACCCGGGACCCGTCGGAGTGGGGGGTCTTCCCTCCGAGTGGGTCCGGCTCCCACTCGGGTCCCTGATCCCCGGGGATGAGAATCGGGACCGCCGTCCGGCCTCCTTTCCGGATCGGGAGGGCCGGCGACATGGTTGCCCTGGTCCCGGGTCCCTGGTCCCCGGTCCCGGATCCCCGGTCCCGGATCCCCGGGGCCGACGGGTTCGATCCGCTTTGTGCGGCGATGTCGTCTGGTTGAGATGAGAGCTCATCCACAGCGGTCTCGAACGAGGAGGTTTCGCACCGATGTCCAACCAGCCACTTTCCTGCGCCCTCATCGCCGCCCTGTCCCTTTCGTGGAGCTTCGCTGCGCCGGCTCTCGCGCTCGAGCCGGTTCTGGTTCGAAACCTCGACTTCGGCGGCGGGGACTCCGCGCCGTGCGACTTCGTCGACCTCGGAGGGTTGCAAGTCTTCGCCGCGACCGACAGTCGGGGTCGCGAGCTGTGGAGAACGGACGGGACCTATCTCGGCACTCAGCGGGTCAAGGACATCTGGAACTCGGGCTCCAATTCGAGCGGTCCTCATCGGTTCTTCGTCTTCACCAGTGGAGTCTTCGGGCAGATCGCACTGTTCGTGGCCAACGATGGGTCGACAGGCAACGAGCTGTGGCGAACGGACGGGACGTCGGCTGGGACCCAGCGGGTCGCCGACCTGAGGGGTGGAGGGAGCACGAGTCACTCGAACCCCTCCGACTTCGTCCTGGTCCCGTCGGAGGGACGGGTCTACTTCACCGCCTTCAACGGCACTGAGGTCCACCTCTACCGGACCGACGGGCTGAACACCACGCAAGTTTCGAGCCTCTCGATCAGCGGTAACCGGGCGGTGGCTCACCTCCCCGGTTACGTCTTCGTGGCCGCCATCGACTCGGGAACCAGCCACGGCGAGCTGTTTCGCATCGATCTTTCGGACAACAGCACCCAGGTGGTAGCGATTCTGGACCCCTCCGACGGGAGTTACCCCTCCGATCTGACGACCATCGGAGGCTTGGTCTACATGCAGGCGTACACCCCGGCCACTGGGCGCGAGCCGTACGTCACCGACGGGTCGATCGGGAATCTCGTCGCCCTCGGCGATCTGCTTCCCGGCCCTCAGAGCAGCTTCTCCTCGAGCTTCACCGAGTTTGCCGGCGCGGTCTACTTCGCGAATGGAGCCGGCCTCGGCAGGACTCTGGGAACTCCGGCGACGACCAGCGTGGTGACGAGCGGGCTGTCGGCCGCCGGCCCTCTCGTCGACACCGGATCGCTGCTCTACTTCTCACACTCCGTCGTCGGACAGGGCGCCGAGCCCTACGTCACCGACGGCATCGACGTTGCGCTGGTGGAGGACGTCCATCCCGGCGTCAACTCCTCGCATTCGTTCTGGCAGGCGGCCAGCATCGGCGGCATGCTGGTGTTCCAGGCCAATGACGGCGTCCACGGCATCGAAGCCTGGCAGAGCACCGACGGGACCGCCCCCAATACAAACCTCCTCGCCGATCTCGAACCGGACGGCGCTTCGTCAGGTGCCGAGTGCTTCCGCGACTTTGCCTCCTACGGCCTGATGGGCGCGAAGCAGACACCGTTCGGCAAGGAGCTGTTCGCACTCGTCGACACGGCCGAGGACTTCGGCGACGCGCCGGACTCCTACGGCACGGCGCTGGCCGGCAACGGCCCTCGCCACGCCCTCGGCAGCGGTCTCTACCTGGGCGCCACGATCGATGCCGAGCTCGATCGCCCTTACGACCTCGGCGCCTTGGCCGACGACGGCGAAGGCTTCGACGACGAGGACGGGATTACCTTCCAGACCGGCGGCTACGCCGTCCTCGGTGTCGGTGATGCAGTGACGGTCGAGGTCACCGCGTCGGGACCGGGCACGTTGGACGCCTGGGTGGACTTCAATCGCGACGGGGACTTTGCCGACCTGGGCGAGAAGGTCAGCTTCGCGGGAGGCGGCTCGGTCGCGGCGGGTGTCAACGTCATGAGCTTCACGGTTCCGGCCTCCGCTTCGGCGGGGGTTTCCTACGCCCGCTTCCGGCTGAGCTCGGCCGGCGTGGCCGATCCGACTGGGGCGGCGCCCGACGGTGAGGTCGAGGACTACCGCGTCGAGCTCGCCGACCCCGACTTCGGCGATGCCCCGGATCCGGGCTATCCGACCCTTCGCTCTTCAGACGGGGCCCGCCACGCCTTGGTCGCCGGCCCGATCCTCGGGGCCTCCATCGACGCGGAATCCGACGGTCTGCCGACCAGCGGGGCCACCGGCGACGACACTGATGGCAACGACGACGAGGACGGCGTCACCCTGTCTGCACTGGTCCCCGACCAGATGGCCCTGGTGCTGGTCGAGGTCAGCGACTGGTCGGGCCCGGACGAGGGGGGCGGAGGCCCCGGAGTCCTCAACGCCTGGATCGACTTCAACCGCGACGGCGACTGGGACGACGCCGGCGAACAGGTGGTGCAGGACCAGGGCATGAGCTTTGGAAACAATGTACTCGAGGTGGCAGTGCCTGCCGGCGCTTCGCCCGGCATGACGGTGGCTCGGTTCCGACTGAGCACGACCTCAGGCCTGAGCCCGTTCGGCTCAGCGCCCGACGGCGAGGTCGAGGATCACGCGGCGCTGATCACCACGGCAAACGCCGATCTCCAGATCACCAAGAGCAACGGCCAGTCGCAGGCGACACCGGGAGGACCGGTCACCTACACCATCGTGGCGAGCAATCCGTCGGGCCCAGACGACGCCTTGGGAGCGAGGGTTGTGGACGTGTTCCCGAGCGAGATCGTGAGTTGTTCGATCGGGTGCACGGCAGCAGGCGGAGGGAGTTGCCCGGTGGGTGGCGGACTCGCCCCTCCGGCGGCGGCGATCGATGAGCTGGTCGACCTTCCCGTGGGCGGTTCGGTGACCTTCGTCGCGACCTGCAACATCGACACCGGCGCGACCGGCACCCTCACCAACACCGCTACGGTCTCCGTCCCCGCGACGATGGGTGACCCGAGCCTCGGCAACAATTCGGCGACCGACTCAGACCCGCTGGTCCCCGAGGGAGACCTGTCGATCTCGAAAACCGACGGGGTCAGCGCGGTGGTCCCTCCCACGGTCCTGGTCTACACCATCGTGGTCGACAATCCCGGCCCGAGCGACGCCTTCGGCGCTCAGGTCCAGGACTTCTTCCCGCCCGAGGTGACCAACGTCGAGTGGCTATGCAACGGCGCCGGCGGCGGCACCTGCCAAGCCGACGGAGACGGTGACATCGAGGAATCGGTCGACCTTCCCGCCGGCGGCTCCGTCACCTTCACGGCGATCGCCGACACTGCCGGTGGGCCGGGAGATGTCGCGGTGAACACCGCCACGGTTGGCCCTCCCGCGGGGTTCACCGACCCCACGCCGGGCAACAACAGCGCCACCGACGTCACGATCTACGCCATCTTCCTGGACGGTTTCGAGAGTGGCGACACCTCGGCCTGGAGCGCGGTGGTCGGGGCGATCGGACCGGAGGCCGCCTCGGAGTAGGCCGCGCCCTAGTCGCGGTCGCCGACCTCGCTGAGCTCGGCGACCAACTGCCTCGCCAGGATGGTTTCCGGGTGGTTGGGTCCACGGGCCGCAGACCGCGCCGCGTGGACCTCCCTCGCCAGGGCGAGGGCGTCTGCGATCCGACCTTGCGACTGGCGCACGCGAGCCAGGGTCAGGCGGCTCTCGAGCACGTCGGGATGGTCCGTGCCGAGCTGCTCCTGCTGCGGCTCGAGCACCGCCTCGATGCGCGCGGCGGCGCGAGCCACCCGCCCCTGGGCCACTTCGACCGCCGCCAGGGCTGCTCCGGCTCCCAAGGTGGTCGAGGCCTGTGCGCCGTCCGCCTGGGCGAGCCCCACAATCGCGCGCTCGAGCAAGTCCGCGGCCTCGGCCAGACGACCCTGACCCCGCCGCACGTGGGCGAGCCAGAGGGTCGAATACCAATAGGCGCTGGGGCTGCCCTCGCGCAGTTCGAGTGCACGGACGAGCTCTGTTTCGGCGGCCTGGTAGCGCCCGAGGCGCAACAGGATGACGCCGAGGTTATGCACCGCCGTCGCGGTGTCCGGGTGGGTCTCGCCCAGGACCCGAGCCCGGCCTTCGGCGGCCCTGCGCCCGAGGGCCTCGGCTTCCTCGAAGCGACCGACGTTGCTGAGCGCGGAGGCGAGGTTGTTGACCAGCCGCAGGGTCTCCGGATGGTCCGCGCCGAGCAGCCGCTCCGACCCCGGTAGTGCTTCCGCGAACAGTTCGGCCGCCTGGTCGTAGTGTCCTCCGCTGTAGAGCGTCGTCGCCAATCCGTTGAGTGCTCGAAGGGTGTCGGGATGCTCCGGCCCCAGGACCCGGCGGCAGATCTCGAGATTGCGGCGATCCAGGGCCTCGACCTCGTCGAACCGACGCTGGTACCAATAGAGACTTGCCAGGTCACCCAGGCTCGCCAGGGTCTCGGTGTGCTCCGGACCGAACACCTCGGTACGCCGTTCGAGCACTCGCACCAGGATCGGCTCTGCTGCTGCGTAGTCGCCGGAAAGAAAGCGCAGGACCCCCAGGGCGGCGGCGGCTTCGAGCGCCCGCGGTTGGTCGGAGTCGGCCCCCCCGCTGAGCTCGAGAGCCCGCAGAAGGTGGGGCTCGGCCTCGTCGAACCGCCTCAGGGCGGTGTAGGTCCTGCCGATGGTCAGCCGCAGCACTGCCTCGACCTCCGGCTGCTCGCGAAAGGCGGCCCCGGACTCGAGGCGAGCCGACGCCTCGGCGAGAACATCGGCGACCGCAACATCCCGCCCCTGGGCGCGGCGCGGGTCGACCGAGGAGAGCAGATCGGCGAGAAAGCCCGACACGGCCACGGCCCTGGCTTCCTCCCGCCGTGCGAGGGCACGAGAGGCTTCGGCCTCGGCTTGCTCCTGCTGCGCCAGCCGGCGGGAGGCTTCGGCCTCCGACCGCAGCCGGCGCTCGTTGACCAGGCTCACCCCCACCAGGACGACGAGCAAGGCTGCCACCGCGACCCCGGAACGATGGCGGCGCACGAAACGACTCAGCCGGTAGCCCCAGGTGCTCGGACGAGCCCGGATCGGCAGGCCGTTCAGGTAGCGTTCGAGGTCCTCGCCGAGCTGCTCGGCAGAGTCGTAGCGGGCGTTGGGGTCGGCGCGGAGCGCCTTCAGGCAGATCGTGTCGAGGTCCCTGGGGATGCCACGGCGACGGGAGCTCGGGGGCAACGGATCGCGATCGGCCTCGGGGGACGGTGTCTCGCCGGAGCGGGCACGTTCGCCTGCCAGCAGCTCATAGAGCACGGCGCCCAACGCCCACACGTCGGTCGCAGTCGTCACCGGCTGGTTGCCGAGTTGCTCGGGGGCGGCGTAGCCCGGGGTCATCGGCTGCCGGCCGGCTCTCGTCACGGCGACGGGGCCCACCCCCTCGGCGAGCAGTTTGGCGATGCCGAAGTCGAGAAGTTTGACCTCGCCCGCAGCCGTCACCAGGACGTTGCCGGGCTTGAGGTCGCGGTGCACGATGAGATTGCGGTGCAGATAGCTGACCGCTGCCACCACGTCCAGAAACAGGCGAAGGATCTCGTCGACCGCCAACCCGTTGCGTTCGCAGTAGCTGGTGATGGAGACACCTTCGACGTACTCCATGGCGAAGAACGGGCGACCCTCGTCGGTGACGCCGCCGTCGAGCAGCCGAGCGATGTGCGGATGGCTCAGCCGCGCCAGCAGCTGCCGTTCGGCGAGAAACCGCCCACGAATCTCGGCCGTCTCCATGTCGAGGTGGAGGAGCTTGAGCGCCACCTCCTGCTCGAACGCCCCGTCGGCACGGACCCCGAGGTACACCGCGCCCATCCCTCCGTGGCCGAGCAGCCTCACGGCGCGGTAGGGGCCGATCGCCGTTTGTGGTCTCGCCGCGGTCTCGATCTCGGCGCCGGCGCCCTCGACGATGGCGGCCGAGAGGCCGTCGAAGAACACCGCCGCCTCGTCCGCCGCCTGCAACAGCTCCTGCAGCTCCCGGCGCAAAGCGTCGTCGTCACCGCAGGCGGTGGAAAGAAAGTGTTCGCGTTCCGCACCCTCGAGCTCGATGGCGGCCGCGTAGATCTCCTCGAGGCGGTCGCCGGCTGCCGGGGTCTCGTCCACCGTGGCTCCTACGAGACCGCCGGTCCGAGCTCCCGGTAGAGCCAACTCCGGGCCAGACTCCAGCGGCGTTTGACCGTCGCCGTGGAGATCTCGAGGGCCTCGGCGGTCTCCTCCACCGTCAGGCCCCCGAAACAGCGGCACTCGACGATGCTCTCGAGGCCAGGGCGTTCTACCCCGAGCCGGGTCAGGGCCTCGTCGATCGCCAACAGCTGGTCGGCACGATCGGCCGAAACCAGGCGCTGCTCGTCGAGGGGCAGCGCCACCTCGCCACCGCCGCGCTTCTGCCGCGCGTGCCGGCGGGCGTTGTCGATCAAGATGCTGCGCATCGCCTTGGAGGCGACACAGAAGAACTGCCGACGGTTGGTCGCGGCGATCCCGTCGACCTGTGCCAGTCGTGCGTACGCTTCGTGGACCAGGCTGGTGGTTCCGGGGTCGAAGCGCCCTCCCTGGCGCCGGCGGTTCGAACGCGCCAGGAGCTTGAGCTCCCCGTAGACGAGAGGCATCAACCGATCGAGGACCGGGTCCGCAGAGGCCGTCGACCCATTGCCCAGCTCTCGGAGCACCCGCGTGATCTCGCCTGCGTCGGACATGGTCCTTCGATGTTAGCGCCTCCGGGTTCGCGCCGGGAGATCGTCATCAGCAGCGTCGGAAAGAGCGACGGGCCGAGCGGTGTGACCAGGAAAACTTGAGGGCGGCAGCGCCGACGGGTCACTCGCCCCGATCGCGCCAAGGCTGCCACGGAAAGTCACCGCGCACCTTGGCCTCACCGCGCAACTTCGCTGCTTCGTCGCTGCGACCTGCAGCCGCTTCGACTTCGGCAGCAGCAAGCAGCGTGAGCCCGTCGTCCTTGATCGCGCTCGCCCGCTCCAGATGTTGCCTCGCCGCGGCAACGTCCCCTTTCGCGGCGAGGAACCAGGCGAGGTTGCGCTCGAGCTGCCAGGTCAGCTCCCGATCCCCGATCGGCGCCGCGACCGCGCCGGCTTCGGCGAACAGCCGCTGGGCTTCGGACAGCCGACCCCGCCGCGTCTCGATGTACCCGAGCGTCCCCAGGGCGAACGCTTCGGAACGGCGATCCTTGAGCTCGCGGGCGATCTCGAGCGCTCGACGGCCAAGGTCTCCGGCTTCCTCGATGCGATTCTGGTGCAGCCGCGATGCCCCGAGGTTGATCAGTGTCACCAACTCGCCGCGGCGACTCCCGAGCGCAGCGAAGAGTCCGTGCGCTTCTTCCGCGGTGGCAATCGCCCGGTCGAGGTCACCGCGCTGAAAGGCCAGGTTCGAGAGGTTGGCGAGGGCACCAGCCTCCCACTCGCGATGCCCTTGCCGGCGGACCAGCTCGAGCGCCTCGAGGAACAGCGCCTCGGCCTCGGCGCGGCCCCCGGCGCGAAGCTCGAGGTAGGCCAGCGGCGTCAGGATCGGCGGCACCAGGTGCTCGAACTGTAAGGCCCGCGCGAGCTCGATGGCCTGACCAAAGACCTGCCGGGCAGCGTCCGACGCACCCCGGCGGTAGTGCACGATCCCGAGGTGGGTGAGGATCCGGGTGCGCACCTCGTCGTCCGGGCTCTCTTCGAGCAGCGCCAGGACCTCGTGGATCCGACCCTCGGCCTCGTCGTAGGCGCCACGCTCCTGGGCAATTTCGGCGAGTTGCCGTTTGGCCGCGATAACCAGCGGACGATCGCCCTCTTGCTCGGCGTGCGTGGTCACCGCCTCTGCACGCGCAATCGCCTCCTCGATCCGTCCGAGTCGAAACAGCACATGCGCGAGCTCGAGCTCGGCGCGCAGGAATGCCGGATCGCGATCGAGGCACACCTCGAGGTAGGGCAGTGCCGCCGCCGCCCCAGTCGAGCGAGAGCGCTGCACGGCGATCGCAAACGACTGATTCGCAAAGGCATCAGGCGACCAGGCTTGTTCGATCGCCACCGCCGGCGCGTCGGGGTCGATGCGCCGCGCGAGGGCCCTGGTCAAGTGCTCCGCCGCCACCACCACCGTTCGCCCCCGGCCTCGCTCGCGCGCGAGCGGCCCGCGCGAGTCGGCGATGGTCGCGTCGATCACGATCTCGCCGCCTTCGCTGCGCACGATTGCGGCCACCAGCAGCCGACCACCCGTCGCTGCAGCCAGCCGTTCGAGATCCGCGCCCCGAGGCAACGTCCCGGGCTCGACTTCGAGGCGAGTCGCCGCTTCCGCAGTGGCACGCGCATCGGCCACAACCAACGCTGGGGAAGTCGAGAGCCCGGCCACGATCAACTGCTGGAGGCCCTGTTCGACCCACTCCGAGCCTGGCCCGCCGGTGGCGTCGCGCAGCGGCAGCATCGCCACCCGCACCTGCCCTCCACCTCGCGCCAGTGGCCGCGGGCGTGCGAGCACGAAGGTCAGGCCGATGATGGCGACCAGGGCCAGCAAGGCAGCCACGCCGAATCGCAGCCGCCGGCGGTGCTGGCGGGCGAGCTCGGGTTTGGCTCGAATCCGCGCCAGCTCGGCGATCACCTCGGGGGCCGACGGTCGTTCGTCGGGCTCGAGAGCCTCGAGGCGCCGGATCAGCGCCGTCAGGTCGGGATCGAGCCCGGCGGCCGGATCGATCGACTCGACCTTTCCGTCGAGCACCTTCGAGTGAAGGTCGAGGACGTTTTCGCAGAGGCCGTACGCGCTCTCACCCGTGACCAGCTCGTGCAGCAGGATCCCGAGCGAGTAGAGGTCGCTCGCGGGACCAACCGTTTCGCCCCGTGCCTGCTCGGGGCTCATATAGCGAGCCGTCCCGACCAGGGTGCCCGGACGCGTGAGGTGAGCCTCGGTCGGAGACGGGCTCCTGGGCGTCGGCACCCGCGCGATCGGTTGCATCTGCACGGTGTCGGGCAACTCGGGACCCGCCTCGAAGACGAGCGCCTCTGCCACCGCCTCCTCGACCTCCTCGCCCTCCGACAACAGCCGCGCGATACCGAAGTCCAACACCTTGACCGCACCGTCCGCGGCCACCATCACGTTGTCGGGCTTGAGATCCCGATGCACGATCCGGTGGTGGTGGGCGTGCGCCAAGGCCGCTGCGATCTGGCTCGCGATCGCGAGTTTGGCGTCGAGCGACAGGTTCGAACGATCGAGCCAGGCGAGGCTCTGACCAGAAGCCAGCTCGAGCACCAGGAAGTCGGCGTCGTCACCCTCGACCAGCTCGTAGACCCGGCAGACGTTGGCGTGATCGAGCTGCGACAGGAACCGCGCCTCGCGGACGAAGCGCTCACGATGTCCTGGTGTCCCGCGACCACGCTGGTGCAGGGTCTTGAGCGCCACCCGCCGGTGGAGCAGCTCGTCGAACCCCTCCCACACCTCCCCCATGCCGCCCTGACCGAGCTTGCGCACCAGCCGAACGTGGCCCACGAGGGATCCGACCTCGAGGTTCATGGTGCAACGATATCCGGGATCAGGCATCAGGGATCAGGGATCCGCCGGAAGTTTGGCGTCGGGGCGGCGTTGGACGGTCAATCGGCGAGAGTCTCCGGAGCCGAGGCCGCGGAACAGGGGAATGGCAGCTACCGCGGATAGCGCGCCCGAAACGCCGCGAGAGCGTGGCGAGCCGTCTCGAGGTCGGCCGGGGCGAGGCCTTGCGCGGCTTCGCGCAGTCCCACCGCGCGCTGCAGCAGCCGCTCCGCCAGGGCGAGGTCTCCACGCCGCTCGGCGATGTCGGCGAGGTAGAGCTGCGGCCAGGACACCATCACGTGGTCGCTGCCGAGCTTGGCTTCGAGCCCGGCGAGACTCTGTTCGAGCGCCTTCCGCGCGGGCTCGATCTCACCGAGCGCAAGCAGTGCCTCGCCGAGGTTGAAGGTCACCTGCGACACCATCAGGTCGTCTCGAGGAAGGGTCAAGCGGAGCTGGTCGAGCGCCTGGCGGTAGAGCACCACCGCTTCGGCCGGCTGTTTGCGGTGCCACGCGACGGTGCCGAGGTTGTTGAGGATCTCGCCGACATCCGGGTGTTGTGGCCGGTCGCGCCGAAACGCCTCGAGGGCCCGCTCGAGATAAAGCTGGGCATCGTCGTCGCGGCCCACGCCGAGGTAGGCAACGCCAAGATTGTTCGACGCTACCCCCACCCGAAAGTCCTCAGCACCGAACCGCGCCTCGAAGACCAGCAGAGCGCGTTCGAGCAAGGGGATGGCCCGCTCGCCGTTCCCCTCGGCGGTGTACAGATCCGCGATTCCGACCAGGGCCGTGGCGACGGCCGGATGGTCGGGGCCCAGGCGGCCTTCGACCAGTTCCAACCCGGCCTCGCGATGGCGCCGAGCCTGATCCACATTCCCAAGCCGACGCTCGGCATTGGCGAGAAGGAGCAGCAGATCGGCCTCGCGCTGGAGGTCTCCTACTTCGCGCCACAGACCGAGGGACTCGGCATAGCTCGCCTGAGCCGCCGCGGTCTCGCCGCTGCTGCTCTGGAGGGCACCGAGCCCTTCGAGAGCCGAGGCCAATTCCCTCGGCGAACCCGTCGAGCGGGCGAACTCGACCGCGGGGCCGATCAGGGCCGACGCCTCCTCGAAGCGGCCGCGCTGGGTTTCGAGTCGCCCAAGCGACAGCCGACTGGCGGCCAGGTCGGCCGGCCGCACATCGGGGGTGGCCTCTCGAAGCTGTAAGCTCTCACGCAACAAGGGCTCGGCTTGGTCCAGCAACCCCAAGAGCCGGTAGATTCGGCCGAGCTCGGCCAGCAGGCGCGCGCGCACCAGCGGCTGGTCGCCGAGGGTGTCGTCGAGGCGCGCCGCCGCACGATCGAGCAACTCACGGGCGCTGAGATCCGCTGCCTTCTTGGGCCCCGCCGCCGCGTAGGGGTCCGAGCCGCGGAACAGCTCCGCGAGGAAGGCCACGACCTGCTCGGTCTCGCGCTGCGCCTGCTCAGCCTCCTCCGCCCGCTGCCGGGTCGCATCCCGTTCCGCCGCCAGACGCCAGGTGAAGCCGGCGCTGAGGCCAACGATCGCAATCGCTGCGGCGGCGACCAAAGCCGAAGCCCAGCGGTGCCGCAACACGAGGCGCCGCAACCGGTAGCCCGCGGAGGACGGCCGGGCTTCCACCGGCCTGCCGTCGAGCAGGTGCTGGAGGTCCGAGCCGAGCCGCTCGGCAGAGGGGTAGCGCTGGGTGGGATCCTCGTGCAGCGCCTTGGCCAGCACCGCGACGAGATCACTGCGACTGACTCGTCCGAGCGGCGCGGCCCCGGAGTCTTCCCCCCCGGGCAGCCCGGGACGCGAACGGTCGAGAGCACGTCCCCACAGCAGCTCGCCGGCAACGAGTCCGAGCTGGTAGACATCCGACGCGGTGGTCACGGTGCTTCCACTCAATTGCTCCGGGCTTGCATAGTGGGGTGTCATCCACGCCGCCGCCGAGGTGACCCCCGGCGCAGCATCGCCGTTCTCCGCTCCAGGCGCAGCCGCGCGAGCGCTGCCGGAGGTCCGCGCGATGCCGAAGTCGAGCAACTTCACCACCCCGGCCGCGTCGACCAGGATGTTGTTGGGTTTCAGATCGCGGTGTACCACCAGCCGCTGATGCGCAGCTGCAACCGCAGAGCAGACGTCGACCAGCAGCCGCAAGCGACCACTGGCGTCGAGCTCCAGGCGCCGACAGTAGTGGTCGATCGGCTCGCCGGGCACGTGCTCCATGACCAGGTAGGGGGCTCCGTCCGGCGTGAGCCCGGCGTCGTAGAGCCGCGCGATGTGGGGATGGATCAGCTCCGCCAGGATTCGCTGCTCGCGCAATAGGCCTTCGACATCCCGTCCTGCGACCGCAACCACCTTGACCGCCACCTGCCGTTCGAACATCCCATCCGCACGTTCAGCCAGGAACACCCGGCCCATGCCGCCGGCGCCGATCGGCTCGATCAGCCGGTAGGCGCCGAACTCAGTGCCGGGCGCGAGCGCCTCGTCGTCCTCGAGCGCCACCACCACCAACGCGTCGGACAGCGCCCCTCCGGGCGTGAGGAAGTCGTCGTCGGCCAGGGCGTCCTCGAGCAACTCCTCCAGAGCTGCCCGCTGACCGGCATCCGCGATGGCCGCGAGACGTGTGACTCGATCGATCTCGGGGAGGTCGAGAACCTCGACCAGCAGCCGATCCAGCTCGCGGCGGTCGGGGACGGCACCTCGCGGTGACGGTGGATCCAGCTCGCTCATCGGCGCTCCGACCGCGGTGCGGCCGCGAGCTCGTGCTTGAGCCACGCTCGAGCCCGCAGCCAATCGCGCCGAACGGTGCGGTCCGAGACCCCCAGAGCCACCGCCGTCTCCTCTTCGGTCATCCCGGCGTAGAAGCGACATTCGACCAGGCGGCACAGGCGTTCGTCGATCTCCGCGAGGCCCTCGAGAGCCTGGCTGATGGCGAGGATCTCGACGAAGTGCCGGCGTTCGTCGGCAACATCCCGATCTTCGAGGGTGACGTCGGCGCGACCGCCACCGTGTTTGTCGGCGAGCTTCCGCCGGGCGGCGTTGATCAGGATGTGCCGCATCGCCCGCGCCGAGGCTGCGAGGAAGTGGCTGCGATCGTTGAAGTCACTGGCCCCAATCATCTTGACGTAGGCCTCGTTGACCAGGCTGGTGGTGTCGAGGGTCTGCCCGGGCCGCAGCCGGCGCAGTTGCGCTCGCGCGATCCGACGCAACTCCGGGTAGAGCACCTCGACCAGCGGGTCGAGGGCACCGGCGCCCCCACGGCGCGCCAGCTCGAGGGCGGACTGCACTTCGGGAGAAAGGGTGGTGGCCATGGTTGGGACTCGCCGTCATTGTACTGGAGCCCCCAAAACGGAGGTATTGGTATCGGGGATTGGGTATTGGGTATCGGGTATCGGGTATCAGGTGTCGGCGATTGGGTATCGGGAAGACCGGGAATCGGGACCACGGAGGCGGGCCATCCCCGATCGCGCTCCGATAGGTATCCGACGCTCGGTACCCGGTACCTCGCATGTCGTGCCGAAACGGCTCCGCCGCTCACCGACCGGGGTGCGTCACGAGGGGTAGCTGCTAACCACTGACGGTTGCCGACCACGCCGTGGTGCTCCCGCTCTCGAAGCCGTCGCTGAAGATGAAAGGCGACGCTCCGAGCTGGAGCTCGAACGCTCCCACGTCGGTGGTTCCCCAGTCGAGACCGGGCGCACCGTTGGTGTTGTCGGGCCGATCCACCGGGCGGCTCAGGCCGTCGAAGTCCGGTGCCCCCGGAAAGGGATAGGCCCCGAGGTCGCAGAAGTCGACCGCCGGCGAGCTTGGTCCAACGCGGAGGTTGCCCGAGGCCGAGGCCAGGAACTGGGGATTGTCGTTCGCGACTCCAAACGACCCGGGCGGGACGCCGAGCAGAGTATTGGTGATCAGACAGTCGAGCTGGAGGGTTGCGCTGCTGGTGACGAAGAAGCCCTGCAGGTCCCACAGAATCGACGAAAACACCCCGACCTCGGTGCCGCTGCCGGTCGCCGAGAGCGCCGACGGGAACGTCGCGCCCGATTGGTAGGAGTTGTCGGCCGCCGACACATACCCGGCGATCACCTCGGCGCCGGTGTCTGCTTCGATCAAGTTGGTGGCGCGGTTGCCGGCGACCACCAGGTTCTCGAGGACCAGCTCGCCGGTCGCACCGCCGGCGTAGAACAGCGGCACCCGAAACTGCGGCAGACTCACCTGCTGCCCGAGAATCCACAGACGCCGCAAGGTCACCGACGCCGACGAGGCGTAGACGGCCGATCCGCGACCGGCGTCGTCTCCCAGATCGTTGCCGACGATGCGGTTGCACGCCGAGAAGCCACCTTCGGGGCATCCGGTCGAGGGCGAGAGGTTGACGGTCGCGCCGTTGAGCGCGTAGATCGCTCCCCCATCGTCCTCGGCGAAGTTGTCGTCGACCGCGGTGTCCTGGAGCACCACCACTCCGGCCCCGTCGACGTAGACACCACCACCCCGAGCCGCGTTGTTCGCCGAGATGTCGATGGCAACACCATCCCCGTCGCCGACGACGGTCGCACCCGTCGCGACGTAGAGACCTCCGCCGTTCGACACTGCGGAGTTGGTGACGATCCACAGACCCGGCTGCAGCTCGGCGCTGCACCCGCTGTAGAGGGCGATTCCGCCTCCGAGCTCGGCCCGGTTGTTGTCTATCTCACCGTCGAGGATCAGCAGACCGCCGTTGGTGCAAAGGATCCCACCGCCCGTGACCGGCGTCGGCACCTGCCAGCCGTTCTGTCTGATGTCGGTGGAGAAGTTGGTGACCAGAGCCCCACCGTCGACGAGCACTCCCCCGTCGCGGTTGTCGGTGATCACCACGTTGTTGAGGGTCAGTTGCCCACCCTCGAAAACGGCCGCTCCACGGGCCGCCCCGCTCAGCTCGAGGTTCTCCAGGATCGCCGTCGAAAGGGTCTGCGTGGACGTTTCGACCCGGATGATCGGCTCGCTGCTGATACCGTCGATCACGGTGCGGCCCGAAGAGGTGGTGTCGCCGCAGCTGTCATAGCCACCACGGATCGTCACGCGGCCGCGCACGTCTTGGCGGAAGTCCTCGATCACCACACTCTGGTTTGTGAGCGCTTGGGTGACCTTGATCAGATCGTCCTCAGGCGAGAGATAGGCCGCCAGGATCGCGGCCGCCAAGGTCGGGTGGGTGCAGCCGGTGCCGACCGAAAACGTCGCCGCGCGGCTCACGCCGGGCGCAAGGGCGATGGCGAGTACGACCAGGCTGGGACCCAATCTTTTGGTTCGATTTCGAGCGGACATGCTGTTCCTCCAAGGTGGTCGCCGGGAGCGACGCGAGTGGTTATCTCGAGGAACAGGATCCACGCAGAAATCCGGACATCCGCTCAGGCATCGCACGATCGGAGACAGGGGCAACCAGCTTCGGGCAGCGTCTGCGCTGTGTCACTGTAAGGGTCGCCTCCGAAGCCCGTCAGCACGGTCGGAAAGGGGAGAACGACCATGAACGACCACCGACACCACCATCCGCACCACCACGGGAGCCACGACCATTCCCACGACGGCGGCTCCGACCACGGCCATCACGATCACGGGCACGGCGACACCGATGGCTCGAGCTGCCACCTCCCGGCGCCTGCGCCAACGGCGGCGGACGAGACCTGCAGCCGCCAGCACCCGGCCAAGCCTGAGCGCAGCTCGTGTTGCTCCGGCCACGGCAACACCCCCGTCGGGAACGCCACCGCGATCGACCCCGTTTGCGGCATGACGGTCGATCCTGCGACCGCGGCCAGCCACCGCCACGACGGCACCACGTACTTCTTCTGCAACCCGCGTTGCCTCGAGAAGTTCAAGGCCACCCCGGATCGCTACCTCGCCGGCCATTGCGAATCCATGGAACAGGCGCCGGGCGCGACTCGGTACATCTGCCCGATGTGCCCCGGTGTCGAAAGCCCAGTTCCAGCGCCCTGCCCCAAGTGCGGCATGGCGCTCGAACCCGAATTGCCTACGGCATCCACCAAGACCGAGTGGACCTGCCCGATGCATCCCGAGGTAGTCCAGGACCGCCCGGGCTCCTGCCCGATCTGCGGCATGGCGCTCGAGCCGCGAACGGTGATGGTCGAAGAGGGGCCCAACCCCGAATACGTCGACATGAAGCGGCGCTTGTGGATTGCGGCTCCGCTGGCTCTGGTGACGATGCTGCTGGCGATGGGCGAGATGATCCCCGGCAACCCTCTGAGCCGCCTGATTCCCGCATCGTGGCGCGGCTGGCTCGAGTTGCTGTTCTCGGCGCCTGTGGCAACCTGGGCGGCCTGGCCCTTCTACCAGCGCGCCGTCGCCTCGGTGCGCACCCGCCACCTCAACATGTTCACCCTGATCGGCCTCGGGATCAGCGTGGCCTTCGGCTTCAGTGTCATCGCCCTCCTCTTCCCCGAGCTGCTCCCGCACACCTTCCGCCACGGCGGTGCGGTCCCGCTTTACTTCGAAGCGGCCGCGGTCATCACGGCACTGGTGATCTTGGGCCAAGTGCTCGAGCTGCGGGCCCGTTCGGCCACCAGCTCGGCGCTCAAGCGGCTGCTCGGGCTGGCCGCAACCAGCGCGCGGCGCATCGACGACGGCGGCAATGACCACGACGTTCCGTTGGAAGAGGTCGTGGTCGGCGATCGGCTGCGGGTCCGCCCCGGCGAGAAGGTCCCGGTCGATGGCGTGATCCTCGAGGGTGAAAGTCGCATCGACGAGTCGATGGTCACCGGCGAGCCGATGCCGGCAGCCAAGAAGGTCGGAGACAAGGTCATCGGCGCCACCGTCAACGGCACCGGATCCTTCGTGATGCAGGCCGAAAAGGTCGGCTCCGCCACCCTCTTGTCGCGAATCGTCGGGCTGGTCGCGGAAGCGCAGCGCAGCCGGGCCCCGATCCAGCGTCTGGTCGACACCGTGTCTGCCTGGTTCGTGGTGGCGGTGATCGCGATTGCCGTCGTGACCTTCGCGGTCTGGGCCGCCTTCGGCCCGGAACCGGCGCTGGCCCATGCCCTGGTCAATGCGGTCGCAGTGCTGATCATCGCCTGCCCCTGCGCCCTCGGACTGGCAACACCGATGTCGATCATGGTGGCCTCGGGACGCGCCGCGTCTCTCGGAGTGCTGTTCCGCAACGCCGAGGCGATCGAGGCACTGCGGACCATCGACACCCTGGTCGTCGACAAGACCGGCACCCTCACCGAAGGCAAACCGCGGCTGACGGACATCATCACCACCCCGGAGACCGACGAGCAGACCCTGCTGACTCTGGCGGCCGGCCTCGAGCGTGGCAGCGAGCACCCGTTGGCAGCCGCCGTCGTCGCCGGCGCTCGCGAACGCGGCAGCCGTCCCGGCGTCGTCGAGAACTTCGATTCGATCACCGGCAAGGGCGTGCGCGGCAAGGTCGACGGCCGCGAGGTTGCGATCGGCAACGCGGCCATGATGGAGGAGCTCGGCATTACCATCGGCGACCTCGCTGCCCGCGGTGACGCCTTGACGGCTGCGGCCAAGACGGTCGTTTTTGCCGCCATCGACGGGCGTATCGCCGGAATCCTGGCGATCGCCGACCCGATCAAGTCCAGCACCCCGGCAGCGATTGCGGCGCTCCACCACGAGGGAATCCGCGTGGTGATGGTTACCGGTGACGGGCAACGGACGGCCGATGCGGTTGGCCGCGAGCTCAGCATCGACGAGGTGGTTGCCGGTGTCCTGCCCGACCAGAAGGTCGAGGTCATCGAACGATTGCAGCGCGAAGGTCGCGTGGTGGCGATGGCCGGCGACGGCATCAACGACGCCCCCGCGCTGGCTCGGGCCACCGTTGGCATCGCCATGGGCACCGGCACCGACATTGCCATGGAGAGTGCTTCGGTGACCCTGATCAAGGGCGACCTGCGAGCGATCTTGCGGGCCCTCGGACTGTCGCGAGCGACCATGACCAACATCCGCCAGAACCTCTTCTGGGCTTTTGCCTACAACGCCCTGGGGGTGCCGATCGCCGCCGGTGTGCTCTACCCCTGGACCGGGTGGCTGCTGTCGCCGATGTTGGCGGCTGCCGCGATGAGCTTCAGCTCGGTGACCGTCATCGCCAATGCCCTGCGGCTGCGGGGCACCCGGCTGCCGGTCGAGGAGGTTGGCTGATGTCCCTGCCCCGCCGTCGATTTCCCACCGCCGAGAGGGTCTCGGTCACGAGCGGCCTGGTCGGCTGGCTGCTGCTCGCCGTCGCGGTTGCGGGTGGTTGCACCTCGGTCGATCCGACCGAACCGGTGACCGCGGCCCGTGGCCTGCTCGAGGACCGAGGCATTCCCGAGGTCAGCTGGCGTGCCGACGCCGACGCGGACCAACACGCGCTCGAGCAGAGCCGCGAGCTCCTCGCCGCTCCACTGACCCTCGACAGCACCGCGGCCGTCGTCCTGTTGCGCAACCCTGGGCTCCAGGCCGAGCTGGCCGAGCTCGGGGTGGCCCAAGCAGAGCTCGCCCAGGCGAGCCGCCTCGCCAACCCGGGAATCTCGTGGGAGTCGGTGCGCGGTGGGGGCGAGTCGGTTCGGACGGTGGGTGTGGCCGCCGACATCGTCGACTGGTTGACCCAACCGCTGCGGCGACGGATGGCGGCGGCAGAGCTCGAACGCACCAAACTCGAGGTGGCTGCGGCGATCTTCGACCACGTGCTGGAGGCACAGGCCGCGTTGATCCACGCCGAGGCTGCCCGCATGCTGGTCGCCCGTCTGGAGCAGATCGAACGACTCGACCGCGCGGCGGCCGACTACGCTGCCGCGTTGTTCGCCGCCGGCAACCTCACCGAACGCGAGCGCGGCGAAGCCGAAGCCACCTGGGCCGAAAGTGCAGCCGAGGTCGCACGAGCCCGCGCTGAGTCGTTCTCTCGTCGCGAAGACCTGATGTTGGCGCTCGGGATCTCGCCCGTCGAAGCGTTCGAGATCGGCGTCGCGCTCGAACAGCCACCGGCGCAGGTCACCAACCTGCCGCAGCTCGAGCAGGCCGCACTCACCCTGCGTCTGGATCTCGCTGCGGCACGGTGGGCGGTCGAAGCGGTCGAGACCGCCCGCCGCCACACCCAGCGCACCCGTTGGCTGCCGATCGGCGTCGAGCTCGGCATCGAACGCGAGCGGGAGAGTTCCGGGGTTCGCCTGACTGGGCCAACGGTCTCGCTGGCCCTCCCGATCTTCGACCAGGGGCAGGCCACGCTGGCGGGCCACGACGCGGAGCTGGTCCGCGCCCAGCGCCAGGCCGCGGCCCTGGAAGCCGCGATCCGCTCGCAGGTCCGCCGCGCCGGCAACGAGCTCGACACGGCGTGGGAGCTCGTCCACCTGCATCGCGACACCATCCTCCCGGAGCGGCGCCGCGGCGTCGAGCTGGCGCTGCGGGAGTACTACCAAATGATCGCCGGGACCTTCGACCTGGTCGTCGCCCACCAACAACAACTCGCCGCCGAGCGCGGCTGGATCGAGGCCCTCGAAGCCGCCTGGCTGGCGCACCTCGACCTGAACCGCGCCGTTGGTCGAATCGCGAATCTTCCTGCTGGAGAAGTCCTATGATCACCCGTCGCGAATGGATCTCTGCCGCCATTGCCGGCGGCGCCGCACTCGCCGGCCGCCAGGTACTCGCTCAGGACCACCAACACCACGGTCACACCCCGCCGACCCCACCACCCGGCACACCCCCGAGCGGCTCGGGTCTGCTCAACCCCCATCCCCGGACCCTCCCGGCCGCACCGACCCGCGCCGCGGTGCGCGAGGCCCGTCGCCAGCTCGGCTACACGCCGGTCACGACCCCGGACGGGGTCACCGCCCGCTGGCGTCGCAACGGCATCTGGAAAGAGTTCCACCTGGTGGCGCACGAGCTCGAGCAGGAGTTCGCCCCCGGCATGAAGGTCAAGGTGTGGGGCTACAACGGCGGCACGCCCGGACCGACCATCGAGGTGGTCGAGGGCGACCACGTCCGCATCTTCGTGACCAACCGGCTTCCGGAGCACACCACGGTGCACTGGCACGGGATCTTCCTGCCCAACGGCATGGACGGCGTCGGTGGTCTCCTGCAGCCCCACATTCAGCCCGGGGAGACCTACGTCTACGAGTTCCAGGTGCGCCAGCACGGGACCTTCATGTACCACCCCCACGCTGACGAGATGGTGCAGATGGCGCTCGGCATGATGGGGTTCTTCGTCGTCCACCCCAAGACCCCACGGGCCGAACCGATCGACCGCGATTTCTGCATCTTCCCGCACATGTGGGCGATCCATCCGGGAACCTACCGCCCCGACCCGATGGTGATGCTCGACTTCGACATCTTCACCTTCAACGGCAAGGCGTTCCCGGGGACCGCCCCGCTGGTGGTCGGCAAGGACGAGCGGGTGTGGATGCGGATGGCCAACATCTCGATGACCAGCCATCCGATCCACCTCCACGGTCATCGGTTCTGGACCGTCGAAACCGACGGTGGCCAGATCCCGAAGAGCGCGTGGATTCCCGACACCACCCTCAACATCGTCGCCGGCCAGACTCGCGCGGTCGAGTGGATCGCCGATGTCGAGGGCGACTGGCCGCTGCACTGCCACAAGACCCACCACGCGATGAACGCCATGGGGCACGAGCTGCCCAATCCGATCGGCGCCGACACGTCTGCCGCTGCCCGCGCTCTCTCAGGCCTGATGCCCGGCTACATGCCCATGGGCGAACGAGGCATGGCCGAGCACGCCGAACATTCGAAGTACCATCGACTTCCCGACAACACCCTGCCGATGATGACCGGCGACGGCCCTTTCGGCCCGGTCGAGATGGGCGGCATGTTCACGGTCGTCAAGGTCCGCAGGGGGCTCGACAGCTACGCCGACCCGGGCTGGTACGAACATCCTGCCGGTACCGTGGCACGCCGGGTCGAGGCAGCTCCGGAGGGGCTCCTCGACGGATAGTGGACGAGCGCGGTCCTCAGTGAGCCTCGGCCTATACCTTTCGGTAGATTGCCAGGGCCGCCGATTCGTCGTAGCGTCCTCGAATCCTCGCTGGTCCGAGTCGCTGCCGCGGAGTCAACGCGGCGAGCTCCGAGAAAGAAGAGCCACATGACCGTCGCCCGCCGTGCCGTGTTCTTGACACTGTCCGTGGGGGTCGCGATCGCGGCCTTCGCGGCACAGCAGAACCTTCAGCTCGATCTCGCGGTAGCTCCCGAGGAGAGTAAGGGTCTCGCCAATCTCGGCACCAAGATACCGATCCCCGTCGTCGATCCCCCTGGTCTGGTGCGGCTGCCCGCCGCCAACCTCGGGCAGGGCTACGCGGGTGAAGCGGAGCCGAACGGCACCGTCGCAACCGCCACGCCGCTGCCGGGCACGGATCTGGTGGTGCGGGCCAATCTCTTCCCGAACGGCGACATCGATTTCTACTCCTTCGCCGCAACGGCCGGGGACCGCGTCTACGCGGCGGTGATGACCAGCGCCAGCGCCGGGAACAGCACCGACAGCCAACTGACACTGCTCGCGAGCGACGGCACCACCGTGCTCGAGTTCGACGACGACAACGGTACCTTCGCCGCCCTTTCGTCGTCGATCGCCGGCACCGTGATCCCCACCACCGGCACCTATTTCCTGAGGGTCAACGACTTCACCGTCGGTACCACCTCCGAGCGTTCGTACGAGCTTCATCTGCGGGTCCAGACTGGTGCGCCGACCCCAGAGGTAGAGGGCAACGACACGCCCGCGACGGCCAATCCGTTGCCTGCAAACGGCTGGGTCAGCGGCGCCCGCAACCCCGCAGCGGCAACCGAGCAAGACTGGTACAGCTTCAGCGCCAACGCCGGCGACACCGTGTTCCTGTCCCTCGATGTCGACCCCGAGGACGACCTGACCGTGTGGAACGGGCGCCTCGGGATCGCGCTGTTCGGTGACGCGAACAACCAGATCTTGGTGATCGACGACGCCGGGACAGGGGATGTCAGTCCGAATCCGAACCGCCCTTCCGAGGCGCTCTTCCTCACCGTCAAGAACGCCGGCACCTACTTCGCCTTCGTCGACTCGGCCTCGGCGGCAACCGGCAGGGACGCGTCCGGACGTACGTCAACCTCTTCCAACCGGCGGCCCCACCGCAACCTACCATCTGAGCGTTTCGATCCGCCCGCACGTCGACGAAGGGGTCAACTGCACGGTCTATACCAGCACCGACGTGCCACAGACCATCGGCCCCGGCAACGGACTGGTGAGCTCGACCCTCACCGTACCCGGCAATCCGCGCATCGCCGACATCGACGTGTCGATCACCCTCAACCATGCGGTGATGGCGGAGATCGACGCCCACCTGCGTTCGCCCGCGGGCAACGACAACGGCCTGTTCACCGACATCGGCGCCGCCGCCGCCGGCGGTCAGACCCAGATGGACCTCACCTTCGACGACGAGGCCGGTATTCCACCGGGCTTCACGGTGATGCGCCCCGTGGTCTACAAGCCCGAGAACAATTCCACCGCAGGCACTGCCAGCACCTCGGGTGCCTACCGCCTGTCCTGGTTCGACGGTGAAAACGCCGGCGGCACCTGGACCCTCGACCTGCGCGACGACACCAACAACGCCAACGGCGGCACCCTGACGGCGTGGAGCATCCGCATCTGCGAACCTCCGCCGCCGCCCGCCTGTGCCCCCGGCTTCGCCCCCACCACGGTGTTTTCGACCGACTTCGAAAGCGGCGCGGCCGGGTTCACCCATTCAGGAGCCCAGGACGAATGGGAGCTCGGCCTGCCGGCCACGGTGGCGACGACCACGGCCAACCCGGTTGCGGCCTTCACCACCTGCAACAGCGGCGTCACCTGCTGGAAGACCGACCTCGACAACACCTATAACGCGTCCTCGAACCAAGACCTGCTGTCGCCGGCGATCAACCTCGCCGGATTGTCGGCTCCGGTCGTGGTGACCTGGGCGCAACGCCACCAAGTCGAAACCGCCAACTTCGATCGCATGTTCGTCGACTTCCAGCAGGTCGGCGGAGCGACGCCGATCCGCCTCTACGAGTGGCTCGAGCCGACGCCGATCAGCGCCTCGGCCGGTACCGGCAATCCCCAGACCAACATCGGCGGCTCGGCCGGCTGGGGCGTGTTTTCCCGCCGAGCCGATGCCCTTGCGGGGCTCAACACCGAGCTGCGCTTCCACCTCGACAGCGACACCTCGGTTCAGTTCGGCGGTCTCGCAATCGACGACGTCAGCGTGACCGCGTGCCGACCGCTGAGCGCGGACCTGCAGGTCACCAAGACCGACGGCGTGACCACCGCAACCCCCGGCGGGTCGGTGACCTACACCATCACCGCCAGCAACGCCGGCCCTGATGGGGTCACCGGGGCCACGGTCGCCGACACCTTCCCGGCGTCGCTGACCTGCAGCTGGACCTGCGTCGGCGCAGGCGGCGGCGCCTGCACAGCCGGCCCGGTCGCAGGCAACATCAACGACTCGGTGAACCTCCCGGCCGGCGGTTCGGTGACCTACACCGCCTCGTGCACCATCTCCGCCGCGGCAACCGGCACGCTGGCCAACACCGCCACGGTGTCGAGTGCCGTCACCGACCCCAACCCGGCCAACAACAGCGCCACCGATACCGACACCCTCACCCCGAGCGCCGATGTCTCGATCACCAAGACCGACGGCATCACGACGGCGACTCCCGGCGGCTCGGTGACCTACACCATCACCGCCAGCAACGCCGGCCCCAGCAACACCACAGGGACCGTGGCCGACACCTTCCCCGGAATCCTCTCCGGCTGCTCGACCACCTGCGTCGGCGCTGGCGGCGGCACCTGCTCCGCCGGCCCAACTGCCGGCAATATCAACGACAGGGTGACCCTCCCTGCGGGGGGCTCGGTGAGCTATACCTCGACCTGCAGCGTTTCGGCTGCGGCAACCGGGTCGCTGGCCAACACCGCGACGGTGAGCAGCACGGCTACTGATCCCAACCCGGCCAACAACAGCGCCACCGACACCGACACGCTGGCTCCCGAAGCCGATCTGTCGATCACCAAGACCGACGGCTTGACCACGGCCACGCCGGGTCAGGCGACTTCGTACACCATCGTGGTCGCCAACGCCGGGCCCAGCAACGCCCCGGCTTCGAGCGTCGCCGACACCTTCCCGGCGGCCTTCACCGGCGCCTCGTGGACCTGCGTCGGCGCCGGCGGCGGTACCTGCACGGCCGGACCGGTGGCCGGCAACATCGCCGACTCGGCCAACCTCCCCCCCGGGGGCTCGGTGACCTACACCGTCAACGGCACCATCGACGGCGGCTTCGTCGGCTTGCTGTCCAACACCGCAACCGTCAGTGCACCCGCCGGGGTCAGCGACCCTGCCGCCGGCAACAATTCCGCCACCGACACCACCACGGTGACCGGTGGTGCCAGCGTGAGCGGCACCAAGACCGTCGCAGGGGACTTCACCGAAGGTGGCGCGATCACCTACACGGTGGTGTTGACCAACAACGGCAATGCCGCTCAGGCCGACAACCCCGGTGACGAATTCACCGACGTCCTGCCGGCGGGACTCACCCTGGTGTCGGCGAGCGCCACCAGCGGCGCCGCCGTGGCGAACGTCGGCACCAACACCGTGACCTGGAACGGCACGCTGGCGGCCGGCGGCGGTAGCGTCACCATCACCATCGAAGCCGTGATCGAGGCCGGCACCGCCGGCCAAACCCTGTCGAACCAAGGCACCATCTCGTTCGACAGCGACGGCAACGGCACCAACGACTCGACGGCCGGCACCGACGATCCGGCCGGCGGTGGGGTCAGTGATCCGACCGAGCTCGTCGTCGGCCAGAGCGTCTTGGCGATCCCCGTCACCTCGCCGGTGGGTCTGGCGACACTAGCCCTTCTGCTCGTGGCAGCCGGAGCCGGAGCGCTGCGCCGCCGCCGCGTCTGACCTCTCACGGCGGCCCTGGGCGCTCTCCCGGGGCCGCTGCTCTCCACGTCCGCTCGACCGGCGCGCGCCTGACCGCGACCGAGGTGTGGATCCGGGATCAGCCGCAGGACGGCGCGCCGACGGGTACCCGATACCCGGTACCCGATACCTTGGTGGCGGTGCACAGACGCCTCAATCTTCGTCGGGCCAGAGGTGCACCACGATGGTGGCCCACCAACGCAACCCCGTCGGCCCGCCGGCGCACAGGAAGGAGGCGTCCGCGATTCGCAAGCCGCGGTCCTTGTCGCCATCGCGAGCGATGGCTTGCCCCTGGCGCCTCAGCCGATTGCCGAAATCGTGCATCTCCAACGCCTCGTCGAAACCCAGGGCCATGCGTTCGACCTGGACCGATCGCAGCTCGAACAACTCGTGAGACTGGGAACGGCCCCGGGATCGGGACCACCCGACCGGAATCTCGACAGCGAGTCCGTCTTCTACCTCCTGGGGGTTGCAGGAGGCCCAAACCGGGACAAACTCGTCACGTCGGCATCGAGACCCGCGATACACTCACTCCGAATATTTCCCTGCCCGACGCGTATCTCTCCCTCGAGAGGCTCCACCATGACCGCGCTGCTCGAAGCCACCTTCGCGTTTCCAACCGTGATCTTCACGGTGCTGTTGCTGGTCGCCACGTTGTGGTGGTTGCTGGTGGTGTTGGGACTGTTCGACATCGAGATCCCGGGGCTCGACGACCTGGACGTCGATGTCGACGATCCGGCACCGATGAGCACCGCTCTCACCAGCCTCGGTCTGTCCAAGGTCCCGGTAGCGGTGGGCTCGAGCCTGGTGATCTTCTTCGCCTGGCTGTTCACCCTGCTCGGCCTGCGCGGCCTCGGTGCCTTGGCGCCTGGGCTGGCGACCGGCGTCATCGTCGCGAGCCTGGTGGCCCTTGCCGCCCTGATCCTCGGAGCGATCGCCGGCGGACTGGTGGCTCGGGCGATCGCACCGGCTTTCGTCACCGTCGAAGCCCCGGGGCGCCACGAGCTGATCGGCAAAGCCTGCCGCATCTCGAGCCCCGAAGCCAACACCACCTCCGGTCGCGCCGAGCTCGACGACGGCGCCGCCGGCTTGATCCTCGACGTCCGTCGCCCCGCGGGGGCACCGCTGCGGCGAGGCGAAGAAGCTGTGATCTACGACTATGACCCGCACCACGAGGTGTTCTTGGTCGCCCCCCTGGGCGATCCGACCTCGCCGGCGCAGAGCTCCGAGGAGCGTCTTTCATGAACTGGTTCTTGCTGCTCGTCATCGGCTTCGTCCTGTTCGTCTTCGTGCTCGGCATGGCCGCCATGCTGGCCCGCTTCTACCGCAAGGTGGAGCAGGGCAAGGCATTGATCGTCAACAAGATGAAGGCCGAGCCTGAGGTCACCTTCACGGGTGCGGTGGTGTTGCCGATCGTGCACAAGGCCGAGGTGATGGACATCTCGGTCAAGACCATCGAGATCGACCGGCGCGGCAAAGAAGGTCTGATCTGCCGCGACAACATCCGCGCCGACATCAAGGTGACCTTCTTCGTTCGCGTCAACAAGACCCGCGAGGACGTGATCAAGGTCGCCCAGTCGATCGGCTGTGCTCGCGCCTCCGATCCGCGGACACTCGAGGAACTGTTCAACGCGAAGTTCTCCGAGGCTCTCAAGACTGTCGGCAAACAGCTCGATTTCGTGGACCTCTACACCAAACGTGACGAGTTTCGCGATCAGATCGTGCAGGTGATCGGCCGCGACTTGAACGGCTACGCCCTCGAGGACTGCGCCATCGACTACTTGGAGCAGACCCCTCTCGTCAGCCTCGACGCCGACAACATCCTCGACGCCCAGGGCATCCGCAAGATCACCGAGCTCACCGCGGTCGAAAAGGTTCGCACCAACGAGTACCAGAACAACGAGCGCAAGCTGATCAAGAAGCAGGACGTCGAGGCCGCCGAGGCGATCCTCGAGCTGGAGCGCCAGCGCATCGACGCCGAAGCGCGCCAGCAGCGCGAGATCCTGACCGTGCGCGCTCGCGAGGAGGCGGAGACGGCCAAGGTGCGCGCCGAGGAGAATCTGCGCTCCGAAAACGCCCGCATCCGCGCCGAGGAAGAGCTGCAGATCGCCGAACAGAACAAGATGCGCCAGGTCGAGGTCGCCGAGAAGAACCGCCAGCGGGTGGTGGCGATCGAAACCGAGCGGGTCGAAAAGGACCGCCAGCTCGAGGAGGTTTCGCGTCTGCGCGAGGTCGAGATCCAGCGCATCGCGATGGAGAAGGCCCTCGAGATCGAACGCAAGCTGATCGCCGACGTCACGCGCGAGAAGATCGCTGTCGAAAAGACCGTGGCCGAGGAGGAAGAACGGATCAAGGCACTGCGGGTGGTCGAGGAAGCCAAGCGCAACCGCGATGCGGTGGTGATCGCCGCCGAGGCCGAAGCGCAGGAGAAGTTGGTCAAGGACATCAAGGCTGCCGAAGCTGCCGAGCAGGCCGCCTTGCACCGGGCCAAGGAGCGCATCACCTTGGCCGAGGCCGAGCTCGAGGCTGCCGAGCGCGACGCTCGCGCCAAGATTCGCACCGCCGAAGGTGTGCAGGCGCTCGCCGCCGCCGACGGTCTCGCCGCTGCCCGGGTCAAGGAGGCCGACGCCGTGGCGACCGAAAAGGCCGGTCTTGCCACCGTGCGGGTGCGCGAGGCCGACGCCGGCGCCACCCAGAAGGTCGGCCAGGCCGAAGCCTTGGTCCTGCGCGAGAAGGGATCGGCGGAAGCGGTTGCGATCCGCGAGAGAATGGCCGCCGAGGCTTCCGGCATCGCCGAAAAGGCCGAGGCGATGAAGGTTCTCGACGAGGCGTCTCGCGAGCACGAGGAGTACCGCTTGCGCATCGAAGCCGAAAAGGCCGTGGCCCTTGCCGACGTCGACGCTCGCCGGGCGGTGGCCGAAGCACAGGCCGAAGTGCTCGGAGAATCCCTCGGCAAGGCCAAGATCGACATCGTCGGCGGCAGCGACCTCTTCGTCGACCGGGTCGTCGGCGCGATCTCGATGGGCAAGGCCGCCGACCAGGCGATCGACGCCTCGCGCGTCGGCGCCAGCCTGCTGGGTGGCTACGCCTCCGGCAAGAAGGACCTCGCCGCCGACGTCAAACACGTCCTCACCGACTCGCGCCTGGGCACCGAGGACCTGCAGAACCTCGCCGTGACCGGACTGCTCGCCGGACTGATGAAGCAAAGCCCCGGCGAGCGCCGCGGCAAGATCAGGGAGTTGATCGAAAAGGCGAAGGAGTTGGGGTTGGAGTGAGCAAGGGGACCAGGGACCGGGGACCAGGGACCAGAGCGCGGCCGAGCGTCTCGCGTGGCAGTGTTCTCCACTCCGGATCCCGGATCCCCTAACACCTAGCACCCAACACCCAACACCCACCCATGTCCTCCCCCACCCTCGAACGCGGCACTTGGGACCTGCTGCGCGAACGCCTCGCCGGCCACGCGGCCGAGCTCGGCAAACGCGCCAAGGCGCTGGACGAACGGCGCCGGGCCCTGTTTGGCGGCACCGAGCTCGAGCTCGTCGGTTCGGCGCGGGTGCGGACCGACAACGCCTGCCTACCCCGAGATCTGGTGGCGCTCGGTGAGCGTCGGCTCCTGATGGGCTTCGACGTCCACCTGGGCCTGCGCGCCGAGCCCAAGGTCGAGGACGTGTTGTCGCTGGTCGAGCTCGCCGCGCTCGCCGGCGACGCCGAGGTGACCCCGGCCTCCCCCGAAGCAGCGGCGTTCCTCCACGACGAACGCTTCCGCAAGGATGTCGGCGAGCTGTTTCGTTTCTACAAGGACGCACGCCTCGTCCGCCTGCGCCGCGAAGAGGGCAAACTGCTGGTGGTGTTTCGCACCGGGCAGGGCGAAGTCGATCTCAAGGCCCTGAGGTTTGCCCTCGAACCGGGAGCCCCGCCAAGGTACGTCGACAATCGCGGCGAGCGCGATGCCACCGCTCCGGCGGCCGCATCGCTCGAATGGCGGCGCGTCGGTCGCGAAAACTTCGTGCTCGGCCGCTTTCCTCACGTCTCGATCGCCGACGAGGTGTTCGTCGAAATGGTTGGGGGTGATCTCACCATCAAGGTCGAGGACAACACCGATGACGGCCAGGGGATCTACCGCGAGCCGGTCGAGGACCCCAACCAGGGGCTCGACGACGGCGAAATTGCCTGGGCTCGGGTCGGTTCGCTGATCCTCCTCAAGATGCGGCCCTTCCGCGAGGATGCGTGGCGCGGTTTCGTCTTCGACAGCCGCCGCAAGCGGGTGCGCCGGGTCGACGGCATCGTCGACGTTTGCCTCAGGCTCCCCGAAGATCACGGCATCGTCTTCCCAGGTGGTTGTGCCCTCGACACCGGCGAGATTCAGGTCTTCGAAGGCGCCGAGGCGGCCACGCTGGAGCTGGCCAAAGTCGTTCGCGCCCCCAACGGCGAGGACGTGCTCTACGTATGGCGTCATCGCCACGATGGTCGTGTGATTCTGTTCTTCTACAACCTGGTGCGACGCGAGCTCGCCACCCCACTGGTCAGCCGCGGCTGGAGCGTGTTCGCCGACGGAACGCTGGTGTTGGCCCGGGCGAGCGGCACGGCGGAGCCGGCGCGGGTCCATCACCTCGAGCTCTGGCGCAGCCCCTTCTCCACTCCGGAACACTTCGCTGCGCGCCCCTCCGATGGCTCGTATCTGGCCAGTCTCGGCAACGCCGAAGTGGTGCGCGCCCTCGCCGACTGCCGCGCCCTCGGTCGACTCGCCACCGAGCCCGAGCCGACCCGCAGCGGCCAGGAGGCCGTGATCGCCTTCGCCCAGAAGGCCCTCGACAGCCACCATTGGCTGGGCCGCGAGGAGGCCGGTGATCTCGCCGGGCCGATCGCCGAAATTCGCCGCACCGCCGATCTGCTGCTGGCCGAGCTCGACAAAGTCGAAGCCCAGCGGGCCGAAGCGGCGCAGGCCTTGGCCGCCCTCGACCAGGAAGCGGGAGCCCTCGCGCAGGAACTGCGGCCGGAGGCCTGGAAGACCGTCGACGACGCGGTCGCCGCCTTGGCCGCGCTGCGCCGACTCCGCGGCAAAGCGGTTTCGCTGCGGGAGCTGCGCTTCGTCGACGGCACGGCCCTCGACCAGCTCGAGCAGCAGCTCGGGGTGCGAGCCGACGAGGCGGCCAAACGCACGGTCGACTTCCTGCTCGGGGACGACGCTCTGGCTCCCTACGGCGCGGCTCTCGCCGCCATCGAAGCCAAGCTCCCTGCCGTCAAGACCGCGTCGATGACCACCGAGCTGCGCGACGAGCTGACTGGAGTTGCCGAGCGCCTGACCCTGCTCACCGAGCTCGTCTCGACGCTGCCGGCCACCGAGGCGACGCGGCGCACGACAATTCTCGAGCGCGTCTCGGAAGTACTGTCGCGCCTCAACCGCACCCGCGCCACAGTCGAGGCCAAGCGGCGCGAATTGCTCGAGAAGGAGGGTTCCGCCGAGCTCCAGGCGCAGTTGACGGTGTTCTCGCAGAGTGTCGCCGGGGCGGTCGCCATGTCCGACTCGCCGGAGGCCTGCGACCGCGAGCTCGCGCGGCTGTTGCTGCAGCTCGAGGAGCTCGAGACCCAGTTCGCCGACCTCGAATCGTTCGCCGAGGCGCTGGCGGATCGGCGCGAGGAGCTGCACCAGGCCTTTGCGACCAAACGCCAACAGCTGGTCGAGGAGCGCCGTCGGCAGATCGATGGGGTGGCGCGAGCGGGTCAACGGGTGCTCGAGGGAATCCGTCGACGCGCGAGCTCGTTTGCAAACGCCGAAGAGCTCAACACCTTCCACGCCGCTGACCCGATGGTGATGCGACTGCGCGAGCTGATCGAGAAGTTGCGCCGGCTCGGCGATCCGGTCCGCGCCGACGAGCTCGCCACCGGCCTCGCGGCCTCGCGTGACCAGGGACTGCGCGCGATGCGCGACAAGGGCGACCTGTTCGAAGCCGGCGGCACCGTGATCCGGCTCGGACGGCATCGTTTTTCGGTCAACGAGGAGCCCCTCGCCCTGGCGGTAGTGCCGAGCGACGACGGCTTGGTGCTCCAGCTCGCCGGCACCGACTACCGAACTCCACTCGACGACCCGCGCGTGCAGGACGCTCGGGACCTCTGGCATCAGCTGCTGGTGTCGGAGTCGGATGAGGTCGCCCGCGCCGAATACCTCGCGTTTTCGCTCTTCACCGACGCCGAGCGGGAACGCGGCGGCGCCGGCCTGCAGCGGTTGGCCGAGGCTGCGCTCGACCCGGCGGCGCTGCTGGCCTTGGTGCGCGAGCGGGCGGCCGAGCGACTCGACGAGGGCTACGAGCGCGGCGTGCACGACCAAGACGCCGCGTTGGTGCTCGCGCGCCTGCTCGAGCTCGCCGCCGGTGCCGGGACTTTGCGTTACGCGCCGCGCGCTCGTGCAGTGGCGCTGCTGTGGATGGCCGAGCAGCCGCCCGGGCAGCCGCTGCGGTCGCGGGCGGTGTCGCTCGCGCGCTTGCGCAGCACCTTTGCCGGCACCGCCGCGGCCGACGCCGCCCGCGCCGACCTCGCCGCCGATCTCGCCACTGCGGTGTCGGCGTTCGCCGCGGGAGCCGGGATCGAGCTCCCAGCGGCCGAGGCCGAGCTCGCTGCCTCTTACCTCATCGAAGAGCTCGGCCACGAGCAGCCGCGACCCACCGTCGGCGCCACCGCCGTGCGCCTGCGCGACGGCCTGCTCACTCGTCTCGACCGCGACGGCAGCCGCCCACGCCTGCTCGCCGAGCTGGCCGAGAAGGGCACGCCGCTCGGTGAACGCTTCGAGCTGGCTCGCGCCTGGCTGCTGGCGCTGCTCGATCAGGACACGGCCCTCGCCCCGGCACGTCCCGAGGTCGACGGCGCGGCGGCCCTGCTGCTGATCGGGGACGCCCTTGCCACCCAACCGTCCGCCGCCCGCCTCGAGGTCGAGCTCGAGGGCCTGGTTTCGAACCATCCCCGCATCGTGGGCGGCAAGCTCGCCCTGCGGCTCGACGAGTTGCTCGATCGCATCGGCGGCTATCGCCGCGACCGCGTGCCCCGCTTCCGCGCCTGGGTCGAGACCAAACGCGCCCTGATCGCCGAGGAGAGCCGCCGCCTCGGCCTCGACGAGCTGTTGCCGAAGCCGATGTCGACCTTCGTGCGCAACCGCCTGATCGACGAGGTCTACCTGCCGATCATCGGCGACAACCTCGCCAAGCAGCTCGGCACCGTCGGCGAAGGACGTGGCGACCGCTCGGGCCTGCTCCTGCTGGTCTCACCGCCGGGCTACGGCAAGACCACGCTGATGGAGTACGTCGCCCACCGCCTGGGCCTCACCTTCGTCAAGGTCAACGGCCCGGCGCTCGGCCACGCGGTGACCTCGCTCGACCCCGCCGAGGCGCCCAACGCCACCGCTCGGCGCGAGGTGGAGCGCATCGCTCTGGCGCTCGAGATGGGCAGCAACGTGTTGCTCTACTTGGACGACATCCAACACACCCACCCCGAGCTGCTGCAGAAGTTCATCTCGCTGTGTGACGCCCAGCGCCGCATCGAGGCGGTGTGGCGCGGACGCACCCGTACCTACGACCTGCGCGGCAAACGCTTCGCCGTGGTGATGGCGGGCAACCCCTACACCGAATCCGGTGAACAGTTCCGCATCCCCGACATGCTGGCCAACCGCGCCGATGTCTACAACTTGGGCCAGGTGCTGGCCGGTCGCGAGGATCTGTTTGCGCTCTCCTACCTCGAGAATGCGCTGACCGCGAACCCGGTGTTGAACCCACTGGCGGGACGCGATCCCAAGGATGTCCCGCTGTTGGTGGCGATGGCGCGAGGCGAGGAGATCCCACCCGACCGTCTCTCCCACACCTACGCCGGGGCCGAGCTCCAGGACGTGCTGGCGGTGTTCCGTCACCTCACGGCGGCGCAGAAGGTCCTCCTGGCCGTCAACCGGCAATACATCGACTCCGCCGCCCAGCAGGAGAACTTCCGCACCGAACCGCCGTTCCTGCTGCAAGGCAGCTACCGCAACATGAGCAAAATCGCGGCGCGAGTCGTTCCCGTGATGACTGCAGCGGAGCTCGAGAACCTGCTCGACGACCACTACCTCGGCGAGGCCCAGACGCTGACCACCGGTGCCGAGCACAACCTGCTCAAGCTCGCCCAGCTCCGCGGCCGGGCTACTCCCGAACAACAGCAGCGCTGGGAACAGATCGTCAAGGAGTACCGCCGCCACAAGCTGATGGGCGGCGGCGGCGAGGACGATCCGGCGACGCGTGTGGTCGGCACGCTGGGTCTGGTCTCCGATCGCATCGACGCGATCGGTACCGCGATCGAAGCCGCCGCCGCAAAGAGCGGGGGTGACGCTGCCGGGCAGGTCGTCCAAGGGCTCGCGGCCATGCAGAGCCAACTCGCCGCAATCGGTGGCGCGATCGCCAAGGCCTCCCAACCGCAGGGCTCCGGCCCCGAGCTCGCGTCAGCGCTCGAGAAGCTCGGAGCGTCCCTCGCTCAGACCGGCGGCACCGCCGAGGCGGCCCATCGACTGGAAGTGCGCCTCGCCTCGATCGCCGAGGGCATTCGCAGCCTTGCCTCCCGCGGCTCGGCCGGTCCACCCCCGGCCGAAACCTCCGGCGAGACCCCGGCGATCGCCGACGCCCTCGCCCGCCTCGGCCAAGGTCTCGAGACCCTCGCGGCGAAACCCGCGGGTGGGGCCACCATCATCCAGGCCCTCCCTCCCGGCGTGCTCGAGATCCTGAGCAACATGATCGACACCGTCGGCGAAAGCCTGCTGCCGACCCTGCGTGGGATCGAAAAGAAGATGGGTGCGGAAGCGCTGCTGGCCGACAAACGCCTGCTGCAGCAGCTCACCCGCACCCAGAAGCTCTTCGATCACCTACGCGATCTGCTCGACGCGTTGCGCAAGATCGACACTCGCGCCGGACAGGTCTAGGAAGGAAGGTACCGGGTATCATCGGAGCGCCGCTGCCCAGTCCAGCGTTTCCGAACCTCGAGTCCAGTTCGTGCGCGATCCATCACGTCCGGCTGCGTGGCTTCTTCGTACCCCTACTCCGGAAACGCTGGTCTAGGGGCTTCCAGCGGGAGGGCAGAACCCGGTGGTCTTGGTCCGAGGCTCGATGATGCCCGGCTGTTTCGGAAATGGGCTCTGCCGGTATCTCCACTCGCCCGGGTTGGAGGCAATCGGTGTGTTGCAGGCCCCCGCACACAACCGACTGCCCGCGGAGTCGACGAAGAGTGGGCAGAGGTGTCGGTTGTGCTCGAGTTTGTTCTGGTCATGATCCGACGTGGGGTTCTCGAACATCAGGTTGCGGATGCGCAGGGCCGGCGTCGGCCCAGCGGCGGCCGCATCGAGCCGGATGACCCAACGCGCACCACCCTCGCCGACCTGGCGGATACGGATACCTTCTGTCGGCAGGGAAGTCTCGACGACGACCTCGTCGGCCACCGCTTGTGTGGCGTCCTTCGAGCTGGTCCACTTCGCGAGGCCCGCGCCACGCTCCGGGAAGCCCCGTGATGCAAACTCCCCGTAAGGAAGAGTGATCCGGATCGACTGGGAGAGATCCGGCTCGAGCTTGGCGCCTTCGGGAACGATCCAGGAAGCTGGGAGCACATGATCCCAGGTCCCCGGCTCGCCGGGGCCGGGCTTCGGATCCTTTGGTGGCTGCCTCTTAGGGGGCAACTGCGACTGCGACTTCGCGTCGATCACGATCTGATCTCCCGCTTCGAGGACAACGAGGCCTCGGTCACCGACCTCGTGAACCGGACAGGTTCCCTCTTCGCAGTACGCCCAGGCGTCGGCCCACTGCAGTGTCGCGTGGTGCATTCCATCGCCGGCGGGAATCCAGACCTCCGGCTTTGCCTGCTCCGGGTGGTTGACCAGCACCAGTCCTCCGATGAAGATCTCGAGTACCGTCGTGGCTGTCGTCATGTCTCCTCCTCGCAAACGGGCACCGCGGTAGGCGGCGCCACTGAAACGGGAACGCGGGAAATCAAGCGATAGGCCGACCAAGCGAGCCCTTGGCCGTGAGCGATCACACGCCGGGAATGGGCAAAGGCCTCTGCCAAGGACGCCCCGCGGGCAAGCTGCCCCTGCAGCTCGAGGCCGAACTGCCCGGCCGGTGCGTCGCCAATGACTCGTACCGTGCCGAGCACCGCCGCACCGCGAGCCAACAGGTCCTCAGCCAACCGGCCGATCCCTCGAGAGCCCAGGGTCTCGCAGCCGTTGAGGACCACGATCGCGGGCCTGCGAGCGCCCAAGTCGACCGTTTCGAAAGAGCGACCGCCGCCGAGATCCAGTCCTCGGTGGTCGCTGCCACCGTGCCCGACCACGTGAAGGACCTGAGCGGCCCGGTCGTTGCCGGCAGCCACCGTCTGGGCCCAAGTCCGTTCGACCGCCTGGACCTCCTCGCGGCCAAGGGACAATCCCGAACTGACCTCCGGGCCAACGGCCCACAACGACCGCTCGGAGACAACAGGGTGTGGATCGAGCGCCAACCATCGTTCCGCGTCGGGAGCGACACCGACGACGACGTTCGGGCCCACCAATGCCTCGATCGGCAGGGACCACCACCCTGCCGGCAACACCGCCGCCAGCGGCTGCGTGGCTTTGGGCAACCCGAGGAGTGCCCTCAGACGTGTGATCGCAGAATCGACATCATCCGGCGAAAACCCGAGCTCCGCGGCAACACGAACCGCTCGGGCCATGTGCTCGAGAGCCGTCGCAGACGGTCGTGCCAACACCCCGCTGCCCGCTCGGGTGACTTCCACCACGGCGAGCTCGTCATCCCCCAGCTCCAGCAGCGTCACCAACGACCGTTCCGCCCCAAGCGCCAGCCGTGACCTGATCCTGCCAGCCAAACCGGGTGAAGCCGGATGTCCGGGCAGGGGAACGTCCAAAGCCGCATCGACCTCACCTCGTTCGATCTCGATCCGGCGAAGCGCCATTGCAAGTCGCTCACGATCCAGGACGTTGCCGGCTCGCCCGAGCGCCTGCCTCAACTCGGCGCTCGCCTCGTCGACCCGGCCCCGAGCCAGGAGCGCCAGCCCCCGTGCTCCCACGAGGTCACTGGCCAGAGCCTCGTAGCCCACCGACTCCAACAGCACTTGGGCCCGCGCCAGCATCGGCTCGTGGTCGGGCCGGCCGGCCAGCAGTGCGACCTCGGCGGCCGCCGCGGCAACCCGTGCTCGCCAGGCTGGGGCGGCGCGGGCCTCGTCGAGCACCGGCTGCGCCCTTGCAAGCAGCCGATCAGCCGCAGTGAAGTCACCGAGGTCGGCCTGGATCCGGGCTGCAAACACGAGGCTTTGAGCCTCGGCCACGTTCCCGAGCTCGGCTGCCACCGATCCAGCTTCACGAGCCAAAGAAGCGGCAAGATCGATCAGCCGGTTTCGTCTTGCGATCTCCACGACGAAGTGAACTGCCCCGAGACGGCGCCGCGGGTCGAGACCGCGCGTCAGCTGCAACGCCTCGACCAGCCGGCCGGCGACCTCTTCGAGGGTCTTGCCACTTTCGTACTCGAGCTCGGCCAGCGCGATCTCGAGCCCGGCTACGGCAAGCGCATCGCCGGTCCGTCGCGCCGCCTCGATCGCCTCGAGATAGCGACGCCGCGCCTCGACGAGGTCGCCTTCGAAGGCAGCGATGATCCCTCGTTGCCAGCGCGCGCGGATGTCGACCCAGCTCGCAGGAGGCTCGTCGATCGCGAAGGTTTCGAGCCGCTCACGGGCCGGGCGGGTGCCTTCGGCCAGGGCGCAAATCGAGGCAACGAGCTGCGTCCACCGCAAGAAGGTATCGAGGCCGCGTGTGGGTTCCAGAGCGAACCAGGCGGGCGGCTCCTCGCATTCGCCGCGTCGATACGCCTGCACCCAAGCCGCCAGCTCCAAGCGCCGCTCGAGCTGACGTTCGAGCCGGTCGGCAAGGGTGTGCAGATCAGCCGCCATCGGATCCGCGACGAGAGTGGCCTGGTCGAGCCTCCCACCGTGCCGAAGGCCCTCGTCGAGATACCAGTCGATGCGCGCCAGCGCCGGCTGCTGCGCTTCGGGAACACTCCAGCTGGGCATGGGTTCAAGCCCGACGATCCGTTCGATGGTGCCCAGTCCGGATGGACGGCCGGCCCGCTCGAGCCGAATCGCGGCATCTGCACCCCGAAGAATCTCGCCCGCAGATGCTTCGGGCTGGAGGGCCCGCCGGACCGCTACGACATCGAGGGCTTCGGCAAGTCCGGGAAGGCTCGTGGACGCGGCGCGCAGCAACGAGTCGGCGTCGTCGTAGCGGCGCTGCACGACCCGCCACCGTGCCAGCTCGACCGCGGTTTCGGCAGTGGGCTCTGCGACCCACGATCGCTCCACCGTGGCAGCAGCGCGCGCCAAGGCCGGCAGCGATTCCGTGGCGGCGGCCACTTCGGGATCATGGAGCGGATCGAAGCCCAGGACCTCGCTCAGTCTCGGGGTCTCCGCCGCGACGGCAATCGAGAGGACTGCTACAGCGAGGAACGCCGCCACCATGTTGGCACACCGCCACGAAGTCATTTCGGAACGAGAGAGTAAGAATCATAGTCGAACCACCAGCCGACCAAGCCCCCCTCGCACCGGAGTGCGCTCTGCCCTGTCCCGCCCGCGTTCAGCGGTCGAAGATGGCGACGACTTGCCGCCCCTTGGCGACCAGGCGGCCGCCGGCGGACCACATGTCCATGTCGACATGGACCCAGCCGCCGCCGGCCTGATCAGTCGAAAGACGCAGCAAGTACCAGTCGGTGGCGGCGCCGGACGGTGGGGCCAGCAGGTCGAAGGACCAGGTCAGCGAGCTCGCCGGCCCCGGGCGGGTGAACATCGAGAGCACCGGTACGGGCCAGGCGTCGGCAAGGGCGACCAGGTGGTCCTCGCTCGCCTCGCCGCCTTCGCGAAAACGCGTCCAGCCGCCGATCTCGCTGGCGCGCACACCGCTGTACGGCACCGCTCCCCACGCCAGCCGGTACTCGAGCCGCTGGGTGAACTCGGGAACGATCCCTGGAACATAGGGAAGCTCCGGCAGCGTCTCCCATGCCGGCGCCCCGGGTGAAGGACTTGCCGGCAACTCCACATCCGAGTCGCGATCCTCGGCAAACGCACCTTCGAGCGTCGCCAAGGTTTCGCCACCTTGACGGACCCGCGCCGCCACGAGGGTCGCCGAGCGCCCGGAGCGCAGGGTTTCGACCTCGACGTCGACTTCTCCCGGGGCCATCGGTCCGACGAAGGTCACCAGCAGGCCGCGCAGTCGCCGCCTCGGGTCGACTCCGCTCGAGCGCATCGCGCGGGTGCCGAGTGCCGCGATCAGCCCACCGTAGAGAGACCGTCCCTGCGACCACTCGGCACCAACCCGAAAACGGCGCCGGCCGACCGTTCCCTCCATCGTCGCCAACACGTCGTCGAGATTCTGCGCGATGACCATGGATCTCCCTCCGTAGCGCGCCACGCTATCAACTCGGCAGGCCCCACCCTCCGTGGTGCACCCCGGAGGATGAAAATCACGTCCGCCGTCCGGTCTCCGTTCCGGCCGGGTCCCTGGTCCCGGGTCCCGGGTCCCATTTTCTGGGCAGGCTGCTGAGCCCGTCTCGTTCTTGGTGTCGGGTAGGCCGGGAGGTCACCCTCCCGGCCCCCCACGGATCCGGACGTG
>CAZRFU010000038.1:0-26209 GCA_964599475.1 uncultured Thermoanaerobaculia bacterium
CTGACCCCGTGCCAGACAGTGTGCCCCGAACCGATCACTTCCGTGACGTGCGCCCTTGCTACGTGCTCTACTCGACGCCGACACGGACCTGGTGTAGACTGAGCGGCCCGTCTGCGGTAGCTGCGCCTGTGGTGCGCTGCAGACAGAGTGAACGTTGACTCGGAGAAACGAACGTGCCCAAACTCAAATCGCATCGTGGCGCTGCCAAGCGCTTCAAGGTCACCGGCGGCGGCAAGGTGTTGCGTGGCCACGCGATGGCCAACCACATCCTCACCAAGAAGACCACCAAGCGCAAGCGCAACCTGCGCAAGCGTGCGGTCGTGTCTCCTGGCTTTGCGCGCATCATCAAGAAGCTGCTGCTGGCCTGAGATTCAACTCAACGTGCGTTGCGACCGGAACGAACCTGTCCGGCGGACGCCGCGGTGACCTTCGCGTCGCCGTCGATATCGCCCTGAGGGGCAGAAGGAACGAGGTTCATCATGCGTATCAAGCGCGGAACGAAGCGCGTCGCCAAGCGCAGGCGCGTACTCAAGCTGGCCAGTGGCTACTACGGCACGAAGTCGAAGGCCTACAGGATGGCCAAGCTGGCGATCGAGAAGTCGGGCGTCTACGCCTACCGCGATCGCCGCACCAAGAAGCGCAACTTCCGTTCGCTCTGGATCGTCCGCATCAACGCGGCGGCGCGGATGCACGGTCTCTCCTACAACCGGTTCATGGACGGGTTGAAGAAGGCCGGCAGCACGCTCGACCGCAAGGTCCTGGCCGACATCGCGGTGCGCGACGCGGGAGCGTTCGCGGATCTGGTTGGTGTCGCCAAGGGAGCCCTCCCCGCCAAGGGAGCCTGAGGTGGAGGACGGACGCGGCGCCACGGGCGCCGACGCCCGCCTCGCCGACCTTCACCAACGCTTCGCGGCAGCCGCCGACGCGGTCAGTGACCGCGTCGGCTTCGAAGCGTTGCGGGTCGAGTGGGTAGGCCGCAAGCAGGGGATCGTGCGCGATCTCCTCGCCGGCCTCAAGACCGTTGCGCCCGAGGAGCGGGCGGCGTACGGCCAGGCGGTCAATGCGCTGAAGGTCGAGGTCGAGGCGCGCCTCGAGGCCCTCGAATCCGAGATTGCAGCGCGCGATGCTGCGGCCAAGCGGGCCTCGAGTCGCATCGACCTGACACTGCCGGGGCGTCGGCCGCGGCTCGGCTGTGTGCACCCGGTGACGCTGGTCACCGAGGACATCGAGGCGATCTTCGCGGAGCTTGGCTACAGCGTCGCCGAGGGGCCGGAGATCGAGGACGAGCTCCACAACTTCGAGGCGCTCAACATGCCCGAGGGGCATCCTGCTCGGGGTGACCACGACACCTTCTTCGTCGACGGTGGTGGGCTGTTGCGCACCCACACCTCGCCGGTGCAGATCCGCACCATGATGTCGCGCCAGCCGCCGATCCGGGTGATCTGCCCGGGCCGGGTCTATCGCTGCGACAACGACCTGCGCCACTCGCCGATGTTCCACCAGGTCGAAGGGCTGTGTGTCGCCGAGGGAATCACCATCGGCGATCTCAAGGGTACGCTCGAGGCCTTCATCACGCGCCTGTTCGACTCGTCGACCAAGGTGCGCCTGCGGCCGAGCTTCTTCCCCTTCACCGAACCCTCGGCCGAGGTCGACATCACCTGCCGCGCGTGTGGCGGCGCCGGCTGTGCGACCTGCTCGCACACCGGGTGGATGGAGATTTTGGGGGCGGGTATGGTCGATCCGCGGGTGTTGCGCGCCTGTGGCATCGATCCGCGGCGCTACTCGGGCTTCGCCTTCGGCCTCGGGCTCGACCGCGTGGCCATGAACCGTTACGGCATTCCCAACATCCGCACCCTGTTCGACAACGACGAACGAATCCTGCGGCAGGTGCGGCCATGAAGCTGGTGCTCGACTGGATCGGCGATTACGTCGACTGCGCTGATCTCGCCCCCGAGGTCGTGGCGGAGAAGCTCACGGCTGCCGGGCACGCGGTCGAGGGGATCGAACGCGCGCCGGCTGGGGTGGTGTTCGACTGTGACTTGACCACCAACCGCCCGGACGCCATGTGCCACCGCGGCTTGGCCCGTGAGCTGGCGGCGATCCTCGAGCGGCCGCTCGCGCCGGTGTCGTTCGAGCTCAAGGAAGACACCGAGCCGGCGGCTCCGCACATGCGCATCGAGATCGATGCCGCCGATGGCTGTGCGGTCTTCCATGGCCGGGTGATTCGCGGTGTCCGTGTCGGTCCGAGCCCGAGTTGGCTCGTCGACCGTCTGCAGGCGATCGGGGTGCGGTCGATCAACAACGTCGTCGACGTCACCAACTACGTCTTGTGGGAGCTCGGCCAGCCGCTGCATGCGTTCGATCTGGCGACGCTGCGGGGTGGGGTGGTGCGGGTGCGCCGTGCCGCAGCTGACGAAGTGCTCGTCACCCTCGATGGGATCGAGCGCACGTTGCCGGAAGGCACCCTGGTCGTCGCCGACGCCGAGCGAGCCGTAGGCCTGGCCGGGATCATGGGTGGTCTCGAGACCGAGGTGGCCGACACCACGGTCGACATCCTGCTCGAGGCGGCGTTCTTCACACCGACCGACGTGCGTGCCGCGGGGCGTGCGACCGGATTGCACACCGACGCCAAACACCGCTTCGAGCGTGGCGCCGATCCAGTGGCTTCGGCACAGGCGATCGATCGGGCGGCCGCGATGATCGCCGAGCTGGCCGGCGGGCGCGTGCTCGCGGGTCGATTGCGGGGCGTCGGCGACGAGCCCCGAGCAGCAGCGGTCGTCGAGCTCGAGCATTACCGGCTCGAACGGTTCGTCGGGATTGCGATCCCGGCTGCGGATGTCGAGCGGATTCTCGGCGCCCTCGGTTTCGAGGTCGAAGCCGTCGCCGGCGGTTGGCGCGTGAAGGCGCCAAGCTGGCGCATCTTCGACATCGAGGAAGAAGCCGACCTGTTCGAAGAGGTGGCGCGCATTTACGGCTTCGACCGCATTCCGGCGACCCTGCCGGCGGTGGTCGGTGCGGATGCGCCCGAGTCGCTGTCGCATCGCGTACGGCGGACGGTGCGGCGCGTGCTGGTCGGTGCCGGACTGGTCGAGGTAGTCAACTACGCTTTCCACGATCAGGCGGCGGACGACGCGTGGCCAGGCCTCGAAGCGGCGCCCGCGCCGCGACTTGCCAATCCACTGTCCGAACGGCTGGCGGTCATGCGCCGTTCGCTCGCGCCCGGCCTGATCGCCTCGGCACGCTTCAACCAACGTCGCGGCGCGGAGAGCGTGCGTCTGTTCGAGATCGGGCACGTTTTCTGGCGCGCGGCAGACGGCAGTGCGAGGGAGGCCGATGCGCTCGGTCTGGTGGTCGGCGGCAGCATCGGGACGCCCTGGAGTCGCAAGGTTGCATTGGACGTTTTCGACGCCAAGGGTGTGCTCGAGGCGGTGGCGGAGAGCCTCGGCGTCGAGCTGCGGGTCTCCCCGGCCAACGGCTGCTCGGAAGCACTCGATCCGGATCAGGTCGCGTCGCTGGTGACTCCTGCCGGCCTTGCGGTCGGTTGGTTTGGGCGATTGGCGGAGTACGAGGCCTACGACCTCTTCGTCGCCGAGCTGCGGCTCGATCGGCTCGAGGTGGTGGTGGCCCCGCCGCAGGTGGTCCCGGCTCCGCGCTTCCCGGCGATCGAGGCGGACCTGACGTTGACGCATCCGCTGGCGGTCCCGTGGGCGGAGATCGCAGCCGCGATCGACGCCGAAGCGGTCGCCGACCTGGTTTCGGTGGCCCTGGTCGACCGCTACCAGGGGCCGGGTGTGCCGGCAGGTGCGGTCAACACCACGATCGGCTTTCGGTACCAGAACAGCGCGCGATCGCTGACGCAGGACGAGGTCAACGAGCGCCACATGCTCTTGGCTGCCCGGCTGACGGAGCGATTCGGCAGGGAGAACACGGCATGAGCCAGGACAGCGTAGGTCTCGCGGCCCTCGAACAACAGGTCTCGCGGGTGGTCAGCGAGCTCGAGCGACTCCGTGCCCACAACCGCGAGCTCGAGGCCGAGATCGAGCGTCTCAACGGCGAGCTCGAGGCCACGCCGCCGGTCGATCGCGGTGGTGAGGACCAGTCCTGGATCGAGGAGCGGGACTCCTTGAAAGCCCGTGTCGCGGAGCTCGTCTCGACGCTGGAAGGGCTTCTGGGCACGGAGGATGCGGGCTCCGTGTGATACAGTCCCGCGGCGGAGCTCCGAGCATCCGGAACGAGAGGTCGATGGCCGAATCAGGGAACAAAGCGGTCGAGGTCGAGATCTTCGGCGCGACCTATCCCGTTCGCGCCGCGGCTGATCGAGAACAGGTTCTCGAGCTTGCGCGGGCGGTCGATCGCACGATGCGGGACATTGCCGGGAAGGTGCGTACCACCGACCGGTCCGCCATCGCGGTGCTCGCCGCTCTGAATCTGGCAGACGAATGGTTTCGATGTCAGAGGGCTTTGGAAGGGGAACGGGTGGCGATCGCCGAGAAGATCGCCGCGCTCACCTCGCGCCTCGAGTTGGCACTGACCGAACCCGATGCGGAGGAGGGCTCGTGAATACCTCGAGTTCTTTCGAAAACATCCCCTGCGCGGTGCGTGCTGGGTCCACGCTTTGGTGAACCAACTCGCATTGTCAGGGAGTCTTTTTACCTCTCGGCCTGTGCCAGCCCCGCTGCGACGGGGACGCTGATGGCCGGGGGCGCGGACACCCACGTGGTCTAGGACTTGGTTCTGGCCGCCTCGGCTCACACGGCCGAGCGGGGGATGTGGTTTCAGCGTCGATGCAAGTCCCGATTCCTCCTCCATCCCTGCGGCATCTTCTCGGGGGTGGTTATGCAAAACATTCCGACTTGGGTCTTCGCAGCGCTCATCGTCGCTGCGGGCCTGGTCGTGTACTGGTTGGTGGTCGCGCGTCAGGCGCGTACCCTCCTGGCCGATGCCGAGGCCAAGGCCAAGCAGGCGCGCGAAGAGGCAGAACGGGCCGCACGGGCCCAGATGCGGGAGGCGGAGCTTGCCGCCAAGGAGAAGCTGCTCCAGGCACGCGCCGAAGCCGAAGCCGAATCGCGCCAGGCGCGCGCTGAGCTCGACACCCTCGAACGCCGTCTGCTGCAGCGCCAGGATGCTCTCGACAAGCGCGTCGAGGAGCAGGATCGCCGGGATCGCGACCTCAACGAGCGCCAGCGGGCGGTGGGCAAGACCGAACGGCGGCTGACCGAAAAGGAAGAGGAGCTCGACGCGGTGTTGGCCGAGCACCGTGGGCGTCTCGAGCAGGTTTCCGGCCTGACCGCTCAGCAGGCGCGCGAGGAGCTCGTGCACAGCCTCGAGGAGGAGGCGCGGATGGAAGCCGCTCACGCGGTCAAGCGCCTCGACGACGAGGCCCGCGAGAGTGCCTTCCGCAACGCCCAGCGAATCACTGCGCTCGCGATCCAGCGGGCGGCTTCGGATTACGTCTCCGAAACCACGGTTTCAGTGGTGCATCTGCCCAACGACGAAATGAAGGGGCGCATCATCGGCCGCGAGGGCCGCAACATTCGTGCGCTCGAGGCCGCGACCGGCGTCGACTTGATCGTCGACGACACACCCGAGGCGGTGATCCTGTCGGGCTTCGATCCGTTCCGCCGCGAGATCGCGCGGGAATCGCTCGAGCGGCTGATCCAGGACGGTCGGATCCATCCGGCCCGCATCGAGGAGATCGTCGAGAAGACCAAGGCCGAGTTCGACGAACGGATCCAGCAGGCGGGCGAGGCGGCACTGCTCGAGCTCAACATTCCGCGCATCCATCCCGAGCTGGTCAAGCTTCTCGGTAGGCTGCGCTACCGCACCTCCTACGGCCAGAACGTGCTTCACCACAGCCGCGAGGTGGCGTTCCTCGCCGGAACGATGGCGGCCGAGCTGCGCTGCAATGTTGCAGTGGCCAAACGCGCTGGCCTGCTCCACGACATCGGCAAGGCGGTCGACCGCGAGATGGAAGGTGGTCACCTCCACCTCGGCATCGACTTGCTGCGCAAGTACGGCGAAAACGAGGATGTGGTCCACGCCATGGCGTGCCATCACGGCGACTTCGATCCGCAGACGGTCGAGGCGGTTTTGGTGACGGCCGCCGACGCTTTGTCGGCGGCGCGTCCGGGAGCGCGTCGCGAGGTCCTCGAAAGCTACGTCAAACGGCTCGAGAAGCTCGAGGAGATCGCCAACGGCTTCAAGGGCGTGCAGAAGAGCTTCGCGATCCAAGCCGGCCGCGAGGTGCGCATCGTGGTCGACTCGAAGAAGCTTTCCGACGAGAAGGCGGTATGGCTTGCTCGGGACATCGCGCGCAAGGTGGAAGCCGAGCTGACCTACCCCGGTCAGATCAAGGTCACCGTGATCCGCGAAACCCGCACGGTCGAGTACGCCAAATGAAGATCCTCTTCGTAGGAGACGTGATCGGCAAGCCCGGGCGGCGACTGCTGGCCGAGGTGCTCCCGCGACTGGTCGATCGGCGCCGGCTCGACTACGTCATCGTCAACGTCGAGAATGCCGCGGGGGGCTATGGCGTCACCCGCGAGGTGCTCGACGAGCTCGAGCGTCTGCCGATCGACTGCTACAGCTCGGGCAACCACATCTGGGATCGCAAGGAGGCGATTCCACTGCTGGCGAATCCCAAGCTGCTGCGGCCGGAGAACTACCCTGAGGGCAACCCCGGCAGTGGCCTTCACATCGGCGAAACTGCCGGCGGTGCCAAGGTCGCCACCTTGAATCTCGAAGGTCAGGTGTTCATGAAGGGACTCCGGTCGCCGTTTTTGGTCGCCGACCAGGTGCTGCAGGGACTCCCGGCCGATGTCGGGGCCGTGATCGTCGACTTCCACGCCGAGGCGACCAGTGAAAAGCAGGCTCTCGGCTATCATCTCGACGGGCGGGTTTCGGCGGTGTTCGGAACCCACACCCATGTTCCGACGGCGGACGATCGCATCCTGCCGCGAGGAACCGCGTTCATCACCGATGTCGGCATGACCGGTCCCTACGACGGGGTGATCGGGTTTCGACACGACAAGGTCCTCCACCGATTTCTCACCCAGACCCCTGCGCCGTTCGAAGTGGCCAAAGGTGATGTGCGCCTGGCAGGTGCCATCGTCGAGGTCGACCCGGCCACGCGCAGGGCCATTGCCCTCGAGCGCCTGCTGATTCGTGATGGCCAAGACTTCTAAGCCCACTCTCGACGAGCTGCGTGCGCGGCCCGGCCGTCTGCCGTTGTCGGTGATCATCACCACCTACAACGAGGAGATCAACGTCGCCGACTGCATCAAGTCGGTGCTTTTTGCGGACGAGATCCTGCTGGTCGACTCGTTCTCGACCGATCGCACCGTCGAGATCGCGCAGTCGTTTCCCGAGGTCAAGGTGCTGCAACGCACCTACTACGGATCCGCCGCGCAGAAGAACTGGGCGATCGACCGAGTGCAGCACGACTGGGTTTTGATCGTCGACGCCGACGAGCGGGTCACCGAGGCGCTCGCCCGCGAGATCCTCGAGATCCTGGCGACCGAGCCGCCGGTGTTCGGCTACTTCATCCGTCGCGAGAATGTCTTCATCGACAAGGTCATTCGCCACTCCGGGTGGTCGACCGACAAAGTCATCCGGCTCTTCCGCAAGGACAAGGGCCGCTATCCCAACCGGCGGGTGCACGCCGACATGCAGGTCGAAGGCCCAACGCCGACGATGCGCGAGTCGTTCCTGCACTACACCTTTCGTTCCTTCGACCAGTACTTCGACAAGTTCCTGAAGTACGCCGAGTGGGGCGCGGCGCAGGCGTTTCGAGAAGGCAAGAAGGCTGGCGTCAACGAGATCTTCGGCCGGCCGGTGTGGCGGTTCTTCCGGATGTTCTTCCTCCAGCTGGGTTTCCTCGATGGAGTGCACGGGCTGGTGTTGTGTGCCCTGCAGGCCTTTGGTGTGTTCCTGAAGTACGCGAGATTGTGGGAGTACCGGGTGCGAACGCGACTTGGCGAAACCGTGGCCCTGCCGGCGTTCGACGACGATCCCAAGACGTGGGCGCGGGTTGACGGTGCGGATGGAGACGGCGAGGAGCAATCCTGATGTGGACCACATGGATCGTGCTCTTGCTCGCGGTCGTGTCAGCAACGAGCGCCGATCGCGCCGGGGCAGCGGACCACCGGCTGAGTGCCGGCCTCGGCATCGTCGGCCTCAAGTCCCACGACCAGGTCGATGTCGTCGCGGACCTCGAGTATCGCGGCATGCCGTGGAAGAAGCTGTGGAACATCTACCCGACGGCCGGCGTGTTCGTGACCGACGCCGAAGCCGCCCATATTCGCGCCGGTTTTGGCCGCGATTTCGAGCTGGGAGAGCTCTGGCGCCTGACCATCACGACCGCAGCCGGAGCCTATGAGCAGGGCGACGGCAAAGACCTCGGCCACACCATCGAGTTTCGCTCGGCGATCGAGCTGGCACGCGCGGTTGGCCGGGCCGAGGTCGGACTGTCGATCTCCCACCTCTCCAACGCCTCGATCAGTGACTTCAACCCCGGAGTCGAAGTCGCCCTCGTGACTGTGACCTTCCCGGTCGGCCGGCGTTCAGATCCGTGACGGAGGTTGTGATGGCTGTAGATCCCGAGCTGCTGGCGATTCTGGTGTGCCCCAAGACGCGAGGCACTCTCGAAATGGTCGATCTCCCCGCAGAGCTCAGGAGCTCGCTGGTCGAGAAGTATCGTGTGCACTTTCGCGACGAGGAGCCGGTGGTCGAACAGGGCCTCTACTGTGCCGACTCGCAACTGGTCTATCCGATCGTCTCGGACATCCCGATCATGCTCGTCGACGAGGCCCTTCCGTCGTCTCTGATCGGCCGCCCCTGAGCGGAGTCGGCGCGGTGATGGCGCCCCGACCCGAAGCAGCGCGGCGTTTCGCCCGCGCGACCCTGGCGGTGCATCTCGCCACGGTGTTCTTCGGAATTGCGCTGTCGAACATCTTTCTCGGCATGACCTTGCTCGCCCTGCCGTTGGCGCGGGTCGCCGGCGAGCTGCGCTCACCGCGGTTGCGGCCGCTGTTGATGGGTGTGGCGGCCTGGCTTGCCGCGTTGGCGCTCGCGGTGGCGGCGTCGATCGATCCGCGCAGTAGCGCCGGCTCCATGTCGGAACTGTTCAACCTCTCGACGTTGCTCCTGGTGGTGATGCTGGCGCACGAGGAACGGGTGCTGCGCCGGGTGGTGGGAGTGGTGATTGCTGTTGCGGTGGGGCTCGGCGTGTTGGGCTCGGCGCAGCTTCTGATGCAGGGAGAGGCGGGCCTCAGCAGCCGCATCAAGGGGAGCCTGTCGCACTACATGACCTTCTCCGGCATCCTCGTCATCGGCGGTGCGTTCCTTCTCGCTCACTTGCTCTTTTGGCGCGGCCGCTGGCTGTGGTTGGCAACGGTCCCGATCGTCGTGGCGTTGGTTGCGAGCCTGACGCGCTCGGCCTGGGCCGGCTTGATCGTGGCGCTGGTGCTGCTCCTGCTGTTGCGGTCGCGGCGGCTGATGCTGGTGGCCCTGCCGGGTCTGGCCGTCCTGTTCGCGGTGCTGGCGCCTCCCACTGCCCGGGAACGAATGATCTCGATTTTCGACCCCACCGATGTCTCGAACTACGACCGCTTGTGTATGGTCCAGGCGGGGCTCGAGATGTTCCTCGATCGACCAATCACCGGGATTGGCCCGGAGATGGTGGAGCGGGTGTACCCGATCTACCGTGTACCGTCGGCGCCGCGGCTGACGGTTCCCCATCTGCACAACGCGCCGCTGCAGATTCTCGCGGAGATGGGGATGGTCGGCTTCCTCGCCTGGCTGCTCTTGCTCGGTGTGGGTGCTCGGGCGGCGTGGCGCCGTTATTGGACCGAAGGTGGGCGCAACGGCCCCAACGCCGATCTCTGGCTCGGCGCGCTCGCTGCCTTGGCGGCTTTCCTCGTCGCCGGGCTGTTCGAGGACAATTGGGGCGACGCCGAAGTCCGCCGCCTCGCCCTGGTGGCCCTGGCGGTCCCTTTCTGCGCGGCAGTGCGTCGCGGCGCCGGCGCCGAGCCGGCCGATCGCAGCGCCTGATCCTGAGGTACCCGGTACCCGGTACCCGGTACTCGGTACCTCCTCCCGATCCCCGGTCCCTTGCTCCCCGGTTCCCGGTACCTCCGCCCCCCCAACTCCTCCTGCTAAGCTCAACCGGTGCGAGTGACCACGGCACCGGATCTGAAGACCTGGAGCGAGGCGCGGCGCCTGGCGGTCGACGCGACGCTCGAGCGGCTGTTGCCGTCGGCCGAGGTCGTGCCCGGCGTCATCCACGCCGCAATGCGCCACGCGGTGTTTGCCGGAGGCAAGCGGGTGCGGCCACTGCTGGTGTTGGCCGCCGGTGAGGTGTTCGGCGCTCCCGACGAGCTCCTGCTCGCTCCGGCGGCGGCGATGGAGCTGATCCACACCTTCAGCTTGGTCCACGATGACCTGCCGGCGCTCGACGACGACGACCTGCGGCGTGGTGTTCCCACGGTCCACCGTGCCTTCGACGAGGCGACTGCGATTCTCGCCGGGGATGCACTGGCCAATCTCGGCCTCTTGGTGCTGGCGCGCGAGCCGTCCGGGGCGGCCCCGGAAGCACGGCTCGAGGCGGTCGCGACGGTCGCCGAAGCGGTGGGTACCGAGGGCATGATCGGTGGGCAGGTCGAGGACCTGGCCGCCGAACAGGGCTGGCCCGCGGATCCGGGCGCGGTGCTCGATCGGATTCATCGGCGCAAGACCGGAGCGCTGATCGTTGCCGCGCTCGAGCTGGGCGCAATCCACGGCCGAGCCAGCCGGACCGAGCGCGAGCGCATCCGCCAGTACGGCGAGCTCCTTGGCTTGCTGTTCCAGCTCGCCGACGACTTGCTCGACGTCGAGGGCGACGAGGCTGCCATGGGCAAGGCGGCTCGCAAGGACGCGGCCCTCGCGAAGTTGACATGGCCTGCGCTGCACGGCGTTGCGGCGACCCGGGCCCGGATTGCGGCGCTGTGTGAAGAAGCCGTGGGCATCGCGGCGGTGCTGCCGCGTGCGGGTGGCGTGCTCGGCGAGCTCGCGCGGTACGTCGCCGAGCGCGACCGGTAGTCGCCATGGCGAGGTCGCGGCTCGACCTGCTGCTGGTGGAACGAGGGCTCTTCGCCACTCGTGAACAGTCTCGGCGGGCGATCATGGCAGGCCAAGTCGAGGTCGAGGGCCAGCGTCTCGACAAGCCTGGAACCCCGGTGGGGCCGGACGTGGCGATCCGCATGATCGGTGAGCGCGAGCCTTTCGTGTCGCGCGGTGGACGCAAGCTCGACGCGGCGCTCGATGCATTCGGCATCGAGGTCGAAGGCCGCCTGGCGTTGGACATCGGCGCGTCGACCGGTGGCTTCACCGACTGCCTGCTGCAACGGGGAGCCCGCCGCGTCTACGCGGTCGACGTGGGGTACGGACAGCTCGATCAGCGCCTGCGCGAAGATCCGCGGGTGGTGGTGCGGGAGCGAGTCAATGCCCGCCACCTCGACCGTGAGACCGTTCCCGAACCGGTTTCCGTGGTGGTGATCGACGTATCATTCATCAGTCTCAAGTTGATTGTCCCCGCGCTCGAGCAGGTCGTCGACCGCGACGCCGACGTCGTCGCCCTGATCAAGCCGCAGTTCGAAGCCGGTCGCGGTCAGGTCGGCAAGGGTGGAGTGATCCGCGACCCCGAGCTGCGGCGCAGCGTGATCGGCCGAACCGTCGCGGAGCTCGCTGAGCTCGGCTGGGCAGCCCAGGGCCTGATCGACTCGCCGCTCGCCGGGGCCCGCGGCAATCTCGAAGCGCTGGTGCACCTGCGTCGGGGGCCCGCGTGAAGCCGCCCGAATTTCGCCGGGTTGCAGTGGTGGCCAAACGGGTCAGTCGTGATGCTGCACACACCGGCCTCGAGCTCGCCGAGTGGCTCTCGCGTCGGGGCCTGGAGCCGCGCCTCGACGAGGGTTTGTCGCGGGCCGCCAAAGGTGCCGGCGGGGCTCCCTGGCTTCCCGGCGAAGCCGTCGATCTGGCAATCGTTCTCGGCGGTGATGGCACCCTCCTCTCGCTGGCCCGGTCCTTGCCCGAGGCGGTACCGATTCTGGGGGTCAATCTCGGCCGGCTCGGCTTCCTGACCGAGCTTTCGCGCGACGAGCTCTATCCGAGTCTGGTCAAGGTCTTGGCCGGCCGCTACCAGCTCGAATCCCGATCGATGCTCGACGTCGAGCTCAGGCGCAACGGTGCCGAGAGCGCCCGATACCGCGTCCTCAACGATGCGGTGATCGCCAAGAGCGCGATGGCTCGCATCGTCCAACTGGCTTTGCGGGTCGATGGATTCCTAGTGGGGCACTACCGCTCCGACGGACTGATCGTCTCGACGCCGACCGGATCGACTGCCTACAACCTGTCGGCCGGCGGCCCGATCCTCTCGCCCCGGCTGCCGGTCGCCGTGGTGACCCCGATTTGCCCCCACACCCTGTCACTGCGGCCCCTGGTGGTTCCGGACGACGCCGAGATCGAGGTGACGCTCGAGACCCCCCGCGAGGAGGTCTATCTCACCCTCGACGGGCAAGAGGGCGCCGGCCTCGGGTACCGCGACACCGTGCGACTGACGCGCAGCACGGCCCAGGTGCTGTTGGTTCGTACCACCGGCCGAACCTACTACGAGGGGTTACGGGGGAAGCTCGGCTGGGGAGGATGAGCGGGATGGAATCGGAGGAGCCCCGTGCCGCCGAGTCATCCCGAACGGCGAGGCGACGTCCGGGGAGGTGGCGGCGCTGGCTGGTGCGGCCGGTCGCATGGCTGATGACGGCGGTGCTGGTGGTGCTCGCCTCGGTGCCCCTGTTGGTGCGAACCGACACGGTTCGCGAGGCCATTCGTACGCGCCTCGAGCTCGAAGCAAGCGCGGCGCTCGAGCGGGCGGTCACCATCCAGGCGGTGACGCTGCGGTTGTTGCCACTGTCGGTCGAGCTGGCGGGGGTGGTGCTGGCTGGCCCCGCGGGGGCTGAGCCCACCTTGGCGGTGGAGCGAGCCGAGGTCGAGCTCGACGCACTGGCCCTGCTCGGGCGAGAGCTGCGGCTGGAACGCGTCGCTCTCATGGCACCGCGGGCGGTGATGCGGTTCGACGAGAGTGGCGATTCACTGCCGCGGCCGCGACCTGGGCCGGCAGGCGGCGAGCCGTGGAGGGTGGTGCTCGACTTGGTCGAGGTCCACCACGGAGTCGTGCTGGTTGAAGAGACGAGCTTGCCGCTCGACCTGGAAGCGCGGGAGGTCGAGCTGCAGGGCGTCGGCACCGGTGGACTGGGCCTGCGCGGCCGGATCGACGTGGGGGAGGTCGACCTCGCCGTCGCCGGCCTCGAGCCGATCGTCGTGGCCGTCGGCTCGGACTTCGAGCTGACGCCTGAGGCGATCCGCCTCGACGAAACGACGCTTCGTGGACCGGGGCTCGAGGCAGCGGTGGTGGGGGTGGTCGAGCTCGCGGGTGCGACCGGGGTTGGACTCGAGGTCGATGCGAGAGTCGAGGCGGGGCTGCTTCGCGCCCTTGCCGATGTCGGGGACATCCTCGACGGGAGTGCCCGAGTCCGCGGCACGTTCGAGTGGGGTGGCGTCTCGTGGGGGGCCCGGGCCACGGTCGAAGCGGAACGTCTCGTCGCGGCTGGGGTCGTCATCGACCAGCTATCCGGTCGGCTCGCGGCTGATCGCGGCCGCGTGGTGCTGGACATCGACCAGGCGCAGCTCTGGGACGGGGCAGCGTCCGGGCGCATTGCGTACGATCCGAATGCGGGTACCAATCGCCGGGGAAACGTGGTCGTCGAAGCAGAGCTCTCCGCAATCTCGCTCGCCGAGCTGCTGCGGGTTATCGATGTGCCGTTGCGCCAGCTGGATGGCCGTGCCTCGGGGCCGGTCGAGCTGGCCTTCGACGTGGCGCGTTGGGAGCAGATGGTGGGGCGCGCGCGGTTGACGACGGCCGCCTCCGAGCCGCGGCTCGGAGTCTTGGCGGGCAGAATCGACGCGGTGGCGTCGCGCGGAGCCCTGGACCTCGCCTGGGCGCTCGAGTCGGCGCGACACCGGATCGTTGGGGGTGGGCAGATCGAGTTGCCGGAGCTGCGGGGAGCGATCGACCTCGATGTCAACACCGCGGATCTCGGGGCCTTGCTCGCGACCCTGCCGTGGCAGGTCGAGGCAGACTGGTGGCCCACCGGCGGTCGGGGTGGCCTCGAAGCGACCATCGAGCTCGCCGCAACGACGGCAGTACGTCTCGATTTCGATCTCGTCGATGCCCGCGCCGACGGGTGGCAGGCCGATCACGTAGCTGGTCTCGTCGAGCTGTCGCCAACGGCTGCCGAGCGCCTGCGCATCGAGGCGCAGCTGGGGGATGGTGCGGTGCTGATCAGCGGCTTTGCGCCTTTCGACCAGCGGCCGCTGGAGCTGCGATTCGAGGCGGCCCGGTGGCCGGCAGCCGAGCTGCGTCCGTGGCTGCCGGGTCGACCCGCGGTTGGTGGCGTGGTCACCGGGTCGTTCGACCTGCGCGGCTCCGGCGAGGACCTGGAGGGCGGCTTCGACGTGCAGCTCGCGGATGCCTCCTGGGCCTCGTGGTCTGCCGGCGGCAGTCTGGTGGTTCGGGGTGGGTTTGCCGACGGTGGGGTGCACATCGACCACGCTGAGCTCGACGTTCCGGCAGGATGTGTGCAGGCATCAGGGGATCTCCATCCGAACGAGGAGCTCGATCTGGTTCTCGAGGCCACCAATCTGGACCTTACCAAGGCCCCGGCTAGCTCCTGGCTCGGCCGTGAGCTGCCACTGAAGGGGACCGCTCTAGCGCGCGTCAGCGGCACGTTGGCCGATCCTGCCATTGAGCTCAACATCAACGCCGAGTCGCCTCACGGGCCTGGGCTCGTCGATCTGTCCTGGGCTGCGGGCCGTGTCGGCATCGAGGCGGTTCTGCCGGGCGACATGCGTCTGACGGGTGGGGGAGCGCTCGCTGCCGCTCGAACCGACCTTCATCTCGTGCTCGAGGCGCCGCACCTTCTGCCCATTGCAGAGCTCCTCGAGCTGCCGGCGCTCGACGGGAGCGCCCGTGGCACCCTTGGCGTGGCGGTCGACGCGGCGGGTACGGTTGCCGCGGATCTGGAGCTCCAGCAGCTCGGGCTCGAGCTCGGAGATCTTGCGCTCCGGGCACTCGAACCGATTCGCGCCGAGCTGCGCGGGGGTGAGCTCGTGATCGAGTCGCTCTACCTCGGCGCGGTCGACGGTGACAGTGAGCTGTTCGTGGCAGGGCGCGTCGGGATCGATGGCGGGGAGCTCGATCTGGTCGCTCAGGGGTCGGCGGGTTTGGAGGACCTCGAGCGGTTGCTCGGCACGTCCTACGCCGCCGTTGGTCGCGCCGAGCTGCTGACGACGATCCGCGGCACCATCGATGCGCCTCGCTGGCGGGGCCAGAGTGCGCTGCGGGCCGAGCGTCTGGCGGTCCCGGGGTTGGCCTCTCCGGTCGAGGCGGTCGAGGCCCAAATTCTCCTGGACCCTGGGGCGGTCGTGTTGGATCAGGCTCTGGGGAAGGTTGCGACCGGAACAGTCCGTCTCCAGGGCCGGGTCGACCTGGCGGGTCTCGAGCCCGCGAGCTTCCGGGCCCAGGCGCGAGCCGAGGGGTTGACGCTGCGGCTCCAGCCGGGCCTTACGGTTGCAGGTGATGCCGAATTGGTGTGGAGCGGGTCGCCCGAGCAGTCGGCGATCACCGGCCACGTCGACCTCGAGCGGGCCTCGTACGTGGCGGCGATCGAAACCGACCCGTTGCGGCTGCTGCGCAGCGCCCTGCAGCACCAGCGTCTGCAGGTCGCGAGTGCCGACGAGACGCTGAGTACCGTGCAGCTGTCGGTTGGGATCGGGGCCCCCGGCACGATTCGCGTGCGCAACAACTTGGCGCGTTTCGACGCTTCGGCCGACCTCGTAGTGCGTGGCACGCTGGCGCGCCCGGCAGTCTTCGGGCGGGCGCAGTCGCTCGCCGGCGGCACCTTCGAGTACAGCGGCAACACCTACGACATCGAACGCGGAATCGTCTCCTTCGTCGATCCACTCGAGATCGACCCGAGTCTCGATCTCGTGGCGTCGACGAGAGTTGGGGCGTACGCGGTGTCGCTCTCCGTCGGTGGGACGCTCGAAAACCTCGAGGTTTCCTTCGCGTCCGACCCGCCTCTGCCGGATCTCGAGGTCCTGGCGCTCGTGGCTGGGGGTGAAGGTGCCGCCGAACGCCTGGCGTCCGCTACCGACGGCGGGATCCAGACGGGTCTGCGCACCCAGGCCGAGAGCCTGCTGCTCGGGCAGGCGGCAGCACTGCTCGAACGGCGGGTGGGCACGTTGTTCGGGTTGGACTCGATTCAGATCGAGCCGTTGACCACCGGCGGTGAGACCCTCTCGAGCGCGCGCGTGACCGTGGGCCGTCAAATCAATCCGCGGCTGCGGGCGACCTACTCGTGGGATCCGTCGTCCACCGAGCAGCAGCGGCTGCGGGTCGAGTGGATCGCGGGCGAGGGCTGGACCTTGGTTCTGACCCAAAACGGCGACGGGACCTATTCGGTCGACTCGCGGTGGGAGCAGCGTTTCTGATGCGCTCGCTGCTACTGATCGTCGCCTTGGGCGTGGCGCTGGGCCCGAGCCTGCTCCGGGCGGGCGATCAGCCGAGCGAGCCGGTCGTCAAGATCGAGATCCTGGCCGACCCGGAGATCGAAGGCTCCCTGGTCGAGCTGGTCGAGCTCGAGGTGGGCCGGCCCCTCGCCGCGGAGGCGGTGGCGCGCACCTTGTCGAACTTCGTCGCCGCGGGCGTGGCTCATCGCGTCGAGGTGCGCTCGGAGCCGATCGAAGGCGGCCGGTTGGTGCGCGTCGTGGCCTTTGCCGACCCGCGGATCGTCGCGATCGACTTCGAAGGGGACCTTGGCCTCGATCGACGCCGACTGGAGCGCTTCACCGAGGTCGAGGAGGGTGACCGTCTGGTCGAGAACCGCGTCGTGCGCAGTGTCTTTGCAATGCAAGACGCGTTGATCGCCGAGGGGTTTCCGGAAGCCAAGGTCAGGGTAGCGGTCGACCTCGATCCGGCGGGACGAGATGCGCGGCTGAAATGGCGAGTCGATGCCGGAGCGCGGGCGCGGGTTCGCACGATCGAGGTCGCCGGCGAGCTCGGCGACTGGACGGCGGAGCGACTGCTCGAGGTGGTTGCGCTCGAACCGGGTGACGTCGCACGTGCTCGGGCCGTCGATCGCCTCGCCGAGGACCTGCAGGAAGCGCTGGTCGCCAAGGGGTATCCCGAGGCGACGGCGAGTTTGGTGTCGCAACGCCGCGATGGCTCGTCGGTCGACCTCGAGCTCGACGTGAAGCTCGGGCGGCGTTTGGTCATCGAGGTCGAGGGATCGAGCCTGTCGGACCTCGAGCGCCGACGTCTGCTGCCCTTTTCGCGGGAGCGGTGGGAGCCGAGCCTGGTGACCGAGGCGGAAACCGCTATCCGCCGCAGCTACCAGAGCCGCGGGTACTGGCGCGTCGTGGTGGACAGCGAGGTCGAACGCACGGACAGCGCCCTGAAGGTTCGGATCCGCGTCGAGCCGGGTGAGATCTGGTCGGTTCGCGACGTGCACTTCGAGGGCAATGCCACGGTGTCGCCGGATCTGCTCAGGCCGCTCGTGGCGACCGCCGCACGCCGTGCGTTCGTGCCCGGCAGCGGCCGCCTGATCGAGTCCGAGCTCGCGGCCGACCGCGCCAATCTTCTGTCCTACTATCGCCTGCAAGGCTGGCTCGACGCCGAGGTGGGGACACCCCGGGTGATCGAGGACGAAGTGGCGCGGGCGCTCGAGGTGGTCTTCCCGATCGTGGAGGGAGTGCGCCGACGAATCGTCCGGATCGAGGTCCTCGGTGCCGAGCCCTGTGGGCTCGAGCTGGAAGACCTGCGCTCGCGTGCCGGCGGCCCCTGGCATCCACTGCTGGTCGACGAGAGCGAGGCGGCGATCCGCGCCGCCTGCGAGCAGGCCGGGTACGCCGACGCCCTGATCGGCCGGCGGGAGTCCTGGAACGAAGCGAGGACACTGGTTGACCTCGCCTGGAGCGTCGATCCGGGTCAGCGGTCGACGATCGACCGGTTGGTGCTTCGGGGCGTTCGCGTGTCGGAGCCGGACTTCGTGCTGCGCGCCAGCGGCCTCGAGCCGGGCCAGGCGCTGTCGCGACAGGCGCTGCTGGCGGCAGAGCGGCGCCTGTTTCGCCTCGGCGTCTTCTCCGAGGTCAACGTCACTCCGGCCCCGGGGCTCGCGTCGGGGGGGCGGCGGGACGTCCTGGTGCAGGTGCGCGAGGGGCGGACCCGGCGCGTCACCTACGGTGTGGGCTACGACTCGGAAGATGGGATCGGCGCGTTGTTCGGCTTCACCCACAGCCACGTCGCCGGCCGCGGCTACCAGCTGCAGCTCGACCTTCGCGCCAGCGAGGCGACGAGTCGCTTCCGACTGATCGCGAGGCGACCCGAGACCGGTCGCCGCAACCCTTTTGGGTTGTCGACGACCCTGTTTGCCGAAGAAGAAGAGCGACCCGCATTCACCGTTGATCGCCGCGGCGGCCGGGTCGAGGTGACCAGGTCCTGGGGCACCCTCGCGGCGGCGGTGGGTGTCGACTATCGCCGCGTAGACCTGCTCGAGCTGGCCCGCGTCGAGGACCCCGATCGCGACTTGCTCGACATCGAGATCGCTTCGGTGATCGGCCGTGTGACCCTGGATCGACGCGACGACCCGCTCGATCCGACCCGCGGCGGCTCGACCTCGGTGGTGGTGCAGCAGGCCTTCCCGCTGTGGAATGCCGAAGAGGAGTTCCTCAAGGTCTTTGCGCAGCAGACGTTTCACCTGCCCCTCGACCGCTTCGGCACGCTCGCCGCGAGCTTTCGCATCGGCGGCATCGAGCCTGCCGACGATGAGCGCGAGATCCCGATCGCCGAACGCCTCTACGCAGGCGGCCGCACCACCCATCGTGCCTTCCCCCGTGACCGCCTCGGGATTCTGGGGTCGACGCTGGATCCCGAAGGGGCTCCTCTCGGAGGTAATGGGCTGTTGCTCCTGAATCTCGACTGGCGCTTTCCGCTCTTCGGCGCTGTCGGTGGGATCGTCTTCGCCGACGGCGGCAACGTCTACCCCAGCTGGCGCGACCTCGACCCCGCCGAAATTCGCTGGGGAGCCGGAGTCGGTGTGCGGTACCTCTCGCCCGTAGGGCCGTTGCGGCTCGAGATCGGCTGGCCCTTCGATCCGGCAGCGATCGAGGACGAGTACGTGGTCTCGTTCAGTTTCGGGAATGCGTTTTGAGAGGAGGGACCCGGGACCAGGGACCCGGGACCAGGGATCCGGATTGAGGAGGTGCCGGGTACCGGGTACCAGATGCCGGCCGGAGGGCCGCGACGTTCTGGGGCGCCCGAACGTTGTCCTGGGGATTCCGAACGTTGTCGGGATTCCGGAAGGGACCTGGAGGTTCGGTCCGAGGTCGTAGTCCCTCAGTTCCTTTGTCCCTCGGTCCCTTCCGGTCCTTGCATCGATCAGGAGGCGTCAGCTCTGCGGCGGGATGCGCAGCACCTGGCCGGGGTAGATCTTGTCGGGATCTTCGAGCATCGGGCGGTTGGCCTCGAAGATCTTGGGGTAGAGGCTGGCCTTGCCGTACTGCTCCTTGGCGATCTTGGACAGAGTGTCGCCCTTGACCACGGTGTAGAACTTCGCTTCGGGCTCGGGGTTGGTGACCTCGAGGCGGTCGTCGACCTCGGCGATCCCGTCGACGTTGCCGGCCACCAGCACCACCTTCTCTCGCGTGGCCTGGTCGGTGACCTTGCCCTCGAGGCAGGCGGCATCACCGTCGCACGAAACCTTGAGCTCCTCGACCTGCAGGCCGAGGTCCGTAATCGACTTCGCGATTGCGGCTTCCCGCTTGCGCTTGCGCTGCAAGGCCATCGCCTCACGCGCGACCGCGTCGGCGTGGGCCTGCGCCTGTTGTTCCTTGACCTCGTCGTCACCTCCGAAGATTTTCTTGCCGGCGTTCTTGACGAAACTGAAGATTCCCATGGTCGTGTCTCCTCTTCGGTCGTGGGAGGCCAGTCTACCGGATTGGGAGGGCGCCTCCGGCCTGCCCGGTCCTCAGTGGTGAGGCCCGTGGTCGTCGACCCGCAGGGCGACGAGGGTGAGATCGTCGGACAGATCGGCGCCGTCGAGCCAGTGTTGGACCCGGGCTCGGAGGTGGGCGATGACCTCCTCGACGCTGCCGCTGGCGGCGGCTTCCGCGAGGGCCTGGCTGGTGCGGTCGTAGCCGAAGGGTTCGCCGTCGCGCGAGATCGCCTCGGGAAGGCCGTCGGTGGCGAGCAGCAGCAGGTCACCTGCTTCGAGCTGTCCGGTCCAGGTGGTGTAGTGCGGCGCCCGCATGCCGCCGAGGGGCACGCCGCAGAGCAGGATCTCCTCGACCCGGCCGGCGCGCACCAGCAACAGCGGTGGCATGCCGGCGGCGGAGAAGGTCGCCGATCGGCCATCGAGGCGCAGCACCGCGAGGCCCATGGTCATGCGCTCGAGCTCCATGCCGCGGATCGCGGCCGAAGCCTCGGCGAGGAAGTCCGCGGGGGCGGTGCGACCGGCGTCGGCGAGAACCAGGCCTTTGACCACCGAAACCATCGCTCCCGCGCGGGCGCCGTGGCCGGTGGCGTCACCGATCACCACGGTGAGCACACCGTCGCGGACCGTGAAGTCGTAGTAGTCACCGCCGACCTCAGCCGCGGTCTCCATGCTGACCGCGATCTGCACGCCCGGGATCAACGGGATGGTGCGGGGCAGGAGCGACAACTGCAGGCGCCGCGCCTCTTCGAGCTCGTTCGTGGTGCGGGCGTTTTCCGCTTCGAGGAGGCGTTGTTGCAGCTCGCGGGCGACGAGCTCTTGTTGGTGCGAGGCGAGCTGTTCGGACATGCGGTTGAAGGCGTCGGCCAAGGTGCCGATCTCGTCGCGTCCGGTCGACGCGACACGGACGGTCAGATCGCCGCTCGCCAGGCGTTCGGTGGCGGTGGTGAGATGGGTCAGGCCGCGTGTCAGTCGGGTCGCCAGGAACACGATCGCGCCGAGCGCCAGGGCGACCAGGGCCAACCCGAGGCCGAGGGTTCGGAGCGCAGCACCGCGCAGATCCCGGACGGTGGCGGCGATCGGGCGGGCGACGCCGAAGGTCAAGCCTGACGCGGCATCGGGGTGCTCGACCACCAGCCATTCGTTGCCGACGGTGTAGGTTTGCGGTGCCTCGATCGAGCACGGGGGCAGGGAAATCGCGGCGAGGCGACTCTCGTCGGCCGCCCGAGCGCCGAAGATGCGTCCCTCGGGACTTCTGGCGTAGAGCACGTCGCCTTCCGGGACGATGCCGGCCGACAACACCCGCTGCAGGATTCCGCGCGGGCTGACCTTGAGGGTCAAGGTGCCGACCTCGGCCCCGTCCTCGCGGATCGCGGTGGTGAGCTCGATTCCGAGCACCGAGCGCGCGAGCCGCCCCTGTTCGTCGAGAGCCTCGAGCTCCTGGGTGCCGAGCTCGGCGCGAGTCTTGATCGCCGCCGACAGGGCGTCGCGGATCGCCGCGTCCGGCAGCACCTCGCGGTGCTCCTGCAGGCGCAGCAGCGATTCGGCCAATCGCGCCGAGGGGAAGATCACGATCGGGCTGCGCGGTGCCGTTGGAGCCGCAGCCGGTGCACTCGGATCCTGCACCGCCGGTGGCGGCGGCACAGGCTTTGGGGCGCTCGGCGAGAACTCGACGGCGTCGAGGATCGGCTCGAGATCACGCAGATCCTCGACCACTCGCCCGTAGACCTCGCCGGCGTCGTTCGACGGTGCCGAGCTGGGGTCGAGGGCACGCCAACGAATCACCGACAGGGTCGAGAGGCGTTGGCCGAGCTCGGCGCGCAGGCGATCCATACGCTCTGCCATCTCGCTTGCCAGCGTCGATGCCTCGCGCGCCACCGCTTCGCGATAGGTTTTGCGCGCGCTCTGGTAGGACGTAGCCACCAGAGCGAGCAACGGCATCACCGAAAGCAGGAGGAACGCCAGAATGAGTTTCGTGCGCAGTCGCATCCAGACCACTTTACGTCCGATATGGGTGGGGGTTGCCGCGTTGATGCTCGCAATTGGGGCTCAGGCCGCCGAAACCTCGGCGATCGAGGGCCTGTGGCGCACCGCCCCGAGCTCGGCCGGCCGCGCAACGATCCGGGTGTTCGAGGAAGGCGGAGTGTTGGTTGGCGAGCTGGTGGAGCTCGATCAGCCGACCTATCCGCCCGGCGATCCGATGGCGGGTCAACCGCGGGTCGACCGCGAGAATCCCGACCCGGCGCTGCGAGAGCGGCCCATCCAGGGTCTGCGGCTGCTCGAGGGGTTTCGCTTCAACGGCGAGGTGTGGGTTGGCGGCACCATCTACGATCCCGACAACGGTCGCACCTACAAGTGCACCATGCGGCTCGACGGCGACCGACTCAAGGTCCGAGGATTCGTCGGGTTCTCGCTCTTCGGCCGCACCACGGAGTGGAGCCGGGCTGCTACGCCCCCACCCCAAACCGCACCTTCACACTCGGGCGCACCAACACCAGGATCGTGAACACGCCGAGCACGGTGCCGACGGGAGCAAACATGCACAGCAGCGCGGCGATCACCAGGCAGGCGGTCCAGCGGCGTTGTGCCGCGAGGTTGCGCCCGGACCAGATGGTCGCGGCTGCCAGAGACCAGCCCAGGAGGCTGATGACGCTGCCGACGGCGACGAAGAGCCAACCCGCGAACTGCGCCGCCGGATCGGTGCTGGTGTCGGGGATGTAGCCCGAGATCATGGCGGTGCCGAGCACGACGTGGATCAGCGGGAAACACGCGAACAGCGCGATCAGTCCACCGACCACGTAGTGGAAGATCGCCAGGAGCTTCAGGTGCTGCAGATCCTGGTCGGCCATGGGAAGCCCGGTCGCCGGGGTGCCGTTTTCGATGTCGTTCATGACGCACCTCCTCGGTGATCCTACGCGCGAAACGGGCGGTTGCTTCCCGCTACAATGCCGGGCGTGGACGAACACCCGCGGCCCTCTGCTGCCGAATCGGTGACTTCGGGGCAGCGCGGGATCGGGCTGGCCGGTGCGCTCCTGTTCGGGGCGATGCTGAATCTCACGCTGATCGTCGCCGGCTTGAAGGAGCTGATCCTCGACGAGCTCGGCGGCACCGTGACCGACGCCAGCTTGTTCTTCTCGATCGAGATGGTCGCCTACGTGCTCGGGGCGCCGCTGGCAGGACTGCTGAGCGATGCCACCGGCCGGCGGCGACCCTTCGTGATCGTGGGTTTTGCGGGGTCCGCACTGCTGTACGCCGCCTACACCCAGGTCGACAGCGTGGGCCTGCTGCTGGGATTGCGCTTCGTCCAGGGGGCCTTCAGCGTGATGGCCTGGTCGCTGGTGATGACCTCGATTCTCGACCGGGCGGTGGCGGGCGCCCGCGGGCGGGCGATGGGGGTGATGGGCGCGTCGCTGATCCTCGGGGTGGCGGCGGGTGCGCCGATCGGCGGAGTGATCTCCCACACCTGGGGTCCGCGTGCACCGCTCGCCGCCGCGGCGGCGTTGTTCGTGGTGCTCGCCGTCGCCGCGTTCGGCCTGTCCGATGCCCCCAAGGTGGTGCAGCGCCCCGCCCCGGCCGAGTTGCTGCGGGCGTTGCGCTCCAAACCGCAACTGTTCTTTCCCTACGCCTTCTACTTCGTCGATCGGTTCACGATCGGCCTGTTCATCGTCTTGTTCCCCCTGTTCCTGGCCGACCTCGGGGATGCCAATCCGGCCGTTCGCGGGCGGCTGCTGCTCGCCTTCCTCTTGCCCTTTGCGCTGCTGCAGATGCCGGCGGGGCGTCTGTGCGATCGCATCGGCGCACGCCTGCCGCTGGTCGCGGGCTCCCTGCTCTACGGCGTGGCGATGGCCGCGGTGGCGTGGACCGGGCTCGGCTCGTTGTGGCTGTTGATGATCACCTTGGGGGTGCTCGCCGCAGTGATGTTCCCGCCGACGATGATCCTCACCGCGGAGATCGCCGGCCCCGAGACCTATGGCCTCGCGATGGCGGGGTTCAACGTCGCCGGCTCGATTGGTTTTGCCATCGGCCCGCTCGTCGGCGCCTGGGCCCACAGCCGCGGCGGTTTCCACCTCGCCTTCGGCCTCGCCGGAGCCCTCGAGCTCGCGATCGCGGTGGCGTTCGCGGGGTGGCTCGTGGTGGGGCGGTCGCGGCGAGCTGGGGCCGAAAAAGGGGCCAGGGACTAAGGGACTAACGCGGCGGCCGCAACCGAAGCCGGAAGAAGATCTGGCCTCGGAAGAAGATCCTTTGCTTCGGAGAAGAGCGACGCTCGGTGCTGCAGAGCGTTGACCAAGACTCGCGGAGGTTGCAGTGTCTCCCCCTCCCTCCCTGCTGGTGAAGGGCGACGAGCTGGATCGGGGCCCGCAAAGGTCCGCGCCGCGGGTGCCGACAGCGCCGCTTGCTCGGGTCGCCTTGCTGGGCGGATTTGGGAATTTCGACGCTGTGATGGAACGGCTCATTTCACCGATCCGCGAGCACCCACCCAGCCAACCGCCCTGCTCGCTGGCCAGTAGTCGGTCGAGGAGAGGGGGACCAGGGATCGGAGATCGGCCGGAGGACTTTGCGGCGTGCGGTCTGATGTACGGGCCGCGGGAGCGCCCCAGGGTGCGCGTTGCGCGCGCACCTCTTCGCGGAGGTTCGGCTGGCACGTCAGGCGTCGGAGCCGGGGATCCCGCTTGGGCCTGGCTCCGCAGCGTCGAGGATTGCGCCCCCCCCCTCCGCCCAGTGCGTTACACTTTGGAGAATGCATGAGAATATGCCGCTGAAGGCTGTAGCGAGCGAAGCATGAACGTCGAGTCGACTTCCACCGACGCCTACAACGTCAAGACGCCATGACCATCCGGCAGTTGGTGGGGTGTGGGCTCGCGCTGCTCGGTGGTGCGGGCCCAGTCCTGGGCCTGACCTTCACGCGAGTGGTCGGCAAGGGCGACCCGGTGCCGGGCTCGGCCTCGGGAGAGGTGTTTCGAGAGGTGCTGCGGCCCCAACTCGATGGCGAGTGGATTGTGGCGCTGGGGTACTCCTTCACGGAGGATGGCCTGTTCGCCTTCCGCGGGGGGCTGGGTTGGCGGGTCATGGAGGCGTCGATGCCCCTGCCAGGCGTGCCGGCGGGGGCAACCATCGACACCTCCGGGGTGTCGTACGACATCGACGCCGGCGGTACAGTCGTTTTCGCGGCTGGGTGGTATGTCGATGGCCAGCCGGGCTCTGGCGGCAACGGGGTGTGGCGGTGGAGCCCGTCGGATGGTGTCACCGTACCGGTCGTGCTCGGCGGCGATGTTGTCGCCGGTTCGGATCTGCCCTTCTTGGGCGCGCGCGACGTGATGGTTGGTGATGGCCTCGCGGTGTTCGTGGCAGGCGAAGGGGCCGTACCGGACGTGCAGAGCGCCGTCTACGCTTGGACGGCGGCGGGAGGCTGCCGCCGCATCCTCGGCGGCGGCCTCTCGAACATTGGGAACCTGACCCTGACCGCCGACGCGACCCGCGTCGCCTTCAACGCGCTCGGCGGATCGGGTTGGGCGATCTGGTCGGCCGCGGTGGACGGCAGCGACCTCCGAACGGAGCTGGACCTAGGCACTCCGTTCCCCCTCGGGCCACCTGGGGCCGTCTGGCAGGTTCTGCCGTCCTTCTCTTTCGGTGGCAATGCGCTCACTGGGTCTCCCCTGACCCTCGCGGCACGAGCCAATACGAATCAACTGCACCACGGGATCTTCCTTCTCGGTGGGGAGGACCAAACCCAGTTGCTGTTCGACGCCTCCGGATCAGATCCGACCTCGGGGCTGGCGCATGCCGGCATGGACTCGCTGCTGGCGACCACCGGCTCACAGGGGGCAGTTGCGTTCGCGCTCGGGTCCGGTCAGGTCGGCAGCACGCTCGGGCGACGCCTGATCGTGCGCGACGCGGGCGGCGGCTACCACCTGATCGCGGCCGAAGGGGAGGATTTCGAAGGGGCCGAGGTCGGCCTGATCGAGATGAACTACGCCGGTATGGACGGCAGCCGCTTGGCGTTCAACGTGCTCCGCACCGGCGACGCGGCGGTGTGGATCGCCGACTTTGGCCCCCCGCAGAGCCTCGAAATCCCCACGGCGGGAACCCTTGGGCTCAGAGCCCTGGCGCTGCTGCTCGCCGCGGGTGCGGTGGTG
>CAZRFU010000038.1:26219-36176 GCA_964599475.1 uncultured Thermoanaerobaculia bacterium
ACGCTTCGAAGGTCGTCGTAAGTGAGGGGCCTCTGAAGGGGCGAAACAGCCGAGAACCTTCCCCAGGGTCGATCCGGGATTTCGCCCCTCCAGGGCTCGGAAGCGTGTGGGTGGCTCCCTACCCAGGGCGCCGCTTCGCTCTGCCCTGGGCTATCTCCTGGCGCCCCTTTGGGGCTCGAGGCGAGCCGATGGCTGGCGTGCGCGACCTCGAGACCGAACGCAGGACAGTCGTAGGGCCTTCGGCAAGCGCCGAGCCGTTCTCTGTTCCGGCCGGTACCCGGTACCTGGTCCCCGGTCCCTTGGTTCCCAACTGGTAGGATCCCCAACTCGGGCTTCCACAGCCCACCTACCCGAGGATCCACCAGTGCACCACGCCGACATCCCCGTGGTCATCCTCTGCGGCGGCCAGGGCACCCGGCTGCGCGAGGAGACCGAATACCGCCCGAAACCGATGGTCGAGATCGGCCCACAACCGATCCTCTGGCACATCATGAAGATCTACGGCGCCCACGGTCTGCGCCGCTTCGTCCTGTGTCTCGGCTACCGCGGTTGGGTGATCAAGCAGTACTTCCTGCGTTTTGCCGAGATGCATCGCGACTTCACCGTGGCGATGGACGGGTCGGCGCCGCCGACCTTCCACAACGAACCGTGGCACGAGGATTGGCTGGTGACCTGCGCCGAAACCGGTGAGGAAACCGGCACCGGCGGGCGCATCAAGGCGGTGCAGCGGTATGTCGAGGCGGCCGGCGGGGACGGACTGTTCTGCATGACCTACGGCGATGCCGTCGGCGACGTCGACATCAGCGCCCTGATTGCCTTCCACCGGTCGCACGGCGGGATTGCCACGGTGACCGGCGTGCACCCGACCTCGCGTTACGGCGAGATGCGGGTTTCCAACCGGCCGGTGGTCGAGTTCAACGAGAAGCCCACGGTCGCCGAGGGTGTCGTTTCCGGCGGCTTCTTCGTCTTCGATCGGCGCGTGTTCGACTACTTGGGCGACGATCCGTCGTGTTTCCTCGAGCTCGAGCCGCTGCAGAAATTGGCACGTGACGGTCGGCTCCACGTCCACGTGCACGAAGGCTTCTGGCATCCGATGGACACCTTCCGCGACTTCCAGTATCTCAACGGTATGTGGAAGCGTGGCGAACGCCCGTGGGTGACCTGGTAATGGCGCGTTTCTCCTGCCGGCTGTGTGGTGATCCGCTCGAGCGCACGGTGGTCGATCTCGGGATGTCGCCGCTCGCGAACTCCTACGTCGAGCCCGATCGCATCGCGGAGCCCGAGGCCTTCCATCCGCTGCACGTCTTCATCTGCGATTCGTGTCTGCTGGTGCAGTTGCCGCCGGCGGCAAGCCCGGAGGCGATCTTCGGCGACTACGCCTACTTTTCCTCGTTTTCGAGCTCGTGGGTCGAGCACGCACGCCGAGCGGTGGAAGATCTCACCACCCGCTACGGCCTCGGGCCGGACTCGCTGGTGGTCGAGATCGCGAGCAACGACGGCTACTTGCTGCAGCACGTGCGCGCCCGCGGCATCCGCGCGTTGGGGATCGAGCCGGCGGCCAACGTCGCCGAGGTGGCGGTCGCCAAGGGCATTGCGACCCGAGTGGCCTTCTTCGGTCGGGCGCTCGCCGACGAGCTGGTCTCGGAAGGCACCCGCGCAGATCTGTTGATCGGCAACAACGTCTTGGCCCACGTCCCGGATCTCAACGACTTCGTCGCCGGCATCGCGCGGCTGCTGGCGCCGGGAGGCGTGGCGGCGCTCGAGTTCCCGCACCTGCTGCGCCTGCTCGATGAAACCCAGTTCGACACCATCTACCACGAGCACTTTTCGTACTTCTCCTTCACCACGGTGCGCCGGGCCTTTGCCGCCCACGGTTTGACCTTGATCGACGTCGAAGAGCAGCCGACCCACGGCGGCTCGATCCGCATCCACGCGCGCCACGACGACAATCAGGCGCTGGCGATCTCACCGCGGGTGGCGGCGATGTTGGCCAAGGAGGAGGCCTTCGGGATCCTCGACTTCGCCACCTACGAGCGTTTTGCGCGCCAAGTGGTCGAGGTCAAGGAGCAGTTGCTGGAGTTCCTGTTCGCCGAACGCCGCGGCGGACGCTTGGTGGTGGGCTACGGTGCGCCCGCCAAAGGCAACACCCTGCTCAATTACTGCGGTGTCAAACCCGAGCACCTGCCGTTTACGGTCGATCTATCGCCGCACAAGCAGGGAAGGCTGCTGCCGGGGACCCGGATTCCGATTCGGGCGCCCGAGGCGATCGACGCCGCCAAGCCCGATACGGTGTTGATCCTGCCGTGGAACCTGCGGGCCGAGATCAGCGCGCAGATGGCGCGGATCCGCGAGTGGGGCGGTCGGTTTGCGGTCGCGATCCCGCGCCTTGCGCGAGACTGAGGGTTCGATGCACATCGAAGCCACCAGCCTCGACGGCGTGTTCGTGCTCCACCCCGAGCGCCACGTCGACGAGCGCGGGTGGTTCGCGCGAACGTTGTGTGTCGACGAGCTGGCTGCGGCTGGCCTGCACGCCGACTTCCCCCAGCACAACGCCTCCTGGAACGAGCGCCGCGGCACTCTGCGGGGACTGCACGCGCAACGCGCTCCCCACCAGGAGGTCAAGGTGGTGCGGGTGGTGCGCGGCCGGGTGTTCGACGTCGTGGTCGACGCTCGGCCGGGATCGGCGACGCTCGGACAATGGGCCGGCTTCGAGCTGTCGGCGACCGCGGGTGGCGCGCTCTACATCCCGGGTGGATTCCTGCACGGCTTCCTGACTCTCGAGGACGACACCGAGGTGCACTATGCGATGGGCTCGCGCTTCGTGCCCGATGCCGCGTTCGGGGTGTGTTGGAATGACGCAACCCTGGGCATCACCTGGCCCGAACCGGCCCGAGTGATCTCGCCTCGCGACGCGGCGCTGCCGACGTGGGCCGAGGTGGTGGGGACCCTGTCGTGAGCTCGATCGGCGCGGGGCTTGCCACTGTCGATCGGGGTTTGCTGGCGGCCGAGCTCCTCGCCTGGATCGAGCGCGCTTACCCGCTGCCTCGCAGCCTCACCGGGGCAGGAGTTCGGGCCACCTTCGACCGGATCGACGAACTACTCGCTCAGGGGTCCGAGCTGCGGCTGGAACGCCATCGGTTGCCATCGGGAGCACCGATGCTGGACTGGACGGTGCCGCGCGAGTGGGTGCTGCGAGAGGCGTGGATCAAGGGGCCCGACGGCACCAAGGTCGTCGACGTGGCCGAGCACTCGCTCCACCTGTTGGGGTACTCCGCACCGTTTCGCGGCCGGCTGACCCGCGAGGAGCTCGACGCCCACCTCTTCAGCCTGCCCGAGCAACCCGAGCTGATCCCGTATCGCACCTCGTATTGGGCCGAACGGTGGGGTTTCTGCCTGCCGCACGTGCAGCGCGAGGCTTTGCCCGAGGGCGACTACGAGGTCCTGGTCGACACCGAGCTGCGCGACGGCGACGCCGGTGGGGTGATGGACTGGGCCGAGCTGGTGATCCCCGGCGAGCAGCCGGGTGAGGTGTTTCTCTGTGCCCACGTCTGCCACCCGTCGCTGGCCAACGACAACCTCTCGGCGATCGCGGTCGCCGCGGTGTTGGCGCGGGTGGTGGCAGAGCAACGCCGGCGTTTCGGGCTGCGGGTGCTGTTCGCGCCGGCCACTGTTGGCGCGATCGGTTGGCTCGAGACGCACCGTGCCGCGATGCCGCCGATCGTCGCCGGGTTGGTGCTCGCCAATCTCGGTGACTCCGGGCGCCTGCATTGGAAGCAGACCTTCTCCGGCACTCACCTGGTCGACCGCGTCGCGGGCGGCGTGGTCGAAGCCGCCGGCGGCGTGATCGAGCCGTTTGTGCCCTTCGGCTACGACGAACGTCAGTACAACTCACCTGGTTTCCGGTTACCGGTCGGCTGCCTCTCGCGCACACCCTGGGGTCGTTATCCCGAGTACCACACCTCGGCCGACAACCCGGCCTTCCTCGATGGTGAGGCGCTGGTGGGATCGCTGGTGGCGCTGGCCGAGATCTGCGAGGGGTTGGAGGAAGGGACCGGGGACCCGGGAACCGGGACTCGGGAAGAGGGGACCCGGGACCCGGGACCCGGGATCCGCCGGAAGGGAGTCGGAGAGGAGGTCGGGGCCACCGACTCAACCGCCGGCCTCCCTCCTCCCCCTTCCCTCGTCCCCTCCCCCGGATCCCGGATCCCCGATCCCGGTTCCCGGTTCTTCAGTCTCTCCCCCTACGGCGAACCCCAGCTCGGCCGCCGTGGCCTCTACCGCAGCCTCGGCGGCGGCAGCGACCGCGATCGGGAGCTGGCGCTGCTGTGGGTCCTGTGCCTCGCCGACGGCAGCCACGACCTCGACGCCATGGTCGCGCGCAGCGGCTTGCCGCGGGAGGCCGTGGAGCGGGCGGTTGAGGATCTGCTCGAGGTCGAGTTGTTGGCTCCAAAGGCTGGATTCGGGGACTGACGAGTTTAAGAACCTCGCCGCGGACCGGGCGGGCGTTTCGGCATCCGCCCGCCGGTTGACGAAGCGCCCACGGCGGCGTAGCCTCCGCCTCAGCCGAATTGCCTCGGTCTGGAGGGTGCCGCGATGAGCAAGGGCAGAGAGGTTGTCACCGGGCATTCGTTCTCCCTGTTCGTTTGGAACGCCGAGTGCCTGGGGGCTGGGTGTTGAAGCTGAGGCTGTCGTTCCTGTGCGGAATGGCGATAGCCGCGGTCAACCCGGCTTTCGCCCAGTTCGCGTTCGAGCGGATCGTCGGCACCGGTGACCCTGTCCCCGAGGCCCCGCCTGGGACAGCGTTCTGGCTGCCGTACGAGCCCCACACGGCCGGCGACTGGGTGGTGTTCAGCGCCTTCTCGGGGATTGGCAGGGGAGTCTACGCCTGGGACGGATTCGCCTTCCATCGCGTGGTTGATGAAACGATGCCGGCTCCGGGGGGGGGCGGTTGGATCGTCCCATGGGCCGACGTAGGCGAGGTCGACGTGAACGCCGACGGACGGATCGTCTTCGTTGCGCAAGACGCGGCGGGCTACGGGATAGGCGAGTGGGCTCCTGGCGACGGAATGTCCTGGCTGTACCCACCAGCGGCTCCGAGCCCACTCGGCCCGGGGCCATTCGAGCCTCAAGGGCCGCGGTTTCTCGGCGACGACGTTCTCGTTGTGCACGTCTCCATTGGCGGCCCTGACGTGCGGGGGGTTGTCCGTTTCCCGCGTGCTGGGGGGGCCGTCGCCGCGACCGAGCCTGCCACTCAGGTATGGCCTCCCCGCACGGCGACACACGAGGGCAGCTTCGTTTTTGGCGAATCGAATCCGGACAGGGTCCAAGGGCTCTGGCAGGTCGGTCCCGGGTCGAGCCCCGAGCTTCTCCTGCAGCGCGGGATCCCCCTGGTCGACGGACTGCCCGGCGAGGTCTGGAACGGCTTCGTCGGCGGTCTCCTCAGGTTCGGGCTCGGCGGGGTGGTGTTCCGAGGTGCCGGTGACCTCGGGACCCGTGGTGTGTACCTGATCACCGGCCCTGGGCAATGGGAGAACATCTATGAGCACGGCGACATCGAACCGCGCACCGGGCTCCCGATCGAGCTGTCGCCCGAGCATCACCAGTCCGCGTCCAACAATCGACTGGTGTTTGTCGCGCGCACCGACGAGCTCACCTACCACCTGCTGCTGCGAGAACCCGATGGCACCCTGGTGAACCTGATCTCGACCGGCGATGTGCTCGAGGGCGAGGTCGCTTCCCGTTTCTACCTCACCACCAAAGCGATGCCGGACGACAATACCGTCTACGTCGAAATCGACCGGGAGTCCGAAACGGCGATCTGGCGCATCGGGCTGGAACCGCTGGGAGGCCCGAGCCCGCTCGAGATTCCGACCTCGTCGCGCCTCGGGCTGGTCGCGATGGTGGCTCTTCTCGCCGGGTTTTCCATGGTGCGCATCGGCCGTCACTAGTGCGCGGCGCGCCGTCATCAGCGGTCGAGCGCGCCCGATCTTGGTCAGGGCTTCGTTAGTCCCTGGGTCACCCGGCTGGGCGCCGCGCGGCCAGCTCGGGGAGGGGGATCGGCCGTTGCTCGCCCAGGGACCACAGCGCCAGCACCCGGGTTTCCTGGTCCCGAACGACCACGGCCCCGCGGGAGAGACTCTGCTGAAAGCTCGGGGCCGTGCAGGTCCAGCGCTCGGTCGTCGGGACGAGGGGGCCCACAGCTCCAGTGGTGATTTGGATTGTGGTCAGTCCCTGCTCGGTTCTCACGAGCAGCGTGTCGTCATCGACCCATCCGCAAGGAAAGCCACCGTCAGGCATCGGGATGCGCCCGAGCGGGGTGCCATCCGCCCCGAATCGTTCGAAGCCACGGTCGGTCGAATCCCAGGTCGAAACCACGAGACTGCCATCCGCGAGCATGCCGAAGGCCAGGAAGGGCAGCCGCTGGTTCTCGAGCCGGGTGCGGTAGATCAGCTCGCCGGCGAGGGTCGCAACCACGGCTTCGCCGCGTCCGACGACGGCGAGCCGATCGCCGTTGACGGCGAGCGTAGCCGAGTCTCCGCTGGGGGCGTCGAGCACGGTGGCCCGGGTCGGTTCGCCCGGCGCGAAGGACTCCACCACTAGGCCGCTGCCGCCGTCGATTCCGGCCAGTCTGGCAACGGCTGGCCGGTCGCCCTGGAAGTACAAGTGGCGGGGTGCCATTCGGCGTTCGACTCGGAAGCTGCCGAGGAGGCTGCCGCTGGGGGTTTCCCACAGGAGCAGCTGATCGCCTCGCAGCCATGCCAGGCGTCGACCGTCGTTCGAAACGGCGAGGGTGAGACTGGGGCCGGCCCAGCGCCGTCGGTCGAGCACCACCCCGGTCGGCTGCACCAGGACGGCACCACTTTCGTCGTCGCGGCGCAGGAGTCCGACCTCGAGCTCGTCACGACCGGTACTGCGAAGGGCGATGGCCAGGTCTTCGGATGTGGACGAGGGAATGACCCAGTCCACGGCGGGAGCTGGAGAGCTGCTCGCAGGGTCGAGCAAGGCATGGACCGGGAGGTCCACTCGAAGGGGTGTCTGACCCCGAAGGAGGAGCAGACCCCCGAGCCCAACCGGCGTGGCCTCGAGAATGGGGTCGAGCTCGGCGGCCCGCGCCGGCGTGTCGACATGACGCTTCCAGCCTTGCATCCCCAGGGCCAGGGGAGCCGCCAGAACGGCGACAGTGAGCGCTCCAGCCCAGTGGGCTCTGCGCACATCGCCGCGTCCAATGGCGAGGCGACGCACAGCAGCGATCGTGAGCGCCGCCGTCGTGCCGACCGCCGCTATCGCAGTTGCCGCCTGAGAGAAGCTGGACTCGAACCACATCGGTAGGCTCGCGGTGGTCAGCCACAGCCAGCCGAGACTTGCTGCCGCAACGAGGTCGAGAGCCAGCGTTGGCGACCGGTCGGTGGCGGCTGCGGTCACGAGCTCGGCAATGAGACGGATCACCAGCAACGCCAGCAGTGGGAAGCTCAGGATCGAGCCGGCCGCGGTGTGGAGATCGAGAGGGCTCGCTGCCGCCCCCCAGAAGAGCAAGCCCGCTTGGAGCGGCGCGGCGGTCATGGCCGCCGCGGCCAACGTCAGAGTGAGGTCGAGGCCGAGCCTGAGCAGCGCCAGACGGCGTGCCCCGAGAGGCCGCGCCAGCGCGAAGGTGGCAGACTGGCGATCCTCGAGGGCGGCGGTCACCCCGAGCAAGGCGGCGACTGCCACGCCCGCAACGACGACCAGGACCGGCATGGTGGCCTCCCAACCTCTGGGGATTCCGAGCCGGTTTCCCGGAAGCCACGGCAGGATCAGCGCCAACAGACCGCCGGCCAAGCCCAGTGCCGGAGCCCACAGGCGCTGCGAGAGGGCGAAACGGAGGTAGGCGAGGTGGGCACTCATCGGCGAATCTCCGACAGCGTGGTTTCGAGGTGGAGGGTGACGATGTCGACGAGCGCCGCGTCACGGGCGCCGAGGGGGATGGCCTCGGGGCTGGGGCAGCGAATCAGCAGCTCGCGGCCGAGGCTGTCGTTGCCGAGCTCGGCGACGATCTCGACGTCGGCGGGTGTCGCAGTGCCCGGCGGCACGACGATCCGGCGGATTTCGGCGCGCAGCGTGTCGAGGGGCTGATCGAGGGTGATCCGGCCGCCGGCGAGCACCACCAGCCGGTCGGCGAGGCGTTCCGCCAGGTCGAGGTCGTGGGTGGCGAGCAGAATCGTTGGGGCACGTTCGGCGAGATCGCCGATGAGCTCGTCGATCAGCACCTTGCGCGCCACCGGATCGAGCCCGAGAGTGGGGTCGTCGAGGATCAGCAGCTCGGGTTTCCGCGCGAGGGCGAGCGCCAGCGCGAGTTGGGTCTTCTGACCGCGGGAGAGCTCGCCCGAGCGGGCGCCGAGGGCGATTCCCGCCCGTTCGAGTCGGCGGTGTGTTGCACTCACCTCGAAGTTGGGGAAGATGCCGGCGTCGAAGCGCAGCAGTTGGGCGACCCGCGCGTGAGCCGGCGCATCGGGGATCTCCGGCACGAAGGCGACGCGGCGCATCAGCCCGGTGCGGTCGCGCCACGGGTCGAGGCCGAGCACTCGCAGGCGCCCGGAGGTGATCGGCAGCAGACCGATCAGGCTCTGCAGCAAGGTGCTCTTGCCGACGCCATTGCGACCGAACACGGCGGTGACTCCTCCGGGGGCGAGGGCGAGATCAACCGCCTGGATCACCGACCGCCGTCCCCTCGAGACGGCGACTTGCTCCAGCAACAGCACGGGTTCAGCGGCGGTCGAGCTCATCGAATCGCTCCTCGAACAGGTCGCGGGCCTCGCTCGAGGAGGCGCCGAGGGAAATCGCCACCACCGCGTAGTCGTGGGCGGCACCGCGCAACTTCTCGCGGCGGGCGTCGGTGGTGAGGGTGGGCGGAGCCGGGGCGACAAAGGTTCCCTCGCCGCGGCGGACGATCAGGACTCCGTCGGCGACGAGGCGCTGGTAGGCCTTGGCAACGGTCGCAGGGTTGATCGCGAGGCGCCGGGCGAGGTCGCGCACGCTCGGAACCGCTGCCTCCGGGGCGAGGCGGCGCGACGCCACATGGTCGCGCATCGCCGCCTCGATCTGCGCCCACAGGGGGGTCGGCGAGGAAGGATCGACTTCGATCATGTGAGTCAGTGTACTACTACACCGGTACACCGTCAAGGCCGCGCAGGGTCGGTGGGTGCGAGGTGCGGGGATGGGGACTCGAGGCCCCTGAGTCCGAAGGTGCGTCGAGGCCTCCTTCCGCCGACTGCAGTCCCGATCTCGGAGCCCGGAGAATGTGCGTCGGCAGCTTTCGCCGCGGCCGGGGCGGCTGCGACTGGGTTGACGTCGGCGGCGGAGGTTGGCGTTATGATCTGGGCGATGGAGACAACCGAGGCGTTGCGTCGTACTCCGCTCGACCAGAATCACCGGCGAGCAGGAGCGAAGATGGTCCCGTTTGCCGGCTGGGAGATGCCGCTGCAGTACCGTGGGGTGATTCCCGAGCACCACGCGGTACGCCGGGCGGCGGGGTTGTTCGACGTCTCCCACATGGGCGAGATCGTGGTCGAGGGCCCAGGTGCGTTGGCCTACCTGCAGAGCCTGACGCCGAACGACGTCGCTCAGCTCGAGACCGGCCGGGCGCACTACAGCGGCCTGTTGACCGAAGATGGGACCTACGTCGACGACATCCTGATCTATTGCCGCGGGACGGAGCGCTACCTGGTGGTGGTCAACGCCGCCAATGTCACGGTGGACTTCGCCTGGATGCAGCAGCATGCGCCGGCCGGGGTGCAGGTCGAGGACGTCTCGGACCAGTGGGCGCTGATGGCGTTGCAGGGGCCGCGGGCGGCTGAGATTCTCGCGCCCCTGGTCGACGTCGACCTCACGACGATCAAGAACTACCGCTTTGCCGAGGGGCGGATCGGCGCGGCCTCGGGGATCATCTCACGCACCGGCTACACCGGCGAGGACGGCTTCGAG
>CAZRFU010000038.1:36186-51103 GCA_964599475.1 uncultured Thermoanaerobaculia bacterium
CGCCGGCTGCCGCGCCGGCGATCTGGGAGGAGCTCTTGCGCCTCGGTGCGCCGCTCGGGCTCGAGCCGGCCGGGCTCGGCTGTCGCGACACGTTGCGGCTCGAGGCCGGCATGGCGCTCTACGGCCACGAGATCGACCGCGAGACGACGCCACTGGAAGCAGGCCTCGCGTGGGTGGTCAAGCTCGGCAAGGCGTCCGACTTCCTCGGTCGTGCTGCGCTCGAAACGCAGCAGCAGGCAGGGGTGAGCAAGCGCTTGGTGGGTCTCGAGGTGCTCGGCCGCGGCATCGCCCGCGAGGGGCACGAGGTCTTCGTCGGCGACCGGCGCGTCGGGGTGGTGCGCAGCGGCACCATGAGCCCCACCCTCGGCAAGGCGATCGCCACGGCGCTGGTGGTGCCGGACGTTGCCGAGGTCGGCACGGCGGTGGAGGTCGACGTGCGCGGTCGTCGCGTCGAGGCGCGGGTGGTGGCTCTGCCCTTCTATCGCCGTCCGCGCTGAGGTTCCAGGCTCTCGCTAAACTTCTATTCGTGAGTCCCGAGCGGCTCGACTTGGAGGAGTGATGTACCCGACCGATCTCAAGTACACCAGCGAACACGAGTGGCTACGCATCGACGAGGACGAGGGCGTGGCGACCGTGGGCATCACCCAGCACGCACAGCAGGAGCTCGGCGACATCGTGTTCGTCGAGCTGCCGGAAGAAGGTGCCACCTACGACGCCCACGAAGAGATGGGGACGGTCGAGTCCGTCAAGGCGGTCGCCGAGATCTTCACCCCGGTCTCGGGCGAAATCGTCGAGATCAACGAGGCCGTGCGCGACGATCCGTCGCTTATCGCCGAGGACCCGCACGGAGAGGCGTGGTTGGTGAAGATCAAGCTCGCCAACCCCGAGGAGCTCGACGATCTGATGGACGCGTCGGGGTACGAAACCTACTTGAAGGGGCTCGGCGACGGGTGAGCCGAGGCGCAGCGGCCGGGCAGCCGGGCGCGGATGGCGCCGGGTCGCAATCCCCTCGGTGGGAGTGGATTCCGATCGGATTTGCCCTTGCGTCGTGGGTTTGGGCCGGCGCGAGCGAGCTCGGCCTACCGGTCCTGCCCGCCGTCCGAATCGGCCTGTACGACTTGTTCGGGAGTGCGGTCTTGCTCGGCTGGGCGGCTGGCAACGCGTGGGTGTGGTCGAGCCTGCGGCGGCGGGCGCGACGGCGGGTGTTCTTCGCGCTCTTCGCCGGGCCGCCGGGCCTGTTGGCGGTGCTGTCGCGGCTGGTGGCGGTCGGCCCGGGTGAGCGCGGTGATCTCCTCGCTTGGCTGGCCGTGGGAGTGTTCGCAACGTTGTTTCTGGTCCCGGTGACCTTGACTCGCAGGAGAACCTCGTGATCGACGCATCCGAAGCGCTGGAGAAGCTCCGCCGTGGCAATGCCCGTTTCGTCGCCGGGAAGCGCCGGGCATCGCTCGCCTCGCCGTCGCGACGCGAGCAGCTGCTCGAACGGCAGCATCCCTTCGCCATCGTGCTCGGTTGCGCCGACTCGCGGGTGCCGGCCGAGCTCGTGTTCGACTGCGACTTGGGCGACCTCTTCGTGATCCGCGTCGCCGGCAACATCGTCGCGCCTTCGCTGGTGGGCAGTGTGGAGTTCGCTGCGGCGAGCTTCGACACCAAGTTGGTGGTGGTGCTCGGCCACACGCGCTGCGGCGCGATTCAGGCGACGCTCGATGCGGTCCGTTCGGGGGCGCCGCGTTCGCCCAATTTGCGCTCGATCATCGACCGGATCCGGCCTGCGGTGGAAGAGCTGACGGATGCCGGAGTGCCTCCCGAGGACCTCGAGCACCGCGCGGTGCGCGCCAATGTGCGGGCATCGGTGGCGGCGTTGCGGGCCGGGTCACCGATTCTCGAGCAGCTGGTCGCCAAGGAGGGTCTCAGGATCGTCGGCGCCGAATACGACCTGGCCTCTGGCGTCGTCGAGTTCTTCGAATTGGGAGAGTGACGGCCTGGTCGGAATGGGTACCTGCCGGCAGGGCCGCTAGGGCCACCGTTCGATCAACATCGCGTCGCCGTAGGAATAGAAGCGGTAGCGCTCGTCGACAGCCTCGCGGTAGGCGCCAAGGATGCGATCCCGGCCGGCGAAGGCTGAGACCAACATCAGCAGGGTCGACTGCGGCAGGTGGAAGTTGGTCAGGAGCAGATCGACGACGCGGAACTCGCTGCCTGGGGTCAGGAAGAGTCGGGTGCGGCCGCTTCCGGGTGTGAGGGCCCCGTCGGCAGCGGCCGATTCGAGGGCGCGGACGGCCGTGGTGCCCACTGCGACGATTCGGCCGCCGCGGGCGCGGGTAGCCTCGATCGCCGCCACCGCCTTCGCCGGCACCTCCCAGCGTTCAGCGTCCATGACGTGCTCGTGCACGAGCTCGGCGGTAACCGGCTTGAAGGTGCCGATGCCGACGTGCAGCGTGACACTGGTGCGCTCGATGCCGGCGTCGGCGAGGGCGTCCAGGAGGGGTTGATCGAAATGCAGCCCGGCGGTGGGTGCCGCCACCGCGCCGGCCTGGGACGCCCAAACGGTCTGGTAGCGCTCGCGATCGGCCGCGGTGTCGGGGCGCTTGACGTAGGGCGGCAGCGGCACGTGGCCCAAGCGTTCGAGCTCGTCGTCGAGCGGGCGAGACAGCTCGATCACGCGGCGGCCATCGGTCTCGAGCACGGCCTTGACCTCGACCTCGAGGGGGGGATTCGAGCCCTCGATCACCAGGCGGGCTCCGGGGCGAGTCTTGCGGCCTGGGCGAGCCAGAGCCTCCCAGCAGAGGACATCGAGTCGCTCGACCAGGAGCAGCTCGATGCGGCCGCCGTGGGGACTGCGCGCGAAGATCCGTGCCGGGATCACGCGGGTGTCGTTGACCACCAGCAGGTCACCTGGGCGCAGCAGCTGCGGCAGGTCGCGGATGTGTCGATGCCCGACCGCCCCGACCGCCGGGAGGTGGAGCAGCCGACTCTCCCCCCGTGGCGCCGGATCCTGGGCGATCAGCTCGGTGGGCAGCTCGAAGTCGAAGTCGCGGGTGAGCACACGCCTCAGGCGCGGTCCGGATCGTAGAGTCGGCGGTAGCCGCGGTTCCAGTACACCAGCGGCAGCTCGTCCGGGCGCGGGGTTGCCGCAGCGACGACCCTGCCGATGTAGACAGTGTGGGTCCCGGCGGGGTGGCGGTGCTCGATCTCGCAGTCGAGCCAGGCGAGCGCATCCTCGAGCACCGGTGCACCGGTGCGGGCGGTGGTCCAACGGCCCCCGGCGAAACGATCCTCGTCCTTGACCCAGGCGAAGCGGTCGGAGAGCTCGCGCTGATCTTCACCCAGCAGGTTGACGGCGAACGTCGCGCCGGCACTCTCGAGGAGGGGGAAGGCCTTGTGGCGGTGGTCGATACACACCGCAACCAGAGGGGGCTCAGGGGAGACCGAGGCGAAGGCGGAGACCGTCAGGCCGTGGCGCACGCCGTCGGCTTGGACGGTGACGATGGTGACGCCGGAGGCGAAGTGGCGCAGGACGTCGCGGTAGAGCTCGGAAGTGGCGGGCATGCGGGAATCGTAGCAACGTCCGCGCTCCCCGCGGAGACCGTCTCCCCATTACCCATTGCCCACTACCTCGATCCCCGATCCCCGATCCCCGTCCCGGCTACTTCGCCTCCGCCAACGTGGGATCGAGCCGATCGCGCAGGCCGTCGGCGATCAGGGTGAAGCCGAGCACCGCGGCGACGATGCAGATGCCCGGCAGGGTGGCGAGCCACCACGCCGACTCGAACAGCTCCTCGCCGTCGGCGACCATGCGGCCCCAACTGGCAGTGGGCACCGGGACGCCGAAACCGAGGTATGACAGCGCAGCTTCGAGCAGGATCACGTCGCCAACCCGCAGCGCGGCGTCGGCCAGCAATGGCGATAGCGCGTTCGGCAGCAGGTGGCGCAGGAGGATCCGCCGTCGCGGCAGTCCCGACACGATCGCCGCCTCGACGTAGCCTGAACGGAGCTCCCGCAGGACCTGAGCGCGGGTCAGTCGGGCCGTTTCCATCCAGCTGGTCGTGCCGAGCAGCAACACCAGGGCGACGAGGTCGAGGCGCCAGAGCGTGCTGGCGACCAGGATCAGCAGCAGGCGCGGGAATGCCATCAGGGCTTCGGTCAGCCGCATCAGCACCATGTCGACGATGGAGCCTCCGAGTGCCGCCAGGGATCCGATCGCGATTCCCAGCGTTATGGCCAGCACCGTGGCGAGGGCCCCGATCGCAAGCGACACGCGCGCGCCGATCAGCAGCCGGGCGGCGACATCGCGGCCGAACTGGTCGGTGCCGAGGGGAAAACGTACCGTGCGCGGCGACCCGGCCAGCTGATCGAGGGCGACTTCGTGCTCGGCTCCGAGACGCGTGTACCGCACGACACCGTCGCCCGAGGAGGTCGACTCCGCGATCCTTGCCGAGCCGTCCTGAAGGTTCAGCAGGACGCGAGTCGTGCCTGGGGGAAGCAGCCGCGCCGCGGCGGGATCGCGTTGGGCGTTGGGGTCGGCCGTCACCAGCCGGGGGGCGGCGATGGCGATGGCTGCCAGGCAGCCGAGCAGCAGCAGGCCGGCGCGCAGGGTGCTCACGACGGCTGCGCCTCGCGCCGCAGCCGCGGATCGAGCCACAGCTGGGCCAGGTCCGCCAGCAGCGCAAACACGACGGTGAGCGCCCCGGCGACCACGGTGGTGGCGAGGACGAGCGCCAGGTCGCGTCCCTGGAGCGCTGCATAGGTGATCTGGCCGAGCCCCGGCCAGGCGAAGACGATCTCGACCACCAGTGATCCGCTCAGGAAGGCGGGGGTCTGCACCGCCAGCAGCTGCAGCAGCGGCGGGGCGGCGTTGGGCAGGCCGTGGCGCCACAAAGCGCCGGCGCGGCTTTCACCGCGAGCGCGAGCCGCCAACATCCAGGGTTGGCCGACGACATCGAGCAGGGTGTTGCGGGTCAGGCGGATGGCGAGCGCGGAGGTCGAGATGCCGAGAGCCAGGCTCGGGAGGGCCAGGTGGCGCAGGACGTCGAGCGCGCGGTCGACGAGAGGCCACTGCTCGGAGCCGGGGCTGGTGAAATGGCTGGTGGGCAGGCCGGTGCCGCTCGACACCTTGATCGCGAGCACCGCCAGCCAGAAGCTCGGAATCGAGTAGGTGACGAGGGAAGCCAGTCGAATCACCTGGTCGAGCCAGCGTCCGCGGGCCAGCGCCGCCAGGCCTCCGAGGCCGATTCCGAGGGTCAGCTGGACCAGCGTTGCCGCGAGGGCGAGCGCCACGGTGGCCGGCAACGCCCGGCCGATCACTCTCGCGACGGGCTGCTGGTAGGTGAAGGAGGTGCCAAAGTCGCCGCGCACGCACCCGCTGATCCATCGCCACCATTGCACCGGCAGGGGATCATCGAGCCCCCACAGGGCCCGCAGCTCGACCAGGGTCGCCTGAGGAACTCGCGGGCCGGCGAGGTAGGCAATCGGATCCCCCGGGGCGAGGTGGAGCGCGGCAAAGACCAGCGTGGCGACCAGTACCACCAGCAGCACTCCGGCTCCGAGCCGTTGCAGCACCAGGCGGACAACCGAAAAGCCGGGTTGGGCGGTGGAACCGGCAGCGGGAGCTGGCATCGCCCAGGCGTTGCCTCAGGGCGCCTCGACGCGCCATTCCTCGAGATTGCTCAGGGCGCCGAGGGCGGTCGGCTCGGCTCCGGTGATGGTCGACCGCGTTGCCATGAGAGTCTGTGGCTCCCAGAGGAAGGTGTAGGGCTGGTCGTGGTGCAGCAACGCCTGGAGCTGGTGCAACAGCGCGAGCGTGCGGGAGTCGTCCTGGCTGTTGCGGAGCTCGTCGAGAGCAGCATCGGCATCGGCGCTCCGGTAGCGCACGAAGTTCGATCCTTCGGCGATCTCGTCGCTGTGGAAGGCGTAGCGCAGATCGAGGCTGGTGTCGATGCCCCATGCGCCGATGGCGGCATCGAAGTCCCCGGATTCGTTGAGGGCAATCAGGGCGTTGAGCTCGATCTCGCGGGGGGTGGCGCGGACCCCGACCGCGGCGAGCTGGGCCTGGATCATGGTGGCCGCATCGCGTCGGACGGTATTGCCGGTGTTGGTCAACAGCTCGAAGGCGAGCTCGACGCCGTTTCGATCGAGCGTGCCGTCGCCGTTGCTGTCGGTCCACCCTGCGGTCGCGAGAGCGGCCTTGGCTGCCGCCGGATCGTACGGATGGGGGGTGAGGCTCGGGTGGTGAGCCCAACTGTCGGCGGGGATCGGCCCGACGCCGACGCGAGCCCGTCCGAACCACAGGGTTTCGACCAGGGCGTTGCGGTCGATCGCGAGAGTCAAGGCTCTGCGGGTGGCATCGTCGGCGAACTGGGGCCGTTCGAGGTTCCAGCCGATGTAGGTGTATTGGTTCGCGGGGAAGGCGTGGAGGGTGAAGTTGGGGTCTGCCTCGAGCGCCGCCGCCTCGGCGGGGGGCACGAACAGCACGACATCGACCTCACCGGCTCGCAACGCGCGGACGTGGCCCGACTGGTCGGGCATCACGCGAAAGGTCACACGGTCGAGCCTGGGTTGCACCGCGCTCGTCGGGTTCGGCGTCAGCACGATCTCCTGCTGGGGCGCCCAGCGCTCGAGCCGGAAGGGGCCGGAGACCACCAGGTCGCGCTCGAAGGCCCGTAGGTCCTCGCGCCACTTCGAGAAGGGGATCTGTTGCCACTGGCGTCGAGGCAGAATGAAGCCCTCGTTGGCGTCGAAGAGCTGGGTACGGTAAGGCGCATCGAAGACCATTCGGACCCGGGTCGGGGTCTCCGCGACGACGTCGACGATCCGCTCCTTGATGAAGGCCGAGCCGAAGGCGACCTCGGGATTGGTCCACGCCAGCCACGTCCAGCGCACGTCCTCGGCGGTGATCGGCTCGCCGTCGGACCAGCGCACGTCATCGCGCAGCTCGAAGATTAGACTGGTGTGATCGTCCGAGAAGCTCCAGCTCCGGGCGAGACCCGGCTCGAAACCGGGACGACCGCTCGTGGCGTTGGGGCTTTCGCGCAACAGGCGATGGAAGAGCCGGGCGCGGATCTCCTGGGAGAACCTCGAGCTCGGCACCAGCTCGTTGACGCCATTGATGTCGGCCCCGGTGGCGACGATGATCCCGCGCTCCGCGGGGGCGGCAGGTGGTCGGCACCCAACCACGAGGGCGCCGACCGCGACGACACCGACGAGCATCAGGACGCGCATGGGCGCGACTCTAGCAGGTGCCTTGCACTACTTCCGTGGTGCGCCGTGGTCTCAGGGAAATGTGAACCTGCCGAGGACGGGCACAAAGAGGTACTGGGTACCGGGTACCGGGTACTCGTCGGAGCGCGTTTCGGGAGCTTTTCTGGGGAGTCCTCCGTCAACACCTTGATGGTGCACGCGTCCCGATGAACCCGGATCCCTCTGATCCCCAGTACCTGTACCCAATACCCGGTACCTTCTTCCTCACCCAATCGCGATCTTGCGCGGCTTGGACTCCTCGGCCTTCGGCACGGTGACGGTGAGGACGCCGTTGTCGAATCCGGCCTTGACCGCGTCGAGCTTGACGTTGCGCGGCAGGGTGAAGGAACGCGAGAAGCTGCCGTAGACCCGCTCGATGCGGTGGTAGTCCTCCTTCTTCTCGTCGCGCGAGAAGGAGCGTTCGCCGCTGATCGTCAGGACGTTCTCCTCGATGTTGATGTGGACGTCCTTCTTGTCGATGCCGGGCAACTCGGCCGACAGGACCAAGGCGTCCGGGGTTTCTTTGATGTCCACCGGCGGCGCCCAGGAGCGCGTGGACATGCGGTCGTCACGCGCGCCGAACGGCTCGAAGGCTTCGTCAAAGAAGCGGGAGAGGGCGGGGGTAAACAGCGAGGCCGCTGGGGTCCAACGGGTGACGTTCGAGTTGCTGGCCATGATCGATCCTCCTCATCGGTCGTGCGCCGGTTCCGGCGCGTTCACCCTCGACAACGCTATCGGCCAGCGATTTATTCCAAGCCAGGCAGATAAACCTGACTGCTTTCGGCGCAGATCGTGCGGTACAACCTTGCGAGGTGGTTCTGCGTACCTCAGAATTGGACCTTTCAAGGGCGCCCGCGAGCTGCGGGCGTGATAGGGTGATGGCATGAACACTGCTCTCAAACGACTGATTCCGTTGCTGCTTCTGGCATTCTCGATGGGCCGCGCCGAGGCCCAAACGACGTGGTTCGAGTCCCTCGACGTGACCGTGGTCAACGTCGATGTGGTGGTGCAGGATCGCGACGGCAATCCGATTCGTGGCCTGCGCCGCGAGGACTTCCGGGTGCTCGAGGACGGAAGTCCAGTCGACCTGACCAATTTCAGCGCCGTCGAGGGAGGCGAGCTTCACCTGCCGTCGGCCGAAGCCCCGGCGGCTGACGGAGAGCAGGGCCAGCCCCAGACCGAGGCTGCGCCGAGCCTCGATCTGCTGATCCTGATCGACGACACGTCGTTGCAGCCGCAGGGTCGCAACCGGTTGATCGAAGAGGTGGTGACCGCGCTCGATCGGCTGCTGCGTCCCGGCGACCGGGTGATGGTGGCGGTCAACGACGGCTCGGTCAAGCTGGTCGCCCCGCTGACGACCGATCGCGAGGCGGTGGCGGCTGCGCTCAGGGCCCAGGGGAAGTCCGTGGGCCGCGCGGTGGGAGCTCAGCTCGATCTGCGTGCCCTGATCCGCGATCTCGAGGCTGCCGGTTCTCAGGAAGGCGGCGGCGGGGCGTTTACTCAGTCGAATATCGAAGGTGAAGGTCGGATGCTGTTGTCGGGCATCCGCAACTACGCCTTGTCGCGCTACCAGGATGCGACCCGGTCGACCGGTGCGATTCGCGAGTGGGTCGACTCGCTGGCCGCACTTCCAGGTCGCAAAGCGGTGCTTATGCTCTCCGACGGCTTTTCGCGGAACCCCGCAGAAGCGGTCCTCGAGGCCTGGCTCAAGAAGTTCCAGGACGTGATTCCGAGTGCGTCGGCCGATGCCGCGACGCTCAGCGAGTACGACACCAACAGGCTCTTGCTCGAGCTCGCGGACTTCGCCAACGCCAACCGGGTGACGCTCTACACCATCGGCGGAGAGTCCGCCGGGCTTTCGGCCACGGGCCCGGAACAGCGAGGTCTCGATGCGTTCGGCCAGCGGGTGTGGACGCCTTCGCTCGAATCGCTCGAGCTCTCGAATCTCAGGGCGTCGCTGGCGACCCTCGCCGAGCACACCGGTGGTACCTCCGGCGTCGGGACCAACGCCTTGCGCGGCGTGCTCGATCGCCTGCGCGACGACTTCGACGACTACTACTCGCTCGCCTACACTCCTCCCGAGGCCAAGTCGGGCAAGAACCGGCGTATCGAGGTCGAGCTGGTCGATCCCAAGCCGGGGTACGAGCTGCGCTTCCGCCGCGGTTACCGTGACAAGACCGCCGAAGAGCGCCTCGACTCGGAAGCCTTGTCGGTGGTCCTCCTCGGCCAGGGCGAAAACACCCTCGGGGTCGAGGTGGGCGTGGGACGCTCCGTGCCGGCGACCGAAAAGGGCCTCGTCGACGTGCCGATCACGGTCAAGATCCCGCTCGCGAACGTCGTGCTGGTACCGGGCGAGACTCATCACGAGGGGCGGTTGCTGATCGCACTCACGACCCGTGACGAGGTCGGCCGAACCGCGCCGGTGCAGCGAATCGCGGTGCCGATCCGGGTGCCGAACGAGCAGATCCTGTCGGTGTTGGAGCAGTCGGGAGGTTGGTCGACCACCCTGCGGGTGCGCCAGGGACCCCATCGGGTAGGGGTGGCGGTGCGTGACCTCTACGGCGCGACTGATTCGGTGGCCGTCGCCGAGCTCGGCACGGCCGGCGTGGATCCGGAGGTCGGATGATGCGACGCGCAGCAGCTTCGGTGTTGATCGCTACGGGCCTCGCGTGCCCGGCGGCAGCGCAGCAGACCACCATGTTCGACACCGTCGACGTCACCGTGGTCAATGTCGACGTGGTCGTGACCGACCGTCAAGGCAACCCGGTGCGCGGCTTGACCCGCGAGGATTTCATCGTGCTCGACCAGGGTAAACCGGTCGAGCTGACCAACTTCTCGGCGATCGAGTCGGGGCGTCTCCTGCTCGACCCCGACGTCCCGCAGGATCCGCTGACGGCTCCGGGCCCCGCCGCCCAACCGGAGCAGGCGCCACGCCTCGACTTGATGATCCTGGTCGACAACACCTCGATCCAGCCGCAGAACCGCAAGCGCCTGATCGAGGAGGTCGACCGTGCGCTCGATCAGATCCTCAAGCCGGGTGATCGCGCCATGGTGGCAGCCAACAACGGCGAGGTCGAGCTGATGGTCGGCCTGACCGACGATCGGCAGGCGCTGCGGCAGGCCCTCGACACGGCCGGGCGGCGCAACAGCCGTGCGATCGGAGCCACGACCGAGTTCGCACGGCTGATCCGTGACCTCGAGCAGGCGGGAGATTCGGGGCCGGTGGTGTTCCAGAGCGAATGTCGCGCCGTGCTCTCCGATATTCGCGCCTACGCGTCGGCCCGGTACAGCGATGCCGTGCGTTCGGCCGGGGCCCTGCGCGAGTGGGTCAACTCGCTCGCGGCCCTGCCGGGTCGCAAGGCGGTGCTGTTGCTCTCCGACGGCTTTTCGAACGACCCTGCCGACGCCGTGCTCGAGGCCTGGGAGCGCAAGTGCAGCGACGTGCTGCTCAGCGCGCCCAGCGACGCGGCGAGCTTTCGCGAATTCGACACCGGTCGAATCTTCCTCGACCTCGGCGACCACGCCAACGCCAACCGCGTGACGTTCTACTCGATCGGCGGCGAGTCGCGGACCGTGTCCGCTTCCTCTCCCGATACCCGAGGCTTGGACATCACCGGTGCACGGGTGTGGAGCACCAGCCTGCAGGTGCGCGAGGAGACCAACCTGCGCGCGTCACTCTCGGCGCTGTCGACCCAGACCGGCGGCTTGTCCGGGGTCGGAGTCAGCGGCTTGCGCGATCTCTTCGCCACGATGCGGCGGGATTTCGACGACTACTATTCGATGGCCTACACCCTCGAGAGCCCCGGCGCCGGCGCCAATCGTGACATCGAGGTGCGTTTCGCGAGCCCCCGACCGGGTCTGCAGCTGCGCTTCCGCGAGGGGTATCGGGACAAGACCCAGGACGAACGGCTGCAGGATCAGGCGATCTCGGTGGCGCTGTTGGGTGAGGGGAACAATCCACTCGGCCTCGAGATGCGCACCGGCCCGCTGACTCCGGCGGAGAAGGGGCTGGTCGACGTTCCCGTGGCGGTGCGTTTCCCGCTCAGTGCGCTGGTACTGCTGCCTGGTGAGGACGCCCTCGAGGGCCGCCTGATGATGGTCGTGACCGCTCGAGACGAGCGTGGCCAGCTCTCCGAGCCTCAACGGATCGCGATCCCGGTGCGCGTGCCCAAAGAGATGGCGGACCAGCTTGCCGGACAGTATGCCGGCTACTCGACCGTGCTGCGGCTGCGGCGCGGGCCGCACCGCATCGGCGTCGTGGTGCGCGACCTCCTCGGTGCGGTCGATTCGGCGACCTTCTTCGATCACGATCCAGGGTGACGTTCATGATACGGCGACGATTGGTGTGGGCCGGCGTAATGCTGGCAACGACGGCAAGTGCGCTCGCACATCAGCCGGGAGTGCGTGTGGTCCCGAGTGGTGGACTGCGCGGCGAAAGTGCGGCCTTGGCCCTGCGGGGGCAGCAGGGGGGGACGCTGCAGTTCGAGCTGTTGCCGGTCGCTGTGGCGCCTGATGGCGAGTCCGGGGTCCCGATCTACCTCGAAGTGCTCGGGGCCGACCTGCTCGAGAACACCGAGGGTAAGGCACGGCTCGAGGTCGCGCTCTACGCGATCTCGGACGCCGGCGCCCTCGGGGCGTCGCTGCTGCGCGTGGTCGAGGTCGACACCGCCGCGCACGGTGCCAAGCTCGCCAGCTCCGGCCTCAAGCTCGTGGCGCGCCTGCCGCTCGGCGCCGGACGGTGGACGTTGCGGGCCTTTGTGCGTTCGCTGGCCCCCGAGGGGCGGGTGTCGTTGCGGATCGTGCCGCTGACGATTGAAAGCGATCCGGCCAACACTACCGTGACCGCACCCCTGGTGCTCGAGGACTCCTCCCGGTGGATCGTCGCCGGACTCGACCAGGGCGGCGAGGCGCTGGTCGCAGCCTCGGCCGAGCTGCCGGCCGCCCGGCCCCTAGTGGTCGCCGGTGGTCGGCTGCCGGCGCAGGTGGTGACCCATCGGCTCAACCCTCGCGCGCGGATCGACGTGCGGATCGTCACCGCCGATGGTGCCGAGGTCGCCAATCGTCGCCTCGAAGGAGCGCAGCGACTCCGAGCACCTGCAGTCGGCGTCGAGATAGCGACCGGTGAGATCGACCTCGCCGGGGTTCCGGAAGGGGAGCTCCAGCTGCAGGTTCAGGTCCACACCCCGCAGGACATGCAGGCCGGCCGGGCGGGTGAGAGCTTCGCGTCCACTGCCTTGCCCGTAGCGGTCGCGGGAGGCACCCTGCCGAGCAACGTGTCCACGTGGGCCGAAGCCTTCGGTGGTGGCTCGACCCAGCTTGCTCCGCTGGAGGAGGCCGAGGACATCTCGCGCAGTGCTCGACTCGCAATTCCCCGGGAGGAGCTCGACCGGGAGCTTCGGGCCGCTTTCGGGCTGCTGGCAACCGGTCGCGAGCTCGATGCGCGCACGGCGCTGATCGACCTCGAGACCCGCGCCTTGGCAGGCTCGGGCGGTGCCGTTCCGGCGCTCGCCAAGGTCGAGCTCCAGATCTGCCGGGACCTCGCCAAGCGCGACCCCGAGGCGCTGATTCCGGTCGCGCTGCTGTGGCTCGACATCTACCGCGCCGAGCGCGCGCGTCGCGGGTTCCTGATCTCGACTCACGCGCGGGCGATGGTGGCGAATGTTGCGGACCTCTACGTCGAGACCACCGGCAATGAGGGCTCTCGGCGTCTGACGGCGAGGATTCACGCGATCCTGGGCGCCGAGCTCCAGTCGGTGGGGCTGTCGAGGATGGCGGGGACAGCCCTCGAACGGTCTCTGGCGCTGGATCCTGCCAACGAGCTCGCTGCCCTGGCGTTGGCGACCGAGCTGGAGCGTCGCGGTGCCACGGCTGACACGCTCAGCCGGTTGCAGGCGCTGGTCACTGCCGACCCGTCTCACCGCGAAGCAAACCTACGCCTCGGCGTTGCGGAGATTCGCCTCGGGCGCGAGCGGGCAGCCCGCGAACGCCTCGGTCGCCTGGTCGAGGCGGGTGGTCCGGCCGACTGGATTTTCCTCATCGCCGCTCAGGAGCTGGTGCGTCTCGAGATTGCGGAGAAGCGCTACGAGGCAGCTGCAGCGGCGGCGGCCCGGGCGCTGACGGTGGACCCCGCGAACGAAAAGCTGCTGCTCGCGGTGGCGCTGCTCGACGATCTCCAGGGTCGGCCCCGCGACGCGCGGGCAAAGATCGAGCAGATCCCGCGGGCGGGTCAGGGAGGTGCCGGCGAGCGCGCGCGCTACGGCGAGCCTCCCCGTGAGGCGCTCGCACGCAGCGAGCGCGAGTTGCGCGAAAGTGCCGATCCGCGTCGGGAGCGGCTGGCGGCATCGCTCGGCCTGTCGAGCTCCCAGCGCCGACCGCTCGATTCGGAGGTGGCGTTGTGAAGCGGAGCCTTGTGGTTTTGGCCTTGCTTGCGGCTCCGGTCGCTGCTGCGCGGCTCGAGCTGGCGGTCGTCAGCCCCGAGCCCGGTGATCCGGTCTTCGGTCCAGTCACGGTCGAGGCCCTGGTCTACCCGCTCGATGCCGAAGTCGACCGGCTCGACTTCTACCTCGATGGACTGCTGGTCGGTTCGCTCGAGGAGCCGCCCTGGCGCCTGGTGGTCGATGCGGGTGAGGAGAATCGGCCGCACAAGTTCGAGGTCATCGCGTACGGCGTCGGGGGGGAAACCGCCAGTGGCGATGTCGAAACCGAAGCCATCCTCGCGCAGGACGAGCTCGATGTCGAGCTGCGGCAGTTGTTCGTGATTGCGGAGAATCGCGATGGTGGTCGCGTGCTCGATCTCGACCCGTCGGAGCTGATGGTTCGTGACTCCGGGGTGCCGCAGGTCATCGATACGGTTGCCCGTGGCGACGTGCCGTTCAGCGCAGTCCTTCTGGTCGATGCCAGCGTCAGCATGCGCGACGGGAAATTGGAGCGCGCGCTCGCCGGCGCCCGTGCTTTCCTCGGCAAGATGGCGCCTCTCGACGAGGCGCGTGTGGTGCTGTTTGCCGATCGTCGGGTGCGGGAAACGCCGTTCACCTCGTCGACCGGAATGCTCGAGCTGGCACTGTCGGGGGCAACGGCGGGAGGAGGCACGGCCCTCAACGACGCGCTCTACCGCGCTCTGGTCGAGCTCGAGGCCCGCAAGGGCCGCAGGCTGGTGGTGTTGCTGTCGGACGGTGTGGATGTCGAAAGTGTGCTGCGCATCGCCCAGGTGCGCGAGCTGGCCCAGCGCAGTCAAGCGATCCTCTACTGGATTCGTCTCGGCGGCGCGGAAGCCGTGGCCGCGCGGACGAGCTCGTGGCGCACCGCCGACGACCACCGTCGTGAGCTCGACGGCCTGGTCGCCACGATCGAGGAATCCGGCGGCCGGATCCTGCCGGTGCGCACCGTGGACGAGGTCGGGACGGCGTTTGCCTCGTTGCTGCGCGAGGTCCGCGACCAGTACGTCCTCGGCTACCGCCCCTCGGTCGACAAGGGCTCGGGGACCTGGCACCCGATCGAGGTCCAGGTGTCGCGCCCAGGGGTCGTCGTGCGCACGCGGCGGGGCTGGCTGGAGGAGTAGGGGTTGGGAGCTGGGGGTTAGGTGTTAGGGGTTAGGGGTTAGGCTCGGAGGGTCGGTCGCTGGGTAGCATCTACCCGATCCCCGATCCCCGATCCCCGATCCCCGATCCCCGATCCCCGATCCCCG
>CAZRFU010000039.1:0-49725 GCA_964599475.1 uncultured Thermoanaerobaculia bacterium
CGGAGCGCCCAGTCGATCCGAGGAGCGGCCGCAACGGAAACAATCCTCCACCGATTCGGCGCGTCAAACCCCGCAGCAGGAGCCAGGCCTCGGTCCACGACGTCACCACCAGCCCAACCGCCAGCCCACACGCCCCGAGGTGGAGCTCCGACGCCTCCGGCAGTGGTCCCCAGCCTGGCAGCTCGCCGACTCCGATGCGATCGAGCGGGAACATCAGCAGCGCGGCTGCGCCGGCACCGACGACCAGGCGCACCAGCGCGATCTTGGCGGGAGATGCGGTGTCACCGAGGGCAAAATACGTGTTCTGCATCACCCGCGCCAACACCGTCGGTACGATCGCGAAGGCACACACCGCAAGAATGAGGGCCACCAGGCGCACTTCCGCCGGCCCAAAGCGCCCACGTTCGAGCAGCGCGGCCACTACCGGCACCGACAGTGCGCACAGGCCCACCGCCGCAGGGATTGCCGCCCCGCCGGCCTGCAACAGGGCCCGCCTCAGTCGTTCGCGCAGGGCGGTGGGATCGCCTCCGGCTGCCGTGTCCCGCGCGAGCTCCGGAAGCTCGGCCGCTGCGACCGCTCCGCCGAAGAGCGAGATCGGCAGCAGGTAGAGCCGCTGCGCGAGGTCGATCGCGATCGCCGCACCAGGCAGCAGCAGCGAGGCCAAGACCATGTCGACGTAACTGGAAAGCTGCACCACGCCCCGCCCTGCCACCGAAGGCCCGAAGGCCCGAAGCGTTCGACGCACGCCCTCGACACTCAAAGAGAGAGATGGCCGAAAGCCCACCACCACTCGAGCGACGCTCGGCAGCTGCACCAGAAACTGCAAGGCTCCACCGATCAGACCTCCCCAACAGGCCGCCAGCACCACCGCGTCGACGTTCCACATCCGCAAGCCGGCGAGGGCCATCGCCGCGATGATCGCGGCATTCCACGCTACCGGGGCGAGATACGGCACCAGGAATCGCCGATGGCTGTTGAGCACCGACAGCGCCCACGCCGACATCGCCAGCAGCGCCGTCATCGGGAAGACGATGCGCACCGCCTTCACCGCCAGCAGGTACCGGTCGACCTCGGCGGTGCCGGCCGACACCGCCGCTGCATCGCCGAGGAAGCCGGGCGCCGTCAACGCGACCAAGGGCCGAGCGGCGAGGACCCCAATCAGCGCCGCCGCGGACGCCACCAGGGTCAAGAGCCCGAAGATCGCCCCCGCCAGCCGGCCTGCGTCCTGGCGCCGCCCTTCGGCAACCAGGCGACTGTAGACCGGGATGAACGAGGCCGACAGCGCTTGTTCGCCGAGCAGGTTCTGGATCAGGTTGGGAGCCCGGAACACCACCGCCAGCACGTCACCCTCGGGTCGCAACCCGACCAGCATGCCGATGGCGATGGTGCGCACCACGCCGGCAAGCCGCGAGGCGAGGATGCCGAAGGCGACGATCGGGGCGCGCGACACGGGAGCATCGTAGCAGGAGGGATGAAAGCCGACCCGGCCTGCTACGCTCCGCAGGTCTGAAGGAGGTCCTGATGCGTGTTGCCGGTCTGATGCTGCTTTCCCTCATGGTTGCGCCCGCGCTCGGCGCAGCCGACACGCCGCGAGAAAAACTCACGCTCGAAGTGTTGTTCTCTCCCGACCCGCAGCAGAAGGTGGACTTCTCGGGCAAGCGCGTCGCGGGCCTGTCGTGGCTCGACGACGATCACCTTCTCGAGATCCGCAACGATGTCTGGCAGGTCGTATCGGCGCGAACCGGTGTGGCGTCCCCCCTCTACGACCGCAGGGCGCTGGAGAACGCCGCGGCCAAGCTCGCCGGGCTCACCCCCGAGGACGTTGCCGCTGTGACTTCGGCGAAGTCGCTCACCCTGGCTCCCGACCACCGGAGTGCACTGGTCAACCACCACCACGACCTGTTCTTCGTCGGCTTCAAGCCCGCACGGGTCGTCCGCCTGACCGCCGACCCCGCCCCCGAGGTCGGCGAGGAGCTCTCCCCCGACGGTCGACTGGTGTCGTTCATTCGCGGCCACGACATCTACCTCGTCGACGTGGAGACGCAGCGTGAACGACGGCTGACGTACGGCGGCAGCGAAGAGCTGCTGTTCGGGCGGCTCGACTGGGTCTACCAGGAAGAGCTCTACGGTCGCGGCAACTTCAAGGGCTATTGGTGGAGCCCGGACTCGAGCCGCATCGCCTTCCTGCGCCTCGACGAATCGCCTGTGCTGGAGTTCACCGTGGTCGATCACCTCCCCGCCCGGCTCGAGCTAGAGGTGACGAACTATCCCAAAGCGGGCGATCCCAACCCCATCGCCAGCTTGGGAGTGATCCCCGCCGCAGGAGGCGACATCACCTGGGTGGATACCCTCCGATGGCAGGCCGAAGAGCACTTGATCGTGCGCGTCGGTTGGCGCCCCGACAGCTCGCGGGTGGTCTATCAGGTCCAGGATCGCGAGCAGACCCGGCTCGAGCTCGCCGAGGCTGATCCCCGCACCGGCGCCTCCACGACCTTGATGCGTGAGACTACTCCGGCCTGGGTCGAGGTCCTCGGTGAGCCCTTGTGGCTCGAAGACGGCGGATTCCTGTGGTTGTCGGACCAGAGCGGCAACCGCCATCTCTCACGCCACGCCTCCGACGGTTCCCTGGTTGCCACGTTGACCGCTGGAGACTTCGAGGTGCGCGACCTCCTGGCGGTCGACGCCACGGGGCGCACCGTCTTCTTCACCTCGACCGAACGCGATCCGATCGGCCTCGACGCGTGGGCGGTTGATCTCGACGGTACCGCCAAGCGCCGGATCTCGGAGCGTTCGGGAACCCACGCGGCGGTCTTCAATCCCTCGGCAACCCGCTTCGTCGACACCTGGTCGGATTTCTCGACTCCACCTCAAGTTCGTCTCCACAGCGCCGACGGCCGGGAGCTTCGGGTGATCGAGGCGAACCCCGTCGAGGGCCTCGCGCGCTACCAGTGGGCGCAGCTGGAGCGCCTGCAGATTCCGGCGCGCGACGGTTTCCCGATGGAGGCGGTGATCCTCAAGCCCGCGGATTTCGATCCCACCAAGCGCTACCCCGTCATCCAGCACACCTACGCCGGACCCTACGCGCCGATCGTCCGCGACGCCTGGGAGCGCCGCGGTCGCAACCTGTGGCACCACTATCTCGCGAGCGAGGGCTTCGTCGTCGTCTTGGCCGACAACCGCTCCGCCTCCGGCAAGGGCATGAAGCACGTCTGGCCGATCCACGGTCGCATGGGCGAAAGCGAGCTCCGCGATCTCGAGGACGTGGCGACATGGATCAAGGCTCAACCGTGGGCCCAGCCTGATCGGATCGGTCTGTGGGGCTGGAGCTACGGCGGCTACATCACCGGGTATGCCATGACTCGATCCACCGCGTGGGCCGCCGGGATCGCCGGGGCACCCGTCGTCCATTGGGAGCTCTACGACACCATCTACACCGAGCGCTACATGCGCCGGCCACAGAACAATCCCGAGGGGTACGCCAGCAGCTCGGTCGAGGGATCCGCTGCGGGGCTCCAGGGCAAGCTGCTCCTGATCCACGGCACCATGGACGACAATGTCCACCTGCAGCAGTCGATTCGACTGGTCGATGCGCTGCAGCGGGCCGGCAAGGACTTCGAGCTGATGCTCTACCCGAGGAGTCGCCACGGCGTCACCGACCCGGCGCGGGTCTACCATCTCCAGCGCACCATGACCGACTTCTTCGTGCGCCACCTGCGGGAGTGATGCGAACGGGGGAACGGGGATCCCGGGTCCCCGTTCTCTGGCGCCCGAGGAGACAGCTCACCCGGCCAGGTGATCCCACCCCGCCGCCGGCAACGTGGTGACGGAACCGTTCGAGCGCCGCAGGCGCACCCCGATCCCGGCCTCCACTGCCCCAAAGGCCCGCATGCCGAGGCCGAGGAGGTCTTGGTCGGTGGCGACGAGCAGCAGGTAGTCTTCGCCACCCCCAACGACGATGTCCAGGGGATCGCGACCCAGCCAATGAGCGAGGTCACGCGCAGCAGCAGGGAGCTCGATCGCGGCTTCGTCGACCACGATGCCCACTCCGCTCGCCGCCGCGAGGCGGTGCAGGTCCTTGGCGAGACCGTCCGAGCAGTCGATCGCCGCGGCCCGCGCGAGACCACCGAGCTCGCGCCCGAGTGCAAGTTGTGGCGTGGGCTCGAAGAACGTTCTCAGGCAGGAACGCGCGAGCTCTTCGAGGGTAGCGGGCACGTCGGGCGGGAGCTCCGGATCCCGGCCGTCGAGCCACCGGCCGCCGCGACGCATCAGCTCACACCCGAGGGCGGCGAGGCCCGGCGTACCGCGGATCCACAACCGGTCTCCGGAGCGTGCCTGATCGCGGCCGAGCAGGGGCCCGGATCGCACCGGCTCCCCCAACAGGGTCAACGTGGCGACGACCGTGTCGGTGCGCGCGAGATCACCCCCAACGAGCTCGGCCCCAACCTCGACCAGAGCATCGGCGACCGCACAGCTGAATGCCTCCACGGGAAAGTCGGCTGGAGCCGCCAGCGCCAACAGGCCGAAGCGCGGCACGGACGCGCTGGCGGCAAGGTCTGAGGCATTGACCGCCACCAAACGCCGCGCCAAGCGCGCCGGGGACAGCGCCGAGCGGCGAAAGTGCACGTTTTCGATCTGGCTGTCGACGGTAGCGACCAACCCTCGGGGCAGCACTTCAGTCAACCAGGCGCCGTCGTCTCCGAGGCGTGATCGGCGACCGATGTGGGCCGCGATCCGCGCGATCGCCGCTTCTTCACCCACCGCCGGTCACTTCGACGCCGCTCCCGGCGCCGGTCCCAGCGCCCGGGCGAGCACCTCTTCCAGACTGCGCACGTAGACCAACTCGACGCCCTCGCGGATCTCGGGAGGGAGCTCCGCCCCGTCGCGGTGATTGGCGGCCGGTACCAGCACCGTCGCGATCTTCGACGCCCGGGCGGCCAGGACCTTCTCGCGTAGTCCGCCGATCGGCAAGACTCGGCCGCGCAGGGTGATTTCACCCGTCATCGCGACGTCGCGGTCGACCGGCCGACCACTCGCGACTGACGTCAGCGCCGTCGCGATGGTGATGCCGGCCGACGGCCCGTCCTTGGGAATTGCCCCGGCCGGTACGTGGACATGGAGGTCGTGCTCGGCGAAGTAGGTCGAGCTGATGCCGAGGCGCGACGCGAGCGAGCGCACGCAGGTCAAGGCAGCCTGGGCGGATTCCTTCATGACGTCGCCGAGTTGCCCGGTCAGGGTGAGTTGTCCCTTGCCCGGCGTTGCCGCGATTTCGACCAGCATCGTCTCGCCGCCGACAGCGGTCCAGGCCAGGCCGGTCGCAACCCCGATCGACCCCGCTTCGAGGCGTTCCTCCTCCAGGTAGCGTGGCGCCCCGAGCAGCGGCTCGAGGCCACGCGCACCGATGTTGAGGGTACTCGCATCGCCCTCGGCAACCCGCATCGCACTGCGACGGCACAACGCGGCGATCTCCCGCTCGAGCTGCCGCAACCCGGCCTCCCGAGTCCATCCATCGGCGATGGCGCGGATCCCGGCGTCGGTGAAGCGCAGGTGCTTGGCGGTCAACCCATGAGCCGTCCGCTGCCTCGGAATCAGGTGGCGCTTGGCGATGGCGACCTTCTCCTCGATCGTGTAGCCCGAAAGCCTGACGACCTCCAAGCGGTCGAGGAAGGCAGGGTGAATTGGATCGAGGAGGTTGGCAGTGGCCAGGAACAGCACCTTCGAGAGGTCGTAGGGCAACGCCAGGTAGTGGTCGCGGAAGGTCGTGTTCTGCTCGGGATCGAGAACCTCGAGCAGCGCCGCCGACGGATCCGAACGGCCATCGGTACCGAGCTTGTCGATTTCGTCGAGCAGCAGCACCGGATTGGCCGTTCCCGCCTGGTGCAGGGCCTGCAGGATGCGCCCCGGCATCGCCCCGACGTAGGTCCGTCGATGGCCGCGAATCTCGGCTTCGTCGCGCACGCCACCCAGAGACACGCGCACGAACTTGCGCCCCATCGCTCGCGCGATCGAACGCCCGAGCGAGGTCTTCCCCACCCCCGGCGGACCGACCAGGCAGAGGATCGGCCCGGGAGCATCGGGCTTGAGCATCCGCACGGCGAGAAACTCGAGCAGTCGGGTCTTGACCTTCTCGAGGTCCCAATGGTCCTCGTCCAAGATCCGGCGCGCTCGGCGCAAATCGAGCACGTCCTCGCTCACCACACCCCAGGGCAAACCCACCAGCCAATCGATCCAGGTGCGCGACAACGCCGCCTCGGCCGAGTCCGGGTGGCTGCGTTCGAGCCGGCGGATCTGCTTCTCGAGCTCCTCGACCGCCTCCGTGGACATCGATCGGTCGACGGCGATCTTGCGCCACTGCTCGACCTCCCGCGCCAGGTCGTCGCCCTCCCCGAGCTCGCTCTGGATCTGGCGCAGCTGCTGGCGCAGCAGGAACTCGCGCTGGCCGCGATCGATCTCCTCCCGAGCCTGGCTCGACAGCTCGGCCTGAAGCGTCAGCAGGTGAGCCTCGCGGGCGAGGGAGCGGTGGATCCGGTCGAGCCGGTCGACCGGATCGAGGTTCTCGAGCAGGGCCTGACTCTCCTCGACGCCGAGGTCGAGGTTGCTGGCAGCGAGGTCTGCCAGCCGCCCCGGATCGTCGAGATTGGCCGCCACGACGAGCACTTCGGTCGAGATCGGGCGTCCGAGCTGGACGATCCGTTCGAGCTCCTCGCGCACCGCCCGTGCCAATGCCCCAGCCTTCCCGCTTTCAGTGACCTTGGGATCCGTCGGCTGATCCTTCAGCACCGTGAGATGGGCGCGCAGAAATTCGCGTCCGGTGACGACCCGCTTGATCCGAGCTCGCGTCAGCCCCTGGACCAGAATGCGCACCCGGCCGTCCGGGAGCTTGAGCATGCGCATGATCGACGCGATGGTGCCGACCTCGTGGAGATCGTTGCCGCGCGGCGCTTCGACTTCGGGATCGCGCTGGGCAACCACGAACAGCAGGCGATCCTCGGCCAGTCCGGCGTCGATCGCGGCAATGCCGGCCTCGCGGCCCACCGACAAGGGCAACATCACCCACGGGAACACCGCCGGCTCGCGGATCGGCAGCACCGGCAGAACGTCGGGGATGTTGAGGTCGGACGTCGGGTCGAGGACTTGTTCCTTCACGGGCTACGTTCCTTCACGGGCCGCCGAGCCTTGCCCGAGGTCGGCTCTTCGTCTGCGAGCAGGCTCTTGAGCTCGCCCATGAAGGACTCGATGTCGTTGAACTTGCGATACACCGACGCGAAGCGCACATAGGCGACCTGGTCGAGGTCGCGCAGGCGGGTCATCACCGCCGCCCCGATCTCCTCGGTCGACATCTCGCGTTCCTCGCGGCGCGAAAGCTCGGCTTCGATGTCGTCCACCAGCGCCTCGAGGGTCGCCATCGCGATCGGGCGCTTCTCCGAGGCCTTCAGGAGCCCAGCCAACAACTTCTTGCGACTGAAAGGCTCGTGGCGTCCGTCGCGCTTGACCACCTGCGAGGGTATGTCCTCGATCTGTTCGTAGGAAGTGAAGCGGCGCCCGCAGCTGTTGCACTCTCGTCGACGGCGGATGGTCTCACCGAGACGGCTCTCGCGGGAATCGACCACCCGATCGTCGTTGGTTCCACAAAAGGGACACCGCATCAGCCGACCTTCTCGACCGGCGCCGCCGGCAGCGAGCTCATTCCTTGGCGTCGAGGGCGATGTTGAGGTGAACGACCACCCGATCGCGCCCTCCGAGATCGCCGATGTCCACCTGAAGGCCGCGGATGGTGTCGACCACCTGATGGTCGCCGTCCTCGACCTGGAGATTGACCAGGAAACGGCGGCTGCGGGCAAAGTCGGCGCGGCGCAAGGACACCTTCACCTCGCGCGAGATCTCTCCGGCCCCATTTGCGAGCGTTGCCGGCCTTGCAGGGGTCGGCGAGGCCACGGCCGCGGTCGCGGCGGCGGGGACCGCCAGGGTCTGGCGCCGGATCTTCTCGAGCTCCGCCAACACATCGAGTGTTCCCTTGGAGCCGGCGGCAACCGCGGCTTTCGGAGGTACCGGGCGAGCCGGCGGCGGCGTGACGACAGGCGCGGCAGCTGCCGGGGCCGCCGGCGCCGGTGCGGGCGCCGGGCTCGGTGTGGGAGCCGGTGCGGGAGTTGCCATCACCGGGGCCGCGCTGGCCGGGACGGGCGCGGGGACCGGTACCGGAGCCGCTGGAGGCGGTACCGGACGAGCCTGCGCGGGCATCGACCCACTGGACTCGCCGGCACCTGCTGCTCCGGCAGGTGCAGCCGCCGGCTCCGCCGTCGGCACCGGGCGGCGGATCGGAATGGCTGGACGGGCCGGCGGAGCGGAAGGCCCGGCACCACGCTGCAGCCGCTGCTTGAGGCTCATCAGGGTGAACTTCGAGATCCCCTTGAGGGTCTCGAAAACACCCTCGCCGGTCAGCGCCGACGCTTCGAAGTAGGGCCAGTTGCCGCGATTGAGCGCGGCATTCATCTCCTCCACCGAGCATACGTCGGCGAGGTCCCGCTTGTTGTACTGCAGCACCAGGGGGATGGTGTCGACCGACAGTCCCATCTCGGTGAAGTTCTCTTCGAGGTTCTTGAACGAATCGATGTTGGCCTGCAACATCGGCCGTTGCGAGTCGGCGACGAAGACCACGCCGTCGACTCCTTTGAGCACGAGCTTGCGGGTGGTGTTGTAGAACACCTGGCCGGGCACGGTGTAGAGCTGGATGCGGGTCGAGAACCCGGCGATCGAGCCGACATCGATCGGCAGCAAGTCGAAGAACAGCGTACGGTCGGTTTCGGTCTCGAGCGAGACCATCTCGCCGCGCGAATCGTTCGAGGTGTGCCCGTAGATGTACTGCAGATTGGTGGTCTTTCCACACAGACCAGGGCCGTAGTACACGACCTTGGCTGCCATCTGCATGGTGCTGTAGTTGAAGAAAACCATCGGGTCGCTACTCGGGTTTCAACGGGATCGGGACGCTATCACCTCAGCTCGGGAGGGTCAAGGAATGCCCCAGCCTCGAACATCTTATTCAGTTCCCGGGCCAGGATCTCGTACTCCGGCCGGGTGCCGAGGCCACTGCGGCGGACCATGATCGTCGCGAGGGCGGCCAAGAGGGCGGACGCGCCGAGATCCGGGGCGCTCGAAGCTGCGTCTGCGATCCGCCGAGCGAGCGACGCCTCCGCTCGCGCCGCCGGGCCGGTGATCGCAGTTGCGGCCTGGGCCGGGTCAACGTCGGCGACTGCCTGGACGGCGCTGAGGGCGAGCGCGGCATAGCCGTCGGCCACTGCATCGGCGAGGCCGGTATGGGCCGCAAAAAGCCGAGCCGCGGCGAGCATGCTCGCGGCACCACCCGCTGCCACCGTAGCTGCCAGGTGGTAGAGCTCGCGCTGTGATTCCGGCACTTCGGCCACCACCAGCCCGCACGCCTCGCCGATTCGTCGCGCGAGCTCGTGGACGCGGGCGCCGCCATCCACCGCCAGCAGCGTGCCACGCGCGGCCTCGAGGTGCGACTCGACCCGACTGAAGGCACGCAGCGGGTGCCAGGCACCACGGTCGGCCGACCCGGGCATCGGCGCCAGGATCGAGGCTCCCCAGCGGCCCGCGGTGTGAACCACCGCGGCCCGGCTCGAATCCAAGCGCAGCGTGGCGGCCACGTCGCGGATCGCGTCGTCGGCCACCGACACGATCACCAGCTCCCCTCGAACCGGACCGTCAGCGAGACCGCGGCCGTTCGCTGCAAGGAGCTGCGCGGCGGCCGCGGTCCGGAGCGCATCCCGACCGACGACATCGAGCACAGAGGCCCCGGCCTGCGCCAACCAGCAACCGAAGCTCGCGCCGACCCGGCCCGGACCGACGATGCTCACGGTCAGATCCGCCAGGGGTTTGAGCGTCGAGGTCACGGGGCCTACAATAACGCCACGCGGCGCCGCCGCCACCATCATGGACAGACCCCACGCTCCTCGCCGCCAACTCAGCGAACGCGATCTGGAGATCCTGCGGGACGTCGTCTACTCCTACATCGTCACCGGGGAGCCGGTCAGCTCGCGGACGGTGGCCAAGACCGGGCGGCTCGGCCTCTCCTCGGCAAGCATTCGCAACGTCATGGCGGACCTCGAGGACTCGGGACTGCTGGCCCAACCCCACACCTCGGCCGGACGAGTCCCGACCCCCGAGGGGTATCGTCTCTACATCTCCAACCTGATGACCCAGCGTTCCGTCACCCCGGAGGAACGGAGGTTGATCGACGACGCGATCGACGAGTCCGGCACTCCCCTGGATCGGCTCAGCTCTGCCTCACACGTGTTGTCCGAGCTCTCGCGGCAGGTCGGCGTGGTGATCGCCCCGGTGATCACCGAAACCCGACTCGAGGCGATCGACTTCGTTCCCCTTTCAGGTCGGCGAATTCTGTGTGTAGTGGTCACGGCCGGCGGCATCGTCGAAAGCAAGGTGGTCGAGTCGCGCGAGGTGATGACGCGCGAGGAGCTCCAGCGCGCGGCCAACTACGTCACCGCAAGCTTCTCGGGCCGCACCGTCCGCGAGGTGAGGGACCGCCTCCTCCTGATGCTCGAGGACGAGCGGGCGGCGATGGAGCGCTGGCTGCGCGCCGCCGTCGAGCTTGCCGGCCACGGTCTCGCCGGCACCAGCCGCCAGAACGTCTACGTCGACGGTGCCTCGGGGCTGCTGGCGCAGCCGGAGTTCGCCGATCTGCAGCGGGCGCGCAGGCTCCTCGACACCTTCGCCGATACCGCCCGACTCGCCGCCCTCCTCTCGGACTGCATGCAGGGTGACGGGGTGCGCGTGTTCCTCGGCGAGGAAAGCAATCTGACCAGCGAGCTCGATGTCGGGATCGTGACCACCCCCTACGGTCGCAGTGGTCAGGTCGCCGGGAGATTGGCCGTGGTCGGACCGGCGCGCATGGAGTACTCGCGGGTGATCCCTCTGGTAGAGTACCTGGCCGACCGACTGACCCAAGCCTTGGCGGAGACGTTCGACGGGTGACCGCGAGCCCGCCGGCGCAATCACCCTTCTTGCCCTGGACAGATGAACAAAGAAGACGATGAGTTGGTGATCGAGCTCGACGACGACGATGTCGATGTCGATGCCGCGACCCGTGAAGCCCTCGAAGCCGTCGACCGTGTCGAGCAGACCGCCGGCACGAGCGAGGACCCTCCGGCGAAATCCACCGACGCCGAGGCCGCGACCCAGCTCGCCGCGTGGCGCGAGGAGGCGCTGCGGGCCCGCGCCGATTACGAGAACCTGATGCGGCGCAGTGAGCGCGAGCGCGAAGAGAACCGGAAATACCTCCTCTCCTCGACCTTCCGCGACCTGCTTCCGGTGGTCGACAATCTCGGCCGGGCGCTGGCGGCAAGTGGCTCGATCGACGATCTGAAGCTCGGGGTCGGTCTGATTCACCGACAGCTGCTCGACCTCCTCAAGGTCTACAACGTGCGGCCGGTGGAGTCGGTCGGGCGTCCCTTCGACCCCGCCGTGCACGAGGCCGTGGCCCGAGTCGAAGACGCTGCAGTGGCGGTAGCGACCGTTTCCGAAGAGCTGCAAACCGGGTTCATGATCGGCGATCGGCTCTTGCGGCCGGCGATGGTCAAGGTTGCCATGCCGGTCGCCGGAGCGAGCAGCGACGGCGGGGCGAACGAGTCGGACGACGTCACCTCCTGAGGGACGCGGGGAGATCCTGGTGGCAAAAGTTCTCGGCATCGACCTCGGAACGACCAACAGCTGTGCGGCGATCGTCGATGGCTCGACGCCCCGCGTTCTTGCCAACCGCGAGGGCAGCCGCACGACGTCGTCGATCGTCGCCTTCACCGAGGACAACGAGCGGCTGGTCGGCCAGATCGCCAAGCGTCAGGCCATCACCAACCCGCAGAACACGATCTACGCGGTCAAACGGTTGATCGGCCGCAAGTACGCCGACGAGGAGATCAGCCGTGCTCGCCAGAGCCTGCCCTACGCCCTGATCGACGCGCCCAACGGCGACGTCAAGTTGCAGATCCGCGAGAAGGACTACAGCCCGGAGGAGATCTCCGCCATCATTCTGCGCGAGCTGCGGGACTTCTCGCAGGAGGCTCTGGGCGAGCCGGTGACACAGGCGGTCATCACCGTCCCGGCGTACTTCGACGACTCCCAGCGCCAGGCCACGCGCGACGCCGGCCGGATCGCCGGGCTCGAGGTGATGCGCATCATCAACGAGCCCACCGCCGCAGCACTGGCGTATGGGCTCGAGAAGCGGCCCGGGGTCAAGAACATCGCCGTCTACGACTTGGGCGGCGGCACCTTCGACGTATCGATCCTGGAGCTCAACCAGGGGATCTTCGAGGTCCGCTCGACCTCGGGAGACACCTACCTCGGCGGCGAGGACTTCGACCTCGCGATCATGGATTGGCTGATCGAAGGATTCCTCCAGGAAACCGACATCGACCTGCGCCCCGACCGCATGGCGCTGCAACGGCTCAAGGAAGCCGCCGAGCGTGCCAAGTGTGACCTCTCGACCAACGACGAAGTGCAGATCAACCTGCCCTTCATCTCCGCCGACGACAGTGGCCCGCGCCACCTCGCCCGGACCCTCGATCGCGCGACCTTCGAGTCCCTCGTCGCCGGCCTGATCGACCGCACCAGCAAGCCCTGCGCCGATGCCATGCAGCAGGCCGGCCTGCGCGCCGATCAGATCGACGAGGTGCTCCTGGTCGGAGGTCAGACCCGCACCCCCGCAGTGATTCGCTTCGTCGAGAAGGTCTTCGGCCGCACGCCCAACCGCGACATCAACCCCGACGAGGTGGTGGCGATCGGCGCGGCCGTCCAAGCCGGCATCCTGCAGGGCGACATCAAGGACGTCGTCCTGCTGGACGTGACTCCCCTCTCCCTCTCCGTCGAGACCCACGGTGGCCTGTGCGTCAAGCTGATCGAGCGGAACTCGGCGATCCCGACCAAGAACACCCAGGTGTTCACGACGGTCGTCGACAACCAGGACACGGTGGAGATCCACATCCTCCAGGGTGAGCGCGAGATCGCCGGCGAGAACAAATCGCTGGGCAAGTTCCAGCTGGTGGGAATTCCCCCGGCACCCCGCGGCGTTCCGCAGATCGAGGTGACCTTCTCGATCGACTCCAACGGCATCGTCAACGTATCCGCCCGCGACATGGCTACGCAGAAATCGCAGAGCATCCAGATCAACCCCGCCGGCGGCCTGTCGGCCGACGAGGTCGACCGGTTGGTCCGCGAGGCCGATCAGAACTCCGCGGCCGACTCCGAACGGCGGGAGCTGCGCAAGCAGAAGAATCGGCTCGAGGGCCTGATCTACACCACCGACCGGGTGTTCGAGCAGTTCCGCGCCAACGTCGACGAGAAGGAACGGGGCGAGATGAACGAGCTCATCCTCAAGGCCCGCATGGCGCTGCAGGGTGACGATCGCGCCGCCATCGAAACCGGCCTCTTCGACATGACCTCCCTTTCCCGTCGCCTCTCCGAAGTGATGCTCGGCTCGGGCGGCGGCAAGCGCTGACTTCCCCACTGCGCCGCGCCCGCGGCTCCTGAACCGAGCTCCCAACGATCCCATGACGACTCGCCTCGACTACTACGAAGTCCTGGGCGTCGCCCGCGACGCCAGCCAGAACGAGATCAAGAGCGCGTACCGCAAGCTCGCGCTCAAGTACCATCCCGATCGCAACCCCGGCGACCAGAAGGCCGAGGAGAGCTTCAAGCAGGCCTCCGAGGCCTACTCGGTGTTGTCGGACAGCGACAAGCGCAGCCGGTACGACCGCTTCGGCCACGAGGGCCCGGGCATGGCTGGCGGCGGTTTCTCGGGCTTCGACCCGGGCACCTTCGGCGACTTCGCCGACATTCTCGGGGACCTCTTCGGCCTCGGGGGTGCGCGCCGTGGCGGCGGCCCCCGGCCCACCGCCGGCGCCGACCTGCGCTACGACCTCGAGCTGACCTTCGAGGAGGCCGCCTTCGGCTGCGAGAAGAAGATCTCCGTCCCCCGGCTCGAAACCTGCGGCGACTGTCGCGGCAGCGGCAGTGCCGACGGCACCGTCGAGCGTTGCTCCGCGTGTGCCGGCCAGGGGCAGGTCCTGTTCCGCCAGGGCTTCCTGACCGTCTCGCGCCCCTGCCCCCAATGCCGAGGCACCGGCCGCTCGATCAAGAACCCCTGCACCAAATGCCGCGGCGCCGGCCGCGCCGAGTCGGTGCGCGAGCTCAGCGTCACCGTGCCTGCCGGCGTCGACGGCGGTGCGCGGCTACGCCTTTCCGGCGAAGGCGAGGCCGGCGAGCACGGCGGCCCCCGCGGCGATCTCTACCTGTTTCTCGAGGTGCTCGACCATCCGCGCCTCGAGCGCCACGGCGCCGACATCGCGGGTCTGGTGGAGATCGGCTACGCGGAGGCCGTGCTCGGCAGCACCCGGACCATCGAGACCATCCACGGCGAGCGCACGCTCGAGATCCCTCCGGGCACGGTCCACGGCACCGAGATCCGATTGCGCGGCGACGGTGTCGCTCGCATCGGTTCCCGCGGCAAGGGTGACCACGTCGCCGTGATCCGGATCAAGGTTCCTCGCGGCAAGGATCTTTCGAGCGACGAACGCGAGGTACTCGAGCGCCTGCGGGAGCTCGAGGGTGGTCGCGCGCGCGAGAAAGGTGTTCTCGGCAAGGTCAAAGAGCTCTTCTCCGCGGGCTGATTCCGATGTTCCGAGCGCGCTTTGCGGTTGCGGCAGACGACGAGGACCTCCTGAGCGCCCTGTTGTGGATCAGCGGCTGCGGCGGCGTCGCGAGCGGCGGTGATGGAGTGCTGGAGCGAGCGGCACCCCTCGCGCCCGGACAGGTTCTGGTCGAGGGTTTCTACGCCGAGGCGCCGGAGCTCGATCATCTCGAGCAGCAGGGCTTCAGTCCCTTCGAGGTGCTCGACGAAGCCGATCAGGATTGGCTTGCGCTCTGGCGCGCGACGGCGCAACCCATTCCGATCGGGGCCGAGCTCCTGATCGAGCCCGGCGAGCCGGAAACCCTCTCCCTCGCCCCCGATCAGCTCCGGCGCGATGGGCGGCGACGCATCTTGGTGCCGGCGCGTGCCGCCTTCGGCACGGGCTCCCACGAGACCACCCGACTGATGCTCGACGCCCTCGCCGACCGGCCTCCGGTTGGCGAAACCATGCTCGATGTCGGCGCGGGCAGCGGCATCCTGTCCTTCGTGGCGCTCGCGCTCGGCGCCACTTCCGCGATCGGCTTCGAGATCGACCTCGAGTCGGCGTGCCTCGCTGGACAGAATGCTCGTCTCAATCAGCTCGGTGCGGGCTTCTGGGCCGGCACCCTCGATGCCCTGGCGCCCCGCGCCCACTTCGATCTGGTCGTCGTCAACGTGCTTCCCGAGCGCATCCTCGACCGCGCCGCCGATCTCGCCCGCGCCGTTGCCGCAGGCGGTCGGCTGCTCTACGGCGGTCACCTGGTCGAGCGCGAGGCGCCGGTGGTGGACGCCTGGGCCGCAGTGGGTCTCGAGGTCATTGGCCGAGCAACCCTTGGCGAGTGGGGCTTGCTCGAGCTCGCCCGTCGATGAGCCGGCACCCGTCGCGCGCCCGCGGCTTGACGGCCTCCCTCCTGGTTCCGACGTTTGCGGCCGACGCCCGGGAGCTCGAGCTCGATGGCGAGGCTTTCCACCACCTGGTTCGGGTCCGACGGCTCGAGGTCGGCGAACGGCTCCAGATCACCGATGGCCGAGGCTGTGCAGCGGTCGCCGAGGTGGTGGAGATCGGTCGCCGATCGGCAAGGCTCGCAACCGCCGAGGTGCACTCGGTGGCACCACCGGCGCCCGCAGTCCAGCTGTTGGTTGCTCCACCCAAGCCCGATCGCGCCGCGTGGCTGGTCGAGAAGGCAGTCGAGCTGGGCGTGCAGCGGATCTCCTTCGCACTGACACGCTACTCGAGCCGCAAAGGCCATCCGATCGACCGCTGGAGGCGCATCGCCGTCTCGGCGCTGGAGCAGAGCTTCGGTGCATGGCTCCCGGAGCTGGCCGAGCCGGCCCCGTTGGCCGAGGTGATCGCCACGCTCGACAGCGAGCGACGATACCTCCTCGACCCGGAGGGTGCCCGTCCTACCGGGGCCTCCGCCTTCGACTCGGCCACCCTGGCCATCGGACCAGAAGGCGGGTTCGACGACCAGGAGCGGCAGGAGCTCGTCGCGGCCGGGTTCGTTCCGCTGGGTCTTGGCGAGCGCGTCCTGCGGGTCGAAACCGCGGCAGTGGTCGGTCTCGGGCTGGTCGGCCTCGGGTTGGTTCCGCCAGAACTCTGACCCCCAGCCGTCGTAGGATCAGGCGATGGCGTCTCCCGAACGGAGCCTGACCTCCGCCCGCCTGTTGTTCTTCGTCGGCTTCCTGGCGTTCCTGCTGGCGGTGCTGTCGATCGTCGACATGTACCTTCCCCGACCGTGGGACGGGGTGGTGCTCGAGAGCGATGTGCGCGAGACACTGACGGTGCGCGAGGTGGCTCGTGACAGCGGCGCCGAGGAAGCGGGGATCCGCCCCAGTGACCGAATCATCGGCATCGACCGCAGCATCGTGCGGTCGAACGGGCACGCGGCGGTGCTGCTCAATGCGCAGGAGATCGGCGACGTCGTTCCCTACTTCATCGAGCGGGCGGCCACCGGCGCGCGCGAAGAGGTGTTGGTCCGGCTGACGCCGCGGCAGATCGGAAATCTCACCTACCTGCTGGCCTGCCTGTTGGGGTTCGCCTTCTTCGTCGTGGGTGTCTTCGTCCTGGTCAACCGGCCCGACCTGCGCGCCGCGCGGGTCTTCTTCCTGCTCTGCACGCTGTTCCTGCTCTTCCTGGTGTGCCGGCTGAGACCAGCCTCGTACAGCTGGGTCGACGCCTTCGTGCTGACCACCGGCACTCAGGCCCTGGTGTTGCTACCCGGCGCTTTTCTGCACTTCTTTCTGCTCTTCCCCCGTCCGGCGTTCCCGATCCTCGGACACGAGGCCCTGGGCGGTCGTGGACGTCGCAAAGCCCTGGTGCTGCTCGCGGCGCTCTACCTGACGCCGGTGCTGGTCTACGCCAGCAGCCTCGGCCGTTGCTACCTGACCGATACGGATCTCGAGCTGATCAGCGGCGCGCCACGCGCCAACTGGTGGATGCTCGCCGGTTCCGTGGCGGCGGGACTCGCTGTGTTGGCTCTCAACCGGCGGCGACTGACAACGGTCGCCGAGCGGCGAGGCGCGCAGTGGGTCTTCTTCGGAGTGCTGTTCGGCCTGGTCCCCTTCCTGGTCTCCGCGATGCTCGACCCAAGCTCGCTCTACACCCGGAGATTCATCATCTTCGGCTTCGGGCCGCTGCTGCTGGTGCCGACCACGTTCGCTTGGGCCATCGTGCGCTTCCAGCTGCTCGACGTTCGCGTGATCCTCCGCAAGAGCCTCCTCTACACCCTCACCACCGGCGTCTTCACGCTGCTCTATGCCGTGGGCATCGCCTCCTTCACCAGCCTCTTCCAGGGGTCTCGGTGGGCGTCCTCGGCCTACTTCCCGCTGTTCATCGCCCTGGTGATCGCCCTCGGCTTCGAGCCCTTGCGGCGGCGGCTGCAGGGGCCACTCGACCGGTTCTTCACCGCCGAGAGCTCGCGCTTGCAGGAGGCGATCGTCGAGATGGGTGAGGCCCTGGCGACGCAGCGAGACCTTTCGGCGACCGTCGGCGAGCTCGTGCAGCGCCTCCCCTTGCGCCTCGGGCTCGAGTTCTCGGCCCTCTACCTGCATCGGGGCGGCGAACTCGAGCGGGTCGCCGGACCCGAGCACCTCCCGGATCGACTCGCCGACCGGGCAACCCTGCGGCGGATCCTGCGCCACAAGCGGATGATCCTGCGCACCTCAGAACTCGACACCGAAGCTTTGCGTATCTCTGATGCGCGGGAGATCGTCGTCGACCTCGCGGCGCAGCGGGTGGCGGTGATCGCAGGGCTCGCTTCGCCGCGCCGCTGGCTTGGACTGGTGCTGCTGTCGGACAAGAGCAATCAAATGACCTTCGAACCCCAAGAGCTCGACCTCCTGCGCGGCCTGCTGTCCCAGGCGGCGATCGGGCTCGAAACCGGCCTCCTGCTGGAGGAACGCACCCATCAGGCCGAGCTCGAGCGCGAGCTCGCGATCGCAGCGTCGATCCAGCAGAACCTGTTGCCCGATCGCCTGTGTTTTGCACCGGGCTGGGATATCGAGGCGGTCTGCCGCCCGGCGCGCCACGTCGGCGGCGACTTCTTCGCCGAGCTCCCAACCGGCGACGCTGCGGCGCGAGCCTTGGTCTACGGCGACGTGTCCGGCAAATCCGTACCCGGGGCGCTGATGATGATGGCGGCCCAGGAGGCCTTGAACTCGCTCGCGATGATCCATCACGACCCGGAGGTCCTGCTCGGCCTGGTCAACCGCCGGCTGCGGCAGATCCAGCGGCGCGGCTTCGTCGCCCTCGGCTGGCTCGGCGTCGGCAACGGCGGCGGTTCGTTGCGCTACACCCTCGCGGGGCAACCGCCTCTGCTGCTGCGACGCCTCGACGGTGAGGTCGTCGAGCTGCCGCTGCCGCGGTGGCGTCTTCCACTCGGCTCGATGCCCGAGTCCCACCACGAAGTGATCGAGTGGGAGGTAGCGCCCGGCGAGCTCATCATCGCCTGCTCGGACGGGGTGGTCGAAGCCCAGGCTCCGGGAGGCCAGGCATACGGCTTCGAGCGCCTTGCAGCCGCGATGGCGGCTGCGCCCGCCGAGCCCCGGGCGGCGGCAGCGGCAATCCTCGCCGACCTCGATCGATTCACCCAAGGCTCCGATCCCTGGGACGACGTCACGCTCGTCGTCCTGGCTCGGTCCGAGGTTCATGCATGAAGAAGCTGGTGGCCTTTGTCGTACTCCTCACCGCAGTCGGTCTGGTCGTCTGGGGCACCACCCGGTCGCGCGACATGGCCTGGACGACCTGCTGCGAGGACGCACGTGAGGCGTTTGATGCGGCTCTCGAGGCGAATCGGCGGTATTACCACGACGAGGCAGGTCGCCGCTTCGAAAAGGCGGTCGAGCTCGACCCCAACTTCGCCGTCGCGAACCTGATGCTCGCCCAGCACCGTGCCACCCGCACGCGCGATCGCAGCGACATGATTCGCGTCATCGAGGCCACCGACGTCACGGTGCTCAATCCGCGGGAGCGGCTGTTCTTCGAGATCGCCCGGGCGCGCATGATCGACCGTCAGCCCGAGACTGTGGCGGCACTCCTCGAGGCCTACCTCGAACGCTACCCCGAGGACCCGTACGCCATCGACATCAAGTGCGAACGGGCCTGGCTGCGGGAAGAGCGCGAGGACGCCGAGCGCTGCTACCAACGGCTGCTCGAGATCGACCCGAACTGGGTGTCCGCTCAGAACCGTCTGGGCTATGTCGCCCTCGCTGCAGGCCAGTTCGCCGAAGCCGAGGAGCGCTTCAACACCTACCGCTACATCGCGCCGGACCAGGCCAATCCCCACGATTCCCTCGGCGAGTTGATGATGGTCCAGGGCCGCTGGGCCGAGGCCGAGGCCTCGCTCTTCAAGGCTCTGGAGACCCATCCCGAGTTCTGTGTGTCCTGGGAGAACTTGTCCGACATCGGTCTCTACCGCAACGACATCGCACTCGCCCGCCAGCGCATCGAGCAGGCGCGCGGCTCGGAGCCGTGCCGCAACGCCGTCGTCAAGCAGTGGTGCCGCGTCGTCCTCGCCGAGTCCCACTCCTCCGGAGTCGAGGTCGACGAGCTCACCCGCAGCACCTGTCTCGACGGCACCGCTGCACAGCAGCGACATGCGCACCAGCTGGCCCTCGCCGCCGGCGACGTCGCCCAAGCGCTCGAGCTCGAGGAGCAGCTCCTCGCGACGGCCGACGGGTATCCGCCGGGACAAGACAAGACGCCCGATCTGGCCGGCATGCGGCTGGCGCGAGCGCTGGCCCAGAAGGACTGGGCGGTTGCACTCGAGGCCCTGGAAGCAGCCCGAGCCCGGCCCCTGCGGGGCACCCAGCTCGATTGGTTCGAGCGCATGATGCACGACCTCGCCCGCGCTCGGGTCTATCAGGAGCTCGGCCGACCGGAAGAAGCGCATCGGCTCGAGGCCGCCGTCGCCAAGGTCAACCCGGACTTCGCCGAGGCCTTCCGCAGCGGCTGCACTCAGCACCAAGCTCCCGCCCCAAGGCACGTCCTGTGCCCGGAGGGAGTGTTGTAGACACGGGTACCCGGGACCAGGTACCGGGTCTCGCAAGAAACCTACTCCACGATCACCACTGATCCGTCCCGGCGGATCGACAGGCCACTGCTCATCGCCACCTGTTCCATCGCTTCACCGGGAGCGAGGTCCTCGATGGTGCCGTGAATGATGATCTGCTCCAGCTCGGCACGCGGTCGCGCGCTCCGCCACGTCATCCCCAGCTCTCGGCAGGCCCAGTCGTAGAGCTCCGGCACACTGCGACCGGCGACATCGAGTGGCGGAGCGGCATCGCTGGCCCAGCCCCAGTCGGGATCATCAGCGGCAATCCTCGAGCTCTCGAGCCCGCCGGCGCTGAGGATCAGTTGCTGGCCGGCGGTGACCCGGTGCGTCGCTCCGTCGCCTTCGATCCGGACCTCCCCCTCGCGGACCCGCACGCGCAGCCCCGGCTGTTCGAGCAAACGCACCTCGAACTGCGTGCCGACGTCGACAACCCTCCCGTAGGCGGTTTCGAGCGCCACCGCTTCGGAGGGGCCGATGCCGCTGTCGACGTAGGCTGCCCCGTCGACCAAACGCAGGCGACGCGCCGCGGCGATCTCGAGCCGCGAGGAGCCCGCCAACCTCACCGACGTGCCGTCGCTGAGGCGCAGCGCCACCACCGCACCGCTTGCCGTGCGCACCGACGCTCCGGCGACGAGGCCATCGCCCTTCACGCCCTCCGGCAGCTGGATCGTCACCGCCCCGGTGGCGTGAGCCAGCGTCGCCACCACCTCCGGTGGTGCCGGAATCCCTGGCCGCAGCCAGCCCAATCCAGCAACCACCAGAGCCACCGACGCCGCAGCGGCGAAACCGACCAAGAGACGCTGGCGACGCTGCTGGCGCCGTCGGCGCTGCCACACTTCCCAGGCTGCCGCGCGGATCGGCGCGACCTCGTGGCCCGGCAGCTCAGGCGCAGCACCCGCAATGTGGAACAACATGGCGACATCCTCCTCGGAGTCGGACGGCTGAGAATCGCTGGGCTCGAAGGCGCTCATCGGCGGTCTCCGGAAACTGGGGTGGGAAGGGCCGGGGCGACCAGGCTGGCGTAGGCGTCGCGGAAACTCGCGCGTGCGCGCGTCAGCACGGACTCGGCGGCCTTGGTCGAAAGCTCGAGGCGGGCGGCGATCTCGTCGACCGACAGCCCCTCCACATACTTCCAGGTCAGGGCGTTTTGGTAGTGCGGCGGTAGGTGGTCTACCGTGACGTGGACCAATCGCCCGATCTCGTTGCGAAGAGCCACCTGTTCGGGATCCTCGCGCACCGCGACCAGTGACTCGAGTGCTGCCCGCCCGATGGTGCCTTCCTCCGGCAGCTCGACCTCGATCGGTCGCCGCCCGAGCTTGCGGAAGTGACCGGTGATCTCGTGGCGGCAGATGGCGCACAACCAGGTGAAGAGGGAGGCTTCGCCGCGGTAACCGTCGAGCTTCTCGATGCCGGTGCAGATCGTCGCTTGAGCGATCTCTTTCGCGAGCTCGGTGTCACCGCCGAGGCGCGACAGGGCAAAGCGGTAGACCGACTGGAAGTACTGTTCGAAGTACTCATCGAACGCGCGGTCGTCGCCGCGTCGCATCCGACTGACCAGCGCCCGGTCCTCAGGACGCAGTTCGATGACCTTTGAGCTCGAGGATGGCATCACTCGATCAGAGGCCGCCGCGCGCAGAATCCTTCGGTCCGAAGGTGCCTGGTCGTCGTCGCCGGCCGAATCCACGGGCTGCTGCCTCACCGCCACTGCCATCGCAGGCCGAACGAGGGCTGGAACGTGCCCCAGCCGACTCGATCCCGCGCGAGCTCCGCTCGCCCGTCCGCGTCGAGGCTCAGCTCGAAGTTCTCGAACCCTCTCAGGTTGGAGCGCCCATAGAGGTTCTGGATGTCGAGGTAAGCGCTCAGTGAACCGCGGCGCAGGCGCCACAGGTGACCGAGTCGCAGGTCGAGGCGGTGGTAGTCGGGGAAACGGTCGCCACGAATCGGCCCGAGGACCGCCACCGGCACCACCTCGCCGTTCTGCTCCACCGCCGCGGCGGTGATCGTGGTCGTTGGCCAGCCGGTGTGATAGCTCCACACCGCCGCCACCTGCCAGTCGTGCCCGAGGTCGTAGCGGCCCTGCACCACCAGGGCGTGGGTCTCGTCGGTGGCGCGGGGAACCCATACCGACGCCACCAGATCCTCGACCCGAGCCCAGGTGTAGCTCGCCGACGCCGACCACCGCAGCCGCGGCGCGCTCACCCATCCGAGCTCGAGTCCCTGGGCACGGCCCCGCGACGCCTCCAAACGAACCCTGCCGGCTGCCAGCTCGGGATACAGCGCCGCGGTGTCGAAAAGGCTCTCGAAGCGGGGCCGGGGCCGGCGCACCAGGCGCTGGAATAGACCGATCCGCAGGCCCGCGCCGGACTCGAGCCGCTGTTCCCAGGACACCAGGCGCTGCTCCGAACGCTCGGCCGGCCACACCTCCGTTTCACCGTCCTCGACTTGCAGCTCGTACGGCCGCTGGCTCTGGTAGTACCACCCCCAACCCGCCCGCAGGGTCCCGCTGCCGCGGCGCCACGCCCCATGGACCCTGGGACTGGTGTGAGCCTCGTCGGTGAGGCCGATGTGGTCGTAGCGCAGGCCCGTCTCGACCGTGAGGGTCGGCGACACTTGCCAGCGGGCGCTCGAGAAGGCCCCGAACTGGGTGAAGTCGAAGTCCCGCTCGAACTGACGCTCGGTCGAGGTCGGGGGAATGCCGGGAATGACGCCGCCGAGGTCACGCCGGTTGGCGAGGTAGTCGATCTCGGCATGGAACTCGCGATGATCGACCCCCACATCGACGCTCCAGCGGGCCTCTGGAACCGCAATCCGCCACACCGACTTGAGCCCGGTCAGCTCGAACTCACGCGAGTCGTCGAGGTCGAACACGGCGCCGTCGTCGACGGCGCTGGCGGCGCTACGATCGCGGTGGAGTCGCCCCGTCCACAAGGTCGACTCTCCGAGTGCCACCCTCCCGAACATCCCCTGGTGGGTCAACCACAAGTACGAGTTGCGCCAGACGCTGTCGTAGGCACCGGTATCCTGGCTGTCGGCAATGGCAAAGTCGTCTCCTGCTTGGAGGACTCGGAACTGCAGGTCGTGCGACGGCTGGAGGTGGTAGTCGAGTTTGGCGAACACATCCCAGAAGCGGGGATTCTCGTTGCGATCTGCAGCCTCGAGCGCCAGCCGGTAGTTGCCCGCCCGACCGGTCGCCAGGTACTTGCCGTTGCCATCGGCGAAGGTGTTCGCGACGGTTGCCTCCGCGACCAACGTCGACACCGCCACCGTCACCCCAAGGGGCCCTTCCGGGGTGCGCGAGCGCATGTCGAGCACCCCACCGAGCCGATCGCCGTACTCGACCGGGTATGGGTCCGAGATTACCTCGACATGTTCGAGTGAATCCGCCGCGACGATGCCGAGCGCAGAATCGAACTCCGGCAAGTGGTACGGCGCGATCAGCTCGAGGCCGTCGAGCACCACCAGCACGTCGTCGCTACGACCTCCCCGCACCGAAAGCCGCGACGACGCCTCGGACGTGGATACACCACTCAACAACCCAGCGGCCCGAAACACGTCGTTGCCGAGATGGGGCACGTCGCGTTCGGGCGGCAGCAGATCCAGCACCGGCGCGCCGATCGGCTCGCCGTGCAGCGTCTGACGCCCCTCGGTCGTCACCAGCAACTTCTCGACCGTCACCGGGAGGGTCGCGGGTGAGTCGAGAGGAGCCGGCTTCGCCACCACCACCCAGCGGCCCTTCGGCCCTGCCATCGCCGTCAGCCCATGTGGCTCGAGGAGCTCGAGTAGGACTTCCAGCGGGTCGCTCGAGCGCGGTTCGGTGGCCACCCGCATGTCGGCGGTCACGACGGCGCTCGAAAAGAGTAGGTCGAGCCCCTGTGCAAGCAACCTCTCGAGCGCACTCTCGAGGCTGAGGCCCCGAAACCCACCTGCCGCTGACGGAACAGTCAGAGTGCCGGGCGTTCCCTCATCGGCGAGCGCTGAACCCACAGTCAACAGCAGCAGCGCCGACGCCGTCAACGCCGCCAGGGCAGCGCCCACGACCCTGCCCAGCCTCCGCTGCAAAGACTCCGGCGACCCGTCCACCCCACGAGTCTACCCGCGACCGCAGCCCGCCAACCCGTCCCGGCGGCCTGGGGATGATCCCTCCCGCAGTGGTTCTGCGCGTAGCGGCCATGAACACCTCCATCAGCCGCGTCCACCTCGCCGTGTTCCTCGCCACCGTGACCATCGTGCCAAGCCAGCTGCTCGGCCAGGCCTCGGTGGGTCTTTCGACCCTCCACTCCCAGCTCCTCGAGAACCACCCGATCGCCGAGTGGGCTCCGCTCGCGGGCGATGGGTTCGGTCGAGCCGTCGCCGGCGGCGATTTCAACGGCGACGGCTTCGATGACCTCGCGGTCGGCATTCCGTACCACGATGGACGCTTCGAGATCTCTGCGAACAGCGGGATCGTCGCTGTGCGCTACGGCTCCCCCATCGGCCTGCAAGCGAGCGCCTTGTCGCTTCTGCGCCTGACGATACCGCAAGACAATGCGTTCTTCGGCTCGGCCCTGGCCGCGGGCGACTTCGATAACGACGGCTTCGACGACCTCGCCGTCGGCGTTCCGGGGTTCGACTTCAACTGCTGCAACCAGGACGTTGCCATGTACGGCAAGGTGATGGTCCACATGGGCAGCCAGGGCGGTCTCGAGGAGATCGGCTCGATCCAGCTCGACTCGCGCGGCTTCGGCGACCCCAATCAGCGGTTTGGTCACACCCTGGCGGTCGGCGACTTCAACGGCGATCACTACGACGACCTGGCCATCGGCTCTCCCTTCTCTGGGCGCTTCCTCGGCGGCGCCTACGTGCCCGGCGGCTCCGTCACCATCAACCACGGTCCCAACCTCGTCGGCGCGGGGGACAACTGGTTCGAGATCACCCAGCTGGCAGCCGAGATCCCCGGCACCTTCGAAGCCGGTGATCTGTTCGGATTCGCTCTGGCCGCAGGCAACTTCAACGGGGACGCCAGCTGCGGCGCCGGCGGATGCGCCGACTTCGACGACCTCGCCATCGGCGTGCCCGGTGAGGACGGCGCCACGGGCAAGCTCCTGGTGCTCTTCGGCAGCCAGTCGAGCCTGCTCTTCGGGAGTCACAACTGGTGGAGCGAGGGCGACCTGGGCGGAACCACCACGCCGTCACAGTTCGGGCATGCGCTGGCGGCGGGTGACTTCGACGGCGACAACCGCGACGACCTCGCGGTGGGAAGTCCCTACAAGACCGTCAACGGCGCTGCCGCTGCCGGTCAGACCACGATCCTGTTCGGCAGCACCTCGTTCATCGACGGCACCTGGTTCGACCTCGCCTCGACTCGCTGGCTGACCCAGACCAGTTTTTACGGCGCCGCCGCCAACGCCGCCGACGATCGCTTCGGCTACAGCCTGGCACCCGGTGATTTCGACAACGATGGTCGCGACGACCTCGCCGTCGGCCACATCGGCGAGGCCATCATCCCAGGCGGGATCAGCCTCGGAGGTTTCAGCGTGTTGACCGGCAGCCAGACCAACCCGCGGGGCCCCGGGCGCGCCTTCCGCTTCTTTGGCGCAGGGTACGCCGGCATGCCGATCGGCTGGAACTACCTCGACTACTTCGGCTCGATTCTCGCCACCGGCGATTTCAACGGCGACCTCCACGACGACCTCGCGGTGGGCGTCCCGAACCACGACGTGGCGGGGATCGGCGTCGACGTCGGCGCGGCCGCGCTGCTCTACGGAGCACTCTTCGCCGATGGCTTCGAGTGGAACGGCAGCCTGATCTTCTGGTCGCAGGTGGTTCCGTGAGGGGGGAGTTGGGAGGTTGAGGGGTTAAGGGTTAGGGGTTAGGGAGGAGGCGCGGTCGCTGAACTCTGCCCGCGCCTCTGCCCACATCCGCCGGCGCCGCTGGCTGGGTGAAGCCGCCGCCGCCGCCTCGAGGCGATCGAACCTTGCCGCGGCCTCGGCCTCCCGACCCTCGGCACGGTCGATTCGGGCTCGCAGGATCTCGGCAACGAAGGCGGCGGTGCTGGCCTCCTCCACCACATCGAGACTCACCAGCCCCTGCTCGAGCCGTACCGCGGCAGCGGCGGCTCGCCCGAGACGGAGCTCGAGGTCGGCAGCCAACGCCTGGACCTCGAATGCCGCCGCAGCGTCGCCGTAGTCCGAATGCAGGCGGGCTGCGGTCTCGAAATGCGCCACCGCCTGGACCGGATCACCGCTCGCCGCCGCGACGCGCCCCCGGGCCTCCTCGAGGAGGGCCAGCCCAACCGGGTTGCCGCTCGCTCGAACATCGGCGTCGAGTGCATCCAGCGACGCGGCTGCCTCGGCGACCAATCCGCGGCCCAGCAGCAGTCGGATCTGGGCCAGTCGCGCAGAGCTTGCCGATGCCCCATCGCCGACGACCTGCAACGCCACCAAGGCTCCCTCGAGCTCGCTCTCGGCCGCCTCCGCGTCGCCCAGGTCCTCGAGGGTGCGGGCGAGCTCGACCCTGGCATTGGCGGCTCGACGTCTTGCTCCCATGGCCTCGGCGATGGCGATCGCTTCGCGAAATGCGGGCTCGGCCAGGTCCGGCCGTCCCCGCTCGAACGCCAGCCCGCCGAGATTGTGCTGGATCAGCCCGACTCGTCCCTGCTGGCCTGATCTCCGCGCTGCTCCCAGGGCCTCCGTGAGGATCTGCTCACCCTTGCCGTACCGCCCCTGCATCAACAACTCGACAGCGAGATCGTTCAGCACCACGGCCAGGGTGGCGTCGTCGCGGGCAGCCGTCGCCTCCTCGCGGGCCCGCTCGAGCTCCTCTACCGCTTCCGCGGCCCGCCCGAGGTCCGAGAGAGAACGCGACCGCCCCAGCCGCAAAGTGGCCAGCAGGTCACCCCGTCCCGCGACCACCGCTTGGGAGAGACCCGCGCTCGCCGCGGCCAAGGCTCGCTGAGCTTCGCCGCGTGAGGTTGCCACGATGGCTTCGGCCCACGAGGTCACCGGATGCTCGGCTCCGCCCGGCATCTGCTTCAACCGCGCCAGGGCCAACTCGGCCTCCTGGCCGCGGCCCTCGTTGGTCAGCGCCGCGACCAGCGCCGCGCCGAGATCGACCTCTCCTGGATGCTGCGCCAAAGCCGCCTCGATCTCCGCGACGGGCGGGGGCGACATCAGCGACGCCTTCATCGGCGCCGCCACGACATCGGCACCGCCGTCTGCGCCGATGATCGCGAAGGTCAGGGCAGCAAGGGCCAGCAGCAGCGACGCGCTTGCAGCCAACGGCCAGCGGTGACGATCGAGGTAGCGCCCGACCCGATACCGACGTCCGCCACGGCGTGCCTCCACTGGGTCGCCGGCGAGCCACCGGCGCAGGTCGGCGGCCATCGCCGCAGCGTCGGGGTAGCGCTCTTCCGGAGGCTTGCGCAGCGCCTTGAGGCAGATCGCGTCGAGATCCGCCGGCACACCAACCGGATTGGTCCGGCCCCGAGTGGTTTCGGCCCGACTGCGTCGTGCTGCGGTCGACGGCGCCTCGGGATCGATCTCCAGTACCGCCCGCTCGAGGGCCGAGCCGGTCGTGCCGACGAACGGACGGCTGCCGGCGAGCAACTCGTACAACAACGCCCCCAGGGCGTACACATCCGACGCCGGCGTGACGACCTCGCCTCGAAACTGTTCGGGGCTGGCGTAGGCCGGAGTCAGAGCGCGGGCGTCGGTGCGGGTCACCGCCACGCTCGCCTGGGTCTCGGGGTCGACCAGCTTGGAGATCCCGAAGTCGAGCAGCCGTGGCCGGCCGTCGGCACCCACCAGCAGGTGCCCGGGCTTGAGATCGCGGTGCACCACACCACGCGCGTGGGCGTGCGCCACCGCCTCGAGGGCCAGCACGAACAGCTCCACCCGTTGGCGTGTCGACAGGCCCTTCCGTGCCGCCCAGCGCACCACGTCCTCGCCCTCGACGTGCTCGAGGGCGAGGTAGAGGGTACCGTCGTCGGCACGGCCGTGGTCGATGAATCGCGCGATCCCGGGGTGCTCGAGAGCTGCCAGGATCCGCACCTCGTCACGGAATCGCCGCAGCGCATCCTCGTCGAAAGCCGGTCGATCGAGCACCTTCACCGCGAGCGAACGCTGCAGCTCCTCGCGCCGCTCCTCGGCCAAGTAGACTCGGCCCATGCCCCCGCGGCCGAGCTCGGCCAGCACGCGGTAGGGCCCGATCCAAGACGGCAGCCCGTTCGTGTCGCCATCGTCCAGCTGTCGCCGCCAGGGCGAACGATCGAGGGGTGACTCACCCTCGACCCCCGCCAGAAGGCGCTCGAGCGCGGCGGCGAGCTCGGCATCGCGATGGTGCAGTCCGGCGAGCATCTCCCGCCGGGCCGCATCGTCGAGGGCCACGGCTTCCGCGAACAGCTCGGGCAGGAGATCGTCGCTCACGCCGGGGCTGCTCCGCCCGGCGGTTCCGTCAGCTCAGTCGCCAGCCACGCCCGGGCGAACTGCCAGTCCCGCTTCACCGTCGCGGGGCCAACCTCGAGGAAGTGCGCGATCTCGTCGATCTCGAGGTCTGCAAACCAGCGCATCTCCACCACTTTGGCCTGGCGCGGGAAACGCGCCGCGAGTCGCTCGAGCGCCCGATCGAGGTCCAGCACCTCGACATGGATCGCATCGAGAGAGAGCGTCAAGGTCTCCCCTTCCGGGGCACTGCGCTTCTGAGCGGAACGGGCGCGCGCATGGTCGACCAGAACCCGTCGCATCATCGTCGACGCCAGGCCGAAGAAGTGTGCCCGGTCGCGCCAGTCCACTCCGCGCTGATCGACCAGGCGGAGGAAGGCCTCGTGCACCAGGGCCGTCGCCTGCAGGGTATGGTCACCCCGTTCGCCCCGCAACTGCGCTGCAGCCAGCCGCTTCAGCTCCGAGTAGATCGTCGCGAGCAAGCGTTCACCGGCGTCGCCTTCGCCCGCCCTCCAGGCCCGCAGCAGGCCAGTGACCCCGTCGGTGCGTTCCTGCATCGAAGTGGCGGGAAGCTACCACGGCGACCGCCATTCGACCAAGCGGCGGGCCGGAGTCAGGGGACCTCACGCGGCGACCGCAACGCCCCTGCTCGCTGACCAGCAGGAGGCCGATGAAAGGGGATCACGGATGGGGACCTGGGATCCGCCGGAGGGCTTCGTGCCGTGGCGTTCTGAGCAAAACGCGTAGCATCCTGGCGAGGTAAGCCACTAAGACACCAACACCGGCTCCATCGCCTCGGCAGTCGACGACGCCCGCCGGATGGAGTGTCCCTCAATCTGAACGTTGTCCTTGCCGCTCGCCTTGGCGAAGTACAGCAGCGCGTCGGCCCGCTCGATCGCGGCGAAAACATCGCTATCCGACTGCCTGATGCCGGCGGCCCCGGCGCTGCAACCCAACAGGACTCCCAGCGGTCCGCCGAGGTCACGGATCGCCCGCGCCAGACGCTGTCCCAGTTTGCCCGCCTCGGTGACGGTGCTGGTCGGCATGACGATGCAGAACTCGTCACCGCCGATGCGGAAGCCGCTGTCGGTCGCGCGGAGAGTCGCGCTGATGACCCGGCCGACTCGCCGCAGCACCTCGTCACCAGTGGCATGCCCGAGCTGGTCGTTGATCGCCTTGAAGCCGTCCAGATCGAGCAGCAGGACTGCCCCGCCCTCGGCGTGGTCGTCACGCTGAAGAAGACCCGAAAAAGCCTCCTCGAGCGCACGACGATTGCCGAGACCGGTCAGCGTGTCGGTCAGCGCCTGCGTGCGCAGGCGACGGTTGAGGCGCCCGAGCTCGAGGCTCTGGTTGCGGATCCGCCGGGTGTCGGAAAAGTGTACGCGCGCGCTGCGCTCGTGGCCCCAGGCGGTCGCCGAGCCGAGGACGTTCGCCACCAACACGAACAACAGCAGTGAACGTTGCTCCAGCGCCGGCAGCTCGGAAGCAAGAATCGCCCCGACCGCGGCCACCGAACCGACCAAACTCGCGGTCGTCACCGGGATCCAACGCGAGCGCAGCCCGACGTAGCCCGCCAACAGCACGATCAGGAATCCGATCAGGTGGATCCCGGTCGCCGGCCCACGCGACAGGTAGGTCAGAACTCCGAGCCCGAGCAGGACGATCGCGAGCACCACACACGCCAGGGGCTCGAGCACGGGTCGCCAACGCCGCCGCGGCAATACGATCGCCGCAAACAGCAGCGATGGCACCATCACGCCGTACCGCACCAGATGGCCGGCGAGGCTGGCCCCGCCGGGCGCCCTGTCGATGAAGCCGAACGCGGCCACCGTCACGGCGCCGACCGCAGCGACCAACTGCACCGATCTGGCGGCGTGCTCCGAGTGCTGGATGCGGAACTGGGACTCGAGTGAGGTGTCGGCGAAAGTGAGACTGAATGGGCAGTTCATGGGGCGGCCCTCCTTGCCCACGTCAACAGCACGGCCGATGCCAACTCGAGTCTGAGGCATAAGCTCAATCGCACGAGAGAGATAGATTAGTGCCAACGCGGCTCGACCCGGGAGGCCGCAGACGGCCGTCCAGATTTCAGACGGCCGTCCCAGATCCGGACGCCCGGGGGCTCAGGTCGTGGCGGCGTCGCACGTCCTCCAGCAGGTCGGCGACGGCCTCGCGCAGGATGATGATCTGCTGGAGCTCGTGCAGCGCCGACACGGTGATCCGAAGCCGAGCCGTGCCCTCGGGAACCGTCGGCGGACGGATCGCCGGCACGAACGCGCCGCGGCAACGCAGCTCGGCGGCAGCGGCGAGGGCTCGCCGCTCGCCGCCCAGGATCACCGGCACGATCGGTGACGTACCGGGCACCAGGTCGGCAAAGAGCAGGCGGTTGGTCGCCAGGCGCTCGCGCCATTGCGGCTCGCTCGCTGCGACCTCGAGCGCGGCCAGGGCTGCGGCTACGGTTGGCACGGCGAGAGCCGTCGAGAACACGCCGCTGCGGTTGCGGTTGAACAGCCAGGTGGCCAATGCGTGCGATCCCGCTACGAAGCCACCCTGACTGCCGACGGCCTTGGACAAGGTACCCACGTGGACATCGACCTCGGCCTCGAGTCCGAGCTCCTCCGCCAGCCCGGCGCCACGACGCCCGCGCACCAGCGTCGCGTGGGCTTCGTCGAGCATCAGCGCCGCGCCGTGGCGCTGCTTGAGCTCCACCAGGCCGGCGAGCGGGGCCTCGTCACCGTCCATCGAGAACACGCTGTCGGTGACGATCAGCCGCCGCAGCCGCGTCGATGCCGCCAGCAGCGCGTCCAGGTGATCGAGGTCCGAGTGCCGATATATCCGCACCTTCGCTCCACCGCGCACCGCGAGTCGGCAGCCGTCGATCAGCGATGCATGGTTCAGCGCGTCCGAGAAGATCTCGAGCTGATCGTCGGCGAGGGCCTCGAGGGTCCCGGCGTTGGCGGCCCAGCCGCTCGGCAGCAGCAACACCGCCTCAGTGCCGACCAGCCGCGCCAGCGCCGCCTCGAGCTCGGCGTGCAGCACACTGCGCCCACACACCAAGGCGCTGCCGCGCGCACCGACACCGTGCATTCTCGCAGCGTCGACCGCCGCTGTCACCACTCGCGGATGCGCCGACAGCCCAAGGTAGTCGTTGCCGGAGAACAAGGCCAACTCCGCCCCATCCACCCGCACCGCGGTGGGAGTAAGGCGCTCCACCACCATCGGCTTCCTCAGCCGATCGGCGACATCTAGGCTCTCGACCCCTCTCTCGAGCCAGTCATCCAGGCGCATCGTCCGACCCTAACCCCTAACACCCAACGCCCAACCCCTTGCTCCCGCTACCGGGCCCGTGACCCCGTCGCTCCCGCCTCGAGTGCCTCCTCGAGCCACCGCCCTACCACTCCCAGGCGTTGCGCCGCCTCGTCGACCGATCCCACCTCGGGCAGGCGCTCCAACCGCAGTCCCGGCTCCACCCGGCGCAGGTCGTTGGCGTTGCGTGCCGCGGCGAGATCACCCTGCCTCGCCCCACTGAGCACCACCCCGAGCAGGTCGACGCCCGCTCGAACCACGGCCTCGGCAGCCATCCGCACCTGGTTGAGCGCGCCGAGGCGATCCGGTGCCACGAGCAGCAGCGGTGCTCCGAGCTCGGCAGCGAGATCGCGCACGGTGTGGTCCCAGGTCAGCGGCGACAACAACCCTCCCGCTCCCTCGACGACTACGAGCTCGCCGTCCGATCCGATCCGCCGCACTTCGTCGACCAGCTGAGCCCAGTCGAGCTCCACACCCTCGAGCTCGGCTGCCGCCGGGGCGGCAATTGGTGCGTCGAAGCGGTGCAGAGCCCGCGGCGGGAAGTCTTGCCGGGTCGCCTGCGCGAGGAGGACGCCGTCCTCCTCGTCCTCGGCAAGCTCGAGCATGCCGGTTTCGATCGGCTTGATCGCCACGACGCGCACGCCCTCGTCGGCGAGGCGGCGAGCCAGCGCCCGGGTGACGAAGGTCTTCCCGACGCCGGTGTCGGTGCCGGCGACGACGACGAAGAAGGGGGGGCGACGGTGCACGCTCACGGGTTGTCTCCTCGAAGGGCTCGATGTTCTTCACGAAGGGCGTGGTCGACGGCGTCGACGAGCATCGCGAGCTCGTCCGCGTCGGTCGAGAGTGGTGGCATCAACACCAGGGTATCGCCGAGTGGCCGCAGGAACACGCCACGCTCGCGCGCGCGTCGGCACACGCGGATTCCTGCACGCTCCGCCGGCGGAAACGGCTCGCGAGCCGCCGCATCCCGCCACAGGTCGATGCCCGCGGCCAAGCCGAAACTGCGGACCTCACCCACCAGCGGCGAGGTCTTCAGGGCCTCCAGGTGCTGGGCAAGCTCGTCGGCGCGCTGTCGTACCTGAGCCAGGAAGTCCGGCTCCGCGAGGATCTCGAGAGCGGCGAGCGCGACTGCGGCCCCGAGCGCATTACCGGTATAGGTATGCCCGTGGAAGAACGTTCGCCCGAGCTCCGGGGGGCCCAGGAAGGCCTCGAAAATCTCCTCGGTCGCAAGCGTTGCTGCCAGTGGCAGGTACCCGCCGGTCAAGCCCTTGGCGATGCACAGGAGATCCGGGCTCACGCCGAGCGTGGTGGCACAGAACAGCTCACCCGAGCGCCCCATACCGCTGGCGACCTCGTCGAAGATCACCAACACCCCCGCCTGCCGTGCGAGATCGCAGATCCGCTGCACGAAGCCCGGCGGCTGCGTCAAGATTCCCGCAGCGCCCTGGAAACCCGGCTCGACCACCACCGCCGCGACCTCTTCGCCCTGGCGCTCGAGGAGCTCGGAGAACGCCCGTTCGACCCGCTGACAGCACGGATCACCAGCCTCTGGGCAACGCCCGCACGAGGGCGACGGCAGCCGCAGCACGTCGAACAGCAGCGGTTTGAAGCGCGCATGGAAGAGATCGACTCCACCCACCGAGACGGCGCCGATGGTGTCGCCATGGTACGCCTCGGCGAACGATACGAAGCGCGTGCGACGCTCCCGGCCGGGGGTCTGCTGCGCGTGTTGCAGCGCCATCTTCACCGCGATCTCCGTCGCGGTCGAACCGTTGTCGGAAAAGAACACGCGGGTGAGACCCGGCGGCGCCAGCTCGGCCAGCCGACCGGCGAGCTCCACCGCCACCACGTTGCTGTGGCCGAGGAGGGTCGAATGGGCGATGCGCTCGAGTTGCTGCCGGATCGCCTGATCGAGGTGTGGGTGTCGATGCCCCAGCACGTTGCACCACAACGAGCCGACGCCGTCGAAGTAGCGCCGCCCCTCCACGTCGATCAGGTAGTGGCCCTCCCCCGCCTCGATCAGCAGGGGATCTTCGGCGCGGTAGACCGAATGTGGGGTGAACGGGTGCCAAAGGAAGCGATCGTCGGCTGCCTCGAGCGCACGGCGACGGGCAGGGTCCATCAGTCGGCGAGCTCTTCCGGCTCGAATCCCGCCTCGAGGATCATCGCGTGATCCCGCGAAGGGGCCTCACCCGGGGTGGTGAGGTAGCCGTTGGTGAACATCGAATTGGCTGCCCACAGCGCCAGCGGCTGAAGGCTGCCGAGGATGGTCTCGCGGCCACCGGCGACGCGGATGTCGATCGCTCGTGGGTTGGCCAGGCGCATCAGCGCGAGCCCACGCAGTGCGTCGCGCGGCGTCAATCGGCCGGACTCCCCGAGCGGCGTGCCGGGACGCGGATCGAGAAAGTTGACCGGGATCGACTCGACACCGAGATCGCGCAGGGCGAAAGCCAGGTCGATCCAGTCTGCGCGCTGCTCGCCGAGCCCGAGAATGCCGCCGCAGCAGGCCTCCATGCCGGCGGCCCGTGCCGAGCGGACGGTCTCGGCGCGATCCTCGAAGGTGTGCGTGCTGCAGACCTCGGGAAAGAACCGCTGCGAGGTCTCGAGGTTGTGGTTGTAGCGGCCGACACCGGCCTCCGCGAGGCGTTCCGCCTGACCCGGCTGCAGCAGGCCGAGTGACGTGCAGATGCGCAGGTTGGGGTGACGGCGCCGGATCTCGCGGGTCGCGTCGATGACCGTCGCCATCTCGCGCTCGCGCGGCCCTCGGGTGGCGGTCACCATGCAGTAGGTCACCGCGCCCATCGCGACAGCGTCCTCGGCGCCCTGCACCAGCTCGTCGACACTCTGCAGGGCGTACTCGGGAATGTCGGCGTGAAAATGTGCCGACTGGCTGCAGAACGAACAATTCTCGGGACACCGGCCACTCTTGGCGTTGCGCAACACGTGCACCCGCACCTTGCGGCCATGGTGCGACTCGCGGATGCGGTAGGCCGCCTGCAAGATCGGCAGCAGCTCGCGATCGTCCGATGCAACGATCGCCTCGGCCTCGCTGCGGTCCAAGTCGCCGCCGTCGAGGAGGCGGTCACTGATGTCGTTCCAATCAAATGCAGACATGGGGCTCCCCGCGCAACCGCGGCATCATAACGGGAACGGGGACCGGGTACTTGGGGTGCCGCCGGGCCCGGCGAGGAGGGCGGCGATGAGGTTGCGGCGGCTGAAGTCACCCGCCGACAGCCAACGAAAGGCACCGTCCTTGCCGAGGAGTCGGCGGCTGATCTCGCCGACACGCAGGCCGCCGGCGGCGAGGACTCGAGCCTTTGCGGCCAGGTCCTCCCAGAAGGTGATCTTGGCGCGAATGGCCGCTTCGGCGCCGGGGACGAAGCCGGCGTGAGCGCAAAGAAGATGCTGCGGGCGGCGCTCGAGGAGCGCTCGCAGGGAGTCGAGGTGGAGCCAGGGGTCCTCGATGCGACGCAGGTAGGTCACGCGCGGATGAACGTAGAGATCACCCGAGGCCATCTCGCCCCGGCTCGGGATCCAGTAGGCGAGGTGGTCGAAGGCGTGGCCGGGGGTCGGAATCGCTTCGATCGGGACTCCCTCGAGCTCGAACGCAGTGTGTTCGAGGACGGCAATCTCGGCCGGGCTCGGGTGGCCCCAGACCATGGCGCGGTAGAAGGGAACACGCCGCGGACGTTGCAGCAGCGCGGCGGTGGTCGCTCCGCCGAAAGGCACGAGGCCGAAGGCCTCGCGCAGCGCGGGCAGACCGCCGACGTGGTCCTCATGGTGATGGGTAACCAGGATGGCGCGGGGCGGCGTCGGCCCGAGGGCTTCGACGAGCTCGGGTCCGGTGAGGGGTGGCCCGGCGTCGATGAGGATTCCCGGTGGAATCCACCACGCCGAGACCTCGTGCAGAGGGCGGCCGGCGAGCACCTTGCGCATGCGGAAGCGGCGTAGACCTCCGGGGTGCTCCTCGATCCGCAACATCTCGAAGTGAGTCTATCGCGCCGCGGTGCGGCAACGTGCACCACGGAGGGGTGCATGGAGAACTGCCCATAGACGGCCGCGGCGGTGACCGAGTTCGGCACCTTCCTACAGAAGTCCCCGCAGCAACCGCGCCCGTTCCGCAATCCGCCCGGCGTCCTTGCCGGCCAGAGCAGCGGGCTCGAAGAGGGCGGTGGTGAAACCGACGGCCCAGGCGCCGGCGGCGAGGAAGTCGCGGACGTTGTGCTCGTCGACGCCGTTGGTCGGGACCAGGCGCAGGAACGGCAGCGGCGCCAGCGTGGAACGGATCCACGTCGAGCCCCCAGCCGGGGCTGGAAAGACCTTCTGGAGCTGGGCGCCGCGGCGATAGGCCGCAAGCGCCTCAGTCGGCGTGTGGATCCCGGGCATGACCGGACGCCCGAGGCGCGCCGCAGCATCAACGACCTCGGGATCGTAGACCGGTGAGACCAGGAAGGCCGCACCGGCCGCCGCGGCGGCTTCGGCGTCATCGGGTGAGAGCACCGTGCCGGCGCCGACGGTGATTCCCGAGCGTTTGCTGAAGTCGCAGATCAGGTCGAAGGCCTTCGGGATGGTCAGGGTGAACTCGACGATCGAAAAGCCGCCGGCGATCGCGGCCTCCATCGCGAGCGCAGCGGTGTCGGCATCGTCGCAGCGCAGGATCGCCGAGGCACGTTCAGCGCGGAAGTGGTCGGGAAAGGACATCGATGGCATGGTTGCTCCTGGGAGGTACCGGGTACCGGGTACCAGGATCGGAACCCCAGAGCATGGCCGTGAAGCTCCGACGACTACCCGGTTACCGCCTCGAGAGTCTAGCGCCAGCGTCCCCAGCCCGCCCTCCGGGTCCTCCGGATCCCTGGTCCCTGTTGCCGGCTCCCTGGTCCTCGGGTGGCAGAACGCCCACGTGGCGCAATCGCGAGCGCTTTTGCGATGAGTCCTGAGAGCCCCGACGCCGCGACGGCGGGTGGGGCCGGCTCAGGAGGTCTCGCGTGCGTACAGGAATCTCGATTCTGGTCTCGCTTCCCTGGTGGTGGTGGTTTGCTTCCCCACTCCCCGCAGAAGCGGCAATCAAAGCTGCCGGTTCGATCGTCTTCTCGGCTCAGGGGAGTTGTTGCGGGGACCCGTCCGATGAGGGTCTGCGCTTCGGCGAAGAGAGTGTTGTCGCCGACTTCGACGGTGATGGCCACAACGAGCTGGTAATCGGCGTGCCCGGCGCGACCCGAGACGGCCAGGCCGGAGCGGGTGCCGTGGTGGTGATGCGCGGCGGGCCGGACGGGCCAAGCGTGGTCGGCCAGGTAGTTCTCGACCAGGCGGCGTTCGCCACCGGAACCAATTCGTACGAGGATCGTTTCGGTGCGGAGCTGGCGGTGGGCCGCTTCGATGCCGACGGCTGTGACGACCTCGCCGTCGCGGCCCCCTGGGATTCGCTGGAGGAAGACTCGGCCGCCGGCAGCGTCTACGTTCTGTACGGTTGCGCCGGCGGCGGAGCCCTGTTTCGGAACGATTCGGACCACTTCACCATCGCCAACCTCCTCGGAGCCGGCTTCCAGCAGAGCGGAGATCGCTTCGGCGCCGACATCGTGGCCGGGGATTTCGACGGCGACGGCCTCGACGACTTGGCGGCAGGCGCGCCTGGCGACGGCCTCGGCGGCAGACTCCTCGTCGTCTACGCCCACCCGAACGGATCGGGACTCTCGGGTCTGGGAGAGCAGTACATTCATCGCAGTCTGACCACGATCCCCGGAGTCGAGCAGGCCGACGAAGAGCTCGGCCGGACCCTGGCCAGCGGTGACTTCAACGGCGACGGCATCGCTGATCTCGCCGTCGGGGCGCCCAGCCGCGACGTCGGCGCAACCCTCGACGTCGGTGAGGTGGTCGTGATCCTGGGCAGCATCGTCGAGGACGGCCTCGACCTCTCGACCGCCACCGCCTGGTCCCAGGGCGCAGGCCTTGCCGGCGCTCCGGAGACCAGCAACCACACGGGCTCGGCGCTCGCCGCCGGCGATTTCGATGGCGACGGAACGGACGACCTGGCGATCGGATCACCCTACGAGGACGTGGGCACGTTGGCCTTCGCGGGTGCCGTCAACATCCTCCATGGAATGGCCGGGTCAGGCCTGATTGGCCCTGGGACGATCTTCACCCAGGACTCGCTCCCCAATCTCGAGGCGGAAGCCGACGAGCTGTTCGGATGGGCGCTGGCAGCGGCCGACTTCGACCGCGACGGCGCCGACGATCTGGTGATCGGGACGGTGGCCGAGGATGTCGAGGTGCTGACCCAGACCGGGTGGTTGACGCTCTCCGCGGTCGGCTCGACGCATCTGATCTCCGGCTTGCCGGGCACCGGCCTCGCCCTCGGCTCGGCCCGCACATGGATCGGCTCACCGTCTGGCCTCCAGCAGTACGAGAACTTTGGTTCCGGTCTTGCCGTCGGCGATCTCGGTCACGGCCCCGGCGCCGATCTGGTGGCCGCTGCCGTCCACCGCACTGTCGGCGGGGAGGACGCGGGCATCGTCACCGTGATGTTCTCGTCGCTGACGATCTTCCGCGATGGCTTCGAGTCCGGCGACCTATCCGCATGGGATTGAGCAAACAGATCTGGTAGTGACCAAACGCCGCGACCACTACACGTTGTGGTCGCGGCTTGTCGCAGCGGCGACGATGCTGATACGCTTCACGGCTGATCGACCCGCGAGCCCAGCTGCCGATGCCGACCCTCAAGCGCCTCGAAATTTCCGGTTTCAAGTCCTTCGTCGACCCCGTCACGGTCGATTTCGCCGATGGCGTGACGGCAATCGTCGGCCCCAACGGCTGCGGCAAGAGCAACCTCTCGGACGCGATCACGTGGGTGCTCGGGGAACAGAGTGCCAAGTCGCTGCGGTCGGAGACGATGCAGGACGTGATCTTCGCCGGCTCCGAGCGGCGCCGACCGCTCGGCATGGCCGAGGTGCGCCTGACCCTCGGGGGGCTGGCGGCGGCCCTCGGCTCTCCCGACGAGACCGACACCACGATCAGCCGTAGAGTCTTCCGCAGCGGCGAGAGCGAATACCGCCTCAACGGCAAGCGCGTGCCCCTCAAGCTGATCCGCGATCTGCTGATGGACACCGGTCTCGGGATCCGGGCGTACTCGGTGATCGAGCAGGGCAAGGTCGAGACCATCCTGGCGGGCAAACCGCAGGAACGCCGCAAGCTGATCGAAGAGGCCGCCGGCATCACCCGGTACAAGGCGCGCAAACGGATCGCCGAGCTCAAGCTCGAGGAATCCGCCGCCAACCTCCAGCGCCTGGACGACATCCGCGCCGAAGCCGACCGCTCGCTCAGATCGCTCAAACGTCAGGCCGGGGCTGCGCGGCGCTTCAAGGAGCTGCAGTCCGAGCATCAGACCCTGCTCGAACAGTGGCTCGGGGCACGCGCCAAGGGTCTGGCAACCGAGCTCGATCGAATCGAGCGTGACCTCGAGGCGACCGCGAGCAGCGAAGCTCGGGCTCTGGCCGCCGTCAGCGCCGGGGAGGCGCAGCTGGCCGAGGCGCGTGAGCTCGGCGAGGCCGCGGCCGGTCGCCTGGCAGAGCTGAGACAGCACGAGTCGCGGCTCCTGGCGACGATCGAAGGGCGCCAGCAGGCGATCCGTGGCGCCGAGCAGACCCTGCGCGAAATCGGCGAACGCCTGGAACGCGGCAGCAGCGACGCCGGAGCTCGCAGCGCCGAGGTCGACGAGCTCGAGCTCCAGCACCGGGAGCTCACCACCCGCCTCGAGGCCCAGCGGCAGGCGACCGCTGACGCCGAAAGCCTGCACCGCCGGGACGAGGCGGCTCTCGCCGAGAGTGCCACCGCCGTGCAGCAGGCCGAGGCAGCGCTGCGCGAGGCCGAACAGCTCGGCGCCAACCTCGCCCGGCAGCTCGAGAAGTTGCGCACCGACCGCGATCGGCAGCGGGTCGAGGTCGAGCGCAGCACCTCGCGGCAGCAGCACCTCTTCGCCGAGCTCGACGGCTTCGCTCGCGAGATCGCCGAGAGCGACCAAGCTCGCACCCAGGTGGAACAGCGCCTCGCCGGGTTGATGGAAGCCGCCGGCCGGACCGGGGCTGCAATCGCCGAAGCTGACGCCGAGCTCCAACGCCAGCTGGCCCTCGAGACCGGCATCACCGATCGCAAGAAGGCGCTCGAGCATCAGCGCGCCGAGCTCACCCACCGTCGGGCGGCCCTCGATCAGCTCGAGCGCGCCCACGACCAGGGGCGCAAGGCCGAAGCGGCCGCTCTCGCCTCCCACGGCCTCGATCCACAGCGTCGCCTCGCCGACCGAATCTCTCCCCCGCCGCAGTGGGAACGAGCGTTCGATCACCACTTGGGCACCCTGGTCGATGCGGTCGAGATTCCGGGCGACCGCGACCCGCTCGAGATCGCCGCAGCGCTGGCCGCAGCGCGGGTCTCGACAGTGCTTCACGCTCCGCTCGGTGACACGACCACCGCCCCGCCGTCCGACCTCGCTGCGGATCCCCGCGTGCTGGGTTTCCTCGGCTCCCACCTCGACGGCGCGGCCCTCGCGCCGGCGGCTCTGGTCGGGAGCCCCGACGCTGCGCGCGCGCTTGCCCTGCTCCATCCCGAGGTGGCCTTCCTGACCCAGGGGGGCTTGGTCTTCCAGGGCTCGACCATCGCGGTGGAAGGGGACCAGGCGCAGCCGGGTCTGCTCGCTCGTCGGCGCGAGCTCAGCCAGATTCGCGCCGAGGTCACCCGCCTCGAGCAGGAGCTCGAGCACTGCTCAGCCGAGCTCGGCGCGCAGGTGGTCGCCCGGACTGCGGCGGCACAGAAGGCCAACCAACTGCGCCACGACCTCGGCGAGCTCAAGCGCGAGATCGCCGTCGCCGAGGCGCGGCGCGAGGATGCCCATCAACGGCGTCGCCGCCTCGAAGCGGCGCGTGATCGCATCGAGAGCGAGCGCGCCGGCGTCGCCCAGGCGCTGGCGGCGACCGAGGTGCGCCTGCGGGCTCTCGATGAAGGGCTGATCGAGTGCGAACGCGAGCGCCAGGTACAGGCTGAACGGATCGAGGGGCTGCGCAACGCCCTCGAAGAGGTCCGCGCGCGCCGCGAGCACCTGCGGGCGGAGGCGGCGGCACGTCGGGCGGCGCTCGAGCTCGAGCGGGAACGCCAGCGCTCGCTTGGTGCCGACCTCGAACGCGTCCGCCGGGGCGCAGAGTCGACCCGCAGCTTCCTGGCCGGCTGGAGCGAGGAGCAGAGTCGCCTCGAGCTGCGCCGTCGCGATCAGACCGAGGCACTCGAGCTGGCGCGAGCGCAGCTGCGCGAGGCGCTCGAATCCCAAGGTGGTGCGCAGGACGGGGTCGTGGCCGCAGTGCAGGAGGTCGAGGCCCGACGCGAACAGGTTCGCGGTCTGGAACAGAGCCTGGTGGCGGCGCGCGCGGTGCTCGACGAGGCCCGTTCGGAGCTCGCCGGTCGGCGCGAACGGCGCTCCGTGCTCGATACCGAGCTCAAGAGCGTGTGCGAGACCTACCGCGATCAGCTCGGCGCCTCGCCCGATCTCGAAGGCCTGGTCGGACTCGACGTCGCCGCTATCGAGGAGCTCGCGACCCAGGTTGCGCGTGCGCGGCGGCGGATCGACGAGATGGGTCCCGTCAACGTGCTCGCCGCCGACGAATACGCCGAGCAGGAGACCCGCTTCACCGAGCTCGGGGCTCAGCGCGAGGACATTGCCGCTTCAGTCGAAAGCCTCAAGCGCACCATTCGCGAGATCAACCAGACCTCGATGGTGCGCTTCCGGGAGACCCTCGAGGAGGTCAACCGCCACCTGGGGGTGACTTTCACCACGCTGTTTCGCGGCGGCGAGGCGGAGATCCGCCTGCTCGACGAGGAGGACGTGCTCGAGAGTGGCATCGAGATCGTCGCGCGCCCTCCGGGCAAGCGGCTGCAGAACCTGATGTTGATGTCGGGCGGCGAAAAGGCGCTGACGGCGATCGCGCTGCTGATGGCGCTGTTCAAGACCAAACCCTCGCCCTTCTGCCTGCTCGACGAGGTCGATGCGCCGCTGGATGACCTCAACACGCAGCGCTACCTCGAGATCATTCGGGCGATGAGTGTCGACACCCAATTCCTGGTGGTCACGCACAACAAGATCACCATGGAGGCGGCAGCGCGCCTCTACGGCGTGACCATGGCTGAGCGTGGCGTCTCCAAAGTCGTGTCGGTCGACCTCGAAGCGCTGCATCCCGCCGAGATCGCGGCAAGCGCGTGAAGGGCTCGGGCACGGCTCGGACGCCGTGTTGCCTGTGGCTCAACGCCGACGCCGACGCGAGCTTCACCGAAACCCAGGAGGTCCCGTCGCGGCTCAGGCGGGTTGCCGCGGGCCTAACGACCCACGCGATCGTCGGCGCGCGACCGGGCGACTCGGTCCTGCTCGCTGCCGAGCCCGATGAGGCCTTCCTGGAAACCGTTCGCCCCAAGCTCGGGGTCGAGGTGCCGAACCTGGTCTGGGGGCCACCTCTGCCCGCTCCCCTTTCTCCCCTCGCCTGGAACCACGCGGCCGCAGCCCTCGCCGAAGCCTCGGGCGCACGTGTGGATCATCCGGACCCGGAAGTGGTCCGGCGGGTCAACCATCGCGCCTTCCTCGCAGCAATCGAGAGCGAGCACGAACCATCAACCGCGCCCTCGCTGCATCGGGACCTCGATTCGCTGCTGGCGCGCAGCCGCGAACTGTTGACTCTGATGCCGCGCGTGGTCGCCAAAGGCGCCTTCGGCAGTGCCAGCACCGGGAATCTGCGCCTCGCACGCCACGAGCTGGAGGATCCGCAGGGTGCCCTGCGGCTGGGCCAACTGCTCGAACGCCATGGCGCCGTCGTGCTCGAGCCGTGGCTGGCGCGGCGGCTCGATCTGTGTGCCACCGGTGAGGTCACCCGCGACGGCGCCGTCCGTTTCGAGCGCCTCGACCGCACGGCGCACACCGATTCGGGCTCCCCCCTCGGCACCTTGTTCTCGGACGGTGATCCGCTGATCGAACCACACCTCGAGCCGATGCTCGAAGCGGTCGAGATCCTGGGACGGGGGCTGTTCGATGCCGGCTACTTCGGCCCCTTCTGTCTGGATGCCCTGGTCCACGAGGTCGATGGCATGCCGCGGCTGCGCCGCTTCGTCGACTGCAACGCGCGCCATCCCGTCTCCTGGCCGGTCCGCCGCTGGCTCGCGGGACGGAGTCAGCCAGGCACCTACCTGTGGCGCCTGTTCGTGCCCCCGCGCCTCGGCGCTCGTGGAGTCGCCAGGCTCGATCAGCTGTTGGCCGATCCCACCGCATGGGACCCTGAACGCAGTCGGGGCCTAGTCGCCCTCGCTCCAACCCAGGTTCGCCTCGACCGCACATGGCACACCGCCCCCAAGCTCTCGGTGCTGCTCGCCGGCGACTCGATCGCCGAGGTGCAGCGGATGGAGTGGGAACTGCGCCAGCAGATCGATCGGAGGCCACCGCCGTGAAGGTTCTCGCCATCGTCGGCCCCACCGCCTGCGGCAAGACCGCTCTGGCGGTCGAGCTCGCCCACCGCCTCGGCTCCGAGATCATCTCGGCCGACTCGCGCCAGGTCTACCGCGGTCTCGACATCGGCACCGGCAAGGATCTCGACGAGTACCGACGCGTCGATCCACCGGTAGTGGTACACCTCGTCGACATCGCCGAGGTCGAGCAGGTCTACACGCTGGCCCACTTCGTCGACGACTTCCACAGCGTTCTCGACCAGCTCGCCGAACGCGAGCCGTTCCGGTCGGGGGCGCCCGTGGTGGTGTGCGGCGGCACGGGACTCTACGTCGAGGCGGCCCTGCGCGATTTCGACGTGCCGCGGGTGCCGCCCGATCCCGCCCTGCGGGCCGAGCTCGAGCCCCTGCCCCTGCCGGAGCTGGTCGCTCGCCTGGAACGGCTGGGGCCGGACATCGCGAGCAGTGTCGACACCTCGACCAAGCGCCGGGTCATTCGCGGCATCGAACGCGCCTTGGCACCGCCCCCGCCTCCCCCATCGCAGAGGCGCCGGCTCGACGCCACCGTGTTCGTGGTCGATCCACCTACCGCGGTCCTCGACCAGCGGATCGGTGCCCGCCTGCGCGCCAGGGTCGAGCAGGGGCTGGTCGAAGAGGTGGCCGGCCTTCTCGCCCGCGGCGTTCCGCTCGAACGCCTCCGGGCCCTCGGCCTCGAGTACCGGGAGCTCGGCGAAGCAGTCGCCGGGCAGCGCACGGTCGAGGAGGCGCTCCAGCGGCTCGAGATCCAAATCCGCCGCTTTGCCAAACGCCAACGAACCTGGTTCCGCGGCATGCCACGCCGCGGCGTAGCGACCATCACCATTGCGTCAGCAGACGTGGATCAGGTGTGGCACCAGCTCGCTCGGGCAGGCAAGCTACCGTAGCTCAACCGCGCCGCGCCCCACCGCCCGGCCGACCGCCACGCCCGGCCGCAGCATTCTGCGGTGCGGCCTCGGACGCCCGGCGCCCACTCGACGGATCCTTGACCTTGTCGGCAGTAGTCAGCCCTTCGAGCACCTCGATGGTGATGCCGTCCGACAGACCGGTCTTGATGACACGGCGCTCGAACTGTTGCGGGCCGGTTTCGACCTCCACCGAAGTTTCGGCGCCGTCGGTCTTCATCCACGATTCGCGGATCGACAACACGTCGTCGCGGCGAGCCAGCACGATGTCGGCGTTGGCGCTGTAGTTGGCGCGCACGAACGACCCTTCGCGCAGCGCGAGCGCGGCGCGGATCTCGAACTGAATCGCACCATTCTCCACCACCCCCTTCGGGGCGATGTACTCGAGCGTGGCGTCGAAGCGTTCGGTGTCGAGCGCGCCAATGGTCAACACCAGCGGCATGCCCACCTCGAGCTTGCCGACCTCACTCTCGTCGACCTTGCCCTCGAAGATCATCTCGTCCATGTTGGCGATCGAGGCGATGGTCGTGCCGTCGTTGAAGGTGTTGGCCTCGATCACCGAGTCCCCCTCTTCGATCGGCACTTCGAGCACCATGCCCTCGACCGTGGCGCGCACCAAGGTGTTGGTGGCCACGCCGGCGCTCTTGCGCGCACCCTCGCGGATCAGCGCGAGGTTGTCGTTGGCTGCGGCAACCTCTTCCTTGGCGGTTTTGAGATCGGTCTCGTAGGTCAGAAACGCCGACGCCGACACCACACCCTCCTCGAACAGCTGGCGGTTGCGGGCGTACTCCTTCTCAGCGTCGTCGAGCCCGATCTCGGCGCGGCGCACGCGGCTCTCGGCCTGTGCGAGGTTGACCATGTTCGGCACGATCGCCACCTTGGCAATCAGGTCACCTTTCTTGATCACGACGCCCGGCTCGACGTAGAGCTCCTCGACGATGCCCGAGACCTGGGGTTTGATCGCCACCTCTTTGCGTGGAACCACCGAACCGGTGGCGACGGCCTTCTTGATGATGTCTGCAGTGAACGGCTCGCGGCTGTCGTAGATGGTGGGCTCGACCTGCGAGCGCTTCCACAAGAACACCAGGGTGCCGACGAACAATCCGATGGTGGCCAACAGGCCGATCGCGGTCAGAAGCTTACGAATCAAGGCAGTGTCTCCTGCAGGATTGAATGGAAGGCAGAAAAATCAGTCGGCCCGGAGCGCCTCGACCGGCGCGATCGCAATCGCTCGGCGGGCGGGGATCAGCCCTGCCAGAACCCCCGCGATCACCAGTACCATCAGGGCCGACAGGGCGTCGCCGAAGGCTACTCCAGGGTTCTGGAACATTCCTGGCTCCGCCCCCGGGCGCGCGACAAGCCCCCGAATCACCTCGATGACACCAACTCCGGCAGCCAAACCGAACCAGCCGGCGACGCCGGTCAGCAACAGCGATTCGAGCACGATCTGCCGGATGATCGACCACGGTGTGGCGCCGATGGCTCGCCTCAGGCCGAGCTCTCGTGTGCGCTCCTTGACGATCACCAGCATGATGTTGCTGACGCCGATCACACCCGCTGCGAGCGTACCGATGCCCACGATCCACACCAAGGTGCGAATCCCGAGGAACAGCCCGCGAAACTTCAGGAACTCCTTCTCGAGGTTGAAGGAACCGATCGCGCGGGTGTCGTCCGGCGCAACCTTGTGACGCTCGCGCAGGAGCGCCTTGACTTTCTCCTCGACCACCGAGGCCGGCACGGCGTCCTGCGAGGTGATGGCGAACCAACCGACCCGGTCGCCGAAGTTGAAGGCCCGCTGGAAGGTCGTGAACGGCACGTAGATGGTCTCCGCATCGCGCTGCGAGCGTGGGCCCGCGGTGCGGGTCGCAAACTCACCGACCACCTCGAAGTAGACGCCGTTGATGCGGATCGCGGTGCCGATCGGGTCTTCGCCCGGCTCGTAGAGCACTTCGCGAACCCGCGAGCCGATCACCGCCACCTTGCGAAACTCCGCGAGGTCGAGATGGTTGAGAAACCGGCCGGAGGTGATGTCGAGGCTCTGGATGGCCAACACCTCCGGGTGGTCGCCCATGACGCTGAAAGCCCCGGTCTGCAACCCACGAACGACGTTGTTGCCACCCATGAACCCGCCCAGCTGATTGCGCGGCGCGACCACCTTGGCCTCCGGGATCTCGCTGCGGATCGCCTCTGCATCGGCATTGGTCATCCGGATTGGTCGGCCGACGGGAAGGCCACCGAAGGGCTTGGAGGTCGAACGGCTCCACAGGAAGAAGCTGTTGGTGGCACCGTCGCCAAAACCGGCCAGCGCGCCGCGCTCGAGGCCGTTGCCGGAGCCGAGCAGCAGCACCAACATGAACGTGCCCCAGAACACGCCGAAGGCGGTGAGAAGTGTCCGCGTCGGGTTGCGCCGCAGCGACACCCAGATTTCCTGCCAGACGTCGAGGTCGAACATCGCGCTTCCCTATTCGTCCCGCAAGGCTTCAATGGGGCGGATGCGTGCGGCGCGAACCGCCGGCACGGCACCCGCGACGGTTCCGGCTACCACCAGCAGTGCCGTGGCAGCGAGAGCAGTGGGCAGCTCGACATGGGGATCGCGGAAGAAGTCGCCTGCCGGCAGCTTCGACGACACCACCTCGAGGGTCGCCACTCCCAGCACCAGGCCGAGGTATCCGGCTGCTGCGGTGATTGCGACAGCCTCTTGCAGCACCAACGCCACAACCGAGCCGGGCGTCGCTCCGAGGGCTTTGCGCACGCCGATCTCGCGAGTGCGCTCGCGCACGGTGATCATCATGATGTTGCTGACGCCGACCACGCCGGCCAACAGCGTACCGATCCCGACGATCCACACGAAGGCGCGGATGCCGGTCATCAAATCGCTGAACCGCTTGAAGTTCTCGTTGTTGTTGTTGATGAACAGGGCGCGCTGGTCGTCAGGAGAGAACTCGTGCCGCTCCGCCAACATGGCACGCACCTCCTCGACCATCTCCTGCGAGCGCGCGAACGAGGCGTCGCCGGTGGTGAACATGATCTGCTGGATCCGGTCAGCGCCGTTGAACACCCGCTGGGCGGTCGAGATCGGCACATAGACCTTCTCCTCCTCACCTTCCCCACCCTCGTCGGTGAACAGACCGACCACCCGGAACGGAATGTCGTTGATCTCGATCCACTCCCCCAGCGCCCGACCGTTCGGGAACAGGGCGGTCGCCACGGGCTTGCCGATCACGGCGACCTTGCGGAACTCCGCCACATCCAGATCGTTGAGGAAGCGCCCCTCGACGACCTGGGTCTTCTCGACGAACTGGTGGCCGGGGTGGACCGAACGGACATCAAAAGGTTCGGCGCGGCTGCCGGCGGAGACCAGTGGGTTGCGCAGCCAGAATCGCCCGCTCGCGTGTTCCACACCTTCGACCCGGCTCGCGACCTCGGCGAAATCCTGGTTGGTCATCCGCACCTCGCGCCCGGGCTTGAGGCCACGGTACGGCACGCTGGTTTGGCCGGAGCGGATGAAGATGCTGTTGATCGCGTCGTCGCGGAACTGGTACTCCACCCCGTTGGCCAGACCCGTGCCCGATCCGAGCAAGACGACCAGCATGAAGATGCCCCACGCCACGCTGAACCCCGTCAGCACCGTGCGCAGACGGTTCTGACGGACCGTCGCCGCGATCTCCTGCCAGACGTCGGCGTCGAAGAAGCCTCTCACGATGCCACCTCGGCCCCTCCCGCGAGAGTCAGCTGGTCGGCCGCCACCAGCCCATCGTGCAAGCGGACGATGCGATGGGTCATCTCCGCGATGTCGTGCTCGTGGGTGACGATCACAACGGTGGTTCCGGCCCGGTTGATGTCCAGCAACAGTTCCATCACCTCGAGCGAGGTGTGGGAGTCGAGGGCCCCGGTCGGCTCATCGGCGAGGATCACGCGCGGCTCGGAGATGAGCGCCCGAGCAATCGCCACGCGTTGCTGTTGGCCGCCGGAGAGCTGGTTGGGAAAATGGCGCGCGCGATCGGCCAGCCCCACCCGCTCGAGGTATTCCATGGCGACCTGGTTGCGCCGCTTGCGCGGAACACCGCGGTAGTAAAGCGGCAAGGCCACGTTCTCGACCGCGTTCTTGAAGGTGACGAGATTGAAGCTCTGGAACACGAACCCGAGCTTCTCGTTGCGCAGTCGTGCTGACGCCGCCTCGGAAAGGTTCTCGACCAGATCGCCGTCGAGCCGGTAATCCCCCTCGTCGTGGCGGTCGAGGAGGCCGAGAATGTTCAGCAGCGTCGACTTGCCCGAGCCCGAAGAGCCCATGATCGAGACCAGCTCGCCCCGGCCGATCTCGAGGTCGATGCCCTTGAGCACGTGCAGGGGCTCGCCGCCGGTGTGGTAGGTCTTGTGGATCGCGCGCAAACTCAACATCGAGAAGAAGTTCCTGAGGACGTACGAATGTGGGGACGTCGTTTGCCGACGTCGGACGAACGCTGGACATGACGTGTACGGAAAACTGGATGCGAGTGTTGCGGTGGAAGAGGGGACCAGGGACCGGGGGACCCGACCCGGACTAAGACCGGACCCCGGGCTCGATCTTCATTCCCCGGGGTGCACCAGCGAAGGGTCCATAGGCAACTCCTACGCCGCTCGGCGGCGCATGGCGAGGAGGGCTCGTTCGAGGTCGGCGACACCTGCGTTGCCGCGGAGGTCTTCGGACAGGCCGCGGCGCCAGGCGGCTGCCCCCGGTTCGCCACGGAAGAAGCCGTGGAGATGGCGGGTGATGAAGCGCAACGGAACGCCGGATTCGAGCTCGGCGGCAATCCAGCCGAGCAGCGCCTCGAGTGCGTCGGCTGGCTGCCGGGCTGGAGACGCGACGCCGAAACACGCCTCGTCGACACCACTGAGGAACCACGGATCGTCGACGGCAGCCCGACCGACCATCACCGCGTCGACCTTGCGCAGCTCCTCCTGGATCCCGGTGAGCGACCGGATCTCGCCGTTGACCTCGATCTGCAGCTGCGGACGCTCGAGCTTCAGGCGATGGACCCAGTCGCGTCGCAGGGTCGGAACCTCGCGGTTCTCTTTCGGGGACAGTCCGGAGAGCCAGGCCTTGCGGGCGTGTACGATGAAGCGGTCGCATCCGGCCGCGGCCACGGTGTCGACGAACTCCAGGAGCTCCTCCCAGGAATCGCGGTCGTCGATGCCGAGGCGGTGTTTGACGGTCACAGGCAGCGGGACCGTGGCACGCATCGCCGCCACCACCTCCGCAACCCGGCCCGGCACCGCCATCAGGCAGGCGCCGATCCGACCCTGCTGCACGCGGTCGCTGGGACAGCCGACGTTGAGGTTGATCTCGTCGTAACCGTACTCCCAGCCGATCCGCGCCGCTTCGGCAA
>CAZRFU010000040.1:0-24814 GCA_964599475.1 uncultured Thermoanaerobaculia bacterium
ATCTCGAGGACCGCGCCGTCAGTGGCTCGCCTGCGCTTGGTCGTGAGGTCGTGCGTTCCGCTACGCTCGGCTCAGTGGTCTGCGTCGAAGCAGCCTCGCTGCACGCGCGCGCGCCGGATCGGTGGTGGTCACCGGGTCGCTTGCGACTGCGCGACGCGCGACGCCGCTCCACGCACGACCTCACGCCTTGGCGCTCCGGCTCGTGAACCACCGCGGCCCTCGCCCACCCACGCCGTCCCGATCTCGGGCTCAGGCGCCGAGCCTCAGACGGTGAGGCAGGACGCCGCGAAGAGGTGCGCGCGCAACGCCCACTGCTTGGCTCTGGAGGGGGCGCTCCCACAGCCCGAACCTCAGAACGCCACGGCACGAAGTCCTCCGGCGGATCCCAGGTCCTCATCCCTGATCCCATCTCATCGACCTCCTGCTGGTCAGCGACCAGGGCGGTGGGTGGGAGCTCGCGGATCGGTGGAATGAACCGCCCCATCGCAGCACCGAAACTGCCATATCCGCCCAGCAAGGCGACCCGAGCAAGCGACGCTGACGGCACCAGCGGCACGGCCATCCGCAGGACCCGCATGGGATCGGCGCCCTTCACCAGCAGGGAGGGCGGGGGAGACGCTGCCACCACCGCGAAGGCTGGCCAACGATCTGAAGCGACGCGCGTCGCTCTGCTCCGAACCAGCCGTTTGGGTTGCGGCCGCCGCGTTGGAGGCTTACCCCAGGTCGGATCGCGCATCACTCGAGGTGATGGGTGAGGTTTCTGCCGAGCAGTGACAGGGACCACACCACGCCGACAATCCCGCCGAGCAGGGCGATGAACGAGACCACCAGGCCGCCTGGCGTCGCGGGATGGAGCACGTTGGTGGCCGCGAACAGCCACATCAGCAGGCCGATCTCGCCGAACATCACCACCACGCCGAGCAGGACGACGTTCAGAGGAATCCGGGCGCGGCGGGCGCAGGTCGGACACCGAACGCCGTGTTTGCGCGAGGGAAAGAAGTCGGTCAGCCGCATCGGGATCGGCTCCTGACAGCGCGGGCACGGCAGGGAACGAGCGCTCAAGGTCGTCACCCCGGATCGCCGCGCTGAGCCGTATTCCCACTGGCTTCCGGCTCCCCGATTCCGAGTCCCGGTTCCCGGGACCCGGGTCCCGGGCCCCGAGTCCCGGGTCCCCTTCCTCCCCACCGCCACGCATACAACGCCACCGCCACCGCGGTCGACAGATTCAAGCTCGACACCCGCGGCTCCATGGCAATGCGCAGCCGCAGATCGACCCGGGCCAGGAGCCCCGGCGTCAGGCCCTCCCGTTCGCTGCCAAAGAGCAGGGCGGCGCCGTCGGGGATCACACCCGGAACGAGCTCGTCGCCGTCTGGATCGAGTGCCACCAAGGGCCGATCGGTCTCTCCCAGCTCGTCGACCCGACCCACCGGCAGCGCAAACTGCAGTCCCGCGCCGGTGCTGATCGCCTGCGGGTGCCACGGATCGGCGGGGCCGGTGGTGAGCACGCCGGCGGCGCCGGCGCCGGCAGCGACCCGCACCGTCTTGCCGACATTGGCCAGGCGGGTGGGACGCTCGAGGACGACCAGCGGAGCGTTGGTGTGCTCTCGAAACAGCTGTGCGCCATCGATCTGCGGTCGCCGAGCGAGCGCCAGCACCCCGCTGTGAGGGGGCACCGGCGCACACCCGGCGAAGCGCTCGGGGCCGATCTCACGAGCCAGTCCCGCGATCCGCTCCTCGAGATCGGGGGCCAGCTCCCGCGTCAGCACGATCAGGGGGGCATGAGCCGGCGTGACCACGGCCTCGGGCTCCACGCCGAAGCGCAGCGCGTGTTTGAGGGCGTGCAGCCCCTCGATCACGACCCAGGAGGGGTCGCGGCGGGCGAGCACGAATCTCTGGTTCAGCGGGTCGGCCATTCAGGAACAGCTCCAAGGCCGAGTCTACGTCGGCGAGATCTCGGTCCCCACCCGCCGCCGCGGTGTTGCATCGGGTGCGGACCCAGTGGGCCTCCCAAACTCCCGGCCGTCCGATCGATGCGCAGAGCTCCAGGGCGTCTTCTGGCAGCGCCGCCGCCTCGAGACTGGTGGCGCCGGGCCCGTCGACGCTCGAGACCACTTCGATCACCGGTTCGGCGACCAGCCGCGTCGCGCTGCGCAGATGCCGCAACATCGAGGACCACTCCCGGCGCGTGTCTCCACCCGCGGCCGCGGCCGTGGTGACGACGACGACCCCGAGCCGGACCGACCGCGAAGGCTCGTCGATTCGACCCCAGCCACTATCCCGCAGCATCGTCACTCCCCCTGCCCGAGGGAGTAGACAGCCTTGCCGTCGACCCGGTAGAGATGCTCGGTCTTGATGACCTCGAGGCCCGCCCGGTGCAACGCTGCGAGTGCCTCGAGCACGGCAGCAAAGTCGATCTTCGCCGTGTCCGGTTGCACGAGGCGGCAGCGCCAATGATCGGTCTTGAAGGTTTCGGGCAGGCCATCCGGATACACCTTGACGCCGCGATTGGTGATCATCGCCAGCCGCCACGGCGCCGGGAGTGCGCCCTCGAGGGATTTTGCGAGGATCTCGGGATTGCGGTCGGCCTCGTCCCAGCACAAGAAGGTGTCGACCCCGACCAGCGTGCGCTCGGCTGCCGGCCTGGGTGTCGGTGGGGTCAACGCAATTGCCGCGGACGCAAAGTTCGCCCCCCGGAGCACCTTGGGTTGCTCCCCTAGGCGGGCAATCACTGCATCGGCGAGCTCGCGCGTACCAACGAGGGCACGACTGTTGCCCGGCCGGAAGATGTCGGCAGTGTGGATGCCACTCTCGATGGTGGCAAGCCACGCGTTGGACACCACCTCGGCGACCTGCGGCTGCCCCACATGCACCAGCATCTGGGTTGCGGCGCTCAGCAGACCCGAAGGGTTGGCGACATTCTTACCGGCGATGTCGGGCGCAGAGCCATGCACAGCCTCGAACATCGACACCCCCGCACCGATGTTGGCCGACCCGGCCAGGCCGACGGAGCCGGCGACCTCGGCCGCGATGTCCGAGAGGATGTCGCCGTAGAGGTTGAGGGTCACGACGACGTCGAAGCGTTCTGGGCGCGTTGCCAGACGGGCTGCCCCGATGTCGATGATCATGTGCTCGGATTCGACCTCCGGGTACTCGCGGGCAATCTCCTCGAACACCCGCCGAAACAGACCATCGGTCTGCTTCATGATGTTGTCCTTGGTCATGCAGGTGACCTTGCGTCGCCCGTGAGCCCGCGCCAGCTCGAAGGCATAGCGCACGATCCGCTCCGAGCCCGGGCGCGTCACCAGCTTGAGCACCTGTGCGACCTCCGAGGTCTGCTGGTGCTCGATCCCGGCGTAGAGGTCCTCCTCGTTCTCCCGAACCACGATGAGGTCCATGTGCGGACTGCCACCCGGCACGAAGGGGGCAAACGATCGCGCCGGCCGAACGTTGGCAAAGAGATTCAGGGCCTTGCGAATGGTGACGTTGAGGCTCTTGTAGCCACCACCCTGGGGTGTCGTGATCGGTGCCTTCAAGAACACCGGATTGCGCCGGATCACCTCCCACGCCTGCGGCGACAGGCCAGAAGAATGGCCTGCCAGGTAGGCGCTCTCCCCAATTTCGACCTCCTCGAACCGCAATCCTGCCCCCGCGGCATCGAGGATCCGGAGCGTGGCGTCGAGGATCTCCGGACCGATACCGTCGCCCCGGGCGACCGTCACGGCCAGCGAAGCCGGGTGTGACGCGGTCGAGTGGCGGGTCTCGAGAGTGGCGGTGGCTGACATGGGTATCTCCTTGGGGTTGGGCGCGGCGGCGCGCTCGGACAGTTATACCCACGGCGGTTTCACAAGTAAAATATAATGTTTGGAGCTTTTCGTTCTTCTATAGAGAACAAGCGATGCGGTTCGGATACAATCACCTCTACTACTTCTGGGCCGTCGCCCACGAACGCAACCTCACTCGCGCCGCCCAGCGCCTGCGCGTTTCACAGTCGGCCGTCTCTTTGCAGATCCGCCAGCTCGAACGCAGCCTCGGCCACGAGCTGTTCGAGCGCTCCGGTCGCCGGCTGGTCCTCACCGAGGCAGGCCGCATCGCGTTGCGACACGCCGACGAGATCTTTGCCTTGGGCACGGCGCTCGTGAGCGAGTTGCGCGGGCGAGAGGAAGGCAAACACCGCGTGCGCATCGGCGCCCTCGCGACCCTGTCGCGCAACTTCCAACTCGCGTTCGTTCGTCCTCTCGTCGGACAGACCGATGTCGAGCTCGACCTCGTGTCCGGAACCTACGCCCAGTTGCTCGACGAGCTGCTTCACCATCGGCTGGATGTGGTGCTCACCAACGCGCTGCCACCGTCGACCGATGGGCCGTGGATCACCCACACGCTGGATTCCCAGCCGGTCAGCCTGATCGGCCCTGGGGTCCACGCCCGCCGCTGGATCGGTCGTTCGATCGAAGACCTCGTGGGGACCGAACCGCTGATTCTGCCGGGACCTCAGAGCACGATTCGAGCCGGCTTCGACGCCTGGATGGATCGCTCGGGGATCACTCCCCGGGTCGCCGCCGAGGTCGACGACATGGCCATGCTGCGTCTCCTGGCGCGGGAGGGCGCGGGCCTGGCGGTGGTGCCGCCGATCGTCGTCCGCGACGAACTGGCGCAGGGCTCCTTGATCGAGCTCAGCCGCCTCGAGCTGCTCGAGGAGGTATTCTTTGCGATCACGATCTCGCGCCGATTCCGCAACTCCCTGATTGCCGACCTGATCATCGCGCAGACCCGCCGACCAACAGCCCTCACCGAGGACCAGTCAGGCTCGTCCAACGCGCCGTCCGGGCTGACCGGCCGCTCGAGCGGTCCGCCCGACAATGGGTAGCGGTACAGGGGCCCGGCGACCGGAGTTTCATCGGCGGGTGCGCACCACGGAAGGGTGCACGAGGATCTGCTCAGCCAATCCCGGCTTCGACCAGCCTCTGTGCCGCCACCATCGCCCGATCGAGTGCGCGCGAAAAGTCATCCCACAGGTCCTCGGGATCCTCGATCCCCACCGACACGCGCACCAAACCGTCATTGATCCCAGTTGCGCGGCGGGCTTCGGGATCGACCACCCGGTGGGTCAGCGATGCGGGCTGCTGCACCAGGGTGTCGGTCGCGCCGAGGGACACCGCGTGGGTGGCGAGCTCGAGGGCGGCAACGAAGGCCTCGACCGCCTGCTGGCCGCCGACGAGCTCGAGCGCCAAGACCGCACCCGGCCCCGCCATCTGACGGCCAATCAGCCCCATGGGGTCGGCTCCCGGCATTCCCGGCCAGAACACCCGCTGCACTGCCGGATGTTCGGCCATTCGCGGAGCCAGGAAGGCCGCGTTGGCCTGGGCCGCCCGTACTCGAAGCGGCAGCGTCGGAAGGCCTCTCAGCAGCAGGAACGCCGCCAGCGGATGGAGCACGGCACCGGTCACCACCCGCACGCTGCGGATCGCTGCCGCGAGCTCGGGGTCGTTGGTGGCGATCACACCGGCGAGCACGTCCCCGTGACCACCGATCGCCTTGGTCGCGCTGTGCAGCACCAGCTTGGCGCCGTGTCGGAGCGGTTGCTGCAGGACCGGAGTCATGAACGTCGAGTCGACACACACCGGCACCGTCCCGGCCGCCGCAACGATCTGCTCGAGATCGACCAGCTGCAGGGTCGGGTTGGCGGGAGTCTCGACCAACACCAGGCGCGTGTCCGGCCGAACCGCTTGGGCAACCCCGGCGGGATCGACGAAGGTGGTCTCGATGCCGAGCAGGCGGCTCGCGAGCAGGTGGTCCGAGCCGCCGTAGAGGGGCCGCACGGCAACGACATGCCCACCAGCACCAACAACACCCAGCAGGGTTGCCGTGAGCGCCGCCATCCCCGAGCCGAACGCCACCGCCTCAGCGGCTCCTTCGAGCTCCGCCAGGGCTTCTTCGAAGCGAGCGACAGTGGGGTTGTGGAGGCGCGCGTAGACGCCGGTCCCGGTGGCTTTCCCCCCGTGCGCCAAGGTCTCGAGCTCCTCCCCGGCGGCACCGAGGTCTCCGAGCGGGTAGGTCGAGGAGAGATCGATGGGCGGGGCGTGCACACCGATCTCGGCGAAGTCGAAGCGGCCGGCGTGGACCGCCAGGGAATCGGGGCGGAGCCTCTTGGTCGGGCGCATGGGACACCTCCTCGTCCGGTCTGAGTGTGTACCAATCTGCGGCCCTGTGGCGCCTGTGCCGTGTAAAGTTCGGCCCATGACCACTCCAGTCGCACTCGACCGCATCGATCTCGCCATTCTCGCGGAGCTGCAGAAGAATGCTCGGTTGCCCAACAAGGAGCTTGCGGCGCGAGTCGGCATCGCACAGTCGACCTGCATCGAACGCGTCCGCCGCCTGTGGGAGCGCAAAGTGCTGCGCGGCTTCCACGCCGAGGTCGACCACAGCGCGCTCGGCATCGGCCTCGAGGCCCTGGTTGCGGTCAAGTTGACCCGCCATTCCAAAGAGCTGGTCGAGGCCTTCCGTCGCCACGCGCTGAGCCTGCCCGAGGTGCTGGCGGTCACCCACTTGGCAGGCGAAAACGACTTCCTGGTGCACCTCGCCGCCCGCGATGCCGTGCACCTGCGCGACCTCGCGATGTCGGCCTTCACCACCCGCGAGGAGGTCGCCCGCATCGAAACCCACCTGATCTTCGAGCACAGGCGCAGCTCGAGGTTGCCGGTGTTGGTGGAGGAGGAGGAGTAGGTCGAAAAGGGGGATCCGGGACCAGGGATCCGGGACCAGGGACCCGGTCGGAGCACCTACGCCAGGCGTTCGACGGTCCAGAACAGGCCGGCTGCGGTGATGACGACGCCAAGCGGCAGTGCCACCCGTCTCGGGTACCATGCCTGCGGCCGCAGCAACCCGATCGACACCGCCGCAGTGCCGATCACCAGCAGCTGGCCGAGCTCGACGCCGACGTTGAAGCCGATCAGCGCCGGGACCAGCTCACCTTCGGGCAGGCCGACGTCGCCCAGGACTCCGGCAAACCCGAGGCCATGGAGGAGGCCGCAGGCGAACACCACCGCGACCCGCGCCATCAAGCCCGACTCGCTCGGGCGGTTGCGCCACACCCGCCACACCACCACCGCACCAACCCAGGCGATCGACGCCGCAATCGAGGCCTCGACCACCCGGCTCGGCAGCTGCACCAGTCCGAGGGTGGCGAGCGCCAGCGTCAAGGTATGGGCGAGGGTGAAGGCGCTGACTTGCCACAGTAGCGGCGCGAGCCGAGCCGACAACAGGAACAACCCCAGCACGAACAGGACGTGGTCGAGCCCACGCGGCACGATGTGCAGAACCCCGAGCCACAGGTACTCGAGCCACGAAGGTCTGCCGCTGGCCGGCGCCGCGGTGCCGAGGACCCAGCGGGAACTTTCGCCGCCGTGCTCGACTGCCTCACGACTGCCACCGAGACCGATCCCGTCGAGCACCGTCAGCACCATCGGCGGCAGCCCGCGCGACAGCTTCACCGACACCTCGGCGCCTGCTTCGGGCAACACCCCATCGAAGCGCGCGGTCAAGCCGAACACCGTCGGCTCTCCCCGCGCGGTACCCGTCCCTCGACCCGGGAAGGACAGCCGCATCGGCATGGCGTCACCGTCGGCGAAGACCCGGACACGACGCAGCAGCGCCCCTTCGGCGCGGCCGAGAGCCTCCTCGAGCTGGTCGGCTGGGAGGGCGACCAGTCGGGCCGCGACCTCGGTCGCCGGGGCGCTCGGGCCCACCCCGAGAGCCAAGGCATCGACGTCGACCACCAGGTCGAGGGTCCAGCTGCGGTCGGTGCGGACCACCAGGGTCGCCTCAGTGAGCGCCAGGTCGTGACCGGCGACCGGCGCCACCAGCGACAGGGCGCAACCCAGCCAACCACACCAGCGTCGGATCAGCGAGGCTCTTGCCAGCTCACTCGGCCGGGACGACAATGCCGCGCCTCCCCAACACACGCCGCAGCCGCCCCCAGAGCTTTTCGCCCAGCAGCAGCTCCCCCGTCCGAGCAACGTGGCCGATCACGGTGCGCAGTGCACGCGGACCGCTCCAGTGGCGATCGGTGAACTCCTCGAGATCGTCGCCGAACGCATGGGCCAGCACCAGCGAGGCCAGCACCACGTCGTCGACGTAGCCGCCGACCCCCACCAAGGCCTCCGGCAGCATGTCGATCGGAAGCAGAAAGTAGGCCAGCGCGCCGCCGACCAACGAGCGGGTTTCGCCCGGGACCTCGCGATCGAGCACCAAACGCGCCATCAGCACCAGCACGTCAGGGGCCAACAGCAGGGCTTCGGTGGCCGGTCGCGGCAGATGGCCGCGTGCGGCGGCTGCAACGGCGCGGGCCCTGAGCCGATCGTAGAAGGACAACAGCCCGGTCGATGGCAGTGCCTGCTCGTCGTCGGCCGGCTCGCCACCGGCCGCGAGACTGCGCGGCTCCCCCAGCAGGTCCGAAAGCAGCTGATCGGTGTCGTCGTCGCGTCGTGCCATGGCATCTCCCTCAGGTGGATGATAACGGCGCGACGCTCCTGGGTGGAGCGGACAGTCCTGCCCCAACCTCAAGGAACCGCGACCGACCACCGTGACGCGTCGCCGCTCTCGAACCCGTCGACGAAGATCACCAGGGCCTCACCGAAACTGAGGGTGTCGAGATCCACCACCACGGTGGTTGCGCTGCTGCCGTCGACGACATACCGGACGCGTGCACTCTGCGCCGTGCTCGGCGGACGGACCTGCAAAGATTCCAGCTCGACCCAGACGCCCAGTGTGTCTCCAGCGAGCGGGGCCGAGTCGACCACTCCCAGCGAGGCTCCGGAGCATGAGGCGGCGGCGAACCACTCGAGCCGCGCGAAGACCACTGGGTCGAGCAGCTCCGGCGAGCTGGTGCGAGCCCGTCCCTCGAGGGCATGGAGCCGGCCTCCGAGCACAGGGACACACTGAGCCATCTGGTGACTGGCGGGCGTGGTGAAATCCGCCTCCAGTCGGAGACTGCCGCTGCGACGTCCGGCTTCGGCATCTTCGGGTTCCCACAGCCACGATCCCGGCGGGTCCTGCGACCACTCGCCGGCCCCGACGTCGAGATTGGGGTTGCGGAGGCGTTCGACCCGGCCCACGGTAAACGACACCGCCAGGTCGTCGCCACCACTGCCGTCACGGTCCCCGTCGAGCGCGTTGCCGGCGAGATCCGCGAGGCCGCCGGCACACACGAGCAACCGGTACTTGCCGGCAACCAACGGCAGCAGCCCATCGGGCTGACGGACCCGCAGCGTCAGGTCCGTGCCGTTGGGCTCGATCACGAGGGAGTCGATCGTGACGAGGTCCCCGCCATCGGCCGTCGCACAGGTTGTTGCTCCGCCGTCGTCACTGACTTCGCCAACGCGCACCAGCGTGTAGTTGTCGAGTGTCCCCAACCCGACGACCTCGACCTCGCTGAGGCTGAGCTCGAATTGGGTCACCGGGCGATCGAGGATCTGGTTCGGTAGCAACTCCCCGCCCTCGGATCGGGAGATGGTACTGAGCGCCACCACCTGGGGAGGTGTGGTGTCGATCAGGAACGGGCCGGCATGGCTGGTGACGCCCCAGTTGCCGGCGACGTCGCGGGCGCACAGATGGGCCCACCAGATGCCGTCTGGCAGCGTGGTGACGGCACTGACGTCTCCAGGGGCGATGTTGAGCACCTCGGAACAGCCGGTGGCCGGCTGGTCGTCGATCGCCAGAGCGTAGCCGAGCAGTCCGCTCAGCGCGTCGCTGGCCGCCGTCCACTGCAGCGAGAGCTCACTCAGCGAAAACGGCGTTCCGACCGGATGCGAGGTGCTGACGAGGTTGGTCGGGCCCACCGGCGCGGTGGCGTCCACCCACAGCGGACCAAAGTGTGCCGGTGGGCTGCAGTTGTCGGAGCGGTCGCACGCGACGACGTGGAGGTAGCGATTGGTGCTGTCCGGCACGGTGGTCGCGTAGGTCTGGTTGGGCGCCCCCGGATCGTCGAGTTGGTGCAGGGTGGTTCCGGGGTTCGTGGCGGGCGACGTGTCGAACACCACCGCGTAGCCCGCCAGGCCAACGCCGAGCGGATCGTCGCTGGCGTTCCAGGCGCCGACGAAGTTGGGCTCGGTCGACCACACGGCGGGGCTGTGGCCCGACGGAGATGGGACCTCGAACACCGGCGCGGCGGGCGCGAGGGTGTCCTTGAAGAACACCGCCACCGCGTCGTCGTCGGTACCGACGACGTAGATGTGCCGACCATCGGGCGCCGCCGACAAGACCATCGCCGAGCCGCGTCTGAGTCCGTCGATTTGTGGGCCTTCGGGCGTGACCGGGCCGTTGGCGTCGGCTTCACCGTCGTAGCGGGCTTCGATGAAGCTGGTCAAGCGACCGAAGTTGCTCGACCCGGGGTTGCTGTCGCGGGTGAAGGCGACGATCGCGTTGCCACCGGTTTCGCCCCGGCTCGCAACGAAGACGTAGCCGCCGTCGCCGCTGACGCCGACGGCCGCGGCCCCGGCCATGCCGGACACTCCGGACAGACCCTGGCGGCGCCGCTGCAGCCAGGTCAGGGTTCCATTGGCCTCGCGGCGTAGCACCGCCACGGAGTCGTCGGCCTCACCGGCGACGTAGAGGTGGCTCCCCTCGGGGCTGACGGCGAGACTGACCGCACCGCCGAGGCCGTCGATCGGCGGATTGCCGGAGCCGGGTGGCACGACGGTCTGATCGATCAGGGTTTGAAGCCAGGTGAGCTGACCCGTGCCGGGATCGCGAACGAAGGTGGAGACCGCGTTCGAGGTCGGCGCGGCGGTGTACACCGACGTCCCGTCGAGGCTGATCGCAAGTGCTCTGACCCCAAGCAGCCCCTGAACGCCGGCCACCCCGTGGGTGAGCGTCTGCACCGGGGTCAGAGCCCCGCCGGCGGCGCGCTGGAACACCGTGATGGTATTCGCCAGGCTCGAGACCGCGTAGACGAAGGCGCCGTCCGGACTGATGGCGAGGGCCGCAGGGCCGTTGGGAGCGCTAACGGCCTGTTGGAATGTGAGGGTGCCGTCGAGCGGATCGCGGTCGAAAACACCGACCTGATCGTCGAGGAACGCCGCCGTGTAGAGCTGTGCTCCGTCGGGCGACACCACCAGACCTTCGACTCCGCCCAATCCGTCGCCATCAGCGCCGTCGACGACCTGGGCGATCGGTTCGAGCTCACCGGACAAGGAGTTGCGCTGGAGCACGACGACGGAGCTGGTGAGGCTGCCGCCGAGGTAGACATGCTCTCCGCCTGGGCTGAGCGCGATGCCGAGCGGGCCTTCCGGACGGCAGTCGAGACAGGCCGGCCCCTCGCCGGTTTCGGTCTCGACGAAGTGGAGGAACCGCTCGTCGCTCGAGATGAAGCCGGTTCCGCGGCCATCCTCGATGGCGATGCCGAGGGGATTGGGCGTGGGGAGTGCGATGTCGAGGAAGAAGGTTTCGGTGGGCTCCTCGGTGTTGTCCGGCAGGATTTCCACTGACACCACCGCACACGGCCTACCGATGTCGGGGCAGATGACGCCGGTGTCGATCGTCACGGTGCCGGTTGCCGCGAGGTAGTCGGAGCCGGCGGTGGCAGTGTCGTTCACCGTCGTGTAGGGCAGTTGCAACACCGGCCCGCCGAGGTTTCCTTCCGGAACCAGCATTTCGGCGCTGACCACGAATTCCGCGAACACCGGCACGCCGCCGTCGCCCTCGAGCACGGTCACATTGCCGACCGAAGCCACCCACTGGGCGTCGTCCGCCTCGATCGTGACCTCGCCGGTTGGATCCGGGATCACGGTGTTGGGCGTGCTCGACGCGATATCGACGAAGAAGTGCTCGGGCGGTTCGATGGTGGTGTCGCCGACGATCTGCACCGTGACGAAGGCCTGGACCTCGCCGGCTTCGATGGTGACGGTGCCACTCGCGGTCAGGTAGTCGCTACCGGCGGTTGCGGTCCCCGGACGGGTCGCCCAGGTCACCACGACGTCGGTGAACAGCGGCCGCGAGATGCGAATCTCGAGCTCCGCGGGGGAGGTGCCGCTGTCGCCTTCGGCCACCGAGAGGTCGCGGATCGAAACCTCGACCTCGTCGTCGAAGGCGGGATCGATGTCGAGCTCTTGGGCGGTCCCGGGCATGCCGAGGATCGCCAGGCCGGCGAGGTCGCCGTCGAGGTAGATCCGCACCGGATCACCCTGATGTCCCTGGTCGATCGCCGCGGGGGAACCGGTGTCCATCGCCACGCGCAGCGCAAACTGGTTGCCGTAGTCGGCAACCGCACCGATCGAATATCGGGCCAGCTCGAGGCCGGTGGTTTCGAGCTCGAGGGTGACGATTCCCGAGGTCACCAAGACCCCGTCAGCGGTGGCCGTGCCGTAGATGATGTGGTCCGGGGCGGGAAGCAGGGCGTTGGCCGGCCCGGCCAGAGCGAGGACGAGGAGAGTGGTGCCGATCGAGCGATTCATTGCTGCACCCCCTCGTCGGAACCGAAGACTGCGGAACCGAAGACTTGGTCGTCAGGTTCGGGTGGTGATTCCAGCTGCAGCGCCTTGCCGGGGAAGGAGTAGGTCTGGAAGAACAGCTTGATGTCGCTGACCGACTGGATGAACGTCTGCAGACCCGCGATCTTGTCCGCCAGGGTTGGTCCCCGCAGCGTCTCCGCCGGGATGATCATCAACCACTCGGTATTCCACACCGACCGGCCGATCAGACGGCTGTCGAAACTGACCTGGGTTGGGTCGAAGGTGCTGTTCGGATCGGTGTGGTACGCGCGGAACCGGGCGAAACGCCGGCTCGCCCCAAGCTCCCCGGACAGCGTGTCGTTGAGCGGAATCCACTGGGGATCCTGCAGGTCGACCTCACCGATCGGGAAGGGCACCGGGAGGATCTGGTCGATGACGAACCAGTTGCGCGTCGCGAAGTCGTTGGCGTCGGGCGAACGCAGCACGTCGGCCCCAACCGGGAACAGGTAGATCCGGGGCGTATTCGACAAGCCCGCAACGTTGTAATTCTCGAACCAGGCGCCAACCGAACGAATCTTGGTGGCGAAGCGGGAGGAGTCGTAGGCTGAGTCGAGTCCGCCGAGCGGCCAGCCGAAGAAGTTGAGGCCGGACGTGACCGTAGTGCGGAAGCGGAACACCAGGGCCGGTTCGGGTTCGGTGCCCTCCGGTGCGAAGGGACGAGCCAGTCGCCGATACTCGGGGATCTCCCACAGATCGTTGACCCAACGGCGCCGCAGCTCGGCCTGCCAGTCCTCTTGTGAAGCGTCCTTCAACCGCAACAGCTCGTGCCGCAGGGAGAAGCGGTTGGTTTCGGTTTGTGGGTTGTTGAACCCGAGCTGTCCCTTGAGCACCGCGAAGTTCGCTTTCATGCGCCCGAGCGGGTCGGCGAGGCCACGAGAGCCCGGCTGGGGTTCGCCGTCGAGCACCACGCCGAGACCACGATGGCGGACGATGTCGGTGAAGAACTCCTGGCCCGCGCCCCCGGCCGTGCCGAGGAGGTTGGTCTCGTAGTCGTAGGCCGAGGCCGCCAGGTAGGCGTAACGAGCCGCCAGATCGAACTGGGCGCGGTACTTTTGCAGGGCGTCGTTGCGGGCGATGCGGAAGGTGATGTCCTGATAGCGGTACTGCTGGACATCCGCCGCGGTGCGCCGACGCACGGTCTCGAGCTGGTCGACCAGCCGCAGGCCTTGGGCGAGGGCAGACGCGTAGGCGGCACGGGTCCCGGCAATGGCTTCGGCCTTGTCGACCATCTCGAGGAAGGCCGCGGGTTCCTGGCGAACCAGGGCTTCGAGCTCGCGCAGCAGGCGTTCGATATCGGCACTTGCCACATCGGTCTCGAGAGCGAGCTCGGTTTCGGCGGCGACCAGGTCGCGCTTGTCCTCGATCGTAGCGGCAGCGACCTCGAAGCCGACCGCGCCCATGTCGAACGCAAGACCCGCGGTTTCACCAACGGCTCGGAGAGCTGCCTTGACGATCGGTGCCCACGAGAAGGTAGCGGTGCCATCGTCCTGGTCGAAAGCTTCAGCGGCAGCCTCACTGGCCCCACGGTTGAAGGCCGCGAGGTTTCGCGCGATCAGCCCCGCCGTTCGCAACCCGATCAACGTGTCGTTGAAGTCGCGCGCCTGGGCGACGCCGTTGCGCAGGACTCTGACCGTGTCGGCCTCGATCCCGTGCTGGATCGCCAGCAGCTCGGCCTTGTCCTCGATGCTCTGCTTGAGATCCTCGTACCGGAGTCGCGCCAGTTCGAGGGCGGTTTCGGCGCGCACACTCTCCCGCAGCAGGCGCTGGAGCTCGCCTTCCGCGCGGCGGGGAGCGGTCCACGCGCGGGGACGAGTCAAACCGATCCCGGAGGTGCGGCACATCGAAATCGACGTCGGCAGGGCCGCCACCTGCGAGCAGAAATCGGCCTGCCCATCACTGCTGGCCTCGGTGGGATAGAGCTCGGCACAGGTCGTCTGCGGCCCGATCGGGAGCGCGACGCACCGTTCGTCGGCGGTTTGGCCCGCATCGTCGATCGTCACACCGCCGAGGCCGGCGATGTCGACGCGGTCGACGTAGAAAAAGTGGTGAAGGTCGGGGCCCGAATAGCCGGGAGGATAGGCACCGTTGGCGCCGATGTCGGCCGGGTAGGGGTAGCCGAAGAGCTCGATCAGGCGGTTCTTGAAATCGAGCTGTGCATCGTCGGTGTTGCGCTGGAAGTCCTCGAGGGAGTCCTGGTTGCGGCGCAACGACTGGGTGATGCGGTTGGCGTAGTCAAACGCCCGAACGGCGTTGTCGATCGCGGTTTCGGCGCGTTCGTAGACCTGCTCGAAGTGGGTCTGACTGGGGCCGAAGACCGGATCGAGCAGGGACGGGTCGATGTCGAAGGGCACCACGCCGGCGGCCAGCCCCAGGGGGTTGAGACCCTGATCGGCTTCGTCGAGGCGGTTTTGGATCTGGGCATGGCTTTGGGCCAGCTCTCCCAGTTCGGGAACCCTGGTGCGGTCGATCTGGCCGCTCTCGAGGAAGGTGATGCCACCGGCTGCCTGGTAACACTCGGTCTGGGCGACGTTGACACCGGCTTCGACGAGGGCGCACGGCCGGGCCCCGCCGGGAGCTTCCCACTGATCCGGCAACAGTGCATTGGCCAGGATCCAGTCGAAGGTTGCTCCCTGAGACGCTCGGCGCGCCCAGTCGTCGACGCCCCAGGCGCGGGTGCGATCGGTGTCTTTGTAGCCCTGCCACTGCCCGTTTGGATCCTGCACGAAGGCCTTGCGGTAGGTCAGGCTGACGATTTCTTCGCCGGTCTTGGCACGCGCGGCCGCAGCGGCAGCGAGCTTGCGCTCGTCGCGGTAGTCGACCAACTGCGCACCCTGAAGGATGTTGATCGCTTCAGCGCGCGGGATCCAGGTGAAGTCGGGGTAGCGCAGCAGCCGCAGGAAGGACTTCATCGCGGACAGTTCGTGGCCCCAGGCATCGCCGTGGCCCTGGGGGAAGAGGATGCGGGCGTCGGCAGCGTCGATTTCGCCGTCGTCGTCGACGTCGAGGATGTTGTAGACCTGGGCGTAGGCGGCCTCGCCTTCGCCGGTGGTGAAGTTCCAGGTCAGGCGGTTGTAGACCGGTGCGGTGCCGCGACGATCGACGCCGCGCAACAACGCCAGCTCTTCGTCGAGCAGCGACGGCAGCTGATTCTGGAAGGCGTGGATCGAGGGGGCGAGGGTGCCGTATTCGCCGCTCTGGGTGCCGAAGCCGATGGTTGGGTCGGCCGAGTCGGCGCCGGCCTCGTTGGCGAGCAGCATCGACAGATCGGCGATGCGGGCGGAAATCAGCAACAGGGCATTGTCGATTGCGGCGGACGGCTGCGAGGTGGACGCTTCGACCGTGAGCTCGAGGGCACGCCGCAGCACGGTTTCGTAGACCTGGATCAGGCTGCGGTCGTCGACGCGGTCCCCGGCCCCGGGGTTGAACGAGACCGGCCCCTCATAGGCGGCGCCCGCTTGGCGGATCATGCTGACGAAGGTGGCGACCGGGCCGCTGGTGACGTGGAAGTCGACGATCCGCTGCTGGAACGGGTTGAGGCCCTGGATCACCCGCTTGATCCAGCCTTCGGCGAGTTTGGCCACGGGTCGCGCGACCGTGTTGCTCGGGTCACCGGCCCACGGGCTCGGACGCCCGCCGCACATCGCCCCGTTGGAGTAGCGGACGAAGAAGTAGGAATCGCCGATGTACTGCGGCAACGATCCATCGAGGTCGATCTGCACCGTCGGACCCTGGCTGCTGCCGCTCCAGTTGCCGGCGCCGGGGCCGGCGGCCGGGACGCCGTGGATGTCGGCGTCGTAGATCTCAAGGGTGTTGGTGAAGCGGCGCCAGTCGAAAACGGCGCTCTCGGGTTCGCCACCAAAATCGACGCCGTGGCGCAGGGCGAAGTTGGTGCCGAAGACATTGGCCCCGTCGACGGTGAAGGCAACACCTGGATAGGGGAAACTGCCGGTGACCAGCGGGTCGGTGGCGCATTCGACGCGGATCACGCTGAGGGTCGTGGTGGCACCGGGAACGCCGTCGTCGAAGGCGATGGTGACGTAGCCTTCGTTCTTGGCAGCTCCCGCGGACAGGGCCGCGAAGTCGACCCCCTCGAGGCGGATTGGCTTCTCGTTGCCCTCGGACAGCTCCACGCCGATCTTGACCTCGGTCGGCGCGCCCGGGACTCCGGCGGGGTTGCGCGAGAGCGCGTAGAGCTGGTCGAGGGGCGCCTTCATGTCCGGAGGGCAGGTCGACGACCCCTCGGCGGCCTTGCAGGCTTCGAGCAGGTCGAAGTATTCGCCGGCTGCTGCGCCGCCGGTGATGACGTTGATCAGCAGCAGCGGATCGGCGCCGACGACGGAGTCGTCGACCTCACCGCGGAAGCCGATGCGCGAGCCCGCCGCATCGACCTCGAAGCGCAACGCGAGGTGGGACTTGGCGAGCTTGTCGAGGGCCTGGAAGCGCGGGATCAGGTCGAGCCCAACAGAAATCCAGTGGGTGCCAACCGGGTCGAAGAGGCGCACCAGCTGTCGCGGCTGCGCGAAGACCGCACTCGGGGCCGACTTCGAACCTTCGAAGATGACCTCGATGCTGCCGCGTCCGTCGAGCCCGGGAAGGCCGGGATCGCCTGGCAGCGGATAGAGCGGGGTCTTGGCCCGCGTCAGAGTTTCGCCGACCACCAGTTGCGAGACGACCGCCGGCCAGGAGGCGACATACTGCACGGTCGCATCCGGCAACCACTCGAAGCAGCCGCTGGTGGGATAGAAGTCGAGGGCGCGGTCGTAGAAGAACTCGACCTGCATGGTGCCGTCGGCCCGAGCGTAGAGGTGCCCCTGCCGCGAGAACCACTTGGGCGAGCCCGACGTGTCGGTGACCCGAGTGCCGTCACACTCCTGGAAACGGTTCAGAGGGAATGGCTTGTTGACCCGCTGGCCGACCGTGGTGGGGAACGAGAACGTCGCCTGGGCACCCGAATACGCCACCGGGAAGATGCGGTAGGTCCAGAACGAGGCCACGTTCGGACGGGTCTTGAGGATCACATAGGGGTCGGAGGCCGAGGTGTCGGTCTGGCGCCGCAGAGCGTAGAGGGTCTGGCCCCCAGCGCGCGGCGGCGACGGAGGGCACCAATCGGGGGCCGGCGTGAAGGTCCGGCACGGCGGACTGGGGTTGGGTTCGTCGATGAAGGCGTGCTCGTCGTTGGGATTGAAGCCCAACTGGGCGGGGTCGTTCTGGACGTAGAGCTGCTTTTCGGCGTAGGTCTCGATGCCGGTGCCGCCACCGTAGTCCGAGCCGACCAGGGTGTCGGGGTAGAGCGTCGGCTCGAGACCGACGGTTGGCCAGCTGCAGGTGTACTCGACCGCGATCGTGGGCCAGCTGCGGTTGCGCCCGATGGTCGGATTGGCATTGGGCGCAAACCAGGCGATCTGCATCGGCTCGGAGGTGGTCTTGTTGACTGCGACGAGCTGGCCAAGTCGGGTGGCAGGGGTGAAGGTGCCGTTGCTGACGTCGACCGGTGCTCCGGGCAGAGGATAGCCGCGGCGCGGGCCGTCGGAATGGCCGGGTGCGTTCGCGATCTCCGCGCCGACAATGCAAGCCGCCTGGCCTGGGGAGAAGGTCGCCCAGTCGTCGCTGTGGACCACCTGGAGGGCGGGGCCGGGGCCGGCGTAGCGCAATACGCTGTAGCCGGGGGTGTCGCGCATGAACAGCCCGTTCGAGGCGGAGGTCGTGCCGCCGTCGCTGTAGAGCAACGCCTGATAGGCAGGGCTCGCGACATTGGTGAGGTCGACCGGCACTCCGGCGATGTGGCGCTGCGGTTGCTGGGGCCAGACGATCGAGCCGTAGGTTTCGACCGTTTCACCGCGGAATTCCGGCTGGGTGCGGCAGGTTTCGGGAGGCGCCGGCGGCACGACGGCGGGACAGTCGGAGCTCTGGCCACAGGTGACTCCGGTCGAGACCGAACAGGTTCCGGTCTGCCAGGTGAGGGTCGCCCCGTTCAATGCGGATACCGCGAACAACTGGTCGGTCGCTGAGTCGTAGTAGAAGCTGTCGTCGGCAGGCTCGGGTTGCTGCTCGCCGGGTTTGGTCGCAGCCGGCGGAATCGTGGGCAAGGCGCGTGGCGGCCGAACGATGGTCGTGGCCGCAATCCAGGTGGCCGGTTGGTACCACTCGCCGTTGACGGTCGAAAGGCGGTGCACGAGGGTACTGCTGCCGGTCGGCAGAGTGGTTGGGAGCAGGGCACCGCCGCCGAAGCTCACCCTCGTCGCCAAGAATCCGCCGACGAACAAGCGACGTCCGGCAACCGCGAGCGAATGGAGACGAACCGAGTCCGTGCCTCCGCTCGCCGTCGTCTGCCAGTCGAAGGGGTTGCTCGCGGTCTGCGCGAGTCGCGCGACGCGACCCGACGTCAGCGTGATCGAACACGAGCCGTTCGCGTACGCGTAGGAATAGCGGGTGATGGCCCCGTAGATACGGCCATCCGTGTTGATGGCGATCCGATCGGTAACGTCCAACGTTCCGCTGGTCTGAACCACCGTGCTGACCTCGTTGGGCAGGAACGTCGTCGTGAACGTGCCGTCCGCGCTGTCGAACCGGGCGATACGGTTGGTCGCCGACGCAGTACAAAACACCGACGCCGTGGACAGACCGATTGCGCTGTTGAGCGCCACGATCTGACTGCCGTCCGGCGTGATGGCGAGGTCGGCGAGGTTGCCGGAACCGTACGAGGTGAGCCACGTGGGCGTCGACGGCGAGTCGGGGTTGTACTTTGCGACGTACGATTCCGTCTCGCCGTTCTTGTAGCGACCCATGACCGCCACCACCGGCCCGTCGGTGGTGCTCCGCACCACCAGTTTGTCCACTCGTCCGGGCTGGTCGTCGATGATCCGGCGGGCGGCGTCGATCGACAGTTCCAGGGTCGTCGGTACTTCGATGACACGAGCGTGCCGGTCTGCGTCGCAGTTGGGGCGCAGTGTCGCACCGATGAAGACGCGGGGCTGTCCGCCGAAGCTGGCGGCGCCCATGCCACCGATCCAGGCGACCGGTGCACCATTGTTGATCTTGCAGAACCCTTCGCCGGCATCTTCCATCACCTCGATGACGGAGGTCAGGGCCGGCTGGCCGGCAACGGTGCCCTGGGTCAACTTGATCAGGTAGACGTTGACGTGATTGAAGTCGCTGAACGTGAATGGCGTGCTCGATTGGGTTCCGACCGAGACGGTGATGTCGCGTCGGTTGTCGCCTGACGATGTATCCGCCTTCGCACCGTACAGGCCGCTGACGTAGACCTCCGAGCCGAGCACGGTGATGGCACCGACGGGAAGATCCTGGCCCGCCGATCGGATCGGCCGCGCCCACAAACAGGCGCCGGCTTCGTCAAACTTCGCGACATACAGGCTGGTGAAGCCCGGCTGATGGGAGATGCTGTCCGCGCCGCAAGCGACCGAAGCCCTCACCGGACCGAGCACGTACACATTGCCCGCGTCGTCGGTGGTAACGCGCACTTCCTCGAAGCTCGCGGTGCGGGTATTGGGCAACCACGGGAAGGTCTCGGCCAGCGACGGACTCAGACCCGCGAGGGCCAGCAGCGTCAGCACCATCGAACGGATATACATGGTATTCACTGAGCCCCCAGGGTCGAGACGGTCGATACTCGGGTGAGGGTGAAGCGTCCCCCGGCGTGGAGCGGCAGCCGATGCATGCCCTTGACGGTTTCGGAGTAGCACCCCTCGAGTCGGCGGCTGCGCCAATCGAGGCGCTGGTCGCCGGCAGGGTCGTCGGCGTCGAAGAGGAACTCGACGTCGCGGGTCAGGTCGAAGTTCTGGCGCACCGCGCACAGCGCGATGCAGGCCGAATCCGAGGCCGCGCAGCCACACTGGCCGTCGTGGTCGCGGTGGAAGGCGTGTCGGTAGGGATGGGTGGGGTGGGTCATCGGCAGCGACAGGTTCGTCGTCACCCGGCCACTCGGCCCGAAGCCGCCCGTCGTGGTCATCAGTCGGCCGCGGGTCTGATCAGCTGTGGTGGCCGCAAAGTCGAACGAGGCGCTCGACAACCGCAGTGGGATCAGCTCACCACCGCGCCGAGCAACGCCCTTGAGACCCGCCGCATCCGCCGCATCGGTGAGGAGCACCATCTGGTCGCAGGCTGCCTCGGTGGCAGGGTTGTCCTTGCAGGCTTGGACGACCTCCTTGAGGAGGCGCGCCGTGCCGTTGCCGTCGACATGGACGAGAACACGCAGATCGAGTTGTTGGCTGCAGCTGCGACAGGTGACTACCCCGGGATCGCCGTCGTCGACCTCCCCACACACACACGAGCACTCGGCGAGCTGCGCGCCGCAGCCGCAGGGGCTGTAGGGCGTGTTGGGATCTTGGGGGATCCCGGCGGCGTGCACCTCCGCCACCCGATCGAGGGTGATGGTGCCGACCCACAGCCCGGCGGGATCGAGCGGGTCCGGCGTTTGGCCGACGCCGCCCGAGGGGCCCTGGGGACTCGCGCGCAGGGGGATCCACCGACGCACCCCGGCGCCACGAAGGGTGAGCACCCCGCCGAGCTCGGTGTCGACGTCGGCACGCTGGAGCCCCAGACGGAGGGTCAGGACGCCGAGCGAGCCGGCGGTCAGAGCAAGACTCGGTCCGAGGGTCTCCCACTCGAACACGACCCGGTCCGGGCTCGCTTCGCGGGACCAGCGCAGGCGGCCGATCAAGCTCGACCCGATCTCGAGTGCTAGTGGAACGTTGGTCGCTCGGTGATTGCGTACGTCGAGAGGCAGCTGGTCGGCGGAATTGGCGTAGTCCAGGCCGCCGTTGGAGACGCCGACCGGCCCCACCGGACCGGACCAGGCAGAGCCGCCCTGGGTCCAGATCCAGAATGCTTCACCCGGCAGCATGGGAGTCGCCGCGGGACTCGCGATCAACGACCACGTGCCATCGGCGCCGAGGCGGTAGATCGGCTGGCCGGCATGCGCGCTCGATTCGGCAAACATCGCGGCAAAACTCGGCGGTGCGTTGGGATCGACCGGCATCCCGGTGAAATTGAACGAATCCGGGATCCAGCGGGTCGAGCGCACCTGCGGGCGGCCGACCACGGTCAGCGTGGTCGCCGCTCCGGCGAGGCGCACCAGATAGGCCCGGTGGCCGCGGATCGACTGGAGGTTGTTGAGAAACGATTCCGGCCGCGAGCGGGGGAACCAGCCGAGGAATTCGGTCTCGCGCAACGCGGGCTCGGAGGGATCCTGCACGTACTCGACGCGGCCACGCACCGGATTCCAGGTCCAGGCGCTTTCGACCGCGACGCCTTGGAAAACCGTCTCGGGGTCGTCCTGTAACGGCTGGACCTCGACGTAGATTGCGTTCCAGCCCGGTCGTAGATCGAATCGTTGGGTGCAGAGGTCCGCGGCGCAGGACTCGAGGTAGGCCTGCGCGGGAGCGGCAGCGATCGCGGCGACGACGACGGTACAGAGTCCGATCGGGGTACAGCGCATGGGACCTCCAGAAACCGGGTGTGGAGCACTAGCTGCGTTCGATCGTAGGGCTCGCCGACCCAGGGTGGGGCCCGCTCACACCAGGTCGCAACCGAATCGCCAACACCGGCAACAGAATCGCTTGCCGCATCCGCACCTCGGTGCGGATCTCGCCTGCCGCGAGCGGTGGTCTACCGCCGCTGGCGCGAGGGCAAGTGCCCGTAAGCGGTCCGGTACGCCTTGGAGAAATGGGACACGCTGCGGAAGCCGACCGCATAGGCGGCCTGGCTCACACCTGCTCCGTCGGCCAGCAGCTCGGCGGCTCGCACCATTCTGCGGTCCCGGAGCAGTTGTGAAGGCGGGGGTTCGCCGAGCTCGGCGAGCTGACGAAAGAGTGTGGTGCGGTCCATTGCCACGGCATGGGCCAGCGCCTCGACCCCGAAGTCGGGATCACCGAGCCCCGCCTCGATCGCACGATCGAGCCGGTGACGCAAGGACGGACCTGTCTGCGACGCAGACCCCAGCGAGGTCGCCGCGCCGCTGCCCGCCACCAGCTGCCGCGCCAGGCGCCGCCGTGCTTCCAGATGGTTGGCGATCCGCAAGCGCACCTCCGCTGCGTCGAAGGGCTTGACGATGTAGTCGTCCGCGCCAGCTTCGAGCCCGAGACGGACATCACTGCGGTCGGCGCGAGCCGAGAGCAGTATCAGGCAGATCGACTCGACCGCCGGATCGCTGCGGATAGCCCGACACAACTCCGCGCCGTCGAGATGCGGCATCATCACGTCGGAGATCACGACATCGGGGCACTCGGCGCGGATCAGACTCAGCCCTTCGCGGCCATCGGCCGCCTCCAGCACCTGATGGTCGTCTTCCAGGGCTTGGCGTAGGAGGGCGCGCAAGTCGGGGTGATCGTCGATCACCAGCACTGTCGTCCGCCCCGCATCGAGACGAGGCGCTTCGGTCCCCACCACTCCTGTGTGGGCTCCATCTCCCGCGGCCACCGTGGGACTCGCTACCTCGTTACCAGCGCCAAGTCCGGCCTCCCCAAATGGCAACCGTGCCACGAACACGCTGCCTTCCAGGGTGCTCCGCTCGAGCCACAGGTCGCCGCCATGCAGTCGCACCAGGTCGCGCGCCAGCGGCAGCCCGATCCCACTGCCCGGCCGTTCGCGCACCCGCGGGTCGTCCGCCCGCCAGAAGCGCTCGAAGATTCGCTCGCAATCCGCCGGCGCGATGCCGCAGCCCTGGTCGGAAACACGCAGCTCGGCGGCGGTGTCATCGAGAACCAGCCGGACCTCCACCCGACGGCCGGATGGAGTGAACTTGAGTGCATTCGAGACGAGATTCTGCAGCACCAGATCGAACACCCGAGGATCCAGAACGACCTCCCGAGACTCCTCGGGGATCTCTGCGACGAGGTTCACGCCCTCGCGTTCGGCCCAGGGAACAAAGGTACGGACTCCAGTGCGGGTGAGCCCGGTGATCTCGACGCGGCGTGGGTGGATCTCAGCACCGCCCGCCTCGGCGCGAGCAACTTCGAGGAGCTCGTCGATGTGTGTGGCCAGCGATCGCGCTCCTCGCCGCGCCACCTCCACATCGCGGGCGAGCCGATCGCCGCTGGATCCAAGGACCTCCCCGGCATCGTCGAGCGCGGCGATCGTCACCGTCAAGGGTGTGCGCAACTCGTGCGAAAGATTGGCGTAGAGCTCCGACTTCATCTGATCGAGACGCTCGAGCCGTCGCGCCTGCTGTTCGACTACGAGGCGCGCCTCCTGGGCCGCGTCGCGTTGACGAGCAAGCTCGGCCGTGCGCTGGTCGACGAGCCGGCGCAGAGCCGTGGCAGCCTGAACTCGACGACGATGGACCAGCCGCTCGAGCACCCACAGCGCACCGATCACGAGCGCCACCAACCCAACTCGGTAGCCCGCCGTTTCGGTGAAGGTGGGCACCAGTCGGACGTCGAGGACCGCAGGCTCCAAGCTCCAGATCCCGTCGGCATCACGAACGGTCGCCTCGAACCGGTAGGTGCCGCCCGGGAGTCCCGAGTATGGCGCGACCCTCTCCGCGCCTGCCTCGATCCACCCATCGTCCTCGCCCAGCAACCGGTAGCGAAAGCGCACCCACCGCGGCGAACGAGCTCCCCTCGCACTGAGACCGATGGCAAAGCGCCGCTGGTGGGGCCCGACCACGACGCGCCCGTCGGTGATCGGAAGGACCTCGCCGAAGGCACGAACCGCGATGATCAGTGGTTCGGGTGCGAGCCGACGGCGTGAGACCTCGGCGGTCGGCACCAGGACGACACCCTGGGCCGTCGCAAAGGCCAATCGGCCGTCGCGCAGCCGCAGGCCGGTACGCTGCGATCCACCATTGGCTTCGCGGTCGAGCATGCCGTCGTGGGTGTCGTAGACCACACAGCTGACCTCCGCCACCTCACCCGCGGCGAACCTTTCGATCTCAGCCAGGTCCAGGCGCGCGATCCCACGATTGCTGCTGACCCAGAGCGTGCGACCATCACCGAGCGTCAGGGCGCGAATCAACCGCGAGGGCAAGAGCTCACCGGCACCGATCACCTCGAGCGTGGCGTCGGCACCAACCCGGACCAAGCCGCCATCGGTTCCGAGCCAGACGTCCCCCGTGACTTCGTCGACGACTGCCGCGCGGATCACCTCGCTCGGCAGCCCGTCGTCCAATCGCAGGACGCGCCACTGCCCCGCAGTGCGAATCCACACTCCACGATTGGTGCCGACGACGAGCCGGCCCGAATGGTCGTCGGCAATCGACAGCACGTGGGTGTCCCGCGCGGGTGCGTAGCCCAACTCCTGCTGCAGGCGTTGGCCGTCCCAGAGCATCAGGCGTCTGCCGGTTCCGATCACCACTC
>CAZRFU010000040.1:24824-49070 GCA_964599475.1 uncultured Thermoanaerobaculia bacterium
TGGAGGGCCCGGACCATGCGCTCCCCCAGACCCCGCTCGGTACCGAAGGCCTCGACCAGCCCGTCCTTCCAGCGCCACAGCCCAGAGCCCATCGAGCCGATCCACAGTACTCCTTCCCGGTCTTCGACCAAGGGGTAGACGTCCCGGGCCAGCCCTTCACGCGGGCCGATCGACGCGATCCGGGCCGGCCGAACCGCATACAGGCCTTCGCGCGAGGTGGCGACGTACACCGTCCCACCGGGGTCTACGGCCACCGCGGCGATGTCATTGCGCGGCTCGGCAACATCCAGGAACCGCTGGCCGGAGCGAAGCAGGGTGCGACCATCGTGAATCCACCAATCCGGCCCTCGGCTCTCGAGCTGGAAGATCCGATCGAGGGCCGGCCGATCCTGCCGCCGCACGATCCGGATTCCTTCCGGGCCGAGCCGGGTCAGACCCCGCATCTTGATCCACAAGCCGCCATCCGGCGCCCACATCAGCTGCCCGTTGAGACCCTCCGTGTCACGAGCAGGTGGGCCGGCCGGTTCGAAGACGTGCTCCCCAGCGCGCCGCTGCCGCACGATTCCTCTCTTGGTGGCAACCCACGCGAGCCCGGCCGGATCGTGCGCAATTCCGACGACCTCCGCGTCGATGCCGTGTTCTGCGCCCAGCGAGATGTTCCCGTCCTGCCGGATCACGACGACACCCCGAGAGCCACCGGCCCACAGCACTCCATCGTCGCTCACGGTGAGGACCTTGACATCCCCGCCGCCGATTGCCACGGGTGTCATAACCAAACGGTCGGGCGTAGCTGCAAAAACCCCCTCCGCAGTCCCCACCACCAGGCTCGTGCCCCAGGCCTGCGCAACTGCGAACGCTCGCCCTCCGGAGTGCGACAGGGCCGCTGTGTCGACCGCCTGGAAGGCGCCTTTGCGATACAGGGCGATGTCGCCTTGCTCGGTCACCACCCAGAACGCACCGTCCGCTGCTCGAATCAGGTCGACGACGCGGTTGCCACCGAGCTCGGGTGTCGACACCGAATCGAAGCGCTCGAACCGCAGGCCATCGAAGCTGACCAGCCCGTCGAACGTGCCGATCCACAACAGTCCGTCTTCTCCGAGCAACACGCTGGTCAGGCCGTCGATCGGCAATCCGTCCGCGGTCGTCCAGCGCTGCACCACGACCTGTTCGCCGATCCCCGGCGCGAACACGAAACCGCTCGCCGGCTCCTGGGCCACGACGACGGTGGCAGCGAGGAGCATCCCCGCTGCGGCCAACACAACACCGACTCCCGGCGACCCTCTTCCCACCACCCGGTGATCTTACGGGCACGGCCCCCGGCGATCGGTCGTCGACGACGTAGACTCTCTGCGATGCATCCCGCATTTCCAGTCCTGGCTGCCGCAACGATCCTGGGAGCCTGGCTGCTGCGACGGCGCCGGCTGGCGATCCCCTGGACGCTGCTGGCCATCGCGTCCATGGTGATGCTGACCCAGCCGCTGGCCCTCGCGCCCGATGGGATTCCCGGGCCGATACGCCTGCTCGGCCATCTCCCCCCGTGGAGCGATGCCGTGGTGGCAGAGGGTAATCCCCACGCGCGGGACGTGATCTTCCAAGTCGATCCGTGGTTGGTGTTCCTGCGCGACGAGCTCCGCAGCGGTCGCCTTCCCCTGTGGAACCCGTTCCAAAGCGCCGGTACACCGTTTTGGGCCAACGGCCAGAGCGCGGTGCTGTTTCCTCTGCATCTGATGGTGGCGTTGCTGCCGCTCGAGGTCGGGCTGGTGCTGCTCGCCTGGGCGCGGCTCGTGCTCGGCGGGCTCGGCGTGGTGCTGTTGGGGCGTGCCCTCGGGATCAGCAGCACCGGATCGCTCGCGGCGGCCTTCTCCTGGAGCCTCGGGGGTCGGATGGCCGCGTTCCTGCTCTACCCGATGGCCAACGCCATGGCGATGCTGCCGTGGACGCTCTGGGCCGCCGAAGGGATTGCCCAGCGCCGACGCCATGCCCCGGTGGTCCTGGCGCTCGTCGCCGGGCTGCAACTGCTCGGCGGGCACCCTGAAACCGCGGTCTACAGCGCTGCAGCCGGCGCCCTGTGGGTTCTTGCACGATCGGGCGGCTGGAGGCGAATACCGCTGCTGGTCGGCGGCTGGGGATTGGGGGCAATGCTCGCGGCGGTGCAGATCGTCCCGCTGCTCGTCTATCTGCCGGCCACCGCCCGATGGCAGGCTGAAACCGGCGGTGCTGCCCTCGGACTCGCCCAGCTGTGGCCGGTGTGGACCCGGATGCTGCTGCCTGGTGCCCTCGGGTCACCAGCCGACGGCACCTGGTTCGGCCCCTTCAACGAGGTGGCGACGGCCGGGTTCCTAGGAGTGCTGGTGGTCCCGCTGGCACTGCTGGTGGTGTTCCGGCGAGACCGGGACACCAACGGCACCCGGCTGCTGGTGCTGACCCTCGTCTGCGGCGCGGTGGCCTACTCCCTGCCTGGGATTCACGAGCTCCACCGACACCTGCCGATCGTCGGCAAGGGCCTGGCCCACTCCGCCCTCCCGGTGTTCCAGTTGGGCCTCGGCCTGCTCGCCGGGATGGGACTCGATCGTTGGCTGAGCGGTGCGCAGCGCACGCATGTGCGGTTGGCGGTCGGCATCTGCACGCTGCTGGTCGCGATCGTTGTCTGGACACTGGGCGAAACGTGGACCGCGCGGGGTCTCGACCAGCGCCTCGACCTCCTGGCCACGATCGGTGTGCTGTTGGCCTTGGCGGCCCAACCGGCGCAGGAGGCGCCACGACGGCGCCTGGCCATGATCCTGGTGGCTGTTGCAGCCTTCGATCTGGTACACGACCACGGGGCGAATCTCGGAGCCGGGCGGACCGCCGAGCTCCTGGCCGCCCCTGAGGAGATCGAGGCCGCCCGGGCCCTGATCGGGACGACCCATCGCCTCGCCGCAGTCGGCGAAGTCTTGCGGCCGAATCTCGCCACCGTGCTGAGGCTGCGCGACGTTCGCGGCGACGACACTCTCGAACTGGTGGCGTTCGACCGCCTGTGGAACACCTTCGCCGACGAGCACGCTACCTTCTACACCCCGATCACCAATTGGTCCCACGAAGCCCTCGACGCGCTGTCGGTACGCGTGGTACTGGTGGCAATCGACGAGCCCATTCCAGATGCCACCTGGCGCGAGGTCGCCGCCGGGCGCACGACGCGCGTGCTCGAACGACCCTCCGCCCTCCCGCTGGTGCGGCTCGAGCCCTCGGACTCCGGTCGAATCGAGGTGGTGGAGGCAGTCCCGGGCCGCTGGGGGTTGCGCTACGAGACCGCGAAGCCGGCCCACATGGTGGTCGCCGAAATGGCCGCTCCCGGATGGCGCACCAGCACCGGGGTGTGGGCCAACCATCCCCTGGGCCTGCTGTCGCTCGACCTCCCACCGGGGACCGGACGAGTGAACCTCGAATACCGCCCGCCAGGCCTGCTCCCCGGCGCCGCGACCTCACTCCTCGGCCTGGTCGGGCTGATTTCGGCTTGGGTCGCGCTGCGGCGACGGTGAACGCATCGACCGGCTCTGCTGCTGCTATCCTGCCCACAAAACGACTCCCACGGAGGCTCCATGTCGTCGATCCGTCTCACCTGCCACGGCGCTGCACGCACGGTCACCGGAAGTCGCCATCTTCTCGAGCTGCCCGAACGCACGCTCCTGGTCGACTGCGGAATGTTTCAAGGCCTGAAGGAGTTGCGCCTGCGCAACTGGTCCTCACCGGGCTTCGATGCGCGGCATATCGACGAAGTCTTGCTCACCCACGCTCACATCGACCACTCGGGCTACCTCCCCCGGCTGACGAAACTCGGGCTCGATGCCCCCATCCTGTGCACACCGGCCACGGCAGACCTGCTCGAGGTCCTGTTGATGGACGCTGCCAAGCTCCAGGAAGAGGACGCCGACTTCGCCAATCGCAAGGGCTACTCGAAGCACCACCCGGCTGAGCCGCTGTTCGACGCCAACGACGCCGCTGCGGCGCTCGCGTTGCGCCAAGCGGTCGAGTACTACCGCCCGGTCCAGCTCGGCAGCGCCGCAATCACCTGGCACAACGCCGGGCACCTGCTCGGCTCCGCGTTCCTCGATGTCGCCATCGACGGCTCCCAGCCGCTGCGGATCGTCTTCTCCGGAGACATTGGCCGCTACGGGTCGCCACTACACCCGGATCCAGAACCGCGGCCCGAATGCGACGTGTTGGTGATGGAGTCGACGTACGGCGACCGCACCCACGATCCGACGCCGCTCGAAGACCAGCTCGCCGAGCCGGTTGGGCGCTGTCTGGCCCGCAAAGGCATCGTCTTGATCCCGGCCTTTGCGGTGGGGCGCTCGCAGCAGATCACCCTCGTATTGCGACGGCTGATGCGCGACCGCGTCCTGCCGCGGGTGCCGATCCATCTCGACAGTCCGATGGCGGTCGATGCCACCTCGATCTACTCGCGCTACCTCGATCCCCACAACCTCGATCGCGACGTCTTCGAGGACGGCCGGATCGAGTTGTTCCCCAAAGATGTGCACTTCCACCGCCACACCTCGGCGTCCAAGAGCCTCAACAGCCTGCGGGGACCACGCATCATCATCTCGTCGAGCGGCATGCTCACCGGCGGGCGCATCCTCCACCACCTCGCCCGGCTCGCTCCCGATCCCAACAACATGGTCCTGCTCGCAGGCTACCAAGCCCCGGGCACACGCGGGCGCAGCCTGGTGGAAGGGGCCCCCTCGGTCAAGATTCACGGCCAGTCGGTGCCGATTCGCTGTGAAGTAGAGAGCATCACGGGACTCTCCGGTCACGCCGACCGCAACGAGTTGCTGCGTTGGCTCGAGAGCGCGCCTCTTCCGAAGCGACTGATCCTGGTGCACGGGGAAGAGAAGGCGATGCGGTCGCTTGCCGCCGAGATCCAACAGCGCCACGGCCTGGAGGCCGAGTTGCCGGTGATCGGCCAGACCATGACCCTGCGCCCCTGACGTTGGAGCCCGTCGATGTCGCCATCGTCGGCTGCGGCGCAGCCGGCTTGAGTGCCGCGATCTGGGCGGCGCGTGCGGCGCCGGGTCGGCGCATCGTCGGTCTCGACGGCGCGCGCACTCTCGGTGCCAAGGTCCTCGTCGCCGGAGGCGGGCGCTGTAATGTCACCCACGACCGGGTGGACGAACGCGACTATGCAGGATCGTCCCCCAAGGCGATCGCCAAAGTGCTGCGCCAGTTTCCCGTCGATGCCACGATCGCCTGGTTCCGCGAGCTGGGGGTGGAGCTGACGCGGGAGCCGACAGGCAAACTCTTCCCGACGACCAACCGTGCACGCACTGTGCTCGACGCGCTGCTGCGTGCCGCGCAGCAGTCGCGGGTCGAGCTGCGCTTTCCAGCGCGGGTTGAAGGTATCGAGCCCGTGGCCGACCAGCTGCAACTCGCGGGGCCGTGGGGTGAAGTCCTCGCGCGGCGGGTCGTGCTCGCGACCGGCGGCAAGGCGCTGCCGAAGAGTGGCTCGGATGGCTCGGGCTTGGCGATCGCGCAGAACCTCGGCCACACCGTGACTCCAACCTTTCCCGCCTTGGTCCCCTTGACTCTCCCTGCCGATCATCCGTTCTGCACCCTCAGCGGTCTTTCCGCTCCGGCGCGTTGCGAGGTGCGCTGCGGCTCGGGTCGCCGTCTGTTCTCGACCACCGGGTCGACCCTGCTGACGCACTCCGGCCTGTCCGGGCCGGCAATCCTCGACGTTTCTCGTCACCTGCTCGCTGCTCGCCGTGAAGAGCCAGCAGCCCACCTGGTGCTCGGCTTCCTTCCCGAGCTCAGCCGAGAGGCCATCGACCACGAGCTGCTCTCGCTCGGCCGGCGCAGCGTCGGCGGGTGGTTGGCGACCAGGATGCCCGAGCGTCTGGGCGACCTGCTCTGCACGATCGCTCAGGTCGCCCCCCCGACATCAGGCCTGCAGCTGCGGCGGGAGCAACGCCGACGTCTCCTCCAGGTGCTGACCGAGCTGGCGGTCCCAGTCGTCGGAGATCGCGGATTCGAGAAGGCCGAGGCCACCGCCGGAGGCGTGCCCTTGACGGAGGTTCACCTGGAAACCATGGCCTCGCGAAGGTGTCCCGGCTTGTTCCTGTGCGGCGAGATCCTCGATGTCGACGGTCGGATCGGTGGCTTCAACTTCCAATGGGCCTGGGCCAGTGGTCGAAGTGCCGGCCTCGGCGCGGCGCAATCCCTGTAAACTGCGCGAGCGTCTCATGACCATCCCGACACCCGATCCTCGTATCACGCTGCGCCTGGCCACCGTCGACGACGTTGCGCTGATCCTCGAGCTGATCCGCGGCCTAGCCGACTACGAGAAATTGGCCCACGAGGTGGTCGCCACCGAGGAGCTCCTTGCCCAGGAGCTGTTCGGCGCCCGCCCCGCCGCCGAAGTCGTCATCGCCGACTTCGAGCAGCAGCCGGCAGGGTTTGCCTTGTTCTTCCACAATTTCTCCACCTTCCTCGGGCGGCGCGGCATCTACCTCGAGGACCTCTTCGTGAAGCCCGAGCTGCGCGGCCACGGCGTCGGCCTGCGGCTGCTGTCCTACCTCGGCAAGCTCGCCCGCGATCGCGGCTGCGGCCGCCTCGAGTGGTCGGTGCTCGACTGGAACGAGCCGGCGATCCGCTTCTATCAACGTCTCGGAGCCCGACCGATGGACGAATGGACCGTGTTCCGCGTCACCGGCCCCGAGCTCGACCAACTCGCCGACCACTTCGAACGATGAACACCAAACCTCGGTCGTTGGTGCTGAGCGTCGTCGTCCCGGTCTACAACGAGCGCTACCTTGCGCCCGAGCTGTTGCGGCGCCTCCTTGCCCTGGAGATCCCGAGCGTCGCCACCCGGATCATCGTCGTCGACGACGGCTCGACCGACGGCACCAGCGAGGTCCTGCGCAGCGTCGCGAGTGAGTACCCGGATCGCATCACGCTGCTCGAGCAGCGGCCGAACCAGGGCAAAGGGGCGGCCCTGCGACGCGGCATCGCCGCCGCCGACGGCGATCTGGTCGTGTTCCAGGACGCCGACCTCGAATACGACCCGCGCGATCTCGCCCGCATGGTGGTTCCCTTCCTCGAGGACGAAGCCGATGTAGTCTACGGTTCGCGCTTCCTGCCGGCGGGACGGCGCCGAGTGTTGTACTTCAAACACACCCTCGGCAACCGCTTCCTGACCTTCCTCAGCGACTGGTTCACTGACCTGAACCTGAGCGATATCGAAACCTGCTACAAGATGTTCCGCTCCAGTCTGCTGAAGTCGATCCCCATTCGCAGCAACGACTTCGCCATCGAGGTCGAGCTCACCGCCAAGGTCGCCAAACGTGGAGCGCGGATCTTCGAGGTCCCGATCAGCTACGTCGGGCGCACCTATCGGGAAGGCAAAAAAATCGGCTGGCGGGACGGCTTCAAGGCCCTGTTTGCCATCGTGCGCTACTGGTTGATCGACGACCTCTATCAGCAAGACGAATACGGCTCGCACATCCTCCACAACTTGGAGAAGGCCCACCGCTTCAACGCCTGGATGGCCGACACGGTGGCGGCCTCGACCGGCCAACGGGTGCTCGAGATCGGCGCCGGGATCGGCAACATCACCCAGCGTCTGATCCCGCGCGAGCACTATGTCGCGAGCGACATCAATCCTCACTACCTGCACTACTTGCGCAATCTCTCCTTCGCCAAGCCCTACCTCGAGGTCGCCCACGCCAACCTCGATCGGCCCCAGGATTTCGACGCGCTCGAAGGTCGCTTCGACACGGTGATCTGTCTCAACGTGCTCGAGCACGTGCCCGACCCCAACCGCGCTCTCGCCAACATGTTCCGGAGCCTCGAGCCGGGAGGACGTCTGGTGCTCTACGTTCCCCGCGGCCCGCGTCTGTACTCACGCCTCGACGAGGTCCTCGGGCATCGCTGCCGCTACACCGACCAGATGCTGCGCGACGAGCTCGTCAGCGCGGGCTTCGAGATCGAGAGCGTGCAACACTTCAATCGCTCGGGCCTGCTCGGGTGGCTGCTCAACGGCAAACTGCGACGCGCCGAGAACTTGAGCACGTTCCAACTCAAGCTCTACGACATGGCGATCCCACTGCTGCGCCGCATCGACCGCTTCCTACCGTGGCCAGGGTTGGGGTTATTCGCGGTGGCGCGCAAGTGAAGCAGTAAAGGGATCGGGGATCAGGGCGTCACCACGGCGGCCGGATGGTCAACCAGCCATTCGGCGCCCCGACCGCGGATCTCGCGATCCCACCGCTCCATCCACCCCTGACCTTCCCGCGCGATCAGGTCCCAGTCGAGGGGGGCTTCGGTCATCTCGCGACGCACCCGCTGGGTCCACTCCGGCAGCTCCTCGAGCGGGAGGTCGAGCCGTGCCGGCAGACGGTACGCCCGCTCTGCCGCAAGCTCGGTCAAGCGCCGGGATCCGACCCAGTCGATGAAACGTTGGGCTTCTTCGGGATGGCGGGCACCCTCGACCAGGCCGATCGAGTCGTCGATCACCGGGGTGCCGCTGGCGGCGAAGCGGTAGTCGACCGGGGCACCACGCTGGCGCTGGAACAGGATATCGGTGAGGTCCCACACCGTCACCGTGCCCTCCCGACGAGCCAGCTGCGCGTGCAGCAACGCTGGATTCTGCGCGTAGCTGCGGGTGTTGACGTCGAGTCGGGCGAGCCACTCGAACCCGCCTTGGACGGAGCCCTCGGCTGCGGCACGCGCGAGGATCATTCCGAACACCGTCCGCATCGTCCCACTGGCGAGCGGGTCCCGAATCAGCACCTGTGCGGCAAAGGCAGGGCTCACCAGGTCGTCCCAGTCGCGGGGCGCGGCCTCCGGATCGAGCGCATCGGTGTTGAAGACCAACACGGCCGGGGTGCGATAGAGCCCGTGGTAGAGGCCCTCCGGATGGCGACTTGCGACCGGGATCGCTTCGCTCCACTCCGGCACGTAGGGCGCCAGCACACCTTCGTTCGCTCCGCGGGCGAACAGCGTCGAGGGGCCACCAAACCACACGTCGGCCTGGGGGTTGGCGCGCTCCGACCGCAGCCGGTCGAGCACCTCCTGTGAGCCCATGTCGAGCCAGCGCAGATCGACCTGCGGGTGGTCTGCTTCGTACTCGCGCTCGACCAGCTCGAGCAGATCGCGGCCATGGGGCGAGTACAAGGTCAACGGCAGCCGTTCGTCACCACCGCCACACCCGAGCAGGCCGCTCAGCAAGATCGACAACACCGCCAACTGGCGCGAGCTCATGGCAGGACCTCCGCAGGCGACGCCGGCGGCGACGAGGGCGGATCAACCGCCGGGACATCGTCGGGCCCAAGCGCCAACAGGTTCGCAAACAGCCGCCACGCCCCCGGCACACCTTCCGGGAGTTGGCGAAAGAACGCCAGCCCGGTGTAGATCCACGCGCCGCGGCCGTGGCGCATGGCGAGGATCGCTCCAAACTGTTCGTCCTCGCCAGGGTCGGCAATCGCCACGAACGGCCGCAGGGCCGGCCCCCAGCTCGAGGGGAAGAACAAGCCGCGCTCCTGGATCCAACCCTGCTGATCGATGGCACCGAGGAGGTTGGGCTCGAGCCACAGTGGGTGGTCTGGATCGAGCGGTCGCAGCAGCGCCGTCTCATCGACCACCCGCCCGATCGGGCGCGCCAGCGTGAGGCTCTCCGGGCCGCGGGGTGGGCCTTCGAAGTACGGGTAGCGCTGATAGAGGGTGATGAGCACCCCCCCGTTTTCGACCCACTCGAGCAGACCGGGGTTGGCGCGCGGCAGCGCAGGTTCGGTTTCCCAGGCGCGCGAGCCGATGACGATGACCTCGAGGTCGTGGAAACTACCGGCCTCGAGGGCGGTCGTGTCGAGCACACGTCCGCGCCCTCCAAGGGCCGCCAGTCGCTCGGGCAGATCCTCCCCCGGACCGCGGATCCAGCCGATGCGTCGATCCGGAAGCTCGAGCGGCACTGCGGCGACGTGAACTTGCGCGCGCCGCGGCCACGGAATCGGCGCGACGTGGGGGTGATCGATCAGCGGCACGGCGAGGTCGAAGGTCGCGCCATCGTCGCGCCGCGCCCGAACCACCACCTCCGTTGCACCCGGCTCGGTGGGGGACGGCAACTCGAGGGTCACCGTGCGCCGTTCGCCGCCGGCAAGCTCGAACGGCAGATCGATCGGGCCCTCGGCCAGCAGGGCTTCGACGCGGCCCCGCTGCACCGCCCCGGTGCGGTTGGTCAGCACCACGGCGACGCGGATCGGTGACGAGGAACCCTGACGGTGCACGATCACCTCAGGCTCGACCTCGACCTCGATCGCGGGCACCACGCGCAGCGGGCGCCTGACCTCGCCCAGCTCTTGGTCGCGAAAGCGGGCCACGACCTCGCGGTCGAGGCGCAGACGCACCCCTTCGACCTCGACGCTCAGGCGGGCCTCGAGCCCCGGTCGCCCGAACGGCTCGCCTCGGCCGGCATCGGGGACCTCTGCCCAGTCGTAGAGCTCGCCGTGTTTGGGGCGCAGCAGATGTGCGGGTGCGGTGATCGGTGCGTCGGGTCGCAGACGCACCGCCACCGAGCGCTCGAGAACCTGGCCCGGCGCCACCGTCACGGCCCGCGGTTCGGCCGCAAATCCAACACCCTGGATCTCGCTCCAGCCGCTCGGTGACCACAGGGTCACCGCCAGCTCGGGCAACGAGACCCGCCGCGAGCCGGCGTTCCACACCGTCACGTCGACCTCGATGGTTCCCGGCGCCACCACGGCTTCGGTCCGCGCCGTCGCATCCCACACCAATCCCGCCGCCGCCGCCAGGGCTCGCGCCGCCCCCGCCTGGCGCCGCTCGAGCTCGGCCAAAACCCACGCGGCTTCGAGATCAGCGTCCGCCGAGGGTCGCAGCGTCGTCACCGCGACGTCGAGGTGGGTGGCAATTTCGCTGAGAAACGGGAACACCGCTTCGAGGTCGGTGGGGCGCAGAGCGGACAATGCCTCGTTCGCGAGGGCTTCGACGGTTTCGAGGCGTGCCACGACTTCTTCGCGCGCGGCTCCAGGTGCCAGGGATTGCGCCAGCTGCCGGGGCCGCAGCTCGAGCCCGGCGAATGGCTCCGCGCCTTCGGGCGCCGGATTCCCTGCGACCCAGGCAAGCGCGATCTCGCGGTGGCCGAGACTTTCGAGCTGCCCCATGTCTTGGCTGCGGTGCAGGCTGCGGCTCTCCATGGCGATCTGTTGGAAGGACCGGCCCGAAAACGGGTCGAGGTGGGCCAAACGCACCTGGTGGGTGGCGTTCTCGGGATCGCGCCAAGCCCGACGGTAGACCGCCTCGGCCCGCCACGGCAAAAGCCCCTCGTCGCGTGCCAGCTCGGGGAACCGGGTGGGATCCGCCGCTGCGTCGAGCACCCGCTCGGCGATCAAGCCCGCCACCTGGTGTTGCCCGTGGCCGGCCAGCGGTGAGGCCGGAAAGATCGACACGATCACCTGCGGGCGCAGTTTGCGCACGATCCGCACGGCGTCGCGCAGGAGCTCCTCCTCGGGCCAGAAGCGCAGGGCCTCGTCGAGGGTCTTCGAAAAGCCGAAGTCCGATGCGCGCGTGAAGTACTGCCGTGCCCCATCGAGGCGGCGCGCCGCCTCGAGCTCGCGACTGCGCAGCAGCCCCAAGCCGTCGCCGAGCTCGGCGCCGTAGCGATTCTGCCCCCCTTCGCCGCGCGACAACGACAGGTAGGCAGCCTGGGCTCCCACGCCGCGGGCGTACCAGGCCAGAAGTGTGGTGTCCTCATCGTCCGGATGGGCGCCGATTACCAGGATCCGGCCGGTGGTCGTCAGGCACCGCAGCTCGTGGGCAATCGTCGCTGCCCCTCCCGTGCGGGCGGACTCGAGGGGATCTGCCACCACCGCCGCGGTGGTCGAGAGCAACACGATGAGGGTCAGGATGGCGCGCATCGGGTCATTGTAGCGGCGCTCCCGCTTGTGGAGCGGGCCCTCGGCTGGTAGCGTTTCCCGCGTGACCCAGGTCGACTCCGCTTCACCGTCGCCCGGCGACGAGGTTCGCGCTCAACTCGACGAGTTGTTGCCGGTGCTCTACACCGAGCTGCGGCGCCTCGCCGCACGCAGCCTGCGCGGCGAACGGTCGGCTCACACCCTCGAGCCCACCGCCCTGGTCAACGAAGCCTATCTGCGACTGTCGACACAAAGCCGTGTGCACTGGCGCGATCGCGCCCACATCCTTGGTGCGGCGGCGACCGCCATGCGGCGCATCCTGGTCGACCACGCCCGCGCCCGCGACGCCGAGAAGCGCGGATCGGGAGCCGAAAAGGTCGAGCTCGAAGAGGGGTTGATCGGCGCTTCGCTCGACACCTCCAATGCCGCTGAGCTACTCGCCCTGGATTCCGCCCTCGAGCGTCTCGAGGCGCTCGATCCGCGCATGGTCCAGGTCGTCGAGCTGCGCCACTTCGCCGGCCTGTCGATCGAAGAAACGGGGGATGCCCTCGGCATCTCACCCGCCACGGTCAAACGCGAGTGGACCATGGCACGAGCCTGGCTGCACCGGGAGCTGTCGCGATGAACCCGGACTGGGAGCGCCAGAAGGCACTGTTCTTGGCCGCCCTCGAGGCCGGCCGCAGCGAGCGCCAGCAGCTGCTGGCCGAAGCCCCCAGCAGCGACCGGGTCGAGGTCGAATCGTTGCTGTCGGCCCACGGTGTGGTCGACACCGTGGTGCACACCGGCTTGCTCGAGTCGATCACCGGATCCGCGCAGAAAGGGCGTCGGCTCGGCTCCTGGACGCTCGATCTCCCCCTCGGCCTTGGCCCCTTGGGCCACACCTTCCGCGCCCACGACCCCGCCGGCCGTGCGGCGGTGCTGCAGGTGATCGAAGGTGACGGCGACCGCCAGAAGCTGGCGGCGGCGCTCGAGCCGGTGGCACGTCGGCTGCTCGAGCTCGACCATCCCGGGCTCGCGCACGTCCTCGATGTCGGTCACCAGCACGGCACGCTGTGGGTCGCGAGCGAAGCGCTCGGCGGGTTGGCAATCGACCGCGGTTGTGACGCCGAGCACGCGTCGCTCATCCGCCGCGCCGCACTGCTGCTCGAGCTCGCCCACGCCCTGGAGGCGCTCCATCGCCACGGCATCCTCCACCGTGATCTCTCGACTCGCACCGCACGACTGGTCGACGGTCGCGTACGGCTCGGCGACTTCGGCGTCGCCGGACTCATCTCCGACGCCCTGCCCCGCGCCACCACGGCTTCGGCGGCGCCGGAGCTGGGCCACGGCGCGCCGACGGTGGCCTCCGATCTGTTCGCTTTCGGCACCGTCGCCGCCGCGGTGCTGCTCGGCTGCACGCCCGCCCCCGGATCGGCTCCAAGCCAGGCGCTGGCAGCGCTCGACCCCGAAACCCGCGCCACGATCGCCCACAACCGGCAGCTTCAGCCCGATGACCTCGAAACGGCACTGCGGCCCTTCGACCCGTTGCTGAGCACGTGCCTCGACCCCGACCCGGCGCGCCGACCCGACTCCGCCGCCCAGGCCGCGGCACTCTTGCGTCGGCGCTGACCAGGATGGGTACCAGGTACCAGGTACCGGGTACTGAAGACCGGATTCTCATCCCCGGAGGTGCACCACGCAGGGGTGCATGGGGAACTGCTCAGAAGTAGCCCCACAGGCCCTCCGACGAGTACCCGGTACCCAGTACCCGGTACCTTCCTGACGCGGAGGCCGCAACCGAAGCCAGAAGGACCGGACTCGGAGAAGATCTTTTGGTTCGGAGAAGATCGGTGGGGTTGCCGCAGGGCGTCGATCAGGCTCCTGCGGTGGTTGTAGCGTTCCCCCACCCTACCTTGCTGGTGATGGGCGACGATCCCTTGCGGGGCCAACCGACGCCAGTGCCGCTGATGCCCGCAGCGCCGCTTGCTCCGGTCGCCTTGCTGGGCGGATTTGGAATCTCGGCGCGGCGATGAATCGCCTCGTTCCACCGATCCGCGAGCCAACCCGCACCCCCGCCGCCCTGCTCGCTGGCCAGTAGTCGGTCGACGAGAGGGACCAAGGATCGGGGATCGGGGATCGGCCGGAGGACTCAGCGGCGTGCGTTCTGATGTACGGGCCGCGGGAGCGCCCCAGGGTGCGCGTTGCGCGCGCACCTCTTCGCGGCGTACCCGTCGTCACGGTCGCAGCCTCGGCGCCTGAGCCCTCGCGGGTTCGCAATCCCACTGCCGCGGGCTCGGCCGAAACTTCACGCTCGCCTCCGTGCCGTATAAACCCCAATCACTACACTGCTTACGACGCCCGGCTCGAGAAATGTCGCAAGACGTGCGACATCTCGCGGGGTAGGCCACTAGGACTAGCAGCCCACGACCAACTCCAGCCGCCGATCCGCCACGGCCACTTCGAGCCGGCGACCGAAGTCGAAGCGCAGGAAGTCCTCTTCGATGCCGTCGCCGAAGACCACCCCGCCCAGCTCGATCTCGGACTCGACGCGGAGGACTGCCGGCGCCTCGACCAGGCCGGCGGTGAGCTCGGTGCCGGTGGTGCGGCTCGGAAACGCCTCCCGCGCGAAGAAGGCGAGCGCGGCGGCGTCGATCGTCGGCAGGTCGAGCTGTTGCCCGCGCTCGCGGGCGATCGAGCGGGCCCAGCCGGTGGCGCCAGTGCCGGTGGCGACGATGACCCCAGACGATGAGTGCCGTTCGACCTGGTCACCGAAAGTAATGCGATAGCGCGCCGACTGGTGGGTACGATGGCCAATGAAGACCTCGTTGAGCGCGATCAGGTGTTGGCCGTCGTCGAGGCTGGCGCGCGCCATCGTGCGCCGCTCGGTGCGGGCCTTGCCCGTCACCGCCGAAGCCAGCAGATCCGCGACCGCATCCGGCGAATTGCGCACCAGGACCCCGTCGTAGCGGCCGGGATCGGGATTGACGCCGATCACCGGCTGGCCGGCGAGGTATTTCGCCACGTTGGCGACCAGTCCGTCCTGCCCGAGGGCAACGACGACGTCCTCGGGCTCGAACAGGAAACGGTCGAGCAACTCGCGACGCACGTCGACGAATCGCCACTTGCCCGGCACCTGTCGGCGCACCAGCTGGCGCACCACCTCGAAGACCTGCGCCTGCTGCTGCAGCGGTGCCAGCTCCTGACCCCGGCTGCGCAAGAAGAACTCGGCCTGCTGAGGCGTGCCATGCTCGACCACCAGCCGCTCGTAGGGCAGCTGCCGCGTCACCAGCACCACCCGCGGCGGCAGCCGGCCCTTCTTCATCCTCGCGCCCGCGGATCCTCGGGACCATCAGCCCCGGCGCGGCGTTTGGCCAGCTCCCGCTCACCGCTGCGCAGCAGGTCGCCGACCAGCGGACCGAGCAGGTCGGGGGTGAGATTGAGGTGCTCGATTCGGTGCAGCTTGCCCGCCAGCTCGCGCAGGGCCAGGGCTGCCAGCACCGGCGGTGCCACATCGCGGTGGATGCCCATGCGGGCGGCTTCGGCTTCGGTCCGGGCACCTTCCACCGAACGAATCGCTGCTGCTTCGGCTTCGGCTTCGAGCCGACGCCGTTCGGTCGCCGCCGCCACCTGGATGCGTTCGGCCTCGGCCTGCTCGACGGCGGTCTGGCGCTGGTTCGCGCCGGTTTGTTCGATCAGCTGCGCCTCGCGCCGGGCCAGCTCGATCTGGTTCTGCAGCGTATTCTCCTGGATCGCACGCTCCTTTTCGACCGCGCGGGCGCGGCGCTCGAAGGTGGCGTCGTCCGCGGTCTGCTGGATCGCCTCGCGAGCGGGCGTCTGCAGCGCCTTGTCGAGCTCCGCCGTGGGGCTGACGGCAGAGACCCGCACCGAGGCGATCTCGAGCCCGAGGGCGGCCAGTTCCGATCCGGTGCCAAGGCCCGTCGCGACTCGTTCGCGCACCACCGTGAGGCCGGAAACCAGCAGCTCGCGCAACGGCGTCTGCACCAGGTGTTCCCACGCCAACTGCTGGGCCAGCTGGGTGAGCAGGAGCGCAAGCTTCTCGAACGGCTGTTTCAGGTGCAGTCCTGAAGCGGGATCGATGGCGAAGTCGACCCGCCGCGCCAAGAGCTCCGGGTTGGCGACGCGATAGGTGACCACACCCTGGACCATCACCTCCTGGAAGTCGGCCGAGCGCCCCTGGAAGGCGAAGGGCAGCTCGCGGTCGTCGAGAGGGATCTCGACCAGACTGGTCGCCAGCGGCCGAAACCAGAAGGCGAGCCCGGCGCCACTGCGGCGGACCTTGCCCTTGCGCAGTTGGATCACGTAGCTCGAGGCCTCGGCCCGCAAGTGGCGCAACAACGGGTAGCGGCGGATCTCGGCCATGGGGGGACTCCTGGTATCGGGGATCGGGGATCGGGGATCGGGTATTGGGTATTGGGTATTGGGTATTGGGTATTGGGAAGAGTCTACCGGGTACAGGGGAACGGCGGGGCGCGGACCTCCTCAGAAAATGGGTACCTCCTGAGACCCGGTCCCTTCCGACCGCCACGATGTCGCCGCGTTTCCGGCGTGCGAGCGACGCCCTTTGCGCTCGCCGGCGGCGGTAGGATGACCGCGGAGGATCGAAGGTATGTCTCGACGCACGATGGTGATGTTGGTGCTGGCGGGTTGGATGGGGATCTCCGGGTGCAGGAAGGCCGAAACGCCGCCGAGTGCAGCCCCGGCGATCGAGCCTCGTGCCGAGGTACCGGTGGCGGAACAGGAGCTCGAGCAGCTCACCGCCGACGACCTCGCTCCCACGATCCGCGCGCTTGGCGGGTTCGGCCTGGCACCAACCGAAATCGTGGTCGAGCTCGCCCGACCGATCGTGACCGCCGACAAGGTCGACAAACCCGTCGACGAGGGCACGATTCTCAGACTCGATCCGCCGCTCGACGGCGAGCTGCGCTACCGCAGCACGTCGGCGCTGGCCTTCCGACCCGAAGCGCCCTTCCCGGCAAGCTCGACCATCACTGCCACGCTCGAATCGGTGGCCACCCGCTTCGGGGTGATCGAAGCTCCAGGCGCCACGGCTTGGTCGGCGAAGCTCGAGATCCCCGCCTTCGGCGTGGCGCGCGCCGCCGTCGCCGCCTACGACGCGGATCGCCGCCGGCTCGAGGTCGACCTCTTCTTCACCGACGCCGTCGACCCCGACCAGGTGGCCCGACGTCTGGCGGTGGGCGCCCTCCACCACTCCGGGGCGCGTTCGAATCCGACCGTCAAAGTGGCCACGATGAGCCCCACCACCGTACGCGCGACGCTCCAGGGCGGGGCGATCGGAGCCGGCGCCCAGGTCGAGCTCGTTGTCGACGAGGGTGTCCCGGCCGAGCGGTCGAAGGAGCTGAAAGCGGCGAAGTTCGAGTGGCAAACCACACTCCCGGAAGGCCCTCGGCTGCAGGTCAAGGCCGTCCTGCCGGTTGAAACCGGCAGCGGCTTCGCCGTCGACGTGATCTGCGACGACCAGGCGGTCGAAACTCGTCGTTGGTACTGGGACAATGTGCACGAGCGCAGCTTCGGTCGGATCTCCTCGCGCTGCACCCCGCCCGAAGATCAGGTCCGCGAGCTGGTGGCGATCGACCCGCCGATCCCGTTTTCGGTGACCGCAGCGGGAGGCGGGTTTCGCATCCTCGCCGCCTTCGAGCGTGGGGTCTACGCCGTGCGGCTTGCCTCTGGGCTCGGGTCGAATGATGGTGGCACCCTGGTCGAGGAGATCCTCGAGACCCTGGTGATCCCGGCGCGCAGCCCCAAGGTCAGCTTCGGCGCCTCGGGTCGGTACCTGCCGCGCGCGGCCTGGCGTTCGCTCGCCCTCCGGCACATGAACGTGTCGACGATCGAGCTCGAGATCCGCCGCGTCCCGCCGGAGAATCTCGTGTTCTGGATGAGCGGCGAGAGCGAGGCGGCGGACATCCGCACCTCAGATCTGGTGCTGCGTCATCAGCTTGCGGTCGAGAGCCCCGGCGACGAGCTGACCACCACCTTCCTCGACATCGGGGCGCTGCTGCCGGCCGATACCCGCGGCCTGCTCGAGCTGCGCGCCCGCGGCGCCAGTGCCACCGATGCCGCCCGCATCGTGCTCACCGACCTGCAGCTGATCGCCAAACGCATCGGCGTCAGCTCGGAGCGCCCTCAGGGAACCGAGGTCATCGCCTGGGCCATCGACAGCCGCACCCTGGCTCCGGAACGTGCGGTCGAGATCAAGCTGGTCAAGCCCAGCGGCACCGCCGTTGCCACCTGTCGCACCGGCGGCGACGGGCGCTGCCGGCTGGCGATGCCGCCTGCGGGCGTCGATCCCACCACCCCCATCGCCCTGGTTGCGGTTGGCGCGCGCGACCTGAGTTACCTCGAATTTCAGGATCTCGAGGTCGAAGTGCAGGAAGAGCGCGTCGCGGGTGAGCCCTGGACCTCCGAAGCGCAGTACCGCGCCGCCGTGTGGCCCGAGCGCGGCGTCTATCGACCCGGTGAAACCGTCCACCTGGCGGCGCTGGTGCGCACCGATCAGGGGGTTGCCCCCGAAGCCAAGCTGCCGACGGTGCTCTCGATCGTCGATCCGCGAGGTCGCCTGATCCTCGAACGCACTCTCGAAACCAACGCCGCGGGGTATCTCACCCACGATCAGGCGATCGCGGACTTTGCGCCAACGGGTCGGTGGGAAGCGCGGCTCTCCGCCGGCGGTCGCAAGGTCGGCAGCGCCGGCTTCGCCGTCGAGGAGTTCGTCCCGGAGCGGCTCGCGGTCGAGGCCAAGGCCCGGGAGGACGCCGTCGTGCTGGGCCAGGCCGCCGAGCTCGACATCAGCGCACGCTACCTTTTCGGAGGTGTCCCGGCAGATCATCAGGTCGAACTTTCCTGTGACCTCGAACCGGCACGTTTCACCCCCAAGGGCAACGCCAACTTCCACTACGGGGTCTGGAGCGATTCCGACTCCCCCTCGGGGCAGTCGCTCGGGAGAATCAGCGGGACCCTCGACGCCGACGGCAAAGCCCGGCTCAGCTGTGGCGATGCCGCCAGCGGCTTCGCCGGCCCGGCAACCCTGGTGGCGCGGGCCGCGGTGTTCGAGTCCGGCAGCGGTCGCACCACCGTCGGCCGGGCCTCGGTGCCGGTGCACCCCGAGAACTTCTACTTGGGCCTCGCCAGCTCGACCAAAACCGCCCGCGTCGGTGAACCGGTGGTCATCAACGGCGTCGTCGTCGACTGGAACGGTGCGCTCGTGGCGGCACCGCGGGAGGTCGAGCTCGAGGTGCTGCGGATCGAGAGCGAATGGGGCTGGTCCTACGATCAACGCACCGGAGAGGAGAGCTGGAGACGCCTGCGGCGGGCCGTGCCCGACGCGCGGCGCACGCTGACGGCGACCGGCGGGAGCTTCCGCTTCGAGTGGGCGCCCGAAAGCGATGCCGAAGCCTTCGTCGTACGCGCCCGTGCCACCGGCACCCGGGCTCGCACCGATCTCGAGCTCGAAGGCAGCGGCTGGTCGTGGTGGGGCTGGGAAACCGAACAGGACCTCACCCCGCGGCCCGACGCCCCGACCTGGGTCGCCCTCGAGGCGCCCACCGCGGTTCGTGTCGGCGAAGGCTTCGAGGTCTCCTTCGAAGCACCCTGGCGCGGCCGAGCGCTGCTCGCGCTCGAAACCGATCGCCTGGTGCGCTCGGAATGGCGCGACATCGAAGCCGGCAAGATCACCTGGAAAGTGGCGATCGACCAGTTCCAGCCGACCGTCTACACCTCCGTCCTCATCGTCAAGGACCCTCACGCCGAATCGAGCGAAGCCTTCGTCCCTGATCGGGCCTTTGGTGTCGTGGCGCTCGCGGTCGAGCCGACCGCCTACCAGCGCCGCCTCCAGCTCGCGGTGCCCAAGGAAGTGCGCTCGGGGGCGCGGCTGGCGGTTGGGCTCGATCTCGGCGCGAGCGATCAGCCCACCTGGGCGACCGTCGCGGTGGTCGACGAGGGGATCCTGTCGCTCACCCGCTACCAGAGCCCCAACCCCTTCGATGCGGTATTCGCACGCCGCGCCCTCGGGGTCGAGACCTTCGAGACCATCGGCTGGACGTTGCTCGCGCCCTCCCTGGGTAGTCGTGCCGCGACCGGCGGTGACGCAGCCGGAGCCGCGGGAAGGGCCCAGCCGGTCAAACCCGTGGCCTTGTGGTCCGGCCTAGTCGAGGTGCCCGCGAGCGGACGACTCGAGGTTCCCTTCGAGTTGCCGACCTACCGCGGGCAGCTGCGAGTGATGGCCGTTGCGGCGGACCCGCTGCGGATGGCCCGGGCCGACGCCAAAGTCACCGTGCGGGATCCGCTGGTGCTGCAGACCACCACCCCCCGCGTGCTGGCGATCGGGGATCGAGTCGACGTGCCGGTCCACGTCACCAACCTCTCCGGTGCACGGCGCACGGTCGAGGTCGAGCTCACCCTCGCCAAAGACTCGAGCGGCGTGAGCACCACCGGCCCCACGACCCAACGCCTCGAGCTGGCGGATGGTGCGGCAGGACAAGTGGTCTTCCGTCTCGAGGCAGAGGCGGCGGCCGGCGCCGGCAAAATCGACGTGGTGGCGCGGGCCGGGGAGCTCGAATCGAAGGAAGCGCTGACGATCCCGCTGGTGCCGGCCGCCCCACCCGAGCGGCGCCTCACGCGACTCGAGCTTCCAACCGACGGCGGCCGCGTCGCGCTGGCGGATCAGCTCGGCAGCTGGCAGCCCGGCACCGAACGCAGTGTGCTGACGGTCACGAGCAACCCCTACGCGGACGTCTTCGGCCACCTCGGCTGGTTGATCCGATACCCCTACGGCTGTCTCGAACAGACCACCTCGACCGCCCGGCCGTTGTTGTTCCTGGGTGAGCTCGTTCGCGCCGTCGACCCGACGCTGGTTGCCCGCGCTTCGGTCGACGACATGGTGCGCGCCGGCATCGAACGGGTGTTGTCGATGCAAACACCGTCCGGCGGCTTCGGCTATTGGCCCGGCGCCGCGGAGCCGGCCTCGTGGGCGACGGCCTACGCCACCCACTTCCTCCTCGACGCCCGTGCCGCCTCCCACCCGGTCCCCCAGGCGCGGATCGACGATGCGCTCGAGTGGCTCGAGGGCGAGATCACCAACCGCTACGAACGGGGGGTCTCGGAGCGCTCGTGGTACACCCAGGATGCCGAGCCCTACATGCACTACGTCCTGGCGCTGGCCGGCCGCCCCCGCAAGGCGCGCGCCGAACGGCTGCTCGGCACGCTATCGAGCGGTGCGGGCGAAAGCGCGGAACATCGGGTCATGCTGCAGGCAGCCCTGTTCCTCGCCGGAGATCGGCGCTACGAGGCGGAGCTGCGCCGCGCCGACCTCTCTCCCGCTCGTCTCGAGCGCAAGAACGGCTGGTCGTTCTACTCCGACCGCCGCTACCGTGGGTTCCTCCTGTCGACCATGGTCGACCTCTTCGGCCGCGAGGGCAATCAAGGCCTTGCCGACGTCGTGGCCGAAGGCCTGCGCGGACGCGACAGCGGTTGGTACACCACCCAGGAGCTGGCATGGGGCATCACCGGCCTCGGGAAGTTCCTCGGCCAGCCCTCGGAGTCGAGCGACGCCGCCCGCACCACCCTGCACGCCGGAAGCGATGCGATCGCTCCGGAGAAGACTTCGGGAGCCAGTCGCGCCTGGTCACTGGTGGGCGCCAGCCGTCGCACCCTCGAGCTCGACGTTCCCGCTCATCAAGGGCGCCTGTGGCTGCTGGCCGCGACCGAAGGGGTTCCGACCCAACCGAACCGCACCGCCGGAGGCGAGGGCCTGCGGCTGGCTCGACGAGTCTGGAGCGCGGCGGGCGAACAGCTCGAGGGCAGTCGTCTCAGCACCAGCCTCGGCGACCTGGTCTTCATCGAGCTCGAGCTGACCAACCTCGGCCCCGAGCGCGTCGGCAACCTCGCCCTGGTCGATCGCGTGCCGGCCGGCTGGGAGATCGAAAATCCCCGCCTCGGTCGGGAGCAGCGGCCCGAGTGGGTCGACGAAGCGGTGCTGTGGAACCCCGATCACCTCGACGTGCGCGACGATCGGCTCGAGGTCTTCGGCTATCTCGAGCCCGGCCAGAGTCGCAAGGTGGTCTACGCGGTGCGCGCCGTGTCGGCCGGCACCTTCGCCCTCCCCGCCGCCGTGCTCGAAGCGATGTACGACCCGAGCCGGTGGGCGATGACGACTGCGGGCACTGCCGTCGTCACCGCTCCGTGGCAGGGCGAGAGCCGGTAGCCTCGCACCGGTGAGGCGGCGGCACGGCCACCTCACCGGCGAGATGGCTGCGAACCCTCAGGGCGCCTGCGCGACCCAGTGCAGGGTACCGCTGAGGCCTGCCAGCCCCACGGCCGAGGGGTTGTTCAGCCGCAGCGTGAACCCGGTCTCCGAGACCGCTCGGATCGAAACCAACGCATCGTTGAGGTCGTTGCCGTCGGCGCTTTCGATCGACACCGAAACCACTGGAATCGTGGCGGCTGGGAAGGGGTTCGGGAAGACCACCGAAACGCTGGTGTCCTCTGCGCCCGCGGCGAGAGCAGCGACGGCAATCACGTGCTTGCCACGTTGCGGCCGATCAGCCGCGAGCTCATCGACGGCACCCTTGAGCGTCGCTGCCGCCAGACCGCTGACGCTGTTGTCGTAGCGGATCGCCGGCAACTCGACATCGAGAGCGACCTGGTTGACTGGTATAGCAAAGGTGGAGTTGGCTCCGGAGACCGTCACCAGGGCGTGGACCACCGCCGACAGATTGTTGATTGCCGCACCGGTCATGCCGCGGAAGCCCGATTGGGCCACGACCACGGCACCTGGGGCGGCGCTGGCGACGAGCCCGTTGGTGGCGCCGCTGACCCGCAGATCGGCGAGCGTGAGTGCGCCCCCCGAGCCCGGCCCCGTGTACTCGACGTAGCCGCTGATCGCTGCCGGGCCGAAGACGCTCCCCTGGCCCGAGGTCACCAGGAGGCTGCGGTTGGCCTCCGAGCTGGCCGAAACGTCGGAGCGGTACGACCAGAAGGTGCCTCCGGCGACGCTGACCACCGCAATTGCGTCGGTGTCCGCCGTCGTCACCGAGCTGTCGAAGAGGGTCAGACGGCCGCCGGTCACTTCCGCCACCGGGCCGGTACTCGCCGAGTCCGACCGATGGATCGAGGAATTGTGGATTTCCAGCTTGCCCTGTGACACCGCGATCACCGGAGAGGTCGGCGACTGGATGTAGAGGCCCGAGATCGTCGAGCGGTCGTCGAAGGTCGCACCTGCAAACGACACCGTGCCGTTGAGCGTCACGGCGTACGCCAGCGCCTCGATGTCGGCCCGTAGGTGCACGTCGTCGCCGAGGGTCACGTCGTCGGTGTACGAGCCCGCCCGCACCAACACCGTCACCGGCTTGACCGGGTCGAGGTTGGCGGCGTCGACTGCGTCCGACAGGTCCGTGTGGGTCCCCGATCCGTCCGCCGCCACGATGTAGCGCGCCGCCGGGGCGCCGTCGGCACCAGGCGCACCAGGCGCGCCAGGGGCTCCGTCTGCACCGTCGGCGCCATCGGCACCGTCCGCGCCAGCAGGACCCGCCGGACCAACCGGGCCTTGCGGGCCGGCGATGCCGGCCAGCTGGGTCGCCGCCACGTCGACGAAGTCGAGCGGATCACGCCAGCTCAGCAGGTTGTACTCGAGCCCGCCGTTGGACACCACCACCGGATCCGCCGCCACGTCCGCCACCCGCTCGATGAACACGCCCACCACCTTGCTCACTCCGGCACCGCCGTTCGAGCTGTCGATCACACCCGGGTTGTTGCCCGAGCGAATGAACGAGCCCGCGCCGTCCAGGTGCAGCTGCGCCTCGTCGATCACCTCGATCCGTCCCGTGACCTCGGCATTCGACATCCACGCCCGCGACCAACCGCGCACCGAAATCGCCACTTCGTTGAGCTGGCTGGCGACGTCCCAGCCGTGCTCGGCACCAATCGTCGTCCGCGGCGAGGCAGTGCTCTCGGCGACCACCGCCGGGCCGGTTGCCCCCGAGGTCTTGCGCACGATGATGTCCCGGCCCTGCGTGTAGGCGCCGTTCGACAGCATCACCGCCGGCACCACCGAGCTCGAGGTGTTGAAGCCCACCCGCGACATGAACAAGCGCGTGTTGGCAAAGCCCCCGGCGTCGTACTGCAGCGGCGAGGCCGCCGCATTGACGAACTCCATGTTGCTCACCGACGCGATCCCACTCACACCCGCCGGGGTGCGGATCAGCGACCCCTGCACCGTCACGAAGTAACTCGCCGCGTCCGTCTCACCCACCAGGTGCACACCGTCGCCGAGGGTCACGTCGTCGGTGTACGAGCCCGCCCGCACCAACACCGTCACCGGCTTGACCGGGTCGAGGTT
>CAZRFU010000041.1:0-48204 GCA_964599475.1 uncultured Thermoanaerobaculia bacterium
TGACGCCTTGGCCAAGGAGGTAGGCCATGCGCTCCTCGAGCTTGGCTCGGCCCTCGATCGGAATCGCGGTGTAGCGCCGTGCCCAGAAGGGTCCGGTCCGCCCGAGCAGTCGGTTGATCTCGGTAGCGATGTTGGCCTCGACGAATTGGGCAAAGAGCGCTTGTTGTTCGACATCACGAACCTTGACGATGAGGTGCATGTGCGACGACAGCGCGACAACGGCGATGACGCCGACTTCGTAGCGTTCGGCGGCTACAGCGACCACGCCCGCGATGATGGCGTTGACCAGCTTGTTCGGGCGCAGGTAGAAGCGTCGCTCGGCGGTGGTGAAGGTGAGCTCGACCGCGTCGGTGGTGTCGTAGATCTTGCGGAGTCGTCGTGGCATCACCGACTAAAACGCAGCGAGGCGGCCTCCAGGCTCACTCAGTCGTCGTGTGGGCAATGCGAAAAGTGCTCTGACCCTTCGGAAGGGCGTGACAGGGCGGGCCCGAACATCGCCGCCCGCCTCGACGCGGAAAGGCGCTATGTGCGTCCCAACACCGTCACCGTCGATCGGCCTCCGAGTGACTGCGCATCGTAGACGAGCAGGATGCTCTCGGCGACCCGTTCGCCGCCGGCCAGGTCGATCACCCGGCTGTGACCTCCGGCGGGAATCCGCTCGCGCACGGCGATCTCTTGGCGCTCACCGTTGGCGTAGCGCACCTCGACTGACTCGAACTTGACGGCACGCCGGCCGACCTCGAGCCGGATAGCCTCGAAGCGGCCACTGCGGGCGCCGAGCTCGATCACGTCGCGTTCGACGCGGTCGCTGACGGTGGTGCGGCCGATCTTGGTCCAGCGGTCGCTGTCGGCATGGACCCGAAACGGCGTGGCGAGAGCGGTGAGCACCATCAATACCAGGGCGATTGTGCGATACATTGGAATCTCCTCATCGTGATCGGGGCGCACTGAAGTGCACCCGCCAGGGGTAGAACACGGCACCGAGGGGATTCCTGCGCAAGACCCGAGCGGTGGCGACCGAGCAACGCTGGCGGCGATCGAGTAGCTTCGGCGACGAGAGAAATGCCCCGTGTCTTCTCGGCATCCAGAAAGAACCCGGCGTCGGCGCTCCGTGGCCGGCCCCAGCCAGGAGATCTCGGATGTTTGCTCAGCTCGAAGACGACCTGCGTCGTTTCCCGGACTTGCTCGACGCCGGCAGGAGGACTGCCCTCGAGTACCTGTCCGGGCTCGACTCTCGCCCACCCTCGGCCGACCTGCCCCGCGAAATGCCGGTGCGCGAGACGCCGACTGGTGGTGTCGGAGCAGCAGCAACGCTCGATTTCTTCTGGCGGCAGCACGGCCACCAGCTCTCGGCTTCCGCTGGACCCCGCTACCTCGGTTTCGTCACCGGAGGCACCACACCCGCGGCTTTGTTGGGCGATTGGCTGGTCAGCGCTTTCGACCAGAATGCTCAATGGGAAGGCGACACCATCGCGCCCAACCTCGAGCTCGAGGCGTTGCGATGGTTGGCTGACATTGTCGGCATCCCGGTCGGTTTCGACGGGATCACGGTCACCGGGGCCACGATGGCGAACTTCGTGGGCCTTGCGACCGGCCGCCAGTGGCTGGGCGAAGAGCGCGGCGTCGACCTTTCCGAGACCGGGCTCCACGCCATGCATCCGGTGACCATCCTGTCGGGGACGCCGCACTCGAGTATCTACAAAGTAGCGTCGATGTTGGGGCTCGGTTCCGGGGCGGTGGAGAAGGTCGCGACGCTCCCGGGGAGTGAGGCAGTCGACCCCGAGGCGCTGGAGAGTCGGTTGGTCGAGTTGGGCGATCGGCCGGTGATCGTGGTGGGCAACGCCGGTATCGTCAACAACGGCGACTTCGACGACTTCAGCGCGATCGGAGCGCTGAAAAAGCGCCACCCCTTCTGGTTCCACGTCGACGGCGCCTTCGGGCTGATCGCCACCGCTTCGCCGCAGCTGCGGCATCTGGCCGCCGGACTCGACCACGCCGACTCGATCACGGTCGACGGCCACAAATGGGTCAACGTGCCCTATGACGGCGGCTACGCCTACACCAAGGCGCTCGAGTCGCGTCTCCGGGTTTTCCGTAACGCCGCACCCTATCTGAGCCCGCCCGAGGCCAATCCGCGCAATGTTCTCCACCTCGGGCCGGAGAACTCGCGGCGCTGGCGCGCCTTGCCGCTGTGGTTCGCTCTGCACGCCTACGGAGCCGAAGGGCTGATCGAGATCGTCGAGCGGTGTTGTTCGCTGGCTCGAGAGATGGGCGAACGAATCGGTCAGATCCCCGGTTTGCGGCTAGCCGCGCCCGTACAGCTCAACATCACCTGTATCGAGCTCGAAGCGGGCGCCGACATGCCTTCGATGCGCCAACTTCAGCGGCGATTGGTCGAGGCGGGTGAGGTGTTTGCGACGCCATCGATCTACCAGGGGCGACCGATCATGCGTTTGGCGTTCTCCAACTGGAGGACCTCGCGCGAGGATCTCGACCGTATCGAGGCCACACTTCGGGCCGCGGTGGACTGAGTGCCGCCGCCGGAGGCCACGTGGCTGCGACTCCGCAGCCGACGCCGGGAGCTCCGGGGACTGACCGCCCTCGGGACCGGCATCACGCTAGCGAATATCGCTGACCGAGCGGAGGCGCGCCCCCGCTACGGCTCGACGATCGACTCGGCACCGAATCCCGGGCCGTACACGACCGCATTGGCGAGGATCCGCATGGTCCCGAGCGTGCTGCCGCGGAAGGCCGGCGAGCCGGCGAAGAGGATGATCTGGCCGCGGCCGCTGCTTTCGCGCGTCACCCACGCGCTGTTGGCGAGGCGCTCTGCGGCTTCGGGCCACAGCAGACCACTCATCCGCAGCAGCAGGCGTTGCCCTTCCGGCAAGGTTGCCCAACCCACGGTCGCCGGGGCCTTCTCCGGGGCCTTGGCCGGCTCGTAGACGCCGAGCCGGATGGGGGCTTCGCTGTGCTCGCGGGACATCAGCACGGTATCGTCGGCCGTGAGAATCGGCAGCACCGGGCCCGTGCCGGAGGTCAGCCAGTGTTCTTGGTCGACCCGGCCGGCGACGAAGGCACCCTGCGGCATGAACAACCGCTGCCACTGGTCGCGTTGCTTCAGGGCCTCCTGGCCGAGCGGCTCAGGCTTGGCCGCGGCCTGGCGCTCCCACGGGTACGACGAGCCTTCGACCACATGCGACCAGATCCGCTCGGCGTTGGGCTTGACCTCCCGCCCGGCTTGCCACTCTCGTACCAGTGTGAGCCGGTAGGGATCGAGGTCGTCCAGCACGTCGGACAACAGGCGGACGGCTGAGAGCCCTCCGTCCTCGCGAGCAAGGTGGGCAGCCGAACGCCCTATGGCGACCAGGGTGCCGCCCGAGCGCACCCACTTGCCGAGCTCCTCGACGACCTGGGGCTCGAGCGAACCGAAGCCGTCGGGGACCACGATCACGTTGTAGCGCCGTAGGTCGGCGCCGCTCAAGAAGTTGGCGTCGAGCCGGCTGCTGCGGATCCCGAGGTGGTGGTCGAGCTGATACCAGATCGAACCGACGTCGCCGGGGAAGAAGCTGCCGCGCGACAGCAGCGCGATCTTGGGCTCGGTGAGGTGCACGAAGTGGGCGCCGCCGAGGTCGGCGAGGTCGCCTTCGCCCCAACCGGTCGCGACCGCATCGGCGCGGACGCCGAGCTCGGCTGCCACTGCGCCAACCTCAGCCGCCAGGTCCCGATCCAGGAGGCGGTTGTCGAGCCGGGTCACCAGCACCGAGCCGCGCGCGAGTTTCAGCCCTCCGAGCTCCACGGCCTCGTCCGCGACCCGCACCATCATTCCACGCTGCATCAGCCGTGCTGCAGCGGCAACGGCGCGATCGTCTGCTCCGTCGATCGCGTAGGCCACGGCGGCGGGTTCGAGTGCACCCGCTGCGATCGGCTCGAGCTGCTCGATACGGCTGGTTCCGTTCGGGAGCTCGGCCGGCACGGTGACCGCGTCGAGCCCGTACATCATGGTGAGGTTCCACGCAGTGGCGTCGTACATGGTCGAGCCGCCGGTGGCGAGGACTTCCTTGCGCTCCTCGGTCAGGGCCCGATCCGACATCTGCGGGTCGAGCTCGAACATGGTGGCGACGAGGTGACCTTCGGGTTGGCGATTGGGAATCAGCAGTGTCCCGGTGGGGAGTCTGGTGAGGGTGCTCGGGCGTCCCAGCTGGTCGGTGGCGCCGGAAATCGCCAGCTCGCGGTCGGCGCGGTAGACCTCGATGCCCTGGATCCTGGCAAGGTCCAGGAGCTTTGCGATCCGCGCGCGGTTGGCGGTCGGCAGGATCGCGAAGGTCCGGTTGGCATAGGGGCTCTTGTCACTGACGACGGCGCGGCGGTGAGCGAGGAAATCCACCTTGATCTCGCGGGCGTTCTCCCGAAGCGACACCAGGCTGGACCAGCTGCCCAGGAGTTGATGGTGGACTGACTCGCGGTAGCTCAGGATCGTCCGGTTGGGTCGGCGCACGCCGTCTTCGGCCACCCGCGCCTGTTCGAAGAGGAAGCCGATCGAGCCGCGCATCTGGGCCCAGGCGTCGCTGTAGCCGGGGTACCAGTTGTCGTTCCACTCGCCGGTGTAGTAGAGCCAGTGTTGCCGATCGAGATCGTGCGCTTTGCGTCTGGCGAAGACTCGCTTCCAGTGGTTGGTGTGCTCGGGGAAGTTGGCGTTGACCGGTTCCCGGGCCGGGGAGAACAAGAACGTGTCCTGCGCACCCATTTCGTGGGCGTCGAGGAAGTAGAGCGGATGCCACGCACCGGCGGCGGCGATGCGACCTCGCGTTTCGGGGTTGACCCCGAGGATCCAGTCGCGGTTGAGATCGAAGAAGTAGTGGTTGGTTCGCCCGTACGGCCAATAGCCCGTGTGCAGCAGCGCCTGGTCGTCGACGTTGGGCGTGGCGCCGCGATCCTCGGTGGTCTGGTTGCTGAAGCGGTGGCGCCCGTCGGGATTCATCAGCGGGTCGATCAGGATCACCATCTGGTCGAGCATTTGGGTGACCTCGGGGTCCTGCGAGGCGACCAGGTGGTAGATCAGCGCCAGCGCCGCATCGGCCCCCGAGGTTTCGTTGCCGTGGATCGAATAAGCGAGCCACGCAACCGCCGGCAGCTCTTCCACCAGGCGCGCTCCCTCGTCCGCCGCAAGCTTTCGAGGGTCGGCGAGTTTCGCCATCCCCGCCTGGATCTCGTCGAGGCGTGCGATGTTGGCGGGGGAGCTGACCGCGAGGTAGTGCAAGGGTCGGTGCTCCCAGGTCCGCGCGTATTCGAAGAGCCTGGTGCGCGCGCTGGCGGCACTCCAGGCCTCGAGGCAGGCGGTGATCTGCTGCGGTGTTGCGGCTCGTTGTCCGGCGGGGAAGCCCAGGAGTGATTCCGGCGTGGGAATCGCCGGATCGTAGGTCGCGCCGGGGAAGAACGGCTGGTCGTAGGTCAGGCCCGGAAGGCCCGGGGGGTCGGCCGCAGGCAGCGATGTTCCTGTCAGAGCCAACGTCGCGAACAGCAAGGCAATGGTCTTCATGTGTCTCTCCCGCAGGAAAATCTAACATTGGCGTGGACGTCGGCTTCGGGTAGAGGATCTATACGGAAGGCCCTCGGCCTGGTTCGTGCCGAGTTGTGCCGGCTCCATGGGAAGATCGTGAGACCACAGTTGGACAGGAGCAGACGATGCATGGCGCCAAGAGCCACGACGAGCGAATCGCAACGATGTCTTTTGCCTCGGTCTATCCACACTACGTTGCCAAGGTCGAGAAGAAGGGGCGCACCAAACAAGAGCTCGATCAGGTGATCGAGTGGCTGACGGGGTACGACGAAGGCGATCTCGAGCGGCTGATCCGCGACCAGGCGACCTTCGACCGGTTCTTCGAGCAGGCGACGCTCAATCCCAACGCCCACCTGATCACCGGCGTGATCTGCGGCTACCGCGTCGAAGAGATCAGCAACCCGCTGACTCGGAAGGTGCGGTATCTCGACAAGCTCGTCGACGAATTGGCCAAGGGGCGGCCGATGGCGAAGATCCTGCGCGCCGGCTGAGGGCATCGGGAGCAGGCTCCATCTGGCGGAGAGGTGGCCCCAGCGGGGCGCTCGCTAGCAGGCTGCTAGGCGGACTACTGCGGGCGTCGTGTCGCGTGATGCTCGGCGGCGCAACCGCTGCGTCGCCGTTGGCGCCCACGTCCAACTTCTGCTTGCCCGCCTTCTGCCGCTGCGCTAACGTCCGCATTGGACTGGACTGTCGCGAATGAGCACACCGCCGAGCTCGAACCCCAACGTGTCAGAGCTTCTCATCGCGTGGTCCGAGGGTGACCCCGGTGCGCTCGAGGCGCTGACGCCGCTGGTCTACGAGGAGTTGCTCGGGATCGCAAGGCAGATCTTCCGGCGGGAGCGCGACGATCACACCCTCCAGCCGACGGCGGTGGTCAACGAGGCCTTCCTCAAGTTGGTCGCTCCCGGCGGCAGCTTTCGCAATCGGGCGCACTTCTTCGCGGTCGCCTCTCAAGCGATGCGGCAGATTCTGGTCGACCACGCCCGCGCCCGCAATGCCCAGAAACGGGGGGGGCGTGCGACGCACATTGCCGTCGTCGAGCTTGCCGGTTCCGGGCCGGCGTTGGTGGACGTCATTGCGGTCGATGTGGCCCTGACCAAGCTGGCGAGCCTCGATCGCGGGCAGGCCTCGATTGTCGAGCTGAGGTACTTCGGCGGGCTCACTGTCGAAGAGACCGCCGAGGTTCTCGAGATTTCGACCCCGACAGTCAAGCGCCATTGGCGGCTGGCGAGGGCATTTCTGGCGCGTGAGCTGCAGGCCGGCGCCGTTTCGGCTGCGGCGGATAACGCGTCGTGACCGCACCTCGTTGGACCACGGTCGGCGCCGAGTTCGACCGCCTGGCCTCGCTGTCGGTCGAGGAGCAGGCGCGCGAGCTCGAGCAGCTGCGTGGGCGCTCTCCAGAGCTTGCAGCCGAGGTCGCATCGTTGCTCGAAGCCGACCGCTCAGGCGTACTCCCTGAGGATCCCGTGCCCGCGCCCCTGGATGCACTGCAGCCGGGGGCCGTGGTCGCAGCGTACCGAATCCTCGGCGAGTTGGGCCGCGGCGGGATGGGAGTGGTCTACCACGCCACACGTGACGATGGCGCCTTCGATCGCGAGGTCGCCATCAAAGTGATGAGACCCGACATGGTCTCGCCGGGCTTGACGACTCGGTTCCTTACCGAGCGTCGCGTGCTCGGCCAGCTGGACCACCCGGCGATCCCGCGCTTGCTCGACGCCGGCACCACCACGCAGGGGCAGCTGTTCGTGGTGCTCGAGCTCGTCGAGGGGCAAGCACTCGACGCGTGGAGTGTCGGGCGACCGCTCCACGAGAAGCTCGCGCTTTTCGAACAGGTTTGCGACGCCGTCGCGCACGCGCATCAGCGCCTGGTGCTCCATCGAGACATCAAACCGTCCAATGTGTTGGTGGCGGCGGGGAACAGCCCGAAGCTGCTCGATTTCGGGATCGCCCGTCTGCTCGACCCGGAGGCCGGGTCGGGCGCAGCCACACAACTCGGGGTGCGCGCCCTGACCCCGGACTACGCCAGTCCCCAGCAACTTCGCGGCGAACCGCTGTCGACCGCGTACGACGTCTGGGCCCTTGGTGTGGTGCTCTACGAGCTGCTCACGGGCGAGCTGCCACACCCCAGTAGCCCGAGGAGGAGTCTCGAAGAACGCGCTCGGCGAATCGAAGTGGCTCCGGCGCCGCGCCCGAGCGCAGAACTGCGGCGAAAAGGAGCGGTTGCCGAGGCGCGTGCGGTCGAGGGAAACCTCGATGCCATCGTCAGCCGCGCGCTCGCGCCCGAGCCCGGCGCCCGTTATCCATCGGTTGCGGCGCTGGCTGCTGACTTGCGCCGCCACCGCGAGGGGCACCCGATCGAGGCTCGGATACCCAGCCTGACGGAGCGTGCGAGGCTCTTCGTCCGGCGCAATCGCCTGGCGGTCGGAGTGGCGACCGGTGTGGCTGCGATTCTCCTGGTAGCGACCACGGTGTCGGTGCGGCAGGCCGCCATCGCGAAGGCAGCCCTCACGCGGGCGGAGCACCGCTTCGATCAGCTGCGTCGACTCGCCGGGGTGTTCCTATTCGAGCTGCCGGGGAGGATCGAGGCCCTGCCCGGGTCGACCGGGGCTCGCGAGTTGTTGGTCGAGACCGGGCTCAAGTACCTCGATCCGCTGGCGGCCGAGGCGGGGGACGACATGACGCTCCTGGCCGAGGTGGCAGCCGGTTACGAGCGGATGGGGCAGATTCAGGGTGGGTTCGAGGCGCCGAACGTCGGCGAGACCTCAGCGGCGCTCGCGACCTTCGATCATGCGATCGAGTTGCGCAGCCGCCTGGCGCAGGCGGATGGCAGAGCCGAAGCGCGCATCAGCCTGGCGCAGACTCATTTGCTGCGGGCAACGGCGCGCCTGAAGACCGGGTTGCTGCCCGATGCGCTGGCCGATGCCGCGGTTGCGCTCGAACTGATAGCTGCAGCGGGTGTCGAGTCGAGAGAGCAGCGGGCACTGCACGCGCGGGCGGTGTTCGTGCGGGGCCAGCTCGAGGCCGCAAGCGGCGACGTCACAGTCGCCGAGGGTTCGTACCGCGCCGCGCTGGCCGAGCTCGATGCGCTGCTCGCAGAGACCGAGGAGCAGGAGTTGCGCCGAACGCGGACGCAGGTCCTCGCGCGGCTCGGGAGCGCACTCGGCCAGGATCCCGCGCGCCTCGGGGAGGTCGACCTGTTGTGGGCCGAAGCCCTCGCCGCGGATCGAGCCCTGGTCGCGGCCGAGCCGCACCACGCGATCTGGCGCCGTGCGCTGGTGGCGAGTCTGGCGCGTCTGTCGATCCTCCGGGGTGTGCTCGGACGCTACGAAGAGGCGCTCGAGCTGTCCGCCGAAGCCGTCGCCCTGGCGCGCCGGATCGCCGAGGACGATCCCGACGACACCGAGGCGGTGCGCACCCTCGTCAATGTGCTGCTGCGCCGAAGTGTCGACCTGGCCGATGTCGGCCGGGCCGAGGAGGCCGAGGCGGCAGCACGCGAGGGCCTGGAGCGGGTGCGAGGACTGCACCAACGGGATCCCGGCAACGCCGAGCTCGAGGCATCGGTGGCCGACGGCCATCTGGCGGTCGCCCAGTCGGTGCTCCGCTCGGCCTACGGGGGCAGGAATCGAGAGCTCTGGCGATCGGTCCGGACGGAGCTGGCCGCAGCGGCCGGGATCACCGCGGGCCTCCTCGAGCGGGGTGCGATCACCGAAAGCGCCAGCCAGGCTCGCGACCTGCCGATGGTGCATCGCTGGATCGAGGAGTGCGACCGGATCCTCGCCGGCAGACCCGCGACGCTCGGGCCGGACGGCCAGCCGTTGCGGTAGCCGGGGCCGCAGAATGGCCGCGCTTCCCCGGCTACCCATCCGATACCCGATACCCGATACCAGGTACCTCTTCACACGCAGCAATCAGCCTGCTACGGAACCGTCTGTGACCAGCTCGAGGTGTTGCCGGACTCGAACCCGTCGCTGAAGATCTGTGGGTCGTCGTCGTCGGTGATACACACGGCATGTTGGGTCGTGGCGCCCAGGGTCGCCCCGCCTGCGGGGCTCGACAGGGCGAGCGTGAAGCATTCCTCGGCCTCGAGCATCGAGTCTTGGAGGATGGTCACGGAGACGTTGGCACTGGTTTGATTGGCGCCGAAAGTCACCTGCGTGGTGTTCAGGGTGAAGTCGACCCCCGGCGTTGCGGCCCCTCCGGTGATGCCGACCTGGGCGGTCACGCCGCTGGCCTGACCTCCCGTGCGGCTGACGGCTACGGTGATCGTTCCGGCAGACTCTGCCGCGGCGCTGGAGGAAGACGCGAACTGGACCGCCCCGCCGGAGTCGTCGTCGCCGATCTGGATGGTGGCGCGGAACGAGCTGCCGAGAGCGATCGAGACGCTGGGATCGAAGAGCTCGATGCGGATGAACTCGGTGCCTTCGACCACCGTGTCCTCGTTCAGGGTGACGGCGATGCTACGGCTCGAGAGGTCGCCGGCGGGCCAGGACAAGGTGTTGGGTGTGTAGTCGTAGTCGACGCCGAGGGTCGCTGGATTCGACACCGTTGCCAGGCGGTGGCCGAGGGTCAGGGGCAGGTTTGCGGCTCCGGTACGTTGCACCGACAGGATCAGCAGCCGGTTGTCTTCAGTTTCGACCAGGACGTTCGAGTTGGGAAAGCCCACGGTGCCGAAGTTGCCGTTGTTGGACCCGTAAATGATCTGCACCAGACCGGCGTTGCCCGCTGCCCCGATATCCTCGTTGACGGCTCCGATCGCCAGGTCGTCGCGGCCATCGCCATTGAAGTCACCGGTCGCCAGGCTGAAGCCGAAGCGGTCGCCGGCCTCGGCGGTGTCGTCGATGCCGAGGGAGTTCTGCGACCAGGACTGCTGGCCGTCGATCACGAGCCCGGAGAACGCCTGGCCGTACAGCACGTTGACGCTGCCGCCGGTGCTCGGGCTGTCGTTCTGCACGCCGATGGCGAGGTCGGAGACTCCGTCGCCGTCGAAGTCCCCGGTGGCGAGTGCCGAGCCGAACAGGTCGGTGGCCGCCGGGGTGCCGAGCACATCACCGCTTTGCGACCAGAGCTGGTCTCCGGTACTCGTCAGGCCGGCGGCGCTCCCGTACAGCACGTTGACCGCACCGGCAAAGCTCAGGCCGTCGACGACATCGCCACCGACGCCGATGGCGAGGTCCGCGAAGCCGTCGTCGTCGAAGTCGCCGCTTGCCACGGCTTCGCCGAAGTTGTCGTTTTGCGCGCCCTCACCCAGGACCCCGGTGGTGTCTTGGCTCCAGGCGACATCGGCGGCACCGAAGTCACTGAGGTCGGGGAACACCTGGACGATGCCGGCGCCGGAGATGGTGCTGACGGTTTCTCCCGGCGCACCGACGACGAGATCGCTCTGGCCGTCGTCGTCGAAATCACCGATCCCGACGGCCCAGCCGAAAACGTCCCCGTCCTGGCTGGTCCCGCCCACATTCGAGGTCTGCTGAGAGAGGACTACTCCCGCGGTGGCGTTTCCCGGTGCGCCGCAGGTGTGTCGCACGCTCAAGACCGCGCCCTGATCGCCGCCGGAGCCGGCGGTGACTGCTTCGCCGGGAGCGGACACGAAGAGCTCGCCGCGGGTGGCGGTGCGAAGGCCCACGATCGACCAGCCGAAGTTGTCCCCAGCTTCCGCCGTTTCGGCCGCAAAATCGCGCTGATCGAGGGCGTCTGCATTCGTGCCGGTGAGGCCGCCGGCCGAGCCGTACAGGATGTAGACGGCTCCGGCGTCGGCGGTCGTGCCGATGTCCTCGAAAGGAGCGCCAACGGCAAGATCGTCGAAGCCGTCACAATTGATGTCGAAGGCGGCGATGGCGCCGCCGAACTCGTCGAGGGCTTCCGGCGTGCCGGGCACTCCGGAAGTTCCCTGCCCGATCAGGTGGTCGTTGGCGGTGGAGATCCCGGCTGCCGATCCGTAGAAGATGTGGACGAGGCCGGCGCCGTTGATCCCGCTATCCGCATCCCCGGGAACCCCGACCGCGAGATCGGCGAACCCGTCGTTGTTGAAATCGCCGGACGCCACGGCCTGGCCGAACTGATCGAGCTGCCCGGGACTGTTCGCGACGCCGTTGCTGCCCTGAATCAGCGTCTGGCTGGCCGTCGAAACCAGCTGGGCGTGGCTGGGCCACGACGGGGCGATCAGCAGGGCGAGCGATGCAATGAGGGGTGCGGGGTTTCTGTGCGGCATGGTCAAGGTTCCTCCCACGGCCTCTAGCGCAGTTCGTCGCGAAACGGGATCACGATGGCGTGGGGCCTTGGCGTCCGCCACCTGGTACCATCTCTCGCGCATGAGTGACGGCTTCAGCCACCTCGACGCGCACGGTAGGGCGGCCATGGTCGATGTCTCCGGCAAGGCCGTGACGCGCCGGGTGGCGGTGGCGTCGTGCCGGGTCGAGCTCGCGCCCGAGACCGTGGCGCGCCTCGCGGTGCTGCCCAAGGGCGACGCGATCGCAGTGGCGCGGCTGGCCGGGATTCTTGGCGCCAAACGTACGCCGGAGCTCATTCCATTGGCGCACACCTTGCCGCTCGATCGGGTCGAGGTCGAGATCGTGGCGGGCGGTGCCGGGGTCGAGATCCGCGCCGAGGTCGTGGCCACGGCACGGACCGGCGCGGAGATGGAGGCTCTGACCGCCTGCGCTGCCGCGGCTTTGGCGCTCTACGACATGGTCAAGGCCGTCGATCGGGGGGCAGTGATCACCGATCTGCGGCTCGAGGCCAAACAGGGCGGTGCGCGGGGTGCTTGGCGACGAGGTGAGGGATGAGCCTGCGCTGCGGCCTCGATCGGCTGCTCGAAGATCCCTCTAAGCTCGCCGGTCGGCGGGTTGCGGTCCTGGCCCACGGGCCCTCGGTGACCGTTGACCTGGTACCGATCCACTTGGCCCTCGCGGGAGTTGGGGCGGCACCCGCGCTCCTGCTGGGCCCCGAGCATGGGTACTTCGGCGTCGAGCAGGACATGGTTGCCGCAGCAGACGCCCGTGACCCGGCCACGGGCGCCGCGATCCGGTCGCTTTACGGTGAGCACGAAGGAACGCTGCGGCCCGAGCCGGCGGTTTTCGACGGAGTCGATCTCCTCGTGATCGACCTTCAAGACGTTGGCTCGCGCTACTACACCTACGCCGCCACTGGCGCTTGGGCGGCCGAGGTCGCGCTCGAGGCAGGGGTGGAGGTGTGGATCCTCGATCGGCCCAACCCCCTCGGTGGTGTGGTGATCGAGGGGCCGCCGCTCGAGCCGGGGTTCGACTCGTTCGTCGGGGCGTTTCCGATGCCGGTGCGGCACGGCCTGACGGTGGCCGAGCTGATCCGTCGCCATCTGCGCCTAGTCGGCGGCGGGGCTGCCGCGGTATGGTCGTGCGCGGGCCTCGATCGCTCAGCTCTGGCGTCCGAGTGGGGAAGGCCGTTTCTGGCACCGTCACCGAACATGCCGAGCTTCGACACGGCGGTGCTCTATCCGGGCCTGTGCCTGCTCGAGGCGACCACACTCAGCGAGGGGCGAGGGACGACGAGGCCGTTTCGGCTCGTGGGCGCGCCAGGCTTCGATCCGTATCGGCTCGCTGCGGCGATCTCGGCGCTCGGCTGTGCTGGCGTGGTGGCGATCCCGACCTACTTCCGGCCGCAGTTCCAAAAACACGCCGGGCGGGTGTGTGGCGGCGTCGAGCTCGTCGTTACCGATCCCACGGCCCTTGCGAGCACGGCATTCGGCTGCCGGCTGGTGCTGGAGCTGTTTGCGGAACACCGGCGATGCGGTGGTGATCCTGCGAGCTTCTGGCGCGCCGAGGCCTACGAGTTCGTGGTCGACCGGCCGGCGCTCGACCTGCTGTCGGGAAGCACGGTGCTGCGGGGGCTGGTCGAGGGCCTCGATCGCAGTGGTCTCGGCGAGTGGATCGCCTCGTGGCGGGCGGCCGAGGTCGCCTTCGCCGAGGATCGGGTTCAGGATCTCGTCGGAGCCGCCGCATGAGGACGATTCCCTTGCTCGGGATCGACGGGAGTTTCGACGACTACCGCGAGCTGTTCGAGGTGGCAGCGAGCGTAGGCGTGCGCCTCGGCTGGCTCGAGTGGGACCCGACGCGTGACGAGCCTGCTCCCGAGGCGCCGCGCCGGGTCGTGGTGACCAACCGGGCGACGCGCATCGAGATTGCTCGCCGCGGTGCACCGGTGCTGGCGGACGTGCTTCGGTCCTCGCTGTTGGGCTGCGATGCCGTGCTGGTCGCAGGAGAGCTCGGGGCACCGAGGCTGCTGAGGACGGCGTCGGGGTATCGGGTCGAGGCCCCCGATCAGCCTCCGGTCGATTACACCGCCGTGACCCTGCTCGACGCACTGCGGCGTCCGTCGGTGGTGCGGCATCGCTGGCAGCGGAAGGTGAAGGGCGAGTAAGATTGCCGCAGTGTGGCACGCACGCTTCGCGCAGCTCGCACCCTTTCTCGACTCCCAGACACTTCGGAGGTTCTCATGACCCGCATCGTCATTGCCGACTCTCTCGACGAGGGAGGGCTCGAACTGCTGCGCGCTTCGGGTGCCACCGTCCACGTGGTCACCAAGGAGGAGAAGCCCCGGCTGGCCGAGCTGTTGGCGGACGCCGACGCCCTGGTCGTACGCAGCGCCACCAAGGTCACGGCAGAGTTGCTGGCGGCCGCCCCGCGCCTGCGGGTCGTCGGCCGGGCCGGCATCGGTGTCGACAACGTCGACGTCGCCGCAGCGACCGAACGTGGCGTGTTGGTGGTCAACGCGCCCACCGCCAATCTGATTTCCGCGACCGAACACACCTTCGCGCTGCTTCTCGGCCTGGCGCGCAACATCGCCGCGGCCGATGCCGCGATGAAGCGCGGGGTGTGGGACCGCACCAGCTTCGTCGGCGCCGAGCTCCAGCAGAAGACCCTCGGCGTGATCGGCTTCGGGCGCATCGGCCAGCAGGTTGCCATCCGCGCCAAGGCTTTCGACATGAAGGTGGTGGCCTATGACCCCTACCTCGATCCCGACGTGGCCCGGCGCCTCGGCGTCGAGCCGCTCACCCTCGACGAGCTGTTGCGTCGGTCGGATGCGATCACCCTGCATACGCCCATGACCGAAGAGACTCGCGGCCTGATCGGGGCCCCGCAGCTGGCGCTGCTGCCGGAGGGGGCGATGGTGGTCAACTGCGGGCGCGGTGGTCTGATCGACGAAACCGCGCTGCTGGCGGCCCTCGATGCGGGCCGCATCGCCGGCGCCGCCCTCGACGTCTTCGAAGAGGAGCCGCCGACCGATTGGGCGCTGGCCAAACACCCCAAGGTGGTCGCCACGCCGCACATCGGTGCTCAAACGCGTGAGGCCCAGGAGCGGATTGCGCTCGAGACGGCGCGGATGGTGCTCGCGGCGCTCGAGGGGTCGCTGTCGATCGCTGCCGTGAACCTGCCCTTCCGCTCGGCCGGCCAACGGGGCGAGCCGTTCCTGGCGCTCGGCGAGCGCCTCGGTCGCCTGGCGAGTGAGCTGGTGGTTGGCGGCCTCAAGCGCATCCGGGTCGAGTGCACCGGCATCGAAGAGGGCCTGGTCGTGCCGATCTCGGTCGCTGCCGTCAAGGGTGCGCTCGGTGCCTTCCTCGGTGACACCGTCAACTACGTCAACGCCGAGCACATCGCCGCGGCGCGCGGCATCAAGGTCGCGCGGGTCAGCCACCAGGGCGCCGAGTCCGACCACCAGAGTCTGGTGCGAGTCGAGATCGAAGGTGTGGGATCCGAGGTCGCGGTTGGCGGAACGCTGTTCGCCGGTGGCGAGGCGCGGGTTGTGCGGTTCGGCGACTTCCCGCTCGAGTTCCGCCCGGAAGGTCGGCTGCTGGTGTTGAAGAATCGCGACGTGCCGGGAGTGGTGGGCAAGCTCGGCAACCTGCTCGGTAACGCCGGGATCAACATTGCCGACATCCACCTCGCGCGGCGCCGACGGGCCTCGGGCACTGAGGTCGATGCTCTGGCGGTGCTGCGCCTCGATCACACCCCGGGCCCCGAGGTTCTCGCCCAACTGCGCGAGCTGCCGGAGGTGGAGCGGGCGGAGTTGGTGGATCTGGGGGATTAGGATAGGGAAGAAGGTACCGGGGACCAGGGACCAGGGACCAGGGACCAGGGAATCGGGAGTCGGGAGTCGGCTCCATGGCCTTCAACCCAACCCCTTCTCTTGACTCGGATCCCGGATCCCAGATCCCGGATCCCCAGGGAACTGTATGAACCACGCTGCAACGACGCGCCCGCGCCTCAACATCGGCTGCGGCAAGGTGATCCTGCCCGGCTGGGTCAATATCGACTTGGAGGCCCTGCCCGGTGTCGACATGGCGCTCGACGTCACCAAGGGGCTACCCTTCGAGAACGTCGAGTACATCGTCGCCGAGCACTTCCTGGAGCACCTCGAGGTCGAAGGGGCGATCGCGTTCCTTGCCGAGTGCCGCCGGGTGCTCGCAGACGAGGGAGTGCTGCGTCTCTCGACGCCGAACCTCGACTGGGTCTGGACCAATATGTACGTGCCCTCGCGCCAGCACACCGTCGACGAGGCGGTGCGCGACTGCTACTGGATCAACAAGTCCTTCCACGGCTGGGGGCACCACTTCCTGTGGAACCGTCGCACCCTGGTGGCAACGCTCGAGGCGGTCGGCTTCGATCAGGTCGAAACGGTGGAGCTCGGCAAGAGCCGACACGCTGCACTGTGTGGCGTCGAGCACCATGACACCTACATCGACACTCCCGAGGTGCCCCACGTTCTGGTGGTTGAGGCGAGTGGCCGGCGTCGTCCGGATCCCAGCGCCTTTGCGGCGCAGCGACGGGACTTCGACGAGGCGGTGCATTACGAGAAGTATGTTCCGGGGTACGGCAAGGCGGACTAGAAGGTACCGGGTACTGAAGGTACCGGGTATCAGGTATCGGGTATCGGCCGGAGTGCCGAGGGATGAGTACCTTCTACCCGATCCCCCGGTTCCCGATGCCCGATACCCGATTCGCCATCGATCGCGGTAGTTGTCGCCACGCCACCGCCTCGATCTGGTGATCAGCTTCCGCCGTGATGGAGACGAGGAGAACAACGATGAAAGTGGCGGTGGTCTTTGGTGGCCGTAGTGTCGAACACGAGGTGTCGCTCAGGTCGGCCCGGACGGTGTGCAAGGCACTCCGGGATGCAGGGCACGAGGTGGCGCCGGTGGGAATCGCCCCGGACGGCAGCTGGCTCGGGCCCGTCATCGCAGGGCCGGCGCTCGACGGTGGGGCCAGGCGACTCGAAGCCGCCCTCGGTGAATCTGCCGCGCGGAGCGTGCGGGTCCTGATCGAGGCGGAGCCCGACGTGGTCTTCCCGATCGTGCATGGCGCCTTTGGCGAAGATGGGAAACTCCAGGGGCTGCTCGAGATGCTCGACCTGCCCTACGTCGGGTGTGGGGTGGCAGCGAGCGCGGCGGCGATGGACAAGGCGACCACCAAGATCTTGGCCGCAGCTGCCGGCGTCCCGGTGGTCGAGGGCGTGATCGTCGACCGTCGGGGCTGGGCAGAGGACCCGATCGCCAGTCTCGGCGCTGCGGCGCGGTGGGAGCGCCCGCTGTTCGTCAAGCCCGCGACCGGCGGTTCGAGTGTTGGTGTCCGCAAGGTCGGGATGAACGACGAGCTCGCTGGGGCAATCGACTTTGCCCTTGGTTTTGACGCCAAAGTGCTGATCGAGCGAGGGGTGACCGGCCGCGAGATCGAGGTGGCGGTGCTCGGCGGGTCGCCGCCAACCGCGGCGGCCGCTCTCGGCGAGATCGTCCCCGGTGCCGAGTTCTACGACTACGCCGACAAGTACCTCACCGACGCCGCCAAGCTCGTGGCTCCGGTGCCTCTGGCGCCGGAGGTGGCCACGCGCGCGCGCGACCTGGCGGTCCGAGCCTTCGTGGCGATCGGTGGCGAGGGCCTGGCACGGGTCGATTTCTTCCTCGCTGGCGAGGAGTTGATCCTCAACGAGATCAACACCCTGCCGGGATTCACCCAGATCTCGATGTACCCACGCCTGTGGGAGCTCTCGGGCCTGCCCCTGCCGCAGCTGGTCGATCGCCTGGTCGCGCTCGCGCTCGAGCGCCGCCGCCAGCGCGACGCGGAAGACCGCTGCCTCGCCGACTTCCTCGCATCCCTCGGCTGACCCCATTCGGAGTGGCGCCCTTTCAGGGCTTCGGAGCGTTTTGTGGGCGGATCCAACCCAGGGCGTCGCTTCGCTCTGCCCTGGGCTCTCTTCTGGCGCCCCTTCGGGGCTCTCGGCTCGGGATCCGGCCTCCTCGAGGCCCGGCGGCGCGTTGTCGACACCGGCCACGCTCCGGCCGATACCCAGTACCCAATACCCAATACCTTTCGGTACCCGGTACCCGGTACCCGGTACCCGGTACCTTCCCGATCCCCGATACCCGGTACCTTCCCGGTACCTTCCTAGAACAACGCCAACTGCCGATCGTCTCCCACGACCCGATCGAACACCAGCCCCAGCTCGGCGAGGATCGGCTCGGCGATCGGGCGGATCTGGCGCTGGACGTAGTGCTCGAGGTCGAGGGGTGCGGTGATGTGGCCGAGGGGCTGCGGCCCGTCGACGGTGATGGCGTAGGTGACGGTCCAACCGTCGAGGGTGCCAGCCAGTCGCGCGGCGACGACGTGGGGTGGGGCGGCGCTGGTGTAGTCGTCGAGGCCTTTGGTCAGGCGTTTGCGGTAGAGCAGCTGATCCTGCGGGACGTCGCCGCGGCGCAAGGTCTCGACCGTCGCCGCCAGCCATTGCTCGAGGGGCTCGTCGGCGAACAGGCGGCGGTAGAGCTCGCGTTGGGTGTCGCGCGCGATCCCGGTCCAGTCGCGTCGGACGGCCTCGAGCCCGACCAACACCGTCTCGGTGGTGCCATCCCGCTTTTCGACCAGTCCGGCGTACCGCTTGCGTGCACCTCCGCCTTCGCGCGCGGGTGGCAGGTGCAGGCGCCGGAACAAGCGATCTCGTTCGACGTGGAGCCGGCTTTGCACGCGCCAACGCGAGGCCAGGTAGTCGGCGAGAGCGGCGTCGAGCCGTGGCGGCAGGGACTCGGCAAGCTCACGGGCCACCGCCGGTTCGCGGTGGCCGCTGGCGATGAAGAGGCTGTCGGTGTCGCCGTACAGCACCTCGAGCCCCCACTCCTCGACCGTGCCCTTGCAGAACAACAGCAGCTCGCGCCCGAAGGCGGTGATGGCTCCCGCGATCGCCGGCTGGTAGAAGCGACACGCCGACGTTCCGAGTACGCCGTAGAAGGAGTTCATCAGGATCTTGATCGCCTGGCTGGCGACCCGATCGCCGCGGGCGATGGCGGCGGCGCGTTCGGGCATCAGCTGGTCGAGCAACTCGGGGAGGATCCCGCGCGGCACCCGGCGAAAGGCGGCGCCGTTGGGCGCCAGGATCAGGTCGGCTCCGGGTGCCGGGTGGGGCACGTAGCCGAGGGGATCGATCTCGAAGGTGCGGATCAGCGACGGGTAGAGGCTGCGGAAGTCGACCACCAAGACGTTGTCGTAGAGGCCGGGCCGCGGCTCGAGCACATGCCCGCCGAAGCTTTCCGACGCCTCCCCGTCGAGGTCGGCGCGTCCGACACTTTCGGCCACCAGACCGCGGCGGCCGAGCTCTTCGAGGTAGAGGAAGTCGAAGGAGGCGATCGAGGCGGCGACGCGATCGACGGTCATGCCGGTCAGGCGCGAGCGCGCCACGGCGAGGTCCACGACGCCCAGGCGCTCCAGCACCTCCAGCACCAGCTGGGCGTCGCGCAGGTTGTACGCCGCGAACCGTTTAAGGTCGCTGGTCCAGGCGGCGAGGATTGCCGCCGCCTGGTCGTGCTCGTGGAAGGTTTTGCCTTCGCCCAACACCACTTTCGACACCGCGTCGAGGGAGTAGCTCTCCATCCGCACCGACGCACCGCGCAGGAGATCGACGCCGTCGAGGACCACACGCCCGGCGACCTCGGCGGTGGTCGATCCCCGAAAGCCGCGCTCCGCCTTGAGGCGCAGCGCCGAGCCGCCGCGACCGAGACCCAACAGCACCCCTTCGCGCCGAGCGAAACGATCGAGTTGGACGAGGTCGAAGCCGACAACGTTCCAGCCGGTCAAGACGTCGGGATCGAGCGCCGCGACGCGCTTCCCCAGCGTGGTGAGCAGAGCCTTGGCCGATGCGACGAGCTGCAGCGTGGCTGGCCCGTTCAGGGTGATCGGGCGAGCGCCGAGCTCAGCTCCCGGAGGGGCAACGGCCCACACCTCCTCGGCACCACAGCCGGAGAGTGCAATCGACAGCAGACGGTCGCCGCGCGGGTCGGTTTCGATGTCGAGCGAGAGTACGCGAAGGGTCGGCGTCCACGATCCTGGGGCGAGCTCGGGATCGTCGAAGACTCGGTCGAAACCCTGGGCCGGTTTGCCCTCACCGCGGATTGCGACCGCCCCACGAATCCCCCGTGACAGCAGGAAGCGGGTGGCGAAGGGAACATCGGCTTCGAGACACCGCACGCCGGCGCGCTCGAGGCGTTCGCGCAGCGCCGGCACGTCGGCCGGGCGCACCAGCTCGATTTCGGCGAGGGCTTCGCCCTGCAGCGAGCGCCGTGGGCTCGCCGCCACCGGTGCACCAAGCGCAGCCGCGGTCGCTGCGCCACTGGCCGGGATCCAGAATCGCGGCCGCTCCCGGCGCTCGCGGATCAGGAAGCTCTCGCCGGACTCGAGACGCCCGGCCAGCCACACCACCGGCACCCCGCGCACCACGCGGTAGGTCGCCTGGAGAATGAATCCCTGGTGGCTCGGCACGGTGTCGGCGGGAGCGGTCGTCACCAATCGAGTATGGCAGGGTAGGCAGTCCCGCCGGCGCTGTCGGCGGCCTCGTTCAGCGGTCGATCAGGCAGCAGCTGGCTGCTGCGGTCGCTGGCTCCAAGAGGGTTGGTCATGTAGACTGCCGCAGTGATTCGGTACCTCGCCGCGGCGCTTCTCGTCTTCGTGCTCGGAGCCCATGTCGAGGGCTCGCTGCACGGTCATGTCGACGAAGGGTGTCGCGCTTGCACCGCTTTGTCGAGCAGCACGACAGCCGATCCGCCGGTGGTCGCAGCAGTGGTGCTGCCGCCGACGGATGAACGAATCGCAGACTTCGGCGAAGCCCCGTTCGAGCCTTGTTCGAGGGCGTGCCTCACCCTTCGCGGTCCACCAGCCTGATCGCCTGATCCGTCGGCCCGAGACGGCACTGCGGTTGGTGTGCAACGGCACCGATCCGGGTTCGGCAATCCGCGATTCGCCTCGGTGAGGCGAGGTCGATGGCGATGCTGGGGGATCACGAATGTTGGAGGTGTTTGGGGCCACGGTCCAGCTGAGCTTGCGGGCGGCTCCGTTCGTCTTGCTGGGGCTGCTGGCAGCGGGTGTTTGTCGGGTGTTGGTGCCCGAACGATTGGTGATGCGGTGGATCGGGAGGCCGGGCTTGACGGGCTCGTTGAGGGCCGCGCTGATCGGTGTGCCGATGCCGGTGTGCTCGTGCGGGGTGGTACCTCTGGCGGCGACGTTGCGCCAAAAGGGGGCATCGCGGCCGGCGACGCTGTCGGTGCTGATCACCGCTCCGGAAGTGTCGGCGGATGCAGTCATGGTCAGCTGGGGCCTGCTCGGTCCCTTGGTTGCGGCGGTTCGGGTCGTTGCCGCGGTGGCGACCGCGATGCTCGCGAGTGTCGTCGCGATTGTGGCCTTCCGCCACCAGCCGGCTGAGGCGGAGTGTGAGCTGGGTTGCTCTCATCGAAACCTCCCGGATTCGCATGGCGGCCATCGGCATGCTCACGTTCACGACGGTTGCGAGCAAACTCACACGTATGAGGGCACGCATGAGGGCACGCATGAGGGCCACCATCATGTTCACGAGGTCGCAGCAGTCGACCGGGTCGTCGCTCGAGCGTGGTCTGCGGCGCGTGCGGTGTGGCGACGTCGAGGCCAGAGTCGGTCCCGCCTTGCTGCCCTTTGGCGCGACCTGATCGTCCCCGCGCTGCGACACGGCTTCGGCCCTGCCCTCGACGGGATCGCCTTCTGGTTGGCTGTGGGGATGGGGATGGCTGGACTGCTCGCGGCCTGGTTCCCCGACACCGCTGAACAGACGGTGTGGAGTGGGGGGCCCCTGTCCTATCTGTTGATGGTCGCGGTTGCGGTTCCGATGTACACCTGCGCCTCGGGCGCCACGCCGGTCGCGGCGGCGTTGGTCGCCAAAGGGGTGTCGCCGGGCGCCGGGCTGGTGCTGCTCTTGGCGGGGCCAGCCACCAGTGTCGCCAGCATGGCGCTGGTGGCGGGCCAGTTCGGCCGGCGCTTCGCGGCCGTCCTGGTGGGGTCGGTGGCGGTAGGCGCGATCTCCACCGGGTGGCTCTTCGACCTGCTGGTGGATCCTGCCAGCGTTCGCGCAGTGGTGGCAGCCCGCACGGCGGAGAGGGGTTCGGTGCTCGAATGGGTGAGCCTGGTGGTGTTGGTCTGGGTGGTTGCCGCAAGCTTGCGCCGGGGGAGTTGGAGAGATCACACCGGGCTGCTGGGGAGTGAAGAAGGGCTGCGTGCCCTGGCGGACGGACCACGGCTCCGGCGGTACCTCGCCATCTTCGCGTCGGCGGCTGGTGCGGTGTGGCTCGCAACCGGACTGGCGATCGTCGAGCCGGGCTCGCGCGCCTTCATCTACCGCCTCGGCAAGCTGGTCGCCGAAGGTGGTCCAGGGCTGGTGTGGCATCCACCCGCACCGTTTGGGAGTATCGAAACCCGACGGTTCGACTACGCCCGCAAGACCGACGTCGGTTTCCGAGCGGCCTACGACCAACAGGCCTCACCGGGCCCCTTCGACAGTCGCTGGCACTCCCCGCTGGTGGGCGACGACAACGGCGCGCAGCGCACCTACGTCACCGCCGACGGCGGCTTGATCGAGCTGGCGTTGACGGTGCACTATCGAGTGCTCGACCCGTACCGGTTTTTCTTGACGAGTGAGCACACGGTCGATTTCGTCGGCCTGCTGGCCCGCAGCTGCGTCAGTCGCTACGTCGCCTCGCAGGCGATCGACGACCTTCTAGCCGGGAGTCGGCGCGAGGCCGAGGCGACGATCCTGGAAGCGTTGCGTGAACGCACTCAGGCGTTGCCGATCGGAATCGAGCCGGTGGCAGTCCACGTGGTCGACATCCACCCGCCCGAGGAGGCGGTTGCCGCCTTCCGGGATGTCGTGTCGGCCCGCGACGACAGCCGCACCGCGGTGCACCGGGCCGGGGCCGAGCGGGCTTGGAAGGTGCCGGTTGCCGAGGCGGAGGCAAATCGGGTCAGGAGGACCGCCGCTGCGGCCGCTGCCGAACGAGAGCTGGTCTCCGGGGCGACCGCTGAAGCCCTGACCGCACGTGTGGCGGCCGTGGCCGGCGCCGGTGCCGTTGGTCGCAGCATCGTCGAAATCGAGGCCGCTGAGCGGCTGCTCGTGGATCGCACCGTGGTGGTGGTTCCCCAATCGGGCGGGCCGGTCGGCGTGCAGCTGTGGAACCGCCCTGGACCGAGTGCCCCTGAGACCCAAGCGAATCCACCCCGTGTTTATCCCGGAGAACACCCGTGAGTCGAAAGCTCTTGTTTCGTGTCGTTGCCGTTGTGGTCGCGGTGTGGCTGGCCGGCTCCACCCTCTTTACCGTCGCGGAGACCGAGGTGGGGTTGTTGACCCGCCTCGGCCGACCCTTGCCGGATCTCGCCGGTCCGGGGCTCGATGTCAAACTTCCGTGGCCGATCGACGCCGTGCTGCGGATCGACAAGCGACTCTTGGTCCTTGACGCCCAGCCGCTCGAGATGTTGACCCTCGACAAGCGCAACCTGATCCTCGAAACCTTCGTGATGTGGCGTATCGGCGACCCTCTGCGGTTCGTCGAGACCCTCGGAACGCGGTTCGAGGCGGAGGCGCGGCTCTTCGACTTGGTCTACGCCGAGCTCGGGGCCGCGATTGGCGAAGTCCCGATCGACGCCTTGATCAACCTCGATCCCGGTGAGCTCCGTACTCCCGAGATCGAGGCGCGGATCACCGCCGCAATTGCCTCCCAGGCTGCCGACAACTTCGGCCTGGAAGTGGTGGCGGTAGGGATCGACCGCTTGATGTTGCCCGGCCAGAACCGGGCCGCAGTGGTCGAGCGGATGAAGGCCGAACGGGGCACGATCGCGACCTCCTTGCGCGCCGAGGGTGAACGCCAGGCGCTCGAAATCGAGGCCGAGGCGGAGGAGACACGGCGCCGAGTGTTGGCCGAAGCCGAAGCGGAGGCGCGCAGGATCCTCGGCAATGCCGACGCCGCAGCGCTGAAGCGACTGGCCGATGCCTACCGTCGCGACCCCGAAACCTACACCTTCCTGCGCTCGCTCGAAGCCTCCGAGAAGATCCTCGGGGAGGACGACACGGTCTTCGTGTCGGCGGGCTCTCCGGCCCTGCGGGTGCTTGGCGATGGGCGCTGAACCCCACGACGAGCTGTCGCGCTCCGAGCGACTGATTTTCGCCGGCGCGGACTGGGTCGTGGCGCGTCGGCGGGTCTTGACCCTCGGCGCCTTGGGCCTGGCGTTCCTGGTGTGGCTCGGGAGCGGATTTGTTGTGGTCGAGTCGGGCCACGCGGCGGTCGTGCGCCGCTTCGGAAGGCTGCTGCCTCTGGTCCGTGGCCCGGGGCTCCACGTGGTTGCACCCTGGCCGATCGATCGAGCTCTGCGACACCCCGTTGCAGAGGTGCAGCGCATCGAGCTCGAGGCCGATCCGGGCCGGGTGCTCGAACTGGCGACCGGCGATCAGAACTTGATCGAAGCCCAGGTGATCGCCCAGTACCGAGTTGCGGATCTGGGCCAGTTCACCAGCGCTGCCGAAGACCCGACGACCATCGTGGCCAAGGAGCTGGCCGCCGCGCTCGTGGCGGTTGCCGCCGGGCGAGGCGTGGACGATCTCTTGACCAGCGGCAAGGTGGGCCTGCAGAACGAGGTCTTGGGCCGAGCCCAAACGCAGCTCGATCGCCTGGGTGTCGGAGTCCGGCTCGTCACCGTTTCGGTACCGGCGGTGACGCCTCCCTACGAGGTCGAACGGGCCTTTCGCGAGGTCGTCGACGCTCGCTCCGAGGCATCGTCGCGAGTGAGCGCGGCTCGGTCCGAGACCGGTCGGCAGCTGGAGCTCGCGCGGGCCGAAGCCGCCCGTATGGTTCGCGAGGCGAGTAGTCTTGCGCTCGAGCGGCGGGCTCAGGCCGAAGCCGCGGCGAGCTCGTTCGAAGCGCTGATCCTCGCCGGCGAGGCGCGTCGCGGCCAGGTCCGCAGCGATGCGCTGGCGTCGCGGCTCCCGGAGTTGCTGCGGCGGGTGCGTTTGGTGGTGCTCCCGCCCGGGAGTCGGCCGGAGCTTCAACTGCACACCAGCCAACGTCCGGACGTTGCCACTTCAGGGCCTGGGGATCAACGCGGCACCCAGTGACCTGCGCACGGTCACCAACACCACCGGCAGCACCACGAGCAGCGAAAGGCATACCAGCCCCGCGAGGCTCCACCACACATGGGAGTCCGGCGCCGCGACATCCAGCGGGGTCCCGAAGCGCCGCTCGAGCCACGGAGCGGCGAGGCGGAGGCCGGCGGGGGCAAGAAGTGCGCCGCCGACCGTCCCGGCAAGCGACACCAGCAGGGCCTCGGAGGCCAGCAGGATCGAGAGACCGGCGGGGCCCAGGCCGATTGCACGCAAGACTGCGAGCTCGCGCTGACGTTCGGCTACTGCGGCCAGCAGAGCCACGGCGATGCTGAGTGCGGCGACCACCGCCACCAGCAGCGACGTGATGCGGATCAGGGTCTCGACCGACCCGAAGATCCGCCAGAGCTCTGCCAAAGCCAGGCCGGGGAGAATTGCGGTGAGTGGTGAGTCCGCGTGGCGCAGCTGCTCTCGCAACCCCAGGACGGCGACCTTCGAGGTGGTGCCGAGCAGCACCGCCGAAACGTCGTGGGCCGTAGGCGGAGCCTCGTCGGCGAACTGATGGATCCGAGCCAAACCCTCGAGCGGGACGTAGAGGGCTCGATCGAAGGCGGTGCGGCTTGGTGCGAGGATTCCTACGACGGTGAACGGGTGATCGTCGTGGTCAAATGGACTCGCCCCCATGCCGTGGCTGACGGCGATGCGCCGGCCCAGCTCGAGATGGAGCTCCCGCGCTGCCGCCGAACCGGCGACCACCTCAAGCGGCTGCGAGAAGATCCGGCCGGTCGCGAGGACCAGCGGTTCGCCTTCACGATCCAGAGGTGCCTCGAGCAGTGCCTCGGTGGTCCCGACGACCCTCCAACCACGGTAGGAGTCGCCGAGAGACCAGGGGATCGCCCACTCGACATCGTCGTGCGCCTCGAGCGGCTCCCACACTGCAGCCGGCACCGTGCCGGCCGGTGTGCCGATGCCGAACACGGTCGCGAGGAGGAGCTCGAGCTCGCCGGCTGGTGGACCGACGATCAGGTCGACGCTGCCAACCGAACCCGCAAACGCCTGTCGAATACTCGAGCCGAGCAGGGCGAAGCCCACGAGCAGGAAAGCCGCCAGTGTCACCGACGCCACGGTCAGCACCGTCGATCCCTTCCGCGACAGGGCCGATCGCAGCGCGAGCGCGAGCAGCGTCCGGTTCATCGCTGGTCCTCGGTCACCACCCCATCGCGGACCGCCAGGCGCCGCGGGTAGCGCTCGGCCACGGCAGGGTCGTGGCTGGTGATCAACAAGCTGGTGCCAAGTTCGGCGACGGTTGCATCGAGGCAGTCGAGGAACCGGTCGCGGTGTTCGGGATCGAGGGACGAGGTGGGTTCGTCACACAGGAGCAGGTCCGGTTGGCCCAACAGGGCCCGTGCGGCTGCGACCCGCTGTTGTTGCCCCACCGACAAGGTGCCCACGGCCTTGCCGAGGACCTCGGCGATACCGAGCCGGTCGGCGAGGTGTTCGGCGGCGGTGGTCAGGGGGGTCGAGCCGAGGCGACGTCGTCGCGCCGCAAACAGACGGCAAGGGAGCAGGATGTTGTCGCGGGTCGACAAGAAGGCGAGGAGGTGGAAGGTTTGGAACACCATCCCCATCCTCTCGCCGCGGAGCCGGTCGCGGCGACTCGCCGAGAGGCGCCCCAGATCGTGGCCCAACACCCGAGCGCGACCGCGGTGGGGAATCAGCACCCCTGCCAAGAGGCTCAGCAGCGTGCTCTTGCCGCCGCCGCTGGGTCCGTGGACCACGATCCGTTCACCCGGTTCGACGACCAGCTCGTGGACCACCAGCGCGATTGGGCCGCCCGCGGTCCACGACACTTCGACTTCGTCGAGCTCGATCAGTGGCTCAGAGCGGGCCACTCGTCCACCGCTTCTTGGGCGCGGCACTCTGCGCACCGGTTGGGCCAATGATCGACACGCGCATCGTGTGCAGTCCGTGCAGAGCGGCGGGTTCCACCACCACCGTCCGTCCGCCCAGCGGCTCGCGGCACTCGAGGTCACCAACCAACTCGACCTCGGCGTGGTGACCGTGGCGTTCGACCGTGGCCACAACTTTTCTCCAGGCGCAGTCCGTCGGTACCACCAAGAGCGCCCCGGCCTTGCGCTCGAGCTCCCGCAGGGCTGCCGCCTCCTTTGCGCGCTCGTCGTCGTTGCGGGGAGGGGCCTCGCGACCGAGCACCACCTCGGCCGAAATCTCGACCTCCAGTCGGGCCTCGAGCTCGTCGGCAACCAGCGTCAGGGTGGCCCCGCCGTGGACGTGGGGGAAGGCGGCCGGCGCGCTCAGCGCGCCGAGGGCGGTGAGGCAGGTCGTGATTGCCGCCCCGATCCTGAGGGGATGTCCTCGCCTTGGGTTGGTGGGAGTCGAGCTCATCGGACCTCCGCCGAGGCTGGCGGCGGCGACGGCAGTGGCCACCGCGGCAGCGGATCGGGGAGCTTGGCCCAGCCGGGCACCCCGAGTCCAAGCTCCTCCTGGGTGAGGAGGCAGTCCTCGAGTCGCTGCGTCACCTCTCGGCGGTCCAGATCGACCCCGATGATGGCGATCTCCTGCCGTCGATCGCCCCAGGGAGCCTCCCAACGATCGGACCCACTTGCGGGTCGATTGCCGGGAGCGAGGGCCGCCTTCCACCAACCCGCGGGTTCGATCGACAGGGATGACCCTGCCTGAGACCACGAGGCCGCCGTCTCCATGCGGGTGGCGAACCACAACAGCCCCTTGGAACGGATGACCCCCGGGAGACCTCGGTGCACCAGCTCGAAGAAGCGCCGAGGGTGGAGTGGACGGCGCGCTCGCCAGACGAAACTCGAGATCCCGTATTCCTCGGTCTCGGGGGTGTGGCCGCCGTGCAGCTCCTGGAACCAACCCGGCGCGGTCGTCGCGAGCTCGGGATCGAACAGCCGCGTGTCGAGGATGCTCGATACCTCGACCTCACCGAGGATCGCGGGGACCAAGGCGGCACGACGGTTGAGCTGTCGCAGCACACTGGCCAAACGTTCGAGGTGTCGAGAGTCCGGGGCCAGGTCGACCTTGTTGATCACGATGATGTCCGCGAACTCGACCTGATCCACCAGCAGATCGACGATCATGCGCCGGTCGGTGTCGTCGGTCGCGAGTCCACGTTCGGCGACGTCTTCCCGGCTTGCGTATTCGTCGAGAAAGCTGCCGGCGTCGACTACCGTCACCATCGCGTCGAGTCGGAAGTTGTCGTACAAGGTCCCGCCTTCGCCGGTTGGCATGAAAAACGACGCAGCGACCGGCATCGGTTCGGAGATTCCGGTCGACTCGATCAGCACCGCGTCGAACCGGCCCTCGTTGGCCAGGCGCCGGAGCTCGCCGATCAGATCGTCACGGAGGGTGCAGCAGATGCAGCCGTTGGAGAGCTCGATCAGCTTCTCTTCGGTGCGCGACAGCTCGACGCCGTCTCGGACCAGGTCTCCATCGACATTGATCTCGCTCATGTCGTTGACGATGACAGCGACCCGGCGACCCTCGCGGTTGTTGAGGACGTGCCGCAGCAGGGTGGTCTTCCCCGCGCCGAGGAAACCCGAGAGCACGGTGACCGGGATGGTGGAAAGGGACTCGGACATGGTCTACATCTCCTGGTGGAGTTGAACCGACGGGTCGGTGCTCCAGGGTTTGGTCGTGATGCCTTGCATTGAATAGGCCGCCTCGCCGAAAGTGCTGTCGACCCAACCGACGCTGAGGAAACCGACCATCCAGATCGGCTCCCACGACCACAGGTCGAGGCGCACGGGCTTTTTGGTGCGGACCACGATCATCTGGTTCTCGGGCGGAGGCGGGAGGTGGGTGCAGGCCCCAAGGTAGGGGACCAGCAACAGATTGCGGCTGCGATCGAGCTCGCCGTCGAGGGGGACGATGAAGCCGGGAATGCGAACGAGCTGACCGTCCATCGCGAGGACGTTGTGCGGTGGGTCACCCTCCTGCCAGGACGCCAGCAGCGACCACTCCATCGCGATCGGATCGCGGCCGTCGACACTGGGCCAGGGTCCGGACTCATCCCCGCCGATCAGGGGCCCCAGCGCCGGTCGCCCCAAAAAGTAGACCGTGAGCCCGAACAGGGTGAGCCAACCGATCCATTTCCAGACCTTTAGAGTTGCCATGGGATGGCCACTTTGAGGGCGACTCGCCGACCGCGCGACTCCGTGAGGATCTCGCGTTTCTCGTTGATCTCGTCGAGCACCAGGATGACTCGGGTCAACGGGCGTGGTTCCCAGCTCATCCGCAGGTTCCAGCTCTCGAGACCGGCAACGGTGTTGCGTTGCCATACGGCGACCGCCTCGAACCTCGGGTGGGGAGCGGCGCGGACCTCGGCCCGCCACAAATCGGTGGTGCGATCGTTGACGTTGCCGACCTCGGACAGGCGGTTGTGCGACCACGAGGCGGTGAAGGTGAGTTTGGGCGTGGGCCGAGTCCCCACCTCGATCCGCGAAGTGCGCAGGTCGCCGTCGTAGAAGCCGCCGTCGGTGACACTGGCGGCGGCGAAGAAGGGGCGGCTGCGGTTGGTGTTGAAGCTCACCTGGGCACGGGTGCTGCGATACTCGGCCGCGCCGATGGTCATCCCCTCGAGGAGATCGAAGGGTTCGTCCACCACCTGCCAGGTGGGAATGACACTGGCGGAGAGCACCGCGCCGCTGTTGAAGCGCAGGTCGATCGGGGTGATCGTGACCTCGGCGTCCTGCAGCTCGAAGCCGTCCCACGAGTGGTAGACGTAGGCGGTGATTGCGGGCTGGAAGTTGCGAACGGCGGCCGGCTTCCACTCTGGGCGCCAATCGAGCCTTGCAGCGGGGCTGGTGAGGATCAAGTTGCGGCGAGCGACAAAGCCAACCCGCGGGTCGTATTCGGGGCTGACGAGGTACTGCAGCCAGCCGAGGTACCCTCCTGGGGGGCGATAGGAAATCCAGAATGCAGCGGCGGGGGCCCATTCGGAACCTTCGGTGCTCGATGCCGTGATCAGCGTGTCGACCATGAAGTAGCGGCCGCGGCGAAGCAACCAATCGACCCCCACGACACCATTGCTGACACTCGGGCCATCGCTCGTTTCGTCGATCCGCAGGGTGCCGATGGCGCCGATCGAGCCGGACTCGAGGCTTCTGGTACCGCGCAGCACCACGATCGAGGAGGCGGCGGCGCTCGCCCCGGCCCCGGTGCGTGCCCCAAGGAAGGCGAGGTTCCAGGGGCTGGACTGCCACACTGCTCGCGCGCCGACGTCGAGGTCGATGGGGGTGCCATCGCGGTCCAGCCCGATTCGACGACTGGTGAAGGGCTGAATCCAGGTGGTGACCGAGGGGTCGAAGGCTCCTGCGGCTTCGAGGAAAAAGGACCGCTTCTCGGGCAGGAACACCGAGTAACGATTGAGGTTGACGACCTGTTCGTCGACTTCGGTTTCGGCGAAGTCGGTGTTGATCGTGGCGTCCAGGACCAGGTCTGGACGGGGCACCCACTTGACGTCGGCAGAAAGATCGGCGGTGCTGCTCCAGCCGTCTGCGTCGTCCCGACCACGGCCCACCACCGCCGGGGTGAGTCGCAGATTGCGCGAGGGGCGTGGCGGCTCGAGTCCGGTCACCGTGCCGGCGAGCTCGGTTCGGTAGGGGTTGAGCGAACGAGGCCAGGGCGACCAGCCGACCAGTTGGTTGTCGGCTCGCAGTCGCCGCTGGAAGTTCACCCGCCAGCTCTGGAGTGTCGCTTCGGGGTACCGCAGCGACTTCCACGGAATCGCCATCTCGACCGACCAACCGGAGGGGGTGGTGGCGACGCGGGCGGCCCAGAGTGCGTCCCAGCTCTGATCGATGCGTTCGCCGTCCGTTATCTGCAGATCCCGCAGGGTGCCTAGTGGGGTTACCTGAAAGCCCCATCCCAGCCGCCCCTCGCCGAAGGGGTCGAGGAATACGCCGACCAAGTCGCTCTCGTCGTAGTCGAAATCGCGGCGTAGGTCGGTGACTCGGGGCCTGCGGCCGGGCTGGTCGCCGACCTCGAAGCCGAAGTAGAGAAACTCTTGGTCGAACAACACTCGCACGGAGGTCGGCCAGGCCGGCGCCCCACCCTGGTCCGGAATGATCTGTTCGAAGCTCGTCGCGGCCTGGACGCCATGCCACGCGGGCTCATCGAGGCGCCCGTCCAGGGTCAACGGAGCCGACAGTCGGCGAGCTTCGAGCGCCGCAGCTGCCGGCTGCTCTGAGGGCACAGCCGGGATCGGCACCACAGCGCTCAACGCCGCCACCAAAGCCAAACGACGGTTCACGCCCGACGCTCGATCACCGGATACGAAGCGGCGTTGCGCCTGGCCCACAACACCAGCCCCAGGGTGAGCGAAACCAGCAAGGCAACAGCCGTCCACCAAGAAACTCGAGGGCAAACGAGCGGCTCGTCCGCGAGGGCCGAGAACCTCGCCAGGTCCGCTGTCGTTGGCTCTCGCCCGGCCATCACCAGTGGCGCCAGCTCCGCATGCCAACGGGCCAGTCGCGCTCGAGCGTCGGTGGCAAACGATTGGTGCAGCGCCCCATCGGTGCCCACGATTCCTTCGATGGTCGCAGCCACCAACGAAGCAGGGGAGACCCACTGGGAGCGGTTGCGGAAGGTCGACAGCTCAGCACGGGCCGCCGCAAGCTCTGCGCCTACCGGGGCGATCCGCCGTTCGATCTCGAGTTGGGTGGCGAGGTAGGTGGGCAGGAAGCCACCGACCTCGTCTGGGCTGCCGAGCTCTGGGTGTTCGTGGAGGTAGCGGGCCAGCAGCTCCGCGCGGGCCTTGGTGGCCTCGCTGGCGGCAGTCCGTTGGGCGGCCGCCAGCTCGGTGCCTGGGGCGACCGGGTGCGCCACGCGGCCGATGGCATCGATCGAAGCCGGAATGCCAACTACCGCGGTTGCCCAGATCGCGATCAGCAGCGCCGCGGTCGCCTCGAGCGAACGACCGAGCGCCGCGACCGCTGCGACCACCGCCTGCCACAGCGCCGCCCAGGCGATGGCGACCAGCAGCAACGGGCCAACCGCCCGAAGGCGCTCGGTGTCAGCGCCCCCTGCCACCAGGACCGTGGCAGCCGTAGCCACGATCGCGGCGACCACCAGACCCAGGCGCACCAGCGAGGCGGCGGCCAGCACCGTGCCCGGCGCGGCACCGTGCAGCACCGCCGAGGCGAGGACACCCTGGCGACGGTCGCCGGCGAGAATGTCGAAGCCGAGAGCCACCACCAGCAGCGGCACGATCCACACGACGAAGAAGGCCCAATCGAAGCGGCCAACGGCGAGCGTCCACGGGCTCTGGAGTTGGTACCACCCGAAGAGGTGATCACTGCGGTTCCACACCGCGAGATCGGCTGTGCGCGGCAGCAGATCCCAACGGCCGCCGGCAAAGTCCAGCAAGATTGGCGTCGGCAGGACCAAGGTGGTTCGGACCTGGCCGGCATTGCCGCCGAATCCGATGGTCTCGCCCGCTGCCACCGCACCTTCGAGCCGCTCCCAGGCCGCCTCAGTACCGCTGCGGACGGTGCTCTCGTCGTTCTGCGCTTTGGCGAGCACCATCCGGCCACTGACTGTGACCACGGCGGAACAAACGACCGTCAGGCTCAGGAGCCATCGCAGTACGCCGCGGCGGCGCAGGCGCGTCAGCTCATGTCGAGCAAGGACCGAAAGGCGGGTCATGGCTTTCTCCCGAGAGTCTGGCGTTCGAACACGCTCGCACTTCGGCGAAGCAGGAAGATCGCGCCGATCGCCCAACCGAGGAGGATGGCGACAGCAGCAGCGCCGGAGCGCAACGACTCGACGATGGACGGTGTGCGCCACGAAAAGGTCGGGGAGCGTTCCCACAGCGATGTGTCCGCGAGGTACTCGAAGTCTCGCCCGACGGCGTTGTTGATCATGTCGCCGTTGAGGAAGGCGACCAGCTCACGCCGGTGGGCCTCGGCGGCCTCGGCAAAGAGACGGTGATGGGTGACATCGGTGCCCGAGATCGCCATCGACAGAGACCGAACGGCTGTCATCGGCGATAGCAGGCCGGACCACCGTTGGATGTTCTGTTGTTGTTGCCAGGCCGCCCACAGAGCACCGAAGTGGCGATCGAAGACCTGGTCGCCGTACTCTTCGGAGGCTTGCAAGGCGATTCCGGCAAACGACACTGGGAGTTGGTCGGTACTTTCGACGCCGTATTGCTCGAGGACTTGTCGCTCCAGTGCCACACGGCGCTCGTCGGCGGGTGCGTGGCCGTTGATGCCCTGCGACTGATCCTCGGCAATGGCCCCGTAGAAGGCGCGCGGATGAGGCGTGGGAGCCCGCAACTCGGCGACCTCGCTGGCGAAACGGGGAATCAACAGGCACCACGTCACCCACGCCGCAAAGGCGACGCCGACGGCGCGTTGGGTCGAGTCGACGAAACTGCCGATGGTCACACCGAGCATCGCCAGCAGGACCAACCACACCACGTGAACGCCGAGAAACACCAGCAATCGCAGGCCGGTGTCGAGACTCGGCTCGAGCCATAGGGCGAATCCCGCCGCGCCGACCAACAGCGGCAGCGCCGAGAGGATCGCCCCGCCCGCCACGCCGGCAGCTACACCACCGACGAACTGCGCCGGGGGAACACCCTGGCTGGCGGTCAGGGCCGCGATCCCGCGCTCCCGCTGACGACCGATGGTGACCACGGAGAGGATCAGCACGGGCAGTGCCACCACCACCTGCAGGATCCAGCCGAGTCCGCCGTCGGTGCCGTGAAGGCTCGGCGGTCGCTCCTCGGCAGGGCGCAGTTGGAACGGGTTGTACCAGTGCGCCTCGAGCCACACCACGGTCCCGAGGTACGCGTCCAGGCCGCGTTCGAGCCACGCGAGTGGCGGCGTCGGTCGATAGACCATACGGCCGAAGTGAGCCGCGGAGTGAGGGCTCTTCGGGCCCTGATCAATCCAGGCGGCCTCATCCGCAGCGTGGGCCGCAGCGATGGCGCGAGATCGTGCCTGCACCTCGATGGCGCTGGTCGCCAGCGCAGCCAGCCCGATCACGACCAGGGCCAGAGCCAGAACCGTCAGACGTCGATCCCGCAGGAGCTCGTGCAGAGTGGTGCGGGCGATCGTGCGCCAAGCACGCGGCCGGCTCATCGCATGTGCTCCAAGTAGAGACGCTCCAGCTCCGGAGCCGCGATTTCCGAAGCTCGGAGCATCGCCACCAGCACTCCCGCACGCATGATCCCGATCCGGTCGGCGACCTCCTTGGCGCGGAAAAGGTCGTGGGTAGCCATCAACACCGCCGCGCCACGAGTACTCGCGGCCGAGCGCAGCGTTTGCATCAGATCGTTGCTGGCTTCGGGATCGAGGCCCGAGGTTGGTTCGTCGAGCAGGTAGACCTTGGCCTGTTTGGCGAACGCGGTTGCGATCGCCACCTTCTGTCGCATGCCCTTGGAGTAGGTGGCAACCCGACGATGCGCCGTGGCAGCCGGCAGGCCGGCAGCCTCGAGGGCTGCGAGGGTGCTGGTCGTGTCGAGATCCTGGCCGGAAAGGGCAGCGAAGTGCTGCAGGTTCTCGACCGCGGATAGGTAGTCGTGAAGGCCCACGTTCTCCGGAATGAAGGCGGTGCGCTGGCGCACGGCACGAGGGTCACGCTGGGTGTCGATCCCATCGACCGTCGCGGTCCCCGAGTCCGGCGCGAGGAAACCCAAGAGGCAGTAGATCGTTGTGGTCTTGCCCGCACCGTTGGCGCCGAGCAGGGCGACGACTTCCCCCGCAGCGACCTCGAGATCGAGGCGATCGAGGGCAACGACCTCGCCGAACTGTTTGGTCAGGACGGTGGCACGGATCATCGGCTGGTTCCTCCGAGCCCGAGGCGGGCGGTCAGGCGCAGTTGGCGGGGGACACCCGGGACCCGTGTCGAGACGCTGGCGGCGGTCCCGCCGAAGATGTAGTCGTACTCGTGATCGAGCGCGTTGGTCACCGAGAAGTCGAGCGCTTCCACCCACGGCAGCGGGTCGCGCCACGACAGGGAGAGGTTGAGCAGGTCGTATTGGCCGCCGCGAAAGCGGTTGTCCTGGGTGATGAAGTAGTCGCCGTAGTACTCCCACCACACTCGACCATCGACCTTCGAGCCGAGCTGTTGGTCCACGGCGACCTGGAAGATCGTGTGGGGTACACCCGTCGGTTCGGTGCCGGAGCGATCGATGGGCCCGGCAAAAGTGTCGATGATCAGCTCGGTCCACTCGGGCTCGATGTGGCTGCCGGACAGGTCGAGGCGAGTGGACCCGCTCACCTGCCAGTTGGCCCACAACTCGAGGCCTACCGAACGGTAGCGTTGGCCGGTCGTGGCGAGGGTCCCCGGTGCCGTGAAATCGGTCTCGGCGGCGGGATTGGCGGTGAACAGCAGTCGATCGCGTTGTTCGAGGGCGAACAACGCCGTGGACCAGGTGAGCCGGCCATCGCGACTGCGACCCTTGGCGCCAACCTCGACGCTGTCGAGGGTGGTCGGCTTGACGTCGCGGGCGTATTGGCTCGGGTCCCACTGCCAGACCGGGCCGAAGTTGGACGAGAAGCCGCGGCCGTAGCTGGCATAGAGGAGGTGGCGATCGCCGACCCGGCGGCTGAGCGAAAGTTTGGGGCTGAAAGCACTTTCGCTGGCGTCGACACGCTCCCGTTCGGTCAGTGGGGTGCCGGTGACGAGCTCGGTGCGACGGTCGAAGGAATCCCACCGCAGGCCGGCCGCCAGGGTCCAATCGGAACCGATCTTCCACTCGGTTTGTCCGAATCCTCCGAAGAAGGTGTTGGTGGTGTCACCGTCGAGTCGCGGCAGGCGCTCGACCCAACAGGGATGGTTGCGGTTGAGGATCTCGCCGGTGCTGGCGTCGATGCGGATCTCGAAGAAGGCAAAGCCACACTCGAAGGTGAACCCGAACTGGCCGGTCCAGAAGTCGGCGTCGTCGAGGGTCGAGCGTTCGGCGCTGACGCCGAAGGTCGACAGGGCGTTGCCGTGTTGCAGGCGCGTCACCGCTTCGGCAAACAGCGTGGAGGTGTCGCTCTGCGAATCGAAGCCGTTGACGACCAGAAGTCCCGCGGCCGGATCGGTTGCGAAGCTGTCGAAGAAGTCGAGTTGATTGCTCGAGTCGGCTTGGCGCCAGTGAGTGGTCAGCTCGAGGCCAAGGTCGGCGTGGACTTGGTGGTCGAGGCGCAGGGCGACCATGGTCGAACGCTGATCGGCCCCTGTGTCGCGCGACCCGATGAAACCTTCACGCCCACCGCGGACCTCGATGGGCTCGCCGTCGGCGAAGGTGGGGATGACGCTGCCGGTGTCGTATTCGCGGTCGAGGAAGTTCACGGTGGCGGCAAGTGAGGTCGATGCTCCGAGCTGGCCCACCAGGCGCCCGAACAGATTCAATCGCTCCTGCTCGTTCTGCTCGCGCCAGCCATCGGCGCGCTGCGCGTCGAGCGCGAGGAAAACCTGGGCCTTCGAGCCGCTGCTGCCCCAGGCTCCGCGCAGGTTTTGGTAGTCGTCGGAGCCCAAGGCAAGGGTCAGCCGTGGCTGGTAGGGGCCGGCAACCAGCCGGTAGTTGATTGCGCCGGCGATGCCTCCTCGTCCGTACAGGGCCGACACCGGGCCGCGGACGATCTCCACGGCTTCGACCGCCGCGTATGGGACTTCGGTCATCAGGACCTCTTCGTCAGGTCCAACGAAAGGGACGCCGTCGACCAGCGCCAGGAAGGTGTCGTTGCCGTGGTTGCCCACCACGCCGCGGATGTTGATGAAGAGAAAGTCGTCGTTGTCTCCTTCGCCGCGGCGGAAGTAAATCCCGGGCTCGCCGCGGAGCTCGTCTGCCCCCACGGTAAAGCCCCTTTTTTCGAGCTTCTCCATGTCGAGCACGCTGACGCTCGCGGGCACTTCGGCAAGGGCAGTGGCACTGCGGTTGGCAACCACCACGACCTCGTCTTCGACCGTGGTTCTTTTGGGGGTGTCGTCGGTGACCGAGTCCGGCGGTGGTCCCGCAGCGGCGGCGACGGTTGGCACAGCGGCAGTGAGGGTGAGGAGGAGGGCGAACCAGAAGGTGCGCATGGATGGTGTTCTTTCTTCAGGCTGCAGTGGCAGCGATCCGGTGCTCGGCCATCCGGGCCCCGGCGATGTTGCGGGCAGCCGGGCCGAGCTCGAGCTCTGCGAGGGGGCCGGTGGTGTAGAGGTTGCGGGTCCATTGCAGGGAAGGTCCTACGACCGGGTAGCCACACGAGGCGACCGTGAGGCCGAGCTCGTCGATCGCTCGGTCGAGCCACGCGCCGGGGCGGCGTCGCTCGAAGCCGGTTGCCAAGAGCACCTGATCGACCGAAAGTGTCGTGTCGTTGCCGAGGCACAGCGCGATGCGCGGTCGGGCGCGCGGCGCACCGCTCGGCGACGGCGTCGCAGCCTCGACCTCGCCATGGCACAGTTCGATCTCGCCGCGTGTGACAGCAGTGCGGAAAGGAGCGATGACATCCGCGGGTGCACTGCCGCGGTGCCGTGCTGACTGGATCGCGGCGCGACGAAGATCGGAGCTCGAAATCCGTGCGAAGTCGGCCAGGCACTTCGGCCCGAGCCAGCAGGGATCGCTGTCGAAGCGGTGTTCCCGCAGGGGATGCCGGCTGACGACGACGACCTCGCCGGGCCGCTGCGCCGCCAGGGTGGTTGCGGTCTGGAGGGCACTGATGCCGGCGCCGATGACGGCAACTCGCCCGGGGCCGATCGACTCGCGTCGAAAGCCACTCGCGAAGATGTGGCGGATCGACCCCGACGCCGCCAGCGGAAGCGCCCACGATGGCCAGACCGGCTGATCACCGGTGCCCATCGCCAGGATGACGCGTTTGGCCACGAGGTCGCCGCTGGTGGTCTCGACTCGCCATCCGATGCGGTTGCGAGCGAGGCCGGTAGCGGAGGCTTGGAGGCGGACTTCTTCGAGCCGGTCGCGTGCGACGACGTGGTCGACGTGGCAACCGAAGAGCTCGAGCGACGGACGTTGGTAGGTTCCCAAGAGCGCCGGACGGGTACGGTTCGCGGTGTGGCGGCGGCAGGCCCGGGCGAGCTCGGTCAGGGCGCCGGGAGCCCGATCGAGGTGGTGCACGCCCGGGGAGCGCAGGTACTCCATCCCGGTTGCATCCGTGCACTCCCGCCAGCGTGCGAGGGGAGTGGTCCACGGATCCACGACCCGCAGCGCGTCGCGTTGCCACCCGGCTTGGAGCAGGCCTCTCGAGAGCAGCGTTCCATGAATGCCACCGCCGACGATCACCCACTCGAGCGGGGCAACATTTGCCGCCCGTGGTCTGGTAGGCATGGTCACGCCACCCGGTCGATGGGGCCGAGGTGCCAGGGATCGGACCAGCGCTTCCACGAGGAGAGGCCGAGGGCAAGCTCGCCATCGTCGAGCAGGCACAGATCGAGCTCGAGGCGGATCTTCTCCTCGCTCAGACCCATGCCGATGAACACCAGCTCCTGCTGCCGATCGCCGAACGGCTCGCTCCATCTGTCGAAGATCTCGCGGCGGTCCTCCGGGTCCGTCGGCCAAGCAGCTGGGTCGACACCGGCCCACCAGCGCGCACCCGGCTCGAGCCGGCAGGAGCCTCCGGCAACCGACCAGAGCAGAGCGATGTCCGGGTAGTTGGCGAGCCACACGAAGCCCTTGGAGCGCAACAGCCCATGCCAGGTGCGCTCGGCAAACGCGCGAAAGCGGTCGGGGTGAAACGGGCGCCGAGCTCGGTAGACGAAGCTGCGGATTCCGTACTCTTCGGTTTCGGGGACGTGGACACCAGTGAGCTCGCAGGCCCAGCCCGCGGAGCTCGACGCGGCTTCCATGTCGAAGAGCCGCACGCCCAAGATGACGTTGGCGTCGACCTTGCCGTGGAGGGCGCGGACCTGGCGTGCACGTGGGTTGAGGCGATTGAGCACCGCCCCCAACCGGGCGAGCTCCATGTCCGTCGCGCAGTCGACCTTGTTGAGGATGAGAATGTCGGCAAACTCGACCTGATCGATCAGCAGGTCTGCGATCGTACGGTCGTCCTCTTCGTCGACCGCGAGCGCTCGATCAGCCAGATCTTCGGCGGCGATCAGGTCGTCGAGGAAGGCGCCCGCGTCGACCACCGTGACCATCGCGTCGAGGCGCGCCAGCTCTTCGAGGCGCACGCCGAAGGCGTCCTCGAAGGCGAAGGTAACCGCAACCGGAAGGGGCTCGGAGATGCCGGTGGACTCGACGATCACGGCGTCGAATCGACCGCTGCGGGCCAGACGCGCAAGCTCTTCGAGGAGGTCCTCGCGCAGCGTGCAACAGATGCAGCCGTTGCTGAGCTCGACGAGCTGCTCCCGGCGATGTTCGAAGCGGCCGGTCTCCGCAATCAGGGCCGCGTCGACATTCAGGTCGGCCAGATCGTTGACGATGACGGCCAGTCGCTTGCCGCCCCGCTGGGCGAGCAAAGACGCGAGGACCGAGGTCTTTCCGGCTCCGAGAAAGCCGGACAGGACGGTGACGGGAAGGCGATCCATGGTGCTCCCTTGTGGTGCTCGGGCACGCGGGAGAGCGCGAGCTCCCCCAATGATCTCGAGGTTCGTCCAGTGCGGACCGAGAAGTTCGAGATCAGGCGGCAGGAGGGCCGCGGGGGGCGACCGAAGGCGAAACCGGCGGCAGGAGCGGGGCGGCTGCGGCAACCCGAACGACCTCGGCCGAGACCGGTGCAACAGCAATCTCGACCGCTGCGGCGGTCGTTGCGTGGCCGTGGCTGGCGAGTACACACGCCGCACACTCCGCTTGCTCGTGTGCCGCATCGTGGTCGTGGCCAATCGCGCCGAGCACGACTGCCGAGCACAGCAGGAGGAGGGCAAGTCCGGTGCGTAGCGGGGACGGCAACGACATCGTTGGCACTCTATTATTGAGAATCCATTCTCGTCAAGGGTGCTGATCGAGATGGAGCAGCTGCTCTGCTCGGCTCGGGGCTCCCGGTGCTTCGATGTACTCTGGGCCGCAAGCCAAGGCCTTGGCGAAGGGTTGGGCCCTGTCCTTGACAGGATGCCAGGCGCGCGGCATACTGCAAACCTCACCAGAGGAGGAGCTCATGAAGGTTTCGACCGATGTCAAGAGCGGAGTCGCGCCGGGCTGTGGATGTGGTGCCGGCAACGGCAAGCCCCACCGGAAGACCTGGAGAGGGTCGCACGTTCCGAACAGGTAGTCTCGCCAGCGATTGGGGCTGTGAGGAATGTCGTCGCCCCGCTCGCTGAAGCTGCTCCGTGATGAAGAGGAGACCGGCGACCGGCTCCTCTTCGTCTGTTTCCTCGTCGCGGCGGGCGCATGGTGTGCATGGGCCTCGTGGATGCCGTTGCCTGTCAGGGTGGCGAGCGCCGCCGCTGCTGTTGCTCCTGAGGAGCGCGTGCACCCGGTTGGAACCGACGTGGCAGGGAGGGTCGCGAGGGTCCACGTGAGTCTGGGCGACACCGTTGATGCCGGAGAGGTTCTCGTCGAGCTCGAAGCGGAGCACCACACAGCAGAGGTTGCCGCTGCCGAGGCGGTCGTGGCCCACCTACGAGCGCGCAACGCGGCGAGCGATCGCGAAGGGGCGGAAGAGCTCGCGCAGTTGCGTGCCGAGGTCGCCGCGGCGCGGCTCGAGCTGACCAGCGCGACCGAAAAGGCTCGAGGAGAGCGCCTTGCGGCGGGCTTTGCCGGACGTCACTACGAGCAGGGCTTGCGGTTGGTGGAGATGGGCTTGGTCTCGAGCGACGAGCTGCTGCGGCGTGAAGCCGAAGCCGCCAGAGCGGACAGCGGTGCTGCTATCGCCGAGCTCGCTGCTGCGCGCGCTGCGGAGACCCTGGCCGCAGCGCAGCGCCACCTCGCTGCCCGCAGGGAGAGCTTTGCCGGACTGGCCGCGGAGTTGAGCAGGCAGCTCAGCGACGCCGAGGAGCGTGTCGACCACTTGCGGCATGAAGCTGACGCCCGAAGGGTGAGAGCTCCGGTGTCTGGGACGATCGGGAGCCTCGTTGCGGCCCGGCCCGGAAGCCAGCTCGAAGCCGGTGCGACCGTCGCGGTGATCGTGCCGCAGCACTCGGAGGAAGTTGTTCTCGCCCGGATCGAGGCCCGCCACGCCGGAGTGTTGAAAGCGAATCAGACTGCCCTGGTGCGCACGGTCGCGGGGTCGTCACAGGGATCGGCGCGGATGCTGCCGGCGCGGGTTCTCGCCGTGGGTCTGGTCGAAGCCGATGGGTTGATCCCGGTCGAGCTCCGCCTCCAGTCGGATGAGCAACTCGGAGCGACGACGCCGGTCCGCGTCGAGGTCGAGGTCCGCCGCGCACCGCTGCTGACAGCGCTGATCGCGTCGCTGCGGGGTTGACGACGGCGGTGGGGGTGGCGTTTCTCCCTCCCGAGGTGCTCCAACTTGGAGGGGCGGACTGCGGTCCCGCAGCGCTGGCGAGTGCGCTGCGTGGAATGGGATCGAGTGTGCCCACGAGCGAGTTGCGACGGCTTCTGGGCAGCGATGCCGAGGGGACGGGGATCGGGGACCTCGAGCGGGTCGCAACCGAGCTCGGCCTCGCTGCCGAGCAGGTGATGGTTCCGGTCGAGGCGGTGCTCGACGGCTCCAGCCCCTTGCCGGCGATCGCCGTGGTGGCGCTGCCGGACGGGCGAACGCACTACGTGTTGCTGTGGCGCAAGGTCGCCGGGTGGATCATCGTCATGGACCCAGCCAGTGGGGTGGGGCTCTGGTCTCGCGGAGAGCTCGATCGTCGCTTGTTCGTCCATGATCACCCGGTGCCCGCCTCGCTGTGGCGCGAATGGGCCGCAACTCAGGAGAATCTGAGCTCGCTGGCGCGACGTCTGCGGGCGATCGGCCTGAGCCGAGACGCCGTGGACGAGCGCATTCGTATCGCGCTCGCGGACCCGAGCCCCGGCGGGCTGGCGGTGCTCGATGCCGTGGCGCGTTTGGCGGCGTCGCTGGTGGCGGCAGGCGCTCTTCGTCGACGCGAGGTCGGCGAGCGGCTTCCAGCCCTCTGCGAGGAAGTCGCCGGCGCTGCCGATCCGACCACCGTGCTCGCCGAGCGGTGGTGGAGCGCGCTGCCCACCGGCTCGGGCACGGTGCGGTTGCGGGGGGCATTGCTGCTGCGATTCGGCGATGTGGCCCCGGGGCATGATCCGACTCGGGGGGATGGAGACGAACCAGTGCCCAAGCGCCGCTTCCGTGACGCGCACGGCGTTGCTGCCGCGGCCGGCGTGTCCGGCCTGCTGGTGGCGGCGGAGGGGTTCGGTTTGGCGGCGCTCGCCAGTGGGGTCGAGGGGGGACGCTTAGTTGCCGCTGCCGCGTTGATCGCCGTGGCCTTGGTGGTCGTGGTCTCGGGTGGTCTCGAGGGGTGCGCGCTCGCGCGGGCCTTTCGGGCGGGCCGTCGAGACGAGCTGGCGTTGCGGCTGGAGCTGGCGGAGCGCTTGCCGCGAATCCCCGACCAGGCGGTGGCCTCGCGCGCGCACGCCGATCTGGCAGACCGCGTCCACGCGGCGGTGGCCGTGCGACACGGGCCACATGCCTTCGGTGGTGTGATTCGGGCAGGTGCCGAGCTCGCGGCGATCGTCGTTGGGCTGCTGGTGTTGGCCCCTGCCGCGGCCCTGCCGGCGGCGATCGGTGCGATCCTGGCGCTGGCGCTGCCAATGGCTGCGCGCCGGTCGCTGGCTTCAGTGGAAGTGTCGTGGCGCGAAGCCGGCGCGCGCCTGGCAACCCTCTCGGTCGACGCTGCGCGCGGGCACGCGGCAGCGCGGGACCAGGGCCTGGGTGCCGCACTGCGAGCCGAGCACGAGATGGCTCTCGAGCGCTGGACTCAGTCCGCCCTGCGGCGGGTTCGGTTCCGTGGCACGTGGCAGGGCGCGATTGCGATCGGCGGTGCGGCGGCGGCGCTGGCAGCACTCGCCAGCAGCGAGGCTTCGGCGCTCCTCGTGGTCGGCTGGTGGGCCCTGCGAATCCCCGACCTGGGCGCGGAGCTGGTGAGCTGTGCGGCGGATCGAGCGGGGGTGGAGACCGTCGGCCGCCGCCTGGCGGAGCTCACCGAAGTGGAGCTCGAGCCGCGTGCGGATCAGTCGGTGACGACTACCGAGGCCGGACCCCATCTCGAGCTGGCTGGAGTTTCGGTTCGCCTTGGAGGAGTCGAGGCGCTCCGGAGCATCGACCTCGAGATCCCGGCAGGCAGCGAGGTGGCACTCGTCGGCCCGTCTGGAGCCGGAAAGTCGACGCTGGTGCGGTTGTTGCTCGGACTGCACACCGAATCGGCGGGTGTAGTCCTGGTCGACGGAGCTCCGAGGGTCAATCCCGCGCAGCTGAGACACAACTGCGGCTGGATCGACGGCGCCTCGGCGCTGCCGGAGGCTCCCGTCGGCGAGCTCGTCCTTGGTGCCGGGTGTCCCTCCTGCCGCAGAGACGAGACCCGTCCGCAGACCTCGGCGAGTCCTTTCGAAGAGCGCCTGACCTTTGCTGACCTGGAGGGCCTGTCGGGGGAGTGCCTCGCCAGACTCCCGTCGGAGCTGCCCTCGGAGGTGTTGCGCAAGGTACGGCTTGCTTTCGGTGCGGGGCCGAGCGGTGCTCGCTTCCTCGCTCTCGACGAGCCCTACCGGGGCATCCCGCAGGAGGAGCGCCGCAGCCTTCATGCGGCCCTGCGCGCGAGGGCGCCGCGGGCTACGGTGATCCATGCAACTCATGATCTCGACGCCGCTCTCGAAGCGGATCTGGTCGCCGTGATTGCTGGAGGGGAAATACTCGAGCTCGGACCACCCGAGGTTCTCGCTTCCCAGGGCGGCGCGTTTGCGACAGCCTTGGCCGCCACCCACCCCTTCGCCAGGTGGCCGGGACTTGAAACGCGCACGGCGAGGTCGCCGACGTGATCGCTGCACCGCTCGAGCGCATCGAGGAGGTTATGGCGAGTCTGGTGGGGGGCGTGCCGATCCCGAAGCAAGACGGGATGCCGATCGAGCGCGCCGAGGCAGCCGCGGCGAGTCTCGGCTTCGAGGCGCGCATCACCACTCCCGCGCCGGACGAGCTGTGTTGGCTCCTGGCGCGAGCGCTGCGCAGCGGACCGGTGCTGGTGATCGACAGTCGAGCAGGCGTGGTCACGGGTTTGAAGCGGAGAGCAAGGACTCCGCGCCAGACGCTGGCGTCCTGGCCCAACGGGGAACGGTCTGAGCTCGATCCGGCGACCAGGACGCTCCTCGCGGGGCTCGCACCGCGGCGCCAGGCACGCGCCGTAGAGGCCCTGGCGCGGCAACGGGATCGTGCAGCGGTGCCGACGCTCGCGGTGGTACAACTCACCCCCCGCGGCGAGGGGCCGTTGCGACGAACGGTGGCACGGCTCGCAAGCGCTGTGGGAGCTGATGCCGCCGACGTCGCCATGGCCATTGCCGGTTGGTGGCTGCTTGGCGCCCTTGCCTTTCGTGGCACGGACGGCGGCGGGTGGTTGCTGGGTTGGGGTTTGTTGTTGGTACTTCGAGTTGTGGTCGGCACCGGCGCCGCCTGGACGCGAGCAGTGGCTTTCCAGCGTCTGGCCGAGAAATGGCGCCGCAGAGTCCTGGACGGCTTGCTCGACCACCGCCGACCGCGGATCGAAGACGGCGCGCTGGCAGGGGGGCTGGCGGAGATCGAGCACGTCGAGGAAGCCGGTCATGACGCTGCGCTCGGGGGTGCCCTCGGGACGATCGAGTTTCTGGCTGCCGCCACGGTTGTGGCCTTCGGCGCCGCTCCACTCGGCGGGTGGATGGCGATGGGGCTCGCGGCTGTGATCCTTCTGGCCGCCGTTCCGGGTCTGGTGCGCGCGACCGAGGATTGGTCGATCGGCCGCGTCGCAGTGACCCGGCGGATGCTCGATCTCCTTTCAGGGCACCGTACCCGTCTCGTCTTCGGCGACTCCGAACCGATGCGACAGCGCGAGGAAGAGGCTCTCGATCGGTACGCTCGCGCGGCCCAGGGTGTCGATCGCATGGCCCTGTTCGTGACGATCGTTCCGGTGCGGGTGCTGCTGGTGGTCGGCCTGCTGGGCCTGCTTCCGGCAACACTCGCCGGTGTGCCGGCCGCGCAGGTGGCCGTCGCAATCGGTGGACTGCTCCTCGCCGGCTCGGCTGTCGGCCGCCTGGGCGGGGCTGCGAGTGCCTTTGCCGACGCGCGTGCGGCGCTGCGCCGCCTCGGCGCCCTGGTCGACATTCCGACAGATCCGGCCCGGCCCCGGCCCGAGACGGTTCCCGTGCTCGTGCCAGCCCGGCCGGTCGGCCGTTTGGAGCTCGAGATCGGTGGTGACCAGGCACGAACGACCGTGGCGGTGGCACGTGGAGCCAGGGTGCAGTGTGGGGCAGCTCTCGAGTCGCTCGGCTGGGTTGGGCAGGCCGCGCGTCAGGGTGCGGTTGGGTCGCCGAGGTCGCCTCGGCTCGACGGCGTTCCACGCGAGCTGATTGGCCAGGCTGCTTGGACCCGACGAGTTGGCCTGATCCGAGGAGAGGACACGATCTTCGCCGGTACCCTTGCGTGGAACCTCCTCGCCGGATGCCGGTGGCCGCCCGGACCGGCCGACCTCGAGCGGGCGGAGGCGATCTGTCGGGCTTTCGAGCTCGACGCCGTGGCGCTCACCGACGAGGGGTTGAGCCTGCGGATCGGCGAGGGTGGAAGGGGGGTGTCCGAAGGTGAGCGCGCGCGTATCGTGCTGGCCCGTGCCGTCCTGCGCGACCCGGATTTTCTGGTTCTCTGCGACCCGCTCGAGATGCTGGATCCCCCCCTCCGCACGGCTGTCGCTGCCCAGCTCGAAAGCATGTCCGGCGCCGTCCTGGTAGGGATCCGGGATTAGACGATCTCATCGGCAACCGAGGGGGTGCATGGCGGCCGGCGTACCGAGGCGGGTTGGCGGGCACCCCCTGCTGCTAGGATCCCGCCAACCATCGAGGAGGGCGGCGATGACGAAGCCTCACGGAAACGGGCCCGCTGGTCTGGCGCAACCGGTGTCGGGTGCAGCACGGTGCTTCGGCGAGGTGTTTCGGCTGCGAGCGCAGGCCACGCCCGATGCGCTGGCCTGCCTCGACAAGACCGAGGGCGAGTGGCGGCGGGTGACGTGGTCCGAGCTTTACGAGCAGGCTCGTGCGGTCGCCGGTTTCTATGATGGCCTGGGTCTCGCGGCTGGAGATCGGGTGGCGATTCTCGGGCCTACTCGGCTGCCCTACGCCGTCTATGAGCTTGGGGCGCATCTAGCGGGTTTGGTCACGCTCGGGATCTACCCGAAGCAGACGCCCGAGCAGGTGCAGTACCTGCTCGATCACAGCGGCGCCAAGGTGTTGGTGATCGGCGCACTCGACGAGATCGACACCGCGGTGGCGGCGGCCGAAGGGGTCGATGGTCTGGTGGCGCTGGTCGGCTGGAGCCCGGAGATCCACACCGCGTTGGCCGGGCGGGACTCGCGGGTGGTCGAGGTCGCCGGGGAGCGCCTCGTGCCGTTCGACGAAGCTGAGATGGAGCGGCGATTTGCCGGTGTCGAGGCCGCCGCAACGGCGATCCTGATCTACACCTCCGGGACCACCGGTGCGCCCAAAGGTGCCATGATCAGCCACGGCAACCTGCTCACCTTCCTGCGCAATGTACCGCTGGTGCTGGAGTTGCGCGCGGATGACCTGATGATCTCGTTCTTGCCGATGGCGCACGCCACCGAGCGGATCATGAGCTTCTTCATGCGCGTGGATCTCGGCATCGCCGCAGCCTACGCCAGCAGCATCGGCAGTGTCGCCGCCGAGCTCGGCGAGGTTCGCCCGACCATTTTCGGTTCGGTGCCGCGGATCTACGAGAAGATCCATGCGGCGGTGCGGGCCAAGGTTGCGGCGGCGCCGCCGGTGCGACAGCGGCTGTTTGCGTGGGCTGAGGCGGTCGGGTGGGAGCACGCGAAGTGCTTGATGGCAGGGCAAACGGTGGGGTTGGGCCTGGCGCTGCGCCACCTCCTCGCGGATCGCCTGGTGTTGTCCAAGATTCGCGCGGTGATGGGAGGGCGGGTGCGGCTGTGCATCGTCGGCGCGGCGCCGATTTCCCTCGACGTGCTGGAGTTCTTCTGGGCCATCGGTCTGCCCCTGCTCGAGGCCTACGGCATGACCGAGGCGACGGTGGTCACCCACATCAACACACCCACCGCGGTGCGGCTGGGCTCGGTCGGTCGGGCGGTCCCAACCCTCGAGGTCGAGATCGCCCACGACGGTGAGGTCTTGCTGCGGGGGCCGCTGGTGTTCCAGGGGTACTACCGCCAGCCCGAGGCGAGCGCCGAGGCCCTCGACGGCGGCTGGTTGCACACCGGCGACATCGGCGAGATCGACGCCGACGGCTACCTGCGCATCACCGACCGCAAGAAACACCTGATCGTCACCGCCGGTGGCAAGAACATCGCCCCCGCCAACGTCGAACGGGCGATCAAGGCCCAAAGCCCACTGATCTCACAGATCCACGTGCACGGCGATCGTCGTGCCTACATCTCGGCGATGATCGCTCCGAGTCCACTCGACACCCTCGACTGGGGAGCGGCCAACGGGGTTCTGCCTGCCGAGGAGGCCGCGGCACGGCGCGCCGAGCTCCTCGCCGATCCGCAGTCGCGCAGCGCCGGCCTTGCCGCAGCGATGGCCAAAGTCGTCGCCGATCCACGTTTTCTCGAGCTCTTCGTCGAACCGGTCCGGCGCGGAAACCGCGAGCTCGCACGGGTCGAGCGGGTACGGCGCTTCCTGGTGCTCGAACGCGACTTCTCGCTCGAGGAAGGGGAGCTCACCCCGACCATGAAGATGCGCCGCAAGGAGATCGAGACGAAGTTTGCGGATCGGTTCGATCGGTTGTACGCGGATTCGGCGTACGGGCTCGATGCGGAGGCGGCGGGGGAAGGGACTGAGGGACCAAGGGACTGAGGGACTCCCGGATCGCTTCCGAAGTCCCTTAGTCGCTTACCCCGCCAGATGTCACACGTCTTGCGACATTCCTGGTGGCATCCCGCGCAAACGGTTGACAAATCGCGATACTTGAGCAGCTCTACGCACCGTGTGTCTTTCCCGGCCTGATCGTGCACGACAGCGGTACCCGAAGCTCGAGAAGCGCACCGTCAGCGGCTCGCCTCCGCTTGGCCGTGAAGTCGTGCGCTCCGCTCCGCTCGGCTCAGTGGTTTCCGACCGAGTGGCCTCGCTGCACGCGCGCGCGCCGGATCGTCGGTGGTCAGCGCGGCGCTCGAGACTGCGCGACGCGCGACGCCGCTGCGCACACGACCTCACGCCTTGGCGCTCC